>CAWCDM010000010.1:0-20977 GCA_963794185.1 uncultured Alphaproteobacteria bacterium | reverse complement strand
GGCCCGGCAGGATGGACGAATTTGTGAAGATCATGGAGGAGGAGATCATCCCCTTCCAGGTGTCGAAGGGCATGGTGATCTGCGGCAGCTTCCGCGGCGAGACCGACGACACCCACTATGTCTGGATCCGCCGCTTCGACAGCGAAGCCCAGCGCGAGGCGCTCTACAAGGCGGTCTACGAGACCGACTACTGGAAGACCAAGATTGCGCCCCGCATCCCCGAATGCCTGGACCGCGAGAAGAACGTCATCACCCGGATCGTACCGACGCCGAAATCGACGGTGCAGTAGCCGTCCGCGAGGATCGGGCGCCGGCGCGCCCGGTTCGGCACCCCCCGGACGGATCAGGCGATGCACACGCGGTCAGCCACCATGCTGGCGGCCGGCTCGATGCGTCGGACGCGACCGGACCGCATTCCGCCATGTGGCGTCATCAGGCTGTCAGGTCGATCCTCGCCATCGTCGGCCCCGCACCCGCTGTCGACGTTGCCGAGCCTGCGTCGGAATTCACCGGAGCGTGTGGCGGCGTGACATTCTGGCCGAGTGCCCTTGCCGCGGTCATGATCTGTTTGCCGAGGGCAGACAAAGTGCGACCGTCAGCGCCTTCAGCCTGGTCGCGCGTGTATTTCACCAGCATCTGGTTCAAGGCCGCCTGCTGCTGGGCTTTCGATCCACTGCCGGCGGCGGCGGAGGATTGCGCCACTGGCGGGACGGCAGCCACCTGTTCGGGTGGCGGGGACTTCGGGGGGAGCATGGTGCTCGCCTGAAAAGGGGCGGCCGCCGATGCCGCAGCGATTGTCAATGCCATGGAGTATCCGTTCGGTATGGGTGAACGTCGCCGGCACATTTTGTGGGGGATTCACACATATGCGCACAGGAAGGATAACAAATCGTGACTATTGCCGGGGCCGCGCCCTGCAGCCTGGATGCACCTGTCGCATCGCAGACCCTATGATGCCCGCATGACACTGCCGTACCCCGTGGACGCTGTGATCCTGGACATGGACGGGACACTGCACGACACCGAGTGGGTGTACCACACCGCGCTCAAGCGAGCCGTGGCCGCAGTCGGATTCACCGTGACCGACAGTTTCTGCCATTCGCTGATCGGCATACCCGGCAGGGAATGCGATCAGATGCTGCAGGACCACCTCGGCCCCGGCTTTCCATTCTCCGAGTGTGACCGGCTGTATGCCGAACACCGGGAAGCGCTTCTTGCGGCGGGAATACTCCTGAAGGCGGGCGCCCTGGAGCTGTTGGACTTTCTGGCGGAACGCGGCCTGCCGGCGGCGGTCGCCACCTCGGCGAACCGCCACGCGGCGGAACTGCATCTCGGCCGCTCGGGCCTGCGCGCCCGGCTACCGGTCGTCGTCACGCGCGACGATGTTGTGTATGGCAAGCCACATCCCGACCTGTTCCTCGAGGCTGCCCGGGCCATCGGCGTCCCGCCCATGCGCTGCCTCGCGGTGGAGGATTCGTTCAACGGGATTCGCGCGGCGCACGCGGCAGGCATGATGCCGGTGATGGTGCCCGACCTGCTGACCCCCACGCCGGCCATCCAGGTGCTTTGCGTCGCGATCGTTGCGGACCTCCACGCGGTTCAACGGCTCATTTCGGCGCGCTGACCGATGCAAGCGGGCTGGCGCGGCCCTATATCAGCCGGCATGCGCCGGGTGCACCGCCACCCGGCGCTTCGCATGAGGCCGCTCCGATGACAACCGACCCAGCCGCAGAGATCGCCCGCCGCCGCACCTTCGCGATCATCTCGCACCCCGACGCCGGCAAGACCACGCTGACCGAACACCTGCTGCGTGCCGGCGGCGCCATCCAGCTTGCCGGCAACGTGCGCGCCAAAGGCGAGCGCCGCCGCACCCGCTCCGACTGGATGGGCATCGAGCGCGACCGCGGCATCTCCGTGGTGACCTCGGTGATGACCTTCGAGCACGCCGGCTGCGTGTTCAACCTGCTCGACACGCCCGGCCACGAGGATTTCTCCGAGGACACCTACCGCACGCTGACCGCGGTGGACTCCGCCGTCATGGTGATCGACGCCGCCAAGGGCATCGAGGCACGGACCAGAAAACTGTTCGAGATCTGCCGCCTGCGCGACATCCCGATCGTGACGTTCATCAACAAGATGGACCGCGAGAGCCGCGACCCGATCGAACTGCTGGACGAGATCGCCTCGACGCTCGCGCTGGACACCGCGCCGGTGACCTGGCCGGTGGGGCGCGCGGCCGAGTTCGCCGGCACCTACGATCTGCGCTCGCGGCAGATGCACCTGACCGCGGAGCTTGCGCAGTCTGACGCCCGGATGCAGGCGCTGGCCGACGAGGTGGACCTGATCCGCGCGGCGCTGCCGGAGTTCGATCCCGCGTCGTTCAACGACGGCCATCTCACGCCGGTCTATTTCGGCAGCGCCATCAAGGGCATCGGCGTCGGCGACCTGCTCGACGGTCTGGCGGAATACGGCCCGCCGCCGCGCGCGCAGAAGGCCGACACGCGCACGGTCGATGCCGGCGAACCGGGCCTCACCGCGCTGGTGTTCAAGATCCAGGCGAACATGGATCCGAACCATCGCGACCGCATCGCCTTCGCGCGCGTCTGCTCGGGGCGCCTGACGCGCGGCATGCGGCTGAAGCAGGTGCGCACCGGGAAGTCGATCCCGCTGCACGCGCCGCAGTTCTTCTTCGCCCGCGAGCGCGAACTGGCCGAGGAGGCGTTCGCCGGCGATGTGGTGGGCATCCCCAACCACGGCACGCTGCGTATCGGCGATACGCTGACCGACGGCGAGGACATCAACTTCGTGGGCGTGCCGTATTTCGCGCCGGAAATTCTCCGGCGTGTTCGATTGGATGACGCGATGAAGGCGAAGAAGCTGCGCCAGGCACTGTCCGAGCTGGCCGAGGAGGGCGTGGTGCAGCTGTTTCGCCCGCAGGACGGCGCCGCGCCGCTGGTCGGCGTGGTCGGCACATTGCAGCTCGACGTGCTGGCCGCGCGGCTGTCCGCCGAATACGGCATCGGCATCGGGTTCGAGGCTACGCCCTATGCGCTGGCGCGTTGGGTTTCGTCCGAAGACCGCACAGCGCTGCAGAAGTTCATTGCGGATAACCGCGGTGCGATGGCCGACGACGTGGACGGCGATCCGGTATTCCTGGCCACCTCGGTGTTCATGATGCGGCGCGCGGCGGAACTTGCCCCGACGCTGCACTTCCGCGACATCAAGGATGTGCGGGCGGAGAGGGTGGCGGCCTGAAGGTTCAGGCCGCCACCCCGCTCATATTCTGCCGACAAGCAGCAGGACAATCACAATCAACAGCACAAGGCCGAGGCCGCCGCTGGGGTAGTAACCCCAGTCGGCGCTATACGGCCAGGTCGGCAATGCGCCGAGCAGCAGGATGATCAGGATTATCAGCAGCAGGGTGGACACGGCTCACTCCTTGCCGGTGACCTTGTCCCGTGCCTCGCGCGCAGCGTCCTTGACGCCGCCGACTGCGTTCTGAACCTTGCCCTCGGCCTTGTCCGCCTTGCCTTCCGCTTCGGTCTTGGCATCGCCGGTGACCTTGCCCCAGGCTTCCTTCACCGAGCCCTTCGCCTCCTTGGCGGCGCCCTTCACGCGATCCTTGTCCATGTTCTGTCTCCTGGTGTTCGTTGGTGATCAGGGCCGATAGGTCGTGTTCCTGTCGGCCGACCGTTCGAGCCCATGCCCTGCCGCCTGGAGGTCCTGGCCTGCGCCGGCGGTCGTGTAGCAGGCAGTCAGCAATGGCGCGGTGCCGACAAGCGCGAGCAGTGCCAGGGTGGTGGCAAGCTTCCTCTGCATGGTGTTCCCTTCGTTGGTGCGCGGCGTTCGTACAAGATCACCGCGCGGTGAATGCCGTCGCCAATTCGCCGCTCAGACCGTAACGCGTAGCGGCAGCGTTCGATCCAACGCGCCGACTGCAAAAACGGGTCATATAAGATTGACTTCACCCGTTATTGACGGGCCTCGGCGCCACGCCGCGAGCGCATCGCTTCGAGCGACCGGCGTTGACTTGCACTGCCGCCGTCGATACCAAGGCCGCCGCGACCAAGAACAGAACAACACCAAACGCACGTCACAGGGGCTGCGTCGGGGAGGGGTATTGGCACCACTCCTGGAAGTGAAGGACCTCCACACCGAGTTCCGCACCGGTGCGGGAGTGGTGCGCGCTGTCGACGGCATCTCCTACACGGTCGATCCGGGCGAAACCGTGGCGATCGTCGGCGAAAGCGGGTCCGGCAAGTCGGTCAGCGCGCTGTCGGTGCTGCGCCTGATTCCGGATCCTCCCGGACGGATCACGCACGGCGAAATCCTGTTTGCCGGCCGCGATATCATGCAGTTGTCGGATGCAGAGATGCGCGAAGTCCGCGGCGGCGAGATCGGCATGGTGTTCCAGGAGCCGATGACCTCGCTCAATCCGGTGCTGACGATCGGCCGGCAGATCACCGAAACGCTGGAGCAGCATCGCGGAGCGGATCGGGCGGCGGCGCAGAAGCGGGCGGTGGAACTGCTTGGCCTGGTCGGCATCGCCGATGCGACCCGCCGGCTGAAGCAATATCCGCACCAGCTTTCCGGCGGCATGCGCCAGCGCATCATGATCGCGATCGCGCTGGCCTGCGATCCCAAGCTGATCATCGCCGACGAACCGACCACCGCGCTGGATGTCACTATTCAGGCGCAGATTCTCGAACTGATGAAGGACCTGACGCGCCGGCTGAACGTCGCGCTGATCATCATCACCCACAATCTCGGCGTGGTCGCGCGCTATGCCAACCGGGTTAACGTGATGTACGCGGGGCGCCTGGTGGAAAGCGGATCGGCGGCTGACGTTTATCATAATCCGCGGCATCCCTACACGATGGCATTGCTGCGCTCCGTTCCGCGGCTCGATCGCCCGCGGCAGGAGCGGCTCGATCCGGTCGAAGGGCAGCCGCCCGATCTGACGCGGCTGGATGCCGGCTGCGCGTTTCGTCCGCGCTGCCGCTTCGCCGTGGAAGCGTGCGCGGTCGCGCGGCCGCCGCTGGAACCGGCCGGCGGGCCGGCGCATCTGGCCGCCTGCTTCCAGAGCCACGTTGTCGGGCGCGAGACAGGAGCGGCGGCATGAGCGCAGCCGTGAGCGAGGCCCGTCCGCTGCTGGAGGTGAAGGGCCTACGGATGCATTTCCCCGTCACCGAGGGGCTGGTCTCGCGTCGGGTGGTCGGCGAGGTGAAGGCGGTCGATGGCATCGACTTCGTCGTGCGTCGCGGCGAAACGCTCGGCCTGGTCGGTGAGAGCGGCTGCGGCAAGACCACGACCGGCCGCTGCATCCTGCGGCTCGAACGCCCGACCGCCGGCGAAATTCTGTATGACGGCGTCGATATCGCCGGCATGGAGCGGAAGGAGCTGCTGGCGCTGCGCCGGCGGATCCAGGTGATCTTCCAGGACCCGTACAGCTCGCTCAACCCGCGCATGAAGGTCGGCGACATCATCGGCGAACCGATCAAGGTGCACGGGCTCGAACCCGACGCGGCACGCCGCTCGGCGAGGGTACGCGAACTGCTGTCGGTCTGCGGCCTCAATCCGCGTTTTGCCGACCGTTATCCGCACGAGATGTCGGGCGGCCAGCGCCAGCGCGTCGGCATTGCGCGGGCGCTGGCGTTGAACCCCGAATTCATCGTCTGCGACGAGGCGGTGTCGGCGCTCGACGTGTCGATCCAGGCGCAGGTGGTGAACCTGCTGGAGGATTTGCGGGAACGCTTCGGTCTGACCTATCTGTTCATCGCGCATGATCTGTCGGTGGTGCGGCATCTCTGCCAGCGCGTGGCGGTGATGTATCTCGGCCGCATCGTCGAGCTGGCGGACAGCGACGAGCTGTTCGGCAATCCGCTGCATCCGTATACCCAGGCGCTGCTTGCGGCGGTGCCGGTGCCGGACCCGTCGGTGGAGACGCACCGCAGCTTCCGGCCGGTGCAGGGCGAAGTGCCGAGCCCGATCAATCCGCCATCCGGATGCGTGTTCCATCCGCGCTGCGCCATCGCGGTAGCGGGCTGCAAGCAGGCGCGCCCGGAACTGCGCGAACTGCGGCCCGGCCATTTCGTCGCGTGCAGCGAGGTGCGATAGTAGCGTTCACCGTCATGGCCGGGACGAGCCCGGCCATGACGGTGAAAATTAGACGTCCAAAGGAAAGCAACCAACGATGCGACCAGTGTTGACGGCACTCCTGCTCGGCACGGCACTCGCCGCGCCAGCCATGGCCGACGAAGACGCCGAAGCGCGGCGGCACGCTGACCTACATGATCCCGGCCGATGCGCCGCCCACGCTCGATGGCCACCGCGAGACCACCTACGCCACGGTGCACGCGGCCGCGCCGTTCTACAGCGTGCTGATCCGCATCAATCCGATGAACCCGTCATCGCCCGACGACTTCGTGTGCGATCTGTGCACCGAGATGCCGAAGCCGACGGATGACGGCAAGACCTGGACATTCAAGATCCGCGACGGTGTGAAATGGCACGATGGCTCGCCGCTCGACCGCCGGCGACGTGGCGGCGAGCTGGCAGGAGATCATTCATCCGCGGCCAGGTGTCTCCAGCGCACGCGAGAGCTATTTCGTCATGGTCGATACGGTGGAGGCGCCCGATCCGTCGACCGTGGTGTTCCACCTGAAATTTGCCACCAGCGCGTTCCTGCCGGCGCTCGCCGATCCGTTCGCCTGGATCTACAAGAAGGAGATCCTCGAAAAGGACCCGCACTGGTACGAGAAGAACATCATGGGCAGCGGGCCCTTCAAGTTTGCCGAATACCAGATCGGCCAGTCGATCAAGGGCGTGCGCAACCCGGACTACTACCAGAAGGGCCTGCCCTATCTCGACGGCTTCGTCGGCATCTTCGCCGACAAGCAGTCGGTGCGGATCGACGCCATCCGCGGCGATCGCGCAGCGATGGAGTTCCGCGGCCTGCCGCCATCGGCGCGCGACCAGCTGGTGAAGGAGCTCGGCGGCAAGATCGCCGTGCAGACCGGCGACTGGAACTGCGTGAACATGATCACGCCGAACCACCAGAAGAAGCCGTTCGACGATGTGCGCGTCCGTCGCGCGCTGATCCTGGCGATCGACCAGTGGCACGGCGCGGAGGCGCTGTCGAAGATCGCCAATGTGCACACCGTGGGCGGCATCGTGTTCCCCGGCTCGCCGCTGGCGGCGACCAAGGAAGAGTTGCAGAAGCTTGCCGGCTATTGGCCCGACATCGAGAAGTCGCGTGCCGAGGCGAGGCGTCTGCTGAAGGAGGCCGGCGCCGAGGGGCTGACGTTCGAGCTGCTGAACCGCAACGTCGATCAGCCCTACAAGTACATCGCCACCTGGGTGATCGACGAGTGGAGCAAGATCGGCGTGCATGCGACGCAGAAGGTGCTGCCGACCGGCCCGTTCTTCGACGCGCTGCGCAACAACGCATTCGACGTGACGGTGGACTTCAACTGCCAGGGCCTGGTCAATCCGCTGATGGACGTGGGCAAATTCCTGCCGCACTCGGTCTACACCGAGAATTACGGCAACTACGAGGACCAGAAGGATATCGACCTCTACCAGGCGCTGCTGCACGAGACCGATCCGACGAAGCAGCGCGCGCTGATGCGGGAGTACGAGACCTATGTGCTCGACACCCAGGCGCACATGTACATGATGCCGTGGTGGAGCCGGATCGTGCCGTATCGGTCCTATGTGAAGGGCTGGAAGATCAGCCCGAGCCACTACATCAACCAGGACCTTGCGACGATCTGGCTCGACGAGTGACGCACTTCCGCCCGTGTCTGCAGCATTGCAGGCAGGGCCAACAACAGTTGGACATCAGTCCCACCGAGGAACACGTACCAAGGGAGGCAGCAACATGCGATCAGCTTTGTTCACTGCCTGGTTCGGTGCGGTCATCGCAGCCGGACCGGCCATGGCGGCCAGCACGGAGGAGGCGACGCCCAAGCGCGGCGGCACCCTGACCTACATGATTCCCGGCGGATGCGCCGCCGAGCCTGGATGGTCACCGCGAGGGCACCTTCGCCATGCTGCATGCGGTGGCGCCGTTCTACAGCGTGCTGATGCGGGTCAATCCGGAGAACCCATCGGATACCACCCAATTTCGTCTGCGATCTCTGCACCGCGATCCCGAAGCCGACGGATGACGGCAAGACCTACACATTCAAGATCCGCACCGGCGTGAAATTCCACGACGGCTCGCCGCTGACCGCCGCCGACGTGGCGGCAAGCTGGCAGGCAGATCGTCTTCCCTCGGCCGGGGGTGCTGAGCGTGCGGCAGAACTGGTAGTCGGTGGTGGATTCGGTCGAATCGCCCGATCCGACCACCGTGGTGTTCCGCCTGAAATTCGCCACCACGACCTTCTTGCCGTCGCTCGCAGATCCCTTTGCGTTCATCTATCCGAAGGCGATCCTCGACAAGGATCCGCACTGGTTCGAACAGCACGTGATGGGCTCCGGCCCGTTCAGGTTCGTCAGCCTACGACATCGGCCAGTCGATCAAGGGCGAACGGAATCCGGACTACTACCACAACGGGCATGCCCTATCTCGACGGCTTCGTCGGCATCTTCGCCGACAAGCAGGTGGTGCGGGTGGAGGCGATCCGCTCCGGCCGCGCGGCGATGGAGTTCCGCGGCCTGCCGCCAGTCCGCGATCAACGATCTTCAGCGGGAACTCGGCGACAAGGTCAAGGTGCAGACCCACGACTGGAACTGCGGCAACCTCGTCACGCCCAATGAGAAGCGCAAGCCGTTCGACGATGTGCGGGTGCGCCGGGCGCTGCTGCTCGCCGTCGACCAGTGGCACGGCGCGCCGGCGCTGTCGAAGATCGCCAACGTGCACACCGTGGGGGGCATCGTGTTCCCCGGCTCGCCGCTGGCGGCGACCAAGGAAGAACTGGAGAAGCTGGCTGGATTCTGGCCCGACATCGAGAAGTCGCGCGCCGAGGCCCGGCGTCTGCTGAAGGAAGCCGGGCAGGAGGGGCTGCGCATCGATCTGCTCAACCGGAACGTCGATCAGCCTTACAAATACGTCGGCACCTGGCTGGTCGATCAATGGAGCAAGATCGGCGTGACCGCGACGCAGCGCGTCCTGCCGACCGGCCCGTGGCTGCAGGCGATGCGCACCGGAGACTTCGACGTCGTGGTCGAGGCCAACTGCAACAGCGTGGTGAATCCCGTGCTGGACACACAGAAATATCTGCCGCGCGAGAAGTTCGCGGGGAACTACGGCGGCTACAGCGACCCGGAGGAGGTCGAAATCTACGAGAAGATGCTGCGCGAGACCGACTTCGATCAAGCAGCGGGCGCTGATGCGACAGTACGAGACGCGCATGATCGAAACCGAGGCGCGCGAGTTTCCGATGCTGTGGTGGTACCGCATGATCCCCGAGCGGTCCTATGTGCATGGGTGGAAGATCGGCCCCAGCCACTTCATCAACCAGGATCTGTCCAATATCTGGCTGGACGAGGGCCACTGGCGACCGGCGCGGCTCGACGAGTAGGCTGTAGGACAGAGGCGATGTACCAATACGTGGCAAAGCGCGTTCTGCTGGTGATCCCGACGCTGTTCGGCGCGGCGGCGCTGGTGTTCGTGCTCATGCGCCTGATCCCCGGCGACATCTGCGTCGTGCGTCTTGGCTCCGGCGGCGGCATTTCGATCCACGCGCCGTCGCCGCTCTGCCATGCGGAGAATCGGCCTCGACCGGCCGCTGATCATCCAGTTCCTCGACTTCGTCTGGGGGTTCTGCCACTTCGACTTCGGCATCTCGATGTGGTCCGGCAAGCCGGTGTCGCTGGAGATCCTCACGCGGCTGCCGATCTCGCTCGAGATCGCACTGCTCGCCACGGTGATTGCCATACTCGATCGCGATCCCGCTCGGCACGATCTCGGCGCTGAAGCAGAACACCTGGACCGATGTCGTGGTCCGCACGCTCGCCATCGGCGGCATCGCCACGCCGTCGTTCTGGCTGGGCATCATCTCCATCCTGTTCGTGCTCGACGTCACCAATGCGGTCTTCGGCACGCCGTGGATGCCGCCGATCGAATACGTGCCGATCTGGCAGGATCCGATCCGCAACCTGTCGATGGCGTTCCTGCCGGCCGTCACCGTCGGCTATCGCTATGCCGCGGTCAGCATGCGCATGACGCGCTCCGCCATGCTCGAGGTGCTGCGCGAGGACTATATCCGCACCGCCCGCGCCAAGGGCCTGCTGGAGAAGATCATCATCAACCGCCACGCCCTGAAGAACGCGCTGCTGCCCGTCGTCACCGTGATCGGCATCGAGTTCGCGTTCCTGATCGGCGGACTGGTGGTGACCGAGCAGGTGTTCAACCTGAACGGCATCGGCCGGCTGTTCGTGCAGGCGGTGCAGAACCAGGACTACACGCTGACCCAGGCCCTGGTGATGCTGACCGTCACCGTCTTCGTGCTGACGAACCTTGTCGTCGATCTGCTGTACGGCTGGCTCGATCCGCGTATCCGCTTCGCCTGAGGGGAGACCGCAACATGTCCACCACGGTGCACAGCCAACATCGCCAGTCTCCGGCCGTCGATCGGATGTCGAGATCGAGCTCCGGCGCTCGTTCTGGCATGCCACGCTGCACTTCTGCCGTCGTGAGCCACTCGGCGCATTCGGCATGCTGATCGTGCTGATCATGGCGGTGACCGGCTTCTCCGCCGAACTGATCGCGCCGTACAGCCCGACGGCCAACGATTTCGCGGCGATGACCGAGGCGCCGAGTTGGGCACATTGGCTGGGCACCGACCAGTTCGGTCGCGACCTGCTGTCACGCATCATCTACGGCGCGCGCACGGCACTGATCGTCGGGCTGACCTCCGCCATCGTCGGCGGCTTCGCCGGGCTGGTGCTTGGCGTGGCGAGCGCATATTTCGGCGGCAAGCTGGACCTGGTGTTCCAGCGCATCTTCGACGTGGTGATGGCGTTCCCGCTGATCATCATGGCGCTGGCCGTGGTGTCGATCTTCGGCACCGGCGTGCACAACGTGATCGTGGCGATCACCATCCCGCTGATCCCGCGCTGCGCGCGCGTGGTGCGGTCGAGCGCGCTGGCGATCCGCGAAATCCCCTATGTCGATGCCGCGCGCGCCTGCGGCTACAGCCATTCACGCATCATCCTGCGCCACATGGTGCCGAACGTGATGGCGCCGTTCCTGATCATGCTGACCGCGTTCGTCGGCCAGGCGATCCTGGCCGAGGCATCGCTTTCCTACCTTGGGCTGGGCGTGCAGGAGCCGACGCCGGCGTGGGGCCTGATGCTGCAGGGTGGCGCCGAGGAATACGCGTCCACCGCGCCCTGGATTGCGATCTTCCCAGGCCTGGCGATCGCGCTGACCGTGTTCGGCGTCAGCCTGTTCGGCGACGCGCTGCGCGACGTGCTGGATCCGAAGATGCGCGAGCGGTGACGGACGATCAGCCGCGGCACTTGATCATGCGCAGCGGCGTGTAGGTCAGCGCCACCGTGCCGTCCTGCTTCACGACCTGATTGCGCGTGCGCACCAGCCCCCTGCCCGGCCGGTTGCGCGACAGGCGTGCCTCGATCACCTCGCATTCCACGTGGATCGTATCGCCGGCGAACACCGGCTTCTCCACATTGAAGTCCATGTGCAGGAAGGCGAAGCCGGTATGCTGCATGGTGGCCTGCACCAGCAGGCCCTCGGCGAAGCAGTAGCTCAGCGCCGCCGGTGCGAGGCGCTGCTTGATGTCGGATTCCTCGCGCAGGAATTCGGTGTTGGTGAACAGCACCTCCACCATGCCGGTGCAGTTGACGAAGTTGGTGATGTCCGCCTCCGTGACGGTACGGCCGATGGTGCGGAAGCGCCGGCCGACCGGCAGATCCTCGAAGTAGAAGCCCAGGCCCACGACTTCCATGGACGGTCCCCTTCAATCCCCTGGAACACCGGCTGCTCCTTGGCAACGAACGCGCGATAGGCGCGGCCGAAATCCCCGGTCTGCATGCAGATCGCCTGGGCCTGCGCCTCCGCCTCGATCGCTTCGTCGATCGACATGCTCCATTCCTGGTGGATGCAGCGCTTGGTCATCGCATGGGCGAACGTCGGCCCGGCCGCCAGCGATGCGCGCGAGCGCCTGCGCCTCGGCCAGCATGGCTCTCGGGCGTCGCACAACCGATTGTAGAAATCCCCAGCGCTCGGCCTCCGCGCCATCCATCGACCCGGCCGGTGTAGAGCAGTTCCGCTGCGCGCCCGGCGCCGATGATGCGCGGCAGGATGTTGCACGCGCCCATGTCGGCGCCGGCCAGTCCGACGCGCACGAACAGGAACGCGACCTTGCTCGCGCGCCGTGCCAAGGCGCAGGTCGGACGCCATTGCGATGATCGCGCCGGCGCCGGCGCAGATGCCGTCCACCGCCGCGACAATCGGCTGCGGGCAGGCGCGCATCGCCTTGACCAGGTCGCCCGTCATGTGCGTGAAGCGCAGCAGACCCGGCATGTCGTCCGCTTCCTGCATGCGAACGAGCGGGCCGATGATCTCGTGCACGTCGCCGCCGGAGCAGAAATTGCCGCCGGCGCCGGTGATCACCACGGCCTTGACCGCGTCTGTGTGCGCAAGAGCGCGGAATGTGTCGCGCAGCTCCGCGTAGCGACTCGAACGTCAGCGGGTTCTTCCGCTCCGGCCGGTTGAGCGTGATGGTGGCCACCTTGCCATCGAGCGACCAGCAGAAAGTGCTTCGGCTGGTAGCGGGCGAGGTCCGTCCGATTTTGGCCTGCGTTCGACGGCATCACAGCACCTGAAATACATCCCAGGACTTGCGTGCGGCGCTCATCAGGCGATCGGCATCCTCCTGCAACAGCAGCCGATCGGCGACAAGGCGCGCGATGGCCTCGCCGAGTTTCTCCGCCCATGCCTCGCGCGAGCCATATCGTGCCGCGATCGACGGACGCGGATCACCGGCTCGCTGTCGCTCGACTTCCGTCGCGGCAAACGGAATCTTCGAGCCATTGACAGTGAACAGATCGCCCTCGGCAAAACCCGGACCGCGCAATGCCCAGCCGGTATGTGTCGCCAGCGGCGCGTCCAGCAGCGGATGACGAAGCCCGCCCACGGCGTTGCCGTCCGCATCGACGCTGGGAACGAACACCGGGATACGCCGTACTCTCAACCGGCGGCTCGACGGAATGGTCGCGCAGCCGCAGTTCGTTCAGCACGGTGGGAAAGTTCACACCTGGCAACACGGGAAATCCGGCGCGCGCCTCAGCCAGCGACACAAACGTTCCTGCGGCGCGCGATGGGAAGCGGCTGGCCGGCGGCGCAACGCCATGCTCCACCCATTCGACCAGCGCAATCAGCAGCGACCGCATGAACGCGCCATAGCCGAGCGGATTGCCCGGCAACTGCGTCACCTGCCTCGCCATCGGCCGAGGCGCGGCGTGCTGCACGCCACTTGCGAGATAGACGCGCACGTCCTCCGGCATGGCGATATCGCCGCCGGCGGTGTCGGTGACCACCAGCGAACTGCGCGCCTGCCAGACATCGCTCTCGGTATCCAGATGCATCACCTTCGGGCACACGCCGGCATCGCGTGCGCTTTGCAGGATGCCGGCCGTGCGGCCGCTGATCGGATCGGTCAGCGTCGGATAGCTGAACGGGAACTGGTCGTCGCCGTAAGAATGGTCCTCGTGCTGCCGGGAATAGCGGCCGGGCTGCGCGAACGCGGCAGTTCACGCAGGTCCGCCGCGATCCGCCGACCACCGGCAGCATCGCATCGAACACCTTGCGTCCAGCGAGATCCTGGTTGAACCCATAGTACAGCAGATCGCGCAGCACGCGGCCGCTCTGCGAAATCCCGAAGCCCAGCGCATGGCGGATGCATGGCTTCGCCGCGGGCGCCAACGGGTTGGCGTTGCCCGCCTCGTCATGCGTCGCATGGCGCAGGAACGCGACGATATCGCGGATCGCGGCGAAACCGATCCCCATCACCATCGGATCGCGCGCGCGGTAGATGAATTCGTAGATCGCACCACGATCGAAGCCCGGTGCGGTCGTGCGCGTTGATCTCGACATGTCGTTCATCGACCAGCCGCCAGGCAAGGCCCCGTGGCGTTGCCCGCGGATCGGCTTCGCGCTGGCGCACCGTCAGCGTCGCCTCCGCTGCATTCAGATCGGCGACAGGATAGATCAGCGTTCCGATGAAGCGATCCTCGGACACCTCCTGGATGTTGGCATCGCCGAGCAGTCCGGTTGCCTCGGCGATGAACTCCTCGCGGACCATGCCGGTCAGTGGGCCATCCGCGCCGGTCGCGATCGGGAACCGCGCAACGAGACGATCGGCACCCGGCGGGACGTCGCCCTGCCATGCGCTCCAGACGACCGTGAATCCGTGGCGCATCAGGAAGCCGCTGCCGGCGGTCTGCGGATGCCCGCCCTCGGGCGCGCCATTCAGCCGCGCCATCACAGGCTGGTTGCCGCGATTGGGCACGTCGTACAGCAGCCATCCATTACCGCGATCGAGATAGATCGGCTTCAGGATGCGGAAATCGACCTGATACTCCACACAGCCCCGTGCATTGCGCGGCGCCTTGTCGAGATTGACGATGCCGCCATTCAAGGCATGCGCCGGATCCAGTTCACAGAACGCAGTGCCGTGCAGCCGCTCATAGGCTCCCACGGCGCCGAATTCCGCACCGCCGAATACCGGTGTTTCATGCTCGGTGATTTCGAACCGCCGCACACCACCTCCATCGCCCATGTCATCCTCCCAACGCAACCGGCGGGCGCCCTCCCACGCGGTCCTCGAGGGCCGCATGAATTTCCCCCAGCAGACCATCAAGATCGTAGCGATATGTCCAGTCGGGATAGTGGCCCTGGAACTTGCGCACGTCCGACACCCACCAGATGTGATCGCCCGCGCGATTGGCCTCGCTGTAGCTCCAGTTCATCGGCCGACCCGTCAGGCGTTCGCAGATTCCGATCGCTTCCAGCATCGAGCATTGAGAATGACGGCCGCCGCCCATGTTGTAGACCTCGCCGATCCGCGGATTCTGGAAGAAGTGCCATAGTGCAGTGACAAGATCATAGGCGTGGATGTTGTCGCGCACCTGCTTGCCCTTGTAGCCGAACACCGTGTAGTGCTGGCCAGTGATGGCGCACTTCACAAGCCAGCTCAGGAAGCCATGCAGCGGCGCTCCCGAGTGCGCCGGACCGGTCAGACACCCGCCGCGGAAGCAGACGGTCGGGATGCCGAAGTAACGACCATATTCCTGCACCATCAGGTCGGCGGACGCTTTTGACACGCCGAACAGGCTGTGCATCGTCGCATCGATGCTCATGCTCTCGTCGATGCCATGGATGCCATAGCGGTGCGACGGATCGCACTCCCAGCGCGTTGCGTGCTCGACGAGAGGCAGGCGGTTTGGCGTGTCGCCATAGACCTTGTTGGTGCTCATGAAAATGAACGGCGCACTGGCAGCGTAGCGGCGGGTCATCTCCAGAAGTACCAATGTGCCATTGGCGTTCACGGTGAAGTCGGTGATCGGATCTTTCGCAGCCCAGTCGTGCGACGGCTGCGCCGCCGCGTGAATCACCGTCGCGATCGATCCGGCATAACTGCGGAACACCGCCTCCATCGCATCGGCATCGCGAATGTCCGCATCAACATGGGTATAGCCACGTACGCCGGCCTGCAGTTGCTGGCGATTCCAGGCCGTGGATGCATCGGCACCAAAGAAGACATTGCGCATGTTGTTGTCGATGCCGACAACGCGAAGCCCCTTCGCGGCGAAGAAACGGGCCGCCTCGGAGCCGATCAGTCCGGCCGATCCGGTGATGATCGCCACGTCCATCCTGGGTTTCCTCATGCACCGATGATCAGGCCGGCCTGGTGGCCCTGACGAACATCAGGCCAATCGGCAGTTTGACGTTGACGTTCGCCAGGAATGCGGGGGGCCGGGGCACCCATGCACCGTAGGTCTGGCGGGCCCGCAGGAACACCGTGGCCAGATCGACCGGATAGCCGATCGTCCGGATCGTGTCGATAGCGAAGCCGCAACGTCCGAGGAACCGCGTCATCGTCGCCGGATCGAAATACCAAAGGTGTTCCAGCAGCAGCATGTTCCACTTCTCGCCCGACAGGCGGGCAACCCAGCTCGCGCTGTTCGGAAGCGTCAAATAGAGTCGTGCTCCCGGCTTCAACAAGGTGCTCAGCCGCGCCATCTGCTGCGTGGGTTCGGCGAGGTGCTCGAGCACGTCCCAGGCGACGATGAAGTCGAAGCTTGCGGGGGCGAGGCCGGTCTGTTCGATGCCATCGGCCAGAATGTCGCCGGTCACGATCCGGCCGCTCCGCGCGACGCCGCCCGGGACATCGTCCGCCACTTCGAAGCCGATGCCGTCATAGCCCGCCATCGCATCGAGGAATGCACCGCTCCCGCAGCCGAAATCCAGAAACCGTCCGGCCGCTTCCACCTGCCGCACGCGTTGCGCCAAGGCGGCGAAGCGCGAATGCGGCGGG
The DNA here is from genome assembly GCA_963794185.1 of uncultured Alphaproteobacteria bacterium. Taxonomy (GTDB): domain Bacteria; phylum Pseudomonadota; class Alphaproteobacteria; order Acetobacterales; family Acetobacteraceae; genus JAMXLO01. The sequence goes on along the minus strand of CAWCDM010000010.1, from coordinate 4,469 downwards.
CTTCCCGCGCTGCCGTCCGCGTGAACCACGGCGTAGATACGAGCGTATTCGTCCGGGGCGAACTGCGGCGATGTGAAGATGAAGCCGCAATCCCGGCAGCGGACAATCCGGCCGTGAACCGCCTTGGTGCGCCCGGTAAGGAAATAGGGCACCGCATCCCGCCAGCCGCCTTCGAATGTTGCAGGATGGCGCTCGACAAACGACCGGCCGTCGCAGACCAGACAGGCGCTTACGTGTTGCATCGCGCTGCAAACCGTCCGATCTCGAAGCGGCGGCTGCCGAACCGCGTCGCCCGGGCGAACCGCCACAGCACGCGCGCGTAGCCGGCGCCGGATTCCAGCACCTTGAACGAACTCTGGCCCATGTCGAAGGTGCGGTTGATCCACGAGATCGGCACCTCCCGCACCGTTCCTCCCAGCAGCGCAAGCTGTAGACCGATTTCCGCATTGGCGGCGAACCAGGGTTCGCTGATGACGAGCTGTTTCGCCAAATCGCCGCGCATCAGCTTCAGGTTGTTGGTCACGTCACGCAAGCCGCCGAGCCGGATCACCAGATTCGGCGAGCACATGGAACGCCCGGTTGGCCACGATCTTGCCGAAGGGGTAATTGATCAGCACGCTCCGACGCGAGAACCGGCTGCCGAAGACGACATCGACGCCGTCCGCGGCGGCGTCGAACATGTCCTCCATTTCCGGCAGCAGGTGCTGGAAGTCACAGTCCATCGACATCACCCAGCGGCCCGACGCGGCGGCATAGCCGTCGCGCAGGGCACGGCCCACACCATTGGGCGGCGAGCGATGGACCGCGACGATCCGAGCATCGTCGGCAGCCAGCCGATCGATCACCGCCGCCGTTCCATCGCGGGAGTTGTCGTCGACCAGCACGACTTCGTGCACGTAATCACCGTAATGGCTCCGCAGACCATCCACCAATGCCACTATGTTCATCTCCTCGTCGTGGCACGGGATCACGAACGACACGGCATGTCGCAAGCATATCGTGCCCGCACAGCGAAACCGCCGGCCGGACCACGTTGCGCGGCGGCCTTTGGGCGTGCAGCAAAATCCGTCCTGCCAGGCTCTGCACCAGCGGCATGTTCTCCAGCAGCACCGAGGCATTGCGCATCACCCGCGCCATGCCCGGCGTCGGCGCAAGCGGCGGATAGACGAAATCGGTGAACCGCGCGGAGACGCGAATGAAGCCGATCTCGGACAGCAGTTCGTAGAGCTGTGTGCGGCTCAGCAGTGCCTGGACATAGGGCCGGCCGAGCAGACCATGCACCGCGCGTCGCGCCGCCGACATCGGATTCCACGGGTTGGACTCGATGAAGACCGCTCGACCACCGTCCTCCAGCAGCGCGAAGACATGCTCCAGCAGATAGATGACGTTGTCGCGGTCCAGCACATTCTGCGCCACGACATAGTCAAAGCGCCGGCCGGCGATCGGACCCGGAAGACTGTCGATGGCGACCGCCTCCACGTTCGGCACGCTGCATGCCTGCTGTGTAGCCGATGCGGCCACCAGCTTGTTGCGTCCGCGCGTCATGTTCAACAAGCGCCCGGGTGAAGCCGCCGTCGCCGCTGCCGATTTCCAGGATCGTCTCGCCTGGCAGCAGATGAACCAGGTGGCGAAAGATATGCGCCTGCCAGAGCAGGCGTTCGGCGGCAATCGGGATCACGCCGCGTCCGGTATTCGGCGGCATGGCTTTCGCGCCGTGCCAGGACATCGATGGCAGGATGCCGCACGCTCAACCGATCCTGCCCGACAGCAGCCCGATCACATCCTGCGTCGCGCGCGAATCCCGGAGCAGCCGGAACAGGAACGCCGCCAGGACGATGACAACCGCCCACCACATCACCTCGCGCACCAGCCAGATATAGAAATGGGCGATGTCGTTCGGCCGCGCCGACACGCCGAACCACCGCAATGCCGCGTTGACCAGCGTGCGGGCCGTGTCATTCCACATCAGGACGATGATCGACGCGATGACGCCGACATAGCGGCCATCGAGTCGCCGCCTGCCATCCGTCCGCACCAGCGCGGTCAGCCCAGGCAGGACAAACAGGAAAAAGATGCTGCGGTACAGAATGTTCTGCGCGGCAAGGAAGCATGCCACCAGAAGAACGCAGCCGACCAGCAGGTATGCCGCCTCCGCTTCGCTGAGCTGACGAAGCCGCGCCGCCGTATCGTCGTGTCCGGCCAGCGCCGCCGCGATGGCAACCATGGCGACAACCAGTACGACAAGTAGCAAGGCTCCAACCGCGCGCGACCAGTCGAACGTCTGCGCCAATCCATACGGCAGATCGCGCGCACCGAAGACAAATTCGTCGAAATACGGCGCCGTCGGAATGTTCGCCATGCCGCGGAGGATCTCGCCCGAATCAAGCACGAACCACAGCACGATCGCGCCGCACGCGACGAGACCCACGGCGATGAACACGCCCAGGCGCTCACGGACCGCGAGTATCAGCAGTGTGATCGGGTAGAACTTCAGCATGCCGGCGAGCAGCGCAACCGCATAGCCCAACATCCGCAGCTTCATGCTTCGACGGGCCAGCGTCACGGCCAACATCGCGAGCAGGAAGACGACAACGTCGACATTGGCCCGCTCCAGCGCGAACATCACCACACTGGAGATGGTGCCGAGCGTGATCACCGCAGTCTGCCACCATCCGCGACCCGGCGGCAGGAACGGCAACGCCAAAAGGAACAGCAGCACAGTGGCGAGACCGAGCGCGTTGTCCCAGGCAGTTGTAATCGGCAGGACCGCAAGCCACAGCCAGAGCGGTGAATAGCCGTGCACCCGGTTCAGTGCATCGCAGGGGTTCTGCACATACACGTCGAACCCAAGCCGATGGCACTCCACGGCCGACGTCACGGCATGCATGTCGAGGAACGGGAACGGGAACGGCGCGGCGCCCCAGCCGTCGAGCAATGCGTGGTACTGGTCGCGATAGCCGAAAGTGTAGAGGAATCCGGCCAGCAACACGGCAGCCGCGGCGGCGGTTGCCGGCACGACGGCACGCCACCGCAGCGAACCCAGGCGGCTCCCGGCCGCCGCATCAGCGGCATCGCCATGATCATGCCGATGCCAGGAACCGGTCGCGCCAGGACCGCTGCGCTCCAGGCACCGCCAGCGCGGCTGCCTCGTAGACGCCGCGGGCAATCGCACGCGCCATCATCAATGTCGCGGCGTGACCAAGCTCCGTGAGTTCCGGCACCGGTTCACCGAGCGGGCGCAACCCGGTCGAGACGGCGAAGATCGTGTCGCCGTCCAATGGCGCATGCGCGGGCAGCACGGCGCGCGCCAACCCGTCATGCGCCATGATTGCCAGTCGCATCGCCTGCGGTTTCGTCAGCACCGCATCGGTGGCGACCAGGCCGATCGTCGTGCTGGTGCCGGGCCCGCCCTTGAACCGCGGCGTGACGTCGCATGTCGCCGGCCAGCCGCGGCCGCCGAACTCGCTGTCCTGCTCGTAGGGGGAAGCCCAGAACCACGGGCCGTCGCCGATCGTCGCGGAACCCACCGCATTCACCACCACGATCGCCGCCACGGCATGGCCGCCGCGCGTCACCGAACTGGCCGAGCCAAGTCCGCCCTTCACAGTCGCCGTCGTCGCGCCGGCGCCCGCGCCCACGCTGCCCAGCGCGAACTCGCGTCCCACCGCGCAGGCCGCCGCGTAGCCCAGGTCGCGATAGGGCGAGAATCGCCCCCAGTCCTTGTTGCCGCCGTTGGCCAGGTCGAAGATGATCGCCTGCGCTACGATCGGCACGCGCACATCGCGAATGGCGATGCCCCTGCCCTGCTCGCGCAGCGCCGCCTGCACGCCGCCCGCGGCGTCGAGCCCGAAAGCCGAGCCGCCGGACAGCACGATGGCATCGACCGCCTCGATGGTGCTCTGCGGCGCAAGCATGTCGGTATCCCGCCCGCCCGGGGCGCCACCCAGCACGCTCACCGCCGCGACCGAGGGCCGGTCGAACACCACCGCAGTCACGCCCGACCCGAGGAGCATGTCCTCGGCGTGGCCCACCGCGATGCCGGCGACATCGGTCAGAAGGTTGCGCGGCATCCGCGCCTATTGGAACAGCACATGCAGGCCGATGGTGAGCAGCGCCACCACCACAATGGCAAGCAGCACCGAGCCGAGCCGCGGCATCGCACTGCCCATGGAAGCGCGCGATCCCGACGGCATCCCAGCGCGCGCCCGCATCCGATCTGCCGGTCGCGTGGCCGCTGGCATGCGCGGAGCCCACACTCCGAATTCCCTGGCGGTTCCGTTTGCGCGAGTGGAAGCTCATGGCACCACCTGGACCACCGTCCCAGGTGATCACGGCCGAAAGCATGGCGCAGCTTGCCCCGCGGATGCAAATGCAAACCGTGATGGCATCCCCGTCGCCATCGATCAGCCCGCACCGGCCTATCACGGTTCCGTGAGCCACGAAGGTTTCCCGCGCATGGTCTGCGTGCC
>CAWCDM010000009.1:0-36187 GCA_963794185.1 uncultured Alphaproteobacteria bacterium | reverse complement strand
AAAAGGTCACTCTGCGCGTGATGACAATCAGGTTGGCCACGCCTGTCAAGCCTTCCCAAGCGGGCATCCGAAGGCATCCGCCGGCGGAAATGCCGAAGGCGACGGTAGCGTGCCAATCAGCTTGAAGACGTCCCATTGTTCTTTCGTTTCCGCAGGAGGTTTCACGATCCACAGGTAATGGGTGTGCGGGACGGCCCCATTGGCCATGATCCGAACATCCCGGTTGAAGAAATCATTGAGCGGCGTGTCACGCATCTTCGCCGCTACGACATCGGCGTCCAACGTGCCGGCGGCCTTCGCTGCCTTCAGCCAGTGCATCGTGGCGGAGTAGGCACAAGCCTGCCCCGTGCCCGGCGGCCTGTTCATTTTCGGTACATAGCGTGCCGCCCAGGTTCGGGTTTCGGGCGACGAATTCCAATAGAAGCTGGAGGGCAGAACAAGGCCCTGGCAGGCATCCTGGCCGATCGATAGCACGTCGTTGATTTCCAGCAACAAGGTTGCTAGGAGCTGGCCACCCTTGGCGATGCCGAATTCAGCAGCCTGCTTGATGCAATTCTGCAAGTCTGCCCCGGCGTTCGCCAGCCCAATCACTTTAGCCCCGGACGCTTTCGCCTGAAGCAGGTAGGAGGAGAAATCGGCATTGCCGACCGGTGCTCGCGCGGCGCCGACTACCGTGCCGCCGGCGGCCTTGATGAACTGCTCCGCGCCTTTCTGGAGGGATGTACCCGCCTCATTATCGACCGCAATGAAGAACCAGGTCTTGTTGCCCTGTTCGGTCAGCGTCCCTGCAACTCCCTTGGACAGCGACCAAGCGTTGCCGAAGAACTGGAAGCTGTAGGGCGAACACGGCTTGCCCACCAGCGCGGTGGGGATCGAGGAGGTCGTGCAATAGACGCGCTTCTTCTCGCGCGAGACCTGCTGAATGGCGAGCGCCGCCGGAGACGAAGCACCATCCAGCAGCAAACTCACGCCCTCCGTGTCGATCCATTGCCGCGCCACGCTGCTGGCGACGTCCGGCTTGTTCTGGTCGTCGGCCTGCATCACCTCGATCGGCCGCCCCAACAGCGAGCCACCGAAATCGGCGACCGCCAATTCCGTGCCGACTTTGTTTCCCGGACCGCCATTGTCTTTATACGTTCCGCCGACGTCGCTCAGCAGGCCGATGCGTATAGCGGCGGATACACTCTGGGCACGGATCAGGGCTGGTCGTGCCAGAGGCGCCGCGGCCAATCCGGCCAACGCAGCGCGGCGAGAGATCGTCGTCATGCTCGCGGTCCTGCGGTCATGATCCGGATGAGGTCCGCAATGTCCGGTAGCGCCTCCAGCCGTGCGGTGGTGGCGATCAGCCGCTCGGCGGTATCCGGCGCAAGCGGCGTCGCCGCAAAGGTCGCGCAACCAGCCGTCTTGGCGGCGAACTCCGCTTCGGTCATCGGGTTCTTCGGATGGCCTTTGGGGTAATCGACGCGCGTCTGCACGGTCTGGCCGTCACGGAACTGGACCGTCAGCGCCGCCGGCGTGACAAACCGGCTCCACTCCCGATCCATCTCCTCATCGACATAGGGACGAACTCGCGTCGTAAGATCGAGAATGTCCCTGCGCGCCAGCCCCTCGTTGGTGAAGTGGTTCATGCCTAACGTGCCGTCGATCCAGGTCGCGGCGACGGCATAAGGAATGCTGAACTGTGCCTCGACGATGGTGCGCGGCGCCGCACGGACTGCTTCCGGCACACACACCATCTGGTAGCCAGGCGAAGTGACACCAACGCGAATGGTTTCGATGTCGCTGGCCGGTCGTTGTGCTCTGGCGCGCGCCAGGATGGCCGCATCCGCTGCCGTGTGCACGTCACGGCAACAGGGATACGGCTTGTAGCTGAGGTTCAACAGTTCCCAGCGCTGGCCAAGATCCTTGCGCACCTCATCCGCGTCCACGTGATTGTGCAGATAGACCCGGAAGAACCCATCGGCGCCTTCGAATACCTGTTGCGCCCCCCGGATGCCACGCTTGGCAAGCTGCACTGCAACCACCGCTGCCTGCGCCGCAAGCCCCGGCTGCAGCCGCTTCATCAGCGAGGCGTCACGCGTGACCTGGTGGTTGCCGGCAACCGAGCTGTAGACGATGCCGAATGCGTTCAGCATCTCGCTCTCGGTCAAACCGAGTGCCCGTCCGGCAGCGGCGGTGGCGCCGAAATAGCCGAGTAGCGACGTATAGATGAATCCGCTTTCAATCAGGTCGAGCTTGGTGGCGATGCCGAGACGGCAGGTCGTCTCGATCCCGGCAGCGACAGCGGCAATCAGTTCGGCACCCGACAGGCCACCCCGCAACTGACCCGCGGCGATGCGGCCGGCACCGACGACACACCCGCATGCAGCACGGCAGCGTCATGCGTGTCGTCATAATCGCGCGCGTGCGACATGCCGGCATTGGCCCAGGCTGCATGGTGTGCCGGGAATTTGCCGCCGAACACGAACATGTCGGCCTGCGCCGCACCGCCCCACTCCCGCACGAGGCCGGTCACCTCCGCGATCGCCGGGGCGGAAGAACCGGCGAGTGCGCAGGACAGCGTGTCGAGAACGTTCGTCTTGATGGCCTTCACGACGGTCGCGTCTAGCTGTTCCGCGCCAAGGTTCGCGGCGAAGCGCGCGAGGTCATTCACCAGGTCGGGCCTGACAGCTTGTTCGGCACTGCCGGCGCTGGCGGATGCTGTCATGGGTTCCCTCTTGTGTTTCGTATATCCGGATGATAGATCGTATTGGCGATCAGACTAGCCGTTCAGGCTCGGGTGTCAAGAGAGCAGCGGGTGCCTGAACGCTACCAGCGGAGGAAACACGCCATGCGGATGACCGCGGCTGTGATGTACGAACAAGGTCTGCCGACGCCGTACGCAGAGACGCAGCCGTTTCGTATCGAGGAGGTTGAACTCGAAGGTCCCGGCGAAGGCGAGGTACTGGTAGAAATCCGCGCCGCAGGGCTTTGCCATTCCGACCTGTCGCAAGTGGCCGGATTGCGCAAACGCACATTGCCCGTGGTCGGTGGGCATGAGGGGGCCGGCATCGTCCGCGAGGTCGGGCAAGGTGTGATGCAGTTGAAGCCGGGCGATCATGTCGTCATGACCGTCGCCACCGGCTGCGGCCATTGCCGTCCCTGCACCGAGCTTAGGCCCGCGTTGTGCGACAACGTGGGGGCGTCACGCGCGCAAGGCTTGCTGCCGAACGGAGCACGGCGGCTGAGCCGGAACGGCAAGCCCGTCTACCACTACAGCGGCGTCTCGTCGTTCGCGCAGTACGCCGTCACCGTGCCGAACACGTTGGTGAAGATCGATCCGTCGGTCCCTCTCGACATTGCGGCGATGTTCGGCTGCGCCGTGGTGACCGGGGCGGGTAGCGTCTTCAACGCGGCGAAGGTGCGGCCAGGCCACAACGTCGCCGTGTTCGGTCTGGGTGGCGTCGGATTGAATGCGGTGATGGCGGCCAAGCTCTCCGGCACCTCGGAAATTATCGGCATCGACGTTAACGAGACCAAGTTCCCGCTCGCGCTAGAACTGGGCTGCACGCGCACGCTGTCGGCGCTCGATCCCGACTTGACCGTCAAGGTGAAGGAGCTGACGCGGGGCGGTGTGGACTTCGCGTTCGAAATCTCAGGCGTGAAGCCGGCGATGGCGGCAGCGAACGCGATCACGCGCAAAGGTGGCGAAATCATCTGCGTCGGCCTGGGTGCCACCAATGATCTCTACCAGTACGCTCACGCGATACTGGTCGCCGAGGAAAAGGCGTTCCGCGGCTCGCTGATGGGCAGCGGCGTGGCGGAACGGGACATCCCGCAACTGCTCCGCTTCTACCACGACGGAACGATGCCGGTGGACAGGTTGAAAAGCGGCAAAATGGGTTTCGTTCAGTTGAACGAGAACCTCGATCTGTTGGATGGCGGGGTGGTCGTGCGCCAGATCCTCCTGCCGCACGGCTGAGGGGCTAGGAGATGAACATCGTTCGATTACGCGATCCCGCACCCGAACAAGCGCAGGCCGAGGTGCTGATCGACTTCAAAGCGGTCTCCGCGCGGTTCGGACCGCTGCACGCCATGGGACCGACGACACTTCAGGTACGCAAGGGAGAGTTCCTGGTCATCGTCGGCCCGAGCGGTTGCGGCAAGTCCACGCTGCTGAACATGGTCGCGGGGACGCTGCGGCCCTCATCGGGTTGCGTCTCCTATGCCGGCGTACAGGTCGGCGGAGCCAACCGCGACGTCGGATACATCACGCAAAAGAACTACTGCTTGCCCTGGCGCACGGTAGAGGCGAACGTCCGCCTGCCGTTGGAATTCCGCGGTATCTCGGGCGCAGAACTGCGAGAGCGTGCGGCACGCGCCATCGCGCGGGTCGGGCTATCGGGGTTCGAGAAGGCGTATCCACGCCAGCTCTCCGGCGGAATGCTGCAACGCGTGATGATCGCGCGCACGCTTGCCTATGAGCCGCACACCTATCTGATGGACGAACCGTTCGGCAGCCTCGACGCACAGCTTCGCCTGAAATGCACGCCGAGTTGCTGCAGCTTTGGGAGCAGACCGGCAGCACGTTCGTGTTTGTCACACACGACCTGCATGAGGCGATCACACTGGCCGACCGCGTCGTGGTGATGTCCAAGCGGCCGGGCACACCGAAGCTGGTCGTCGATATCGATTTGCCACGTCCGCGCGACGTGATCGACGTCCAATCAAACCCGGTGTTCGGCGCCTACTTCAAGCAACTCTGGTCAGCACTGGATGTGCACTGATGCGAACCGCGACATCCTCCGGTGCGAACCATTGGGTTCGTTGCATACTCACCGGCACCGCGCCAATTCAGTTCCTACTCGTCGTGCTATTCCTGGTGACCTGGGAATGGGCCTCGTCCGCCTTGCACGCGGATTTCTGGGTGAGCAAGCCGAGCCTGGTTATTTCGGCCCTCATCGCCTGGTACCAGTCCGGTAATCTTTCGTCGGACCTGAAGATCACCTTGACCGAGGCGGGAGCGGGTTTCATTGCCGGCTCGATCGCGGGCGGCCTTGTAGGGTTCGTACTCGGCTGGGTCCGCAAGGCGGGCGATCTCCTCGAACCCTTCGTGATCTCGCTCTACACGCTGCCGAAAATCGCGTTGGCGCCCTTGTTCGTGCTGTGGTTTGGCATCGGCCCGACGAACAAGATCATGTTCGCCGGGATGCTGGTGTTCTTCATGGTCTTCTTCACCACGTATCAGGGCACCCGACAGGTGGACCGAGACCTGGTAGAGAACGCGCGGCTGCTCGGCGCGTCGCGCTGGGCCATCTGGACCAAGATCGCAGTGCCTTATTCAGCCGTCTGGGTGTTCACCGGCATCCGCATCGGCCTGCCATACGCGCTGATCGGCGCCATCGTGGGCGAGTTCGTCGCCGCCGATTCCGGCGTGGGGTTTCGCATCAAGGAAGCCACGTCGTTCTTCAACACCGCATCGGTGTTCGCAGGCCTGCTCGTGCTGATGGCCATCAGCCTGATGCTGCTGGCCGTATTGAGCCTGATTGAGCGCCGCGTGCTGCGCTGGCAGACCGCGAACGCGACCTTGAATGTGGAGGCCACGACATGATCACCCGTCGCATTTTGCTGAGCAGCGCCGGCGCAGCATTCGCCATCCATCACGCGCGCGCGGCGACGCCGATTACGCTCGCGGTCAGTTCCACCACGCTCGTCTATGGCGGGCTGCGGATCGCGCTTGGCGCAGGCCTGTACGAGAAGAACGGCATTGACCTGCGGGTCACCGTGATGGACAGCGGCAATGCCGCGCTCGCCGCGGTGCTTGGCGGCTCTGTCGCGTTCGCCTCCGCCGGACCCGGCGAGGTGCTGGCGGCCAGGATGCACGGTCGCGACATTGTCGTCGTGGTCAATTTCTACCGTGGCTTGCTGGCGTCCCTGATGCTGACGAAGGCGACAGCGGCGAAAACCGGTGTCGCGCCGAACGCGCCCATAGAGCAACGGCTGCGTGCTGTGGATGGGCTGACGATTGCGCTGCCAAGCCCGACTTCATCAGTTCTGACACCATACAAGGCAGCAGCCGAGGGCGTGGGTGCGAAGATGAAATACGCCTACATGACACAGCCGGCGACCGTCGCCGCGCTGCAGACGGGTGCGGTGGACGGTGGTCTTCTGGTGCCACCATTTTCGGTTGCGGCTCAGGCCAACGGCAGCGGGGTCATCTGGATCAGCGGACCACGCAACGAGCTTCCTGTCGATGTAAGTCCGACAAGTTCGGTGTGTGCGCAGACCACGTCGGACTACGCCAAAGCGAACCCTGCGATTATTGCTGGTATGCGGCAGACGGCCAAGGACCTGGGGGTGTTCTTACGCGAGCGGCCGGAGGAGGCACTGACGCACCTCATGCACGCCTATCCCTCTCTTGATGAGGCATCCGCGAAGGCACTTCTCGCCGAGAACGCCGCGAACTGGTCGAACGCAACGCTGACGGTCGATGACATCAAGCGCGAAATTGCGCTCCTGGTGCGTGCGGGAGGGTTGCCCGGTGTCGAGCGGGTCGGTCCGGCATCTGTTCTGTTGCCCTGAGGACATCGGAGGCGCGACAGGTGTGGTGCCCATGGAAGCGGCGGCTGAAGCCATTGAGCATTAAAGGGAGAATCCTGTGAAGCCTTGGAAGTCATTCAACCCCTTGCTTCTGATCTCAACTGGCGTTCTCGCGTCGGCAGGCGCGATGGCTCAGCAGGCAAGCGCACCGGTGCCATTGATCATCCAGGAGCAAGGCAGCTTCGCCGTCGGCGGAACGGTTGTGACGGCGCCAGGCGCCTTCGACCCCCGGAAACCGCTGGAGCCCGCTGGGCAGACGTACCGCGGCGATCACGTCTTTGCTTTTTACCAGATACCCGTAAATCCGCGGCGATATCCAATCGTCATGTGGCACGGGGCCGGTCAGTTCTCGAAGACGTGGGAAACGACACCGGATGGTCGCGAAGGTTTCCAGAACATTTTTCTACGCCGCCGTTTCTCCACCTATCTGATCGATCAGCCACGCCGCGGCGATGCCGGCCGCAGCATGGTCGAGACGACCATCAAGCCGACGCCGGATGAGCAGCTCTGGTTCAACCAGTTCCGTGTCGGCAGCTGGCCCAACTACTTCGACGGTGTGCAGTTCTCCCGGGACCCGGAGACCCTCAACCAATACTTCCGGTCCATGACGCCCAACACTGGACCGTTCGACATGAACATCGTCTCCGATGGTGTCGCGGCACTCTTCGAGAAGATCGGCCCCGGCATTCTCTTCACGCATTCGCAGGGCGGCGGCCCCGGTTGGCTGACGGCGATCAAGAACGAAAATGTCAAGGCAATCGTCGCGTTTGAGCCGGGCAGCAGCTTCGTGTTCCCCGAGGGGGAAGTGCCCTCTTCGATCCCCAGCGCCTTCGATACCGTTCAGGGGGCAGCAGTTCCCATGTCGCAGTTCGTAGCACTGACCAGGCTACCGGTCCTCGTCTTCTATGGCGACAACATCCCGGATCAGCCGACGGACCTGCCTGCCCAGGATAGCTGGCGCGCACGGCTCCAAATGGCTCGGTCATGGCGCGACACTGTTAACAAACATGGCGGCGATGTGACCGTCGTGCACCTGCCCGAAATCGGCATCAGGGGCAACACCCACTTTGCCTTCTCAGATTTGAACAACATGGAGATCGCAGACCAAGTGTCCAAATTCTTCGCTCAGAAGAAGCTGGATTGATCCGCTTCCGTCCACATGGCCCGCTTCTGTCCTTTGCTTTCGTCTGAAGCCGGAACGCATCTCCCTTGTCCCTGAAGGTGGGCGAGGTGTTGCGGCGCATGCGGTGCGCTGGTGGCGGCCATCAGGGATCCCGCTGCCGCCCCGGCGCCTGCGGGAACAACCTTCCCCGCCGTTGCGAGCTTCCGTCAGATTGGACCTACAGTCTCGACCGCTTGACGCAGATCGCAGAGCCAGACCTCACAGACGAATTGCTGCCGTGGAAATGGAGGCCCAAGGCGTCCGTCATGGCTGCCGCGGCGGCGTGACCTTGGCCCCGGTCAACAAGGTCCCTCGTCGCCGCCTCGTAGCGGTTGGCAAGCAAGAAATGCGCATCCTTTCATCCGTTCCCACGATCGTGCTCGCGAAATGAGGAGACACAAGTTGAGGCACGGAGCCAGTACCTCTATTTCGCGCGGCAAGCATTTTGCTGGCCAGTGGCATGCCCATGATCGCTCATGCTCAGGGGCAAACGCCTGCCGCTCCTCCAGCCAGCGATCAGCAACAGTCTCGGGCGCAGCAATTGATGGGCGACATCGCCCCCAAATTGGCGGAAATCACGGATAACGTCCTCTACGGGGACATATGGGAGCGTCCGCAGCTCTCGAAACGGGATCGGAGCCTGATAACGGTCGCCGCACTCATAGCGCTGAATCGTCCCGATCAACTTCGCTCTCATTTCGTTCTGGCGCGCCAGAACGGCGTAACCGAGGACGAGTTGATCGAGACGATCACCCATCTGGCATTTTACGCTGGCTGGCCAAATGCCGTGACGGCGATTGCGGTGGCGAAGGACGTCTTTCGAAAGCGCTGATGCTGCGCCAGAGACCTCTATCGCGACGCTGCTCCACTTGACTCTACATCCTTGGATCGGATATACGATCTATAGAACGCAAATACGAACAACGGGAGAGCCCAATGCCCGACGCCGCCGGCATCGACAGCCAACTCGCCAGAGGCAAATTCACCGACGAAATGCTGGCGGAGATGCGCGCGCTGATCGGCACCGAGCTGCGCACCGACGCCTGCGTCAACAATGAGGATGCGACCCGCCTCGCCATCCTGCGCTTCTGCGAAGGTATCGGTGACGGCAACCCGCTGTTCACTGACCCGAAGTACGCCGGCATCACACCGCACGGCACGCTGATCGCACCACCGAGCTTCATCTTCTGCTGCCTCGGGTCGGTTCAGGTTGGCTGGCGCGGTCTCGGCGGCTTCCACGCGGACACGAGGCTCACGTTCCACCAGCCCATCCGGCTCGGCGACAAGGTCATCGCCCGCGTCTGGTTCGACGGGTTCGACGGCCCGCTCCAGAGCAACTTCGCCGGCCGTCGCATCAAGGACTACATCCGCCAGGAATACTACAACCAGCACGACGAGCTGGTCGCGACCTTCATCTGCTCCCGGGTCCGCTTCGAGCGTGTCGAAGCGCAGAAGCGCGCATCCTCTCGCTCGGTTGAACTTCCACATCCCTGGACGGAAGCGGAAATCGTCGCAATCGAGGAGGACATACTCGCGGAAACTCCGCGTGGCGCCACGCCGCGCTATTGGGACGATGTGAATGTCGGCGACGAGATCGACGTCATCACCAAGGGGCCTCTCGGTCTTACCGACGAGATCGCCTACATTGCGGCCGGCGCCGCGCCGATCCCCCGCGTTGCCGCGCATGGTGTTGCGCTGCGCCGCTATCGGCGACATCCGCGATGGGCGTATCGCGACCCGACCACGCACGCGCTCGAACCGGTCTATTCGGTTCACTACAACGACTACGCAGCGCGGTTGCAGGGCGCGCAGGCGGCCTATGACGTGGGTATTCAACGCACCTGCTGGCAGCTCCATTCGCTCACTAACTGGATGGGCGATACCGGGTTCCTGAAGGCCGCCACATCGGAATACCGCGCGCACGTCTATCTATCCGACGTGGTGCGACTTGGTGGCCGAGTTGAAGCCAAGGAGGTCGATCAGGACGGCGACCACGTCGTGCGTCTGACCACCTGGGCGCACAACCAACGGGATCAGAACGTGATGCCCGGCACGGCCACGATCAAATTGCCTCATCGCACGGAGGAGTCTCGATGAACAATGTCCCTTTGCCGCTCACGGGCGTGCGCGTGCTCGACCTCGGGCATGTCTTCCAGGGGCCATACGCCAGCTTCCTGATGGCGATGGCGGGTGCCGATGTCATCAAGATCGAGCCGCCGCGTGGTGACATGTCGCGCAAGCGCGCGCGTGACGGCGACTATCCGTTCCGTGCGCTGAACGGCTGCAAGCGCGGCATCGTGTTGAATTTGAAGACCGAACGCGGCAAGGAAATCCTGCTCGATCTGGGCCGTAAAGCCGACGTACTGGTGGAGAATTTTGCTCCCGCGGTCATGCCGCGGCTAGGCCTTGGCTCAGATGTTTTCATGCAAGCGAACCCGCGGCTGATCTATGCCTCGGCTTCCGGCTTCGGCAGCACCGGTCCTTATGCGGACAAGCTCGCTCTCGACCTGACGATCCAGGCGATGAGCGGGCTGATGAGCACCACCGGCGAACTGGGCGGCCGCCCGCTCAAGGCTGGCGTCCCGGTCGCCGACTTCATGTCGGGCGCGCATCTGTATGGCGCGATCGTCACCGGCCTGTTCGAACGCGAGCGCACTGGTCGCGGCCGTCATATCGAGGTGTCGATGCTGGAGTCGCTGTTTGCGACCATGCTGCCCGCGGCGGGTCACGCCTACGCCAGCAATCACGTGCCGCGGCGGACCGGCAATCGTCACGTCGCCGATTCCTACGTGCCGTTCGATACGTTCGAGACATCCGATGGCTGGGTCGCCATCGTCTGCGCCACCGACGATCATTGGGTCAAACTGACCAATGCAATGGGTCGCCCCGAGCTTGCCAAGGATAAGTCGTTGCAGCACCTGCATGGGCGGGTGGAGCGCATCGATGAGATCACACATTGGGTCGCTGACTGGACAGCGAGACACACTCGGCAAGAAATCAGCGCCTTGTGTGAGGAGTTCCGTATCCCCGCTGCTCCATTGTGCGATGCGCTGGAGGTACTGTCTGATCCGCATCTTCGCGCGCGAGGCTTCCTGACCGAGCAGCCCACGCCGAACGGGCCGGTCGCGCTGCCCAACAGCCCCATGCGCTACGAAGGTTCCAGCCTGCGCCCGCTGACTGCGCCCCCCGGACTCGGCGAGCACACCGATGACGTGCTGAGCGAGCTTTGCGGCCTTGGTGCGGCGGAGCTGAAGGCACTCCGCCAGGAGGGAGTGATCGGCGCTCCCGCAGGATGCTGACCCGCCGGCGCGCAGCGGCACTTGGGATGACGGCGGCCGCGGGCGCGTTCATCGGTTCGGGCCGGCGGTCGCGGGCGGCGGAGCGGACCGTGACCTTGCGCTCCGCGGCACCCAGTCTGACCATTGCCGTGCCGCTCACGATGATTGCCAACCGCACCGACCGCGCACACGGGATCGCTGTCGAACAGCAGGCGGCGGGGACGTCCAGCACCATCGTCGTCGATGCCGTGCTGTCCGGCCAGGTGGACTTCGGATCGCCCGGCACGGCCGATGCGCTGCAAGCCATCCGGCAAGGCGCCAACCTCCGGATCATCGCCGCTGTCGTCAACAATCTGCAGGTGATGGTGATCCGCGAGGACGTCGCACAGCGGCTCGGCGTGTCGCCTGATGCACCGATCGCGGATCGCGTGCGCGCCTTGAAGGGACTTATCGTGGGCACCGGCGCAGTCGGCTCCACGCACTACCAGATCCTGCGATCCTATCTGAAGCTCTTTGGCATCGACCCGGACAGAGATGTCCGCCTGGTCGGCATGGGCGAGACGGCCGCGCTGGTCAGTGGCATCGAGCAGAAGCGCTACGATGCCATCGCCTATGCCAGCCCAATCGTTGATTTCGCCATCGCGAAGGGCGTTGCGAAGCTGTGGATTTCTGGACCACGCGGTGACGTGCCCGGCGCCAACAACGTCAAGACCTGCGTCGTCGTCGCCCGTGCCGACACATTGGAGAAGCGGCGCGACGACGTCGATGCATTGCGCGCGGCATTGAGCGACGCGCTCGCCGCGGTGCGGAACGAGCATGCCGCGACCGGTCGCACGCTGCACGGCACCTACTTCCCCAAGCTGGATCCCGCTGTGTGGGCAACGGCGTGGGACGGGGCCAGCGCCGCGTATCCCGCAAGCCTCGCCTTCACCCGCCAGGCGTTCGACTACTGGATCGCCAACGATCCCAAAGGTGCCGACAGCTACAAGGACGTCGATTACACACGGATCACCTATGCAGCCGCTCAGACAGAGTGAAGCGAACACGCTTCCGCCTCCGCTGCTGCGCCTGGACGGCGTGGCGGTAAGGTTCACCGGTCCGCGCGATGTCCTGTCGCGCACATCGCTGACAGTGAGACCGGGCGAGTTCGTGACGCTGCTCGGTCCGTCGGGTTGCGGCAAATCGACTCTTCTGAACCTTACAGCGGGGACGCTGCGCCCGCGCGAAGGCTCCATCCACTTCGACGGCAAGCCCGTTGTCGCGGTGAACCGAGGCGTCGGCTACGTGACGCAGGAAGACACGATGCTGCCGTGGCTGTCGCTGGCGGCGAATGTCGGGCTGCCGTTGAGGATGCGGCGTGTACGGCGTGCCGAGGCGCATGAGCGGGTGATGGCGCTGCTGTCTTCTTTCGGGCTGCAGGCGGCTGCGTCGCTGTACCCGGCGCAGCTTTCCGGCGGCATGAAGAAGCGTGGCCTGCTGGCGCGGGCACTGATCTATCAGCCGCGTCTGCTGCTGATGGATGAACCGTTCGCGGCGCTGGATGCGCAATTGCGCGCCCAGTTGCAGCGGGACCTGCGCCACATCGTCATCGAGACCGGCATCGCCGTGCTGTTCGTCACACACGACCTAGAGGAAGCGGCACTCCTGTCGGACCGCGTTGTCGTCATCGGCGGATCACCTGGGCACGTCATCGACGAAATCGCGATCGACCTGGGCGTGGAACGCGATGCCGAAACGCTGCGATATGACGACACATTTCGGGACATCTGCCGCGTGCTGCAACACGCCCTGCATCGTGCACGGGGAGAGCTGTTTTGAGCAGCGAAATCGCTGAATCCCTTCCCGCTGCGGCGGTAGGCAGCCTGGAAGCTGAAGCACGGTCGGCGACATCGGCGCGGCGACAGCGCTTGCTTGCAGGACGCCTTGCTGTGTTGGTTGTCGCGATCGGCCTATGGCAGCTAGCCGCAGGAACTCTTGTCGATACGTTCTATCTGCCCAGACCCGCCCAGGTGCTGACAGAGCTTGTTGAATGGATCAGCGACGGCAGTCTGTTCGCCAACATCGTTGCGACACTCGTGCCTGCCGTGGAGGGCTTCCTCATCGCCAGTGCCGCCGCGCTGGTACTCGGCTATGCGCTGGCCGTTGCGAAACCCGTGGCCGACGTGCTCGAGCCATATATCTCGGCGCTGTACGGCGTACCGATCATCGCACTGGTTCCCTTGATGATCCTGTGGGCAGGCATCGGCCAGGGCCTTGCGGTGTCGGTCGCGGCGCTCGCTGCATTCTTCCTGATGTTCTACAATGCCTACTTCGGCATCCGCGAAGTCAGCCAGGTGCTGATCGATCAGGTGCTGATCGCCGGCGGTTCGAAATGGGACATCGCGTTCCGCGTGCGGCTGCCATCGGCGCTCGTGTGGCTCGTGGCGGCGACGAAGCTGGCGGTGCCGCATGCGCTCGTTGGTGTCGTGGTCGCCGAGTTCCTCACCGGCAATCGTGGACTCGGTTTTCTGCTGGCATCGAACGCCAACCAGTTCAACGCCGCGGGGACGTTCGCCGCGGTCGCCGTGCTGGCGGCAATCACATTCCTGCTGGACCGCCTGCTGTTCATCCGCCCGCCGCGCTTTGCTGTGGAAGGACGCGGGTCGACACGGCCATGGCCACTGACGAACGAGGGACACCCATGTCTGCGACGCCATCGTTCTGGAGCAAGCAGATCGCCGTGGAGCATATCGGCGGCATCTCATTCCGGATGTACGCCGAACGCCCGCGACGGATCGATGATGTCCTGCTGTTCGCCGATTATTGGGGCAACCGAGCCTATGTCGTGCAAGGAGAGCGTGTGGTCAAGTTCGATGCGCTGGGACCAGCCAGTGCTTCCAAGGCCCGCGAACTTCTCGCCACTGGCCTGAGGCGCGGCGACCGCGTCCTGATCCTCGGCTGGAACAGCCCGGATTGGATTCTGAACTTCTGGGCGTGCGTGCGGATCGGCGCGGTTCCCGCAGTCGGCAACGCATGGTGGAGCGAGGACGAGCTTGCGTACGCACTGACCCTGCTGAAGCCCGCGCTGGTGCTGGCGGATGCGCGCGCCGCCGCGAAGGTTCCCGGCGGCTGGCGCCTCGGCCCCTGGGACGTGAATGAGAACGCCGCCGCCGCGCCGCCGCCCGAAACGGAGGCGGCCGTGGTGGACGAAAACGATCCGGCAGTGATCATCTTTACCTCCGGCACCGAGGGCCGAGCCAAGGCGGTCGTCCTCGCGCATCGCTCGCTGCTGGCGAACCAAATGATGTTGCTGCACGTCACGCGCCGCTTGCCGTGGCAGCCCGATGCGACTGCCGGCGAGGTTTGTCTGCACACCGGTCCGCTGTTCCACATCGGTGGCATCGGTGCGTTGCTGCGCGGCGTCATCGTGGGCAACACGCTGGTGTTTCCGCGCGGGCGTTACGATCCGGCGGAGGCACTGGAACTGATCGCGCGTTACCAGGTCAGCCGCTGGAACGCGGTGCCGACGATGGCGACCCGGCTGCTCGATCATCCTGACCTGGCGCGTCGCGACCTGCATTCACTGCGCACCATCACCCTTGGCGGCGCGCCGGTGCATGGCGCCCTGCTGCGCCGTGTGCGTGAGGGATTGCCGGGCGTGCAGTCACGCATCGCGACCGGCTACGGCCTGAGCGAAAACGGTGGCCAGGCGACGGCCGCCGGCGGCGCGGATGTCGCCGCGCGGCCAGGCTCCAGTGGCCGACCGCTACCGCTGGCCGAAATCCGCATCCTCCCCCGGGAGGGACTGCCGGACGGCGAGGTGCTGGTGCGGTCGCCGACGCAGATGCTGGGATATTTCGGCGTGGAATCCCCAATCGACGCCGATGGCTGGCTGCGCACCGGCGATCTGGGCCGGCTGGATGAGAACGGCCATCTCTGGATCACCGGCCGCTGCAAGGACCTGATCATCCGCGGCGGTGAGAACATCGCACCGGCCGCCGTGGAACAGGCGCTGATGACCATCCCGGGCGTGTCAGAGGCGGTTGTTATCGGCGTCCCGCACCCTGACCTGGGCGAGGAAGTGCTGGCCATCGTGGTCAATGGCGGCGGCCTCACCCAAGAGGCGTTGCGTGAGCAACTGCGGTCAAAGGTCGCATCCTTCGCCGTGCCGGGTCAGTGGCGGCTGCGCACCGAGCCGCTGCCGGTCAACCAGACCGGCAAGATCGACAAAGCCGCATTGCTGGCTGAATTGCGCGGCGAACGCGAGGCCGCGGCGGCGTGATCCCGGTCCGCGCCCGCGGAACGCGCGGTCCGCGTCGTCCCTTCGAGAGCATGGCGATTGAGCGTCGCGATCCGGGTCCGCGCGACATCGTCATCGACATCGCCTTCGCTGGCATTTGCCATTCGGACATCGAACATGCGTGGAGCCTGCGCGGGCTGCCGATCTACCCTCTGGTGCCAGGGCATGAGATCGCCGGGATCGTTTCCGCCGTCGGATCCGACGTCACACGCTTCGCCGCCGGCGACCGGGCTGGCGTGGGCAACATGGTCGACGCGTGCCGCGTCTGTTCGGATTGCCGCGCCGGATTGGAGCAGTACTGCACCGGCGGGCGCACCCTGACCTACAACGCAATCGGCCGTGACGGTCAGCCGACCTACGGCGGCTACAGCCAAAAGATCGTGGTCGATGAGGCCTTCGCGGTACGGATCCCGACGGCCTTGCCGTTGCAGAACGCTGCGCCGCTGTTATGCGCCGGGATCACGCTGTATTCGCCACTGCGCCATTGGTGCGCGGGACCGGACAAACGCGTCGCCATCATCGGCTTCGGCGGCCTAGGACATGTCGGCGTGCAGATCGCGCGCGCCATGGGGGCGCATGTCGCGGTGCTGGACCTCGCCGCCGACAAGCGCGGCGATGCGTTGCGGCTTGGCGCCGACGGGTTCCATGTCAGCACCGATCCCGGCACATTTGCCGCATTGACCGGTGCGTTCGACATCGTCATCTCGACGGTGCCCGGAAACATCGATCTCGACGCGCATTTCGGTCTGTTGGCCCGCGACGGTGTGCTGGTGACACTCGCCATTCCGGAGAAACCGCTGAGCCTGTTGGCGATTTCGCTGCTCAACAATCGGCGCTCACTCGCGGGCACACGCAGCGGCGGCATCGCGGAGACCCAGGAGATGCTCGACTTCTGCGCCCTCCATGGGATCGGTGCGCAGGTCGAGGTCATCGGCGCCGATGCGATCGACACCGCCTATGCGCGGCTGATGGCGGGGGATGTGCGTTACCGGTTCGTCATCGATATCAGCACCATGGCGGGAGATTGAGACAATGCAGGACGAACGCGAGGAGCTGCACTTCCGCCGTATAGACATGCGTGGCTACCGTCGAAGCGACGGATTGTTCGAGGTCGAGGGCCGGGTCACCGATCGCCGCTCGCATGAGTTCCAGCCGGGCGGCTTCGGAGAGATGGTTCCGGCGCATCAGGCGGTGCACGACATGGGCGTGCGTCTGGTGTTCGATGAGCACCTGGTGGTTCGCGACGTGCGCACCTTCATGGACGCCACACCCTACCTGGAGTGTATTGGCGGCGGCGATGCGTTGCGGTCGCTGATAGGACTGCGCATGTCCGGTGGGTGGAGCAGGGAGGTGCGAAGCCGGATCGGCGGCGCCCATAGCTGCACGCATCTGATGGAGCTGCTGACTCCGATGGCGACAGTCGCGTTTCAGGCGCTCAGCGCCGCGGGCATCAGCCGTGCGGACGCATTGGACAGCCACGGCAAGCCACGGAAGATCGACACCTGCTACGCGTACGGCACTGAACGGGACCTGGTGAAGCGCCGCTGGCCGGAGTTCCACCGGACAGGGGGCGGGAGACTTTGAATAGGCCGCGGGTGGTGGTCTGCGGTAAGGAAGAAGTGGGTGGCGTACAGGTCTTGGCGCCCGGTGCGGCTCACGGTGTTCATCGCCTGGGGTCCTTGTCCGAATGTGGTCGCGATCGTGGCCACGAAGTCAGCCGGCCTGGCCGATCGCGCTTTGATTGCCAGCAGTCCCGATGCCCGTACATGGCTGTGGGCTTGGGCCTTGTCCCCTCACTGAAGTAGCCTGAGTACCAACCGGCGCCGGCGGGTCTGAAGCAGGAGGGATCAAGGAATGGCACAAACCGACACACTGGCGATACGAGGCCTGACTGCAATACCAGGCGAGCGAACACATCACGGATTTGAATCCCTTCGACCGATAGGACCAATCGCGACCAGGACGTTCTCTTATATCGATCCGCGTCCAATCGTGCCCGCGCTCGGCGCCGAGATCTCCGGGATCGACCTGCGACAGCCAGGCTTAGAAGCGCAAAGGGAACTCAGAGAGGTGCTGGCCGACCGCAAAGTCCTTGTGTTTCGCGATCAGGAGCTCTCGCCACATCAATACGCGGAATTTCTGAGGATCTTCGGCACGCCCGTGAAGGAAGACATGGTCGTGGATCGAAACCACCCACCGGAAGTCGGCGCCATCCATACCCAATCCAATGAACAGCAGCAGATCAATTTCTGGCACATGGACCATTCGTTCCGCGAATTGCCGACCCGCGTCCTTTCGCTTTACGCGAAGATACTGCCGCCCATCGGTGGTGACACGTTGTTCGCCAGCCTCGCGGCTGCGTATGACGCACTTTCCGATGAACTGAAGGAACGGATCGAGGGCCTGCATTGCTACCATCGCGTGACGGCAACCCAGAATACCAAGCGCCGGTATACGAAAGAGGAAGCGGAAGCGAGAGAGAACGCCCCGCCAGTCGTTCATCCACTGGTGCCCCGCGATCCGGGGAATGGCCGAAGGTACCTGTTCGTCAACGTACCGATTTATTGCCGCGGCATTGTCGAGCTTCCAACGCCGGAAGGCGACGAGTTGCTCCGTGAATTGTATCGTCACACCCAGCGGCCGGAATTCCATTTCCGCCTTGTCTGGCGACCGAATACTGTCGTCGCTTGGGAGAACAACCACACGCTCCACTATCCAGTGTCCGACTATTTCCCACATGAGCGCAGGCTCTGGCGTGGCGTGATCGAAGCGACCGAGGCTGACAAACCTAAGGCTGCTGGCCTGGGCCGCGCTTAACGAACCGCCTTGGCATCAGCGCCGGTACTGCTCTTCCGATACCTGCTCCATCCACACGACCGTCTTGCCGTCGAGCGCTTCAGAGATGGCAATATGCGACATGCCGTCGGTCGCGGTGGCGCCATGCCAATGCTTCAATCCTGGCGGGATCCACACGATGTCGCCTGGTCTGATTTCCTGCACCAGGCCATCCCACTCCTGGACAAGGCCGACGCCTGCCGTGACGATCAGGGTCTGGCCCAGCGGGTGGGTGTGCCAGGCGGTGCGCGCACCGGGCTCGAACGTGACGATGCCGCCGCTTATCCGGGCGGGCTCTGTGCCCTGAAACCGGGAGTCCACGCGCACCGAGCCGGTGAAGTTGTCAGCAGAACCCGCGGTAGCCGGTTGCGATCCGGGGTGGGCGACGGTGATCATTTGACCAGACTGCGCAGATGCCACTGTGGCGCACAAAACAATGGAGATGATTGTTGCGGCAAGGGACTTCATCTCATTCCTTTGGGTCTCTGTGCCTGACGGCAGCACGGAGTTTCGCGTGCCTCATTTATTCTGGAAAACCTCTTTGGCGATGGGGATTGCAGAAACCGCGCTCGGCCAACCTGAATAGAAGGCCATGTGAGTGATGGTCTCGATCAACTCTTCTTCGGTGACGCCGTTCCGACGCGCAAGCGTAAGGTGCGAGCGAAGCTGGTCAGGACGATTGAGGGCGATAAGGGCCGCCACGGTGACCAAGCTCCGGTCCCGTTTTGACAGTTGAGGCCGCTCCCAAATGTCGACGTACAGCACGCCGTCGGTCAGTTCTGCGAGCTTTGGCGCTGTTGCCCCCATCAGTTGCTGCGCGCGCGAAGGCTGCTGGGTGGCCGTCGCAGGCGAAGCAGCCGGTGCCTGCTCCTGGGCGTACACGGAGGCCACTACAGCGCCCAGGAGCAGAGCCACGAGCAACATGTTGCTGAGAACTTTCACTGGAAACCTTCATCGGGCGACATGTGAGTTAACGGCTGCGGAGCGGTCCAAACTAAAGGGCGCGGGCGAAAAACGGCGTCAGCTTGTCCATTGCGGCGTCCACATACTTGGGAACCCAGTAGGTTTCGATATGTTTTGCGCCGTCGATCTTGAACATCTTCTTGTCCGCGGTGCCGGTGGCCTTGGCGAATGCGTCCTCGGTCATGTACAGAGTGTCGGCCTCGCCGCCCGCGATCATCAACAGCGGCTTATCAATCAATTCGATATGGTCCGTGGCATCCCAGCGCATTAGGTCCAGCAAGCTGCTCATAGTGTACTTGAAGGTCGAATAGGGATGTGCGTTGGTCCTCCAATAATAATGATAACCCTGCCGATACAGATCGAACGGCAGTGCGTCGATCTGCTCATCTGTCAAATTGGCATCTCCCGCGTAGAGTGACTTCTCCTCCGGCCGCTTCCTGGGCGCGGGCGGCCGAAGCTTGCTGAAGGCGCTGCTGGATAGTGTCCAATTGCGAATCCTTCAAGCCGTTGCGTCGGACTCGACCGGAATTGAACATGCTCAACGTTGCAATCGACTTGAAGCGCTTATCGGTTTTCGCTGCCGCCAACGAGTAGCCACCGCCGCCACAGATGCCGAATAGCCCTAGACGTGCGGCATCAACGCCCGGATAGCGGGTGATGAAGTCCGCCATGCCATGGATGTCTTCAATGCGATATGCGGGTTTGTCCACGTTGCGCGGCTCGCCGCCGCTGCCACCCTGATATGCAGCGTCTGCGGTGATCGCGATGTAACCCTGTTCCGCCAGGCGCTGGGCATACAAGCCCGCGACCTGCTCTTTGACGCCGCCGTTCGGGTGCGCCACGACGATTGCGGGATATTTCTGCCGCGGATCGCTGTTCACCGGGGTATAAATGTTGGCGACAATATCTAGACCGTTGAGCTTGTACGTAACGGGGTGGATATTGACTTTGCCCGGCTCATTCCTCGCGATCGCCCCATCATAGACCAGGGTGAACGGATTCTGCTTGTCGTCCACGGCCTCGACCATATGCATATCCCTTTCATGTTCAATACTTATAGACCACGGCGCGCAACGCCTCGTTCGCCGTTGTCCAGCTTTTTCTCAGCGAGGAACTTCGAGACCAGATCGGCGATCTCAACATTGTTCAGGTCGGAGAAGAGGAAGTGGGTGTTGCCCCGGATGCCGACCTCGGGCAGATGCACGAGCCGTGCGTCGCCGCCATGCTTGTTGACGGCATCTACCCAGAGCCGGGCCATGGCCACCCGCACTCGCCAGTTGTCTTCGCCCCGACGCAGGGTCGGCTCAGTCGGGATGTTGTCGCCGTAGTAGATGACGATCGGGATGCGGGTGAGCTTCTGGAAATCGTCCAGCGACACCGTCTCGGGAGACAAGGTGCCTGCTGCGCTCGGCATAGCTGCGGGGAGTTCTCCCTCAGGAAAGACGAATCCGCTACCCGGCTCGAATGCGACGATCGCCTTGACGTTCGGATTCTTGATCGCGGTCAGCCAGCCCGGTCCACCCGCCTGCGAATGCGTGAAGAGAATTGCCGGGCCGGTCCTGCCGAACAACGCGGACATCGCATCCGAGATCACGCCAGGATCGTAAGGGCCGGTGTTGGGCGTGACCGAGCGAAAAAACTGGTTCAGCGTTTCGGGCTTGCGGTCGAACTGCACGCCGTCGAAGTAGTTCGGCCAGTTGCCGATCCGGAACTGGTCGAAAAAGAGCTGGTCGTAGGGTGTGGGCTCGATGGTCGCGGCCACGGTGCTGTTGCCGGCGCGGCCACGGCGCGGCTGGTCCACCAGATAGACCGAGAAGTGCCGCCGCAGAAAAATGTTCTGGAATCCCTCGCGGCCGTCGGACGTGGTCTCCCAGCTCCGCCCCGATTGATAGGCGCCGTGCAGCATGACGATCGGCAGCGACTTTGGATCCTGCGGCACCTGATAAAAGGCATAGAGATGGTCGCCGTGCAGGCTCTGCCCTTCGGCGGTAGGCGCATTGTTATTGAAGGTTCCAGGAGTGCTGGACGACCTTGCCGCCGACCGCGAAGCTGCCCTGCGCCTGGATGACCAGCGGCTCCTGTTTGGCGATCTGTTGGGCCATTGCCACAGCACCTGTAACGCTGCTGACTGTGACCAACAATGGCGCTAGTAGGTGGCTCCAAGAGTTTAAACTCATCGTTCCGTTTCCGATATTGCGAGTCTAGTTGGCCTTGTGGCATTGTTCAGCCACTGCGTGACACGCGTCGTGGTCTCGCGCTCCTGCGGCCCTTGCATCGTAAAACCATCCAAGAGCCGCGCTTTGGGTGCATGCGACCGAAGCACCGCCAAGCTGCTACCGAGGCCATATCCGCCATGCGTGATGACTGGCACCAACGTCTTGGCTGACAGATCGTGGGCCCTGAGGAACGAGCGAATCACCGGCGGCGCGGTTTCTCCCCAGATCGGGAAACAGAGGAAGATCGTTTGATAGGCGGCGATGTCGGGTATTCGCGCTTTCAAGGCGGGCTCATAGCCACTGTCCCGCTCCTGGCGTGCCTGCTCCACAGTCTCGAAGTAATCAGCCGGATACGGCTTTGCCGGCTCGATCTCGAACAAGTGGGCTTGGAGCGAACGGCTGATGACACCGGCGACCACCTGCGTATTTCCGCTTCGCGAGAAATACGCCACGAGAATGTTCTCTCCCTCGTGCCGGCGTGATTGCCCGCCCGTTGGAGCAGCCGTGACAGCGGTCGCGATTGAAGAAAGCATCGAGGTCATCAGGATAGTCCTGCGCGTTGGAATGGAAGGACGAACCATTGTCAGCTCCTGCTTCGATCAGCGTCCGGTCCTAGAGGTTCCTAGCCTCTCGACGGGCTTACGTTTAGCCTACATAATCGGCATGACGTCTTTAGCGTGGCTAAACAATGCCCATTGAGAACTTCAATGACCTGGCCGTCTTCGCGGCTGTCGCTCGCGAGCAGAGCTTCACCAGGGCGGCGGCCAGACTGGGCGTGTCGACGTCGGCCCTCAGTCAGACCATTCGTAACTTGGAAGAACGACTGGGCGTGCGCCTGCTGACACGCACGACACGCAGCGTAGCATCGACGGAAGCCGGCGAGCGTCTGCTTCGCACAATCGCGCCGCGTTTCGAGGAGATCGAAGCGGAACTTGCGGCGCTCTCTGATTTGCGCGAGCGACCCGCCGGCACCATCCGCATCACCGCTGGCGAGCATCCTGCGGTATCGGTTCTGCAGCCTGCCCTAAAGAAGCTACTGCCCGCCTATCCCGATATCCGCGTGGAGATCGTCGCCGACTACGGTCTGACCGATATCGTCGCCCAAGGGTATGACGCCGGCGTGCGCCTTGGGGAACAGGTCGCCAAAGACATGGTCGCGGTGCGGACCGGTCCTGATATTCGCATGGCCGTCGTCGCATCACCGGCCTATTTAAAGAAACATACCGTGCCGCAATCGCCGCACGATCTGACAGCGCACAAATGCATCAATGTCCGACTGCCGACCTACGGTGGTCTATTTGTTTGGGAATTCGGGAAGGACGGCCGCGAGGTGAAGGTGCGGGTCGATGGGCAGATAACGGTCAATAACATCGCCCTGAGGCTCGCATCCGCCCTCGATGGTCTGGGTGTCGCCTATATGCCGGAGGATCAGGTATTTCGAGACATCAAGGCGCGGCGACTCGTGCGACTGCTGGACAGTTGGTGTCCGGCGTTTTCTGGCTACCACCTCTATTATCCAAGCCGACGCCAACACTCGGCGGCCTTTAGTCTAATGGTGGACGCCCTTCGCTATCGCCCGTCAGGCGGTAGACGTGGTGTCAGCACGCCGATGATGATGTGATATCAAGGGCTGGTTGTCATACTCTCAGCACCTCGCCAGAAGTTGGCCGGCGCGACAGGACCTGGTGGACCCCGGGCAGAGCCCGCGCGTTACGCTAATCGGGCGCCGGCCGCTGTATCCAATTGGTTTTGGCAAAGTGATGCTCGATCAACCGCCGGCCTTGATGCAGAAGTGCTGATGTCGCAGCGAATGCCCGAACCGGACACAGCCGCTTTCCAACCAGACCTCTGGACCGGGTATCAAAGTGTTAGATTTTGCCCACTAGATCGCCTCGCGCGCCTGCACAGATCGTTTGGACCAGGCGTCGACATGACGCAGGAGCATATCGCCAAGCTTCTTGGCGCGCGGCTGCAAGTCCGGCGTGCGGCCCACCAGCGTGATCGACGCCACCGCCGCGCCGGATTTGTCACGGACGGTCGTGCCGAGAGCGAACCGCGTGCCCCCAAGTCGGAGGTTGGTGGCGACCCGTGTCCGCTTGATCTGTTCGTACTGGGCAAGAAACCGCTCGACCTGCTCCGCCTCGTCAGGGCTGCGGCGGCGCAGGAACGCCCTGAGTTCCGCCTCTGGCCAGGTGGCCAGCAGCGCCTGCCCGCCGGCGGTGCCCAACAGCGTGCGGCGGATGTTGGACCGGGCCTCGATGCCGGAGATCGCGTCGCCGCCGGCCTCACCGATGTAGATCAGGTGATCGCCGGCTTGCACGCCCAGGAACACCGCAACGCCAGTCGCCTCGTGCAGGGCCGTCAGGTTCTCCTGCGTCACCATGCCGGCGCGGATATGCCCGCTCGCAATAGTCAGGCCGTACACCGCCGGGCCGAGATAGAAGCGGTGGTCGTCCTCGTAGAGCCACCCTTTGGCCAGCAGTCCCTGAATGAAGCCATAAACCGAGCTCTTCGGCGCGCCGAGCGCGCGGGCCAATTCGGCGAAGGTCATGCCGGGATGGTAGACGACTTCTTCCAGAATCTGGGTGACCCGATCGACGGTCCGGTGCATCTGCGGTTCGCGCGAGGCGCGCCCAGCCTGCTCCTCATCGTCGAGTGCCGTGGCAGTGCTTGATGTCTTCGCTACGTCGTCCATGGAACCTCGAGGGGCTGGCGAAGTGGAATCTCTCTCTTGGTCGCGCTCGTTGTTTCACCATGCCTTCTCAAGCACGTTCAACAGCTCCCCTGCGTCCTTCACCGGCCGAGGGTTGCCCCGCAGGAACCAATCGCCCATCCCATGTTCGGCAATCGCCGGCAACGCCTCATTGGTCACGCCAAGCTCGCGCAGGCGCATGGGCGTGCCGACCGCCTTAAACAACTCCGCCAACGCTCCGATGACTGCTGCCAGCGGCGGCGCAGCGCCGGAACGCGGCAGGTCGAGTGAGGCGGCAACCTTGAGAACCCCTGCCTCCGCCGCTTCGGCATTGAACCGCAGCACATGCGGCAGCACGATTGCCTTGACGACGCCGTTATCCGCCTCGTGGCGCGCGCCGATCGCGTGACCCAGGACGGTCGCCATCCCGGCCCCGGTGTGGTCGGAGCCAAGGCCGCACAGCACTGCCGCGTGCATCAGCGCGGCACGTGCCTCCAGGTCGCCGCCGGATGCGAGCTTCGGCAGATGTTCCGCCAGCAGGCGAACCGCATGCATCAACTGTGCGTCCGCGAGCGGATCGCCCGAGCGCGACAGCAGCCCCTCGATCGCCAGCGACAACGTATCCAGGGCAGCACTTGCCATGAGCGCGCGGGATGCTGACCGGACCAGGTCCGGGTGGATGAACACAGCCTGCGCCCGCGTCTTCGGATCGAACAGCGCCAGCCGTTCGCCGGCTACCGGATCGAAGATCGCGCTGCCAGCCTTCACCGTGGCGGTGGTCGGCGATGTGGGAATGACCAGTTGCGGCAGTTTCGCTGCCACCAGTCGCGGACTGCGCAGTCCCCCGCGCTCGTCCCGCGTCGTGCAGAGGGATCGCGGATCGCCGTTCTCCGCCAGCAGAATACTTGCGGCGCGCGCGGTGACGATGGCTGAGCCGCCACCCACCGCGATCACTGAGTCTGCCTCCAGCCGCCGCAGTTCCTGCGCTGCCGCCTCGACCGCCGGGACCGGACTATGTGCGCCCACCCCAGGGAAGACGCCGGCGCAGCGGTCGCCCAGAGCCGCGCGAACCAGGTCGAGCGGTGAACCATTGCGACTGAGTGTCTTGCCGCAGATGATCACGGCGCGGTGGCAGCGCTGGCGATCCAGCTCCCGCCCGAGCTGACCCAGGCTGTCAGGCCCGCTGAACAGGCGCAGCGGGGGGATGAGGTGCTGGAACGAGCGCATGCTCCGTCAGCCCTTCGCCTGGATCTCCCTGATCCGCTCCAGCGGTACCGACACCGGCTCGAGGCCCGAGCGTTCCCATTGCAGTTGCATGGTCGAGTGGCTGTCGCGTCCGCCCCAGCCGCGGTTCAGCGCCTCGTTGATGTCCTGCAGGGTCAGGTTGCACATGCGCATTGGCACGTTGAACTCACGGCCAAGCTGCAAGGCGAGGGAAACGTCCTTGTGCAGCAGCCGTAGTGCGAAGTTGGGCTGATCATAGTTGGCGGCGAGGAACCGTTCACCCAATCGGTCGAACGTGCGCTGGCGCCCGGTCGCACCCTGGCGAATTGCTTCCCACAGAGCCAGCGGTTCCACACCCGCTTTCACGCCCATCGAGAAGACCTCCGCGAGCACCGAGGCAAGCGTGGCGCTGGCGAGGTTGTGCGTTAGTTTGGCGATCGACCCGGCGCCGATAGGACCAATGTAGCGCGCCTGATCTCCCATGCTGTCCAGCACTGGCTTACAGCGGTCGAAGACGGCCTTGTCGCCACCCACCAGGATCGCGAGCTTGCCGCTGCTGGCGCCTGCGGGACCGCCGCTGACCGGCGCGTCGAGGAAGTCCACTCCGTCTTCCGCCAGCCGCGCGTGCAGCCGGCGGACCATATCAACGGCGTTGGTGGAGAGATCGAACCAGGTGGCACCTTTCCGAAAACCGGCCGTCAGACCATTTTCGCCAAAGCCCACCGTTTCGACATCGGCCGGCGTCGGCAGCGAAGTGAAGATCACCTCACAGGCTTCGGCAACGGCGCGGGGCGTCTCCGCCCAGCTCGCACCATTCGCCAGATGCTGCGACGCGGCTTGGCGTGTCAGGTCGTGGACGACCAGCTCATAGCCGGCCTTTTGCAGGTTCGCCGCCATGCCGCGGCCCATCATTCCAAGCCCGATAAAACCGATCTTCATGCTGCGTCTCCAGAGGGCGGCTGTGGTTCGCCCCTCATGTCGATTGATCGCATATCCGTCCCATATGACGGATATGCGATCATCGTACGGAGGCAGACGCTGCAAGTCAACCGGGCATGGTGGCCGGCCGCAGGACGCGTCGAGATGAATGTCACAATTCCTGCCGGGTCGGCCGGAACAGGATCTCGTTCACGTCCACGTCCTCCGGCTGGGTGATAGCGAACGCTACCATGCGCGCAAAAGAGTCGGCGGGGATCGCATACTCCTCGTAATACTGCCGAATGTTCTGTGCCATGTCTGCCTCGGTGATGCTCCCGGGCAGTTCGGTTGCGACCGCGCCGGGTGAAATGACGGTGGTACGGATGTTGTGGGGCTTCGCTTCCTGGCGCAGCCCTTCGGACAGCATGCGCACCGCCGCCTTGGTCGCGGCATAGACCGCACTGCCTGGCCGCACCTTGTACGCGGCAATGGAGGCGACGTTGATGATGTGGCCGCTGCTCTGACGAATCATGTGAGGCAGCGCGGCGGCAATACCGTACAGCACGCCTTTCAGGTTCACATCGATCATGCGCTCCCAGTCTTCGACCTTGGCGTGCTCGAGCAGCGAGTGCGGCATTAGTCCGGCATTGTTGATGATGACGTCCAGGCGCCCGTGCCTGGCGACGGCGTGATCTACCAGCGCTTTCACCTGCGCGCGGTCGGTGACATCGGTTCGCACCGCGGCGTCGGCGCCGAGGCCCAGTTCCTTCGCAAGTCCATGCATTCGCTCAAGTCGCCGCGCACCGAGCATTACAGTAGGTTCGCACCTGCCGCCGCGAGATGCCGCGCTGTTGCCTCACCCAGGCCGCTGCTTGCACCGGTGATGACGACGACTTTGCCCTTGATGCCTTCAGTCATGATTGAATTCCTTCGTTAGCGGCCATGCATGGCCGCTTGGTTGGGTTCTGATTTGAGGTGCCGGCAGCGGGGCCGGCTTATTTCGGTGCGAGTTCGCCGAACCAGTAGGAAGCGGTCACGCCACCATCCATCAGGAAATCGCTGCCGGTGATGAACCCGCCGTCACCGGGAAGTCGCGTGCTTCGATCGCGGCCACGAACAGCCGGCCCGTGCCGGGCATCGAGAAGATCGTCTCGGTGACCACGGCACCGCCGGTGAGCTGGCCGACCGATATGTCGACGAAGGTGATCACCGGCAGGATGGCATTCGACGCCGCATGACGGAACGCCACGCGCCACTCGCCCAGTCCCTTGGCCTGTGCCACCCGGATGAACGGGCGTTGGAGGACGCTTGCGTATTCCGCCTGGTACACGATCGAGAAAGCGCCGAAGTAATACGCCGAGAGCGTCAGCACCGGCATGATCATGTGTTGCAGGTGGATGCCGATGCCATCCGACCATGGCACCCAGCCGGTCGAGGGCAGTAGATTGAGCTTTACCGAAAGCACAAAGATCAGCGACACGCCGAGCATGAAATTCGGCACGGTGATGCCTACCAGGTTTGCGATGGTCACCACAGGCTGCACGATTCCACGCGCAACTGGAATTGTGTTGCAAACCACGGCGGCGATCACCGCCAACGCGATCGACCAGAACGTGAGCTCCAGCGTCACCGGAATGCGCTCGGCGATCGCGGCGGCGACGCTCTGCTGCGTGGTGTAGCTGCGGCCCAGATCGCCACTCAGAGCGCTGCCGAGCCAGTGTAGATATTGGATCATCGCCGGCTGGTCGAAGCCGTAAGCCGTGTTCAGCGCGGCGATTGCCTGCGGGCTGGCATCCTGGCCCAGCATCATCTCGGCCGGGCTGCCGAGGAGCTGGGTCACGGTGAAGAACAGCAGGGCCGAGACAGCGATCGCCGTCGCCAGCATCAGCAGCACGCGGCGCACGATTAGCCTGAGCATCGGCCTGAACCATCCCCCTCCAGCCCATATTGGCGGCCCGAGCGAGGGATGGTATACCAAAGAGCTTTGGTATACCAAAGCACGCAGCCGAACCAACGGAGGCCCCCTCATGCGCTTCGGACTGTTCCATAACCTGCACGACCTCACCCGCCAGCGGGACTATGCCGACCTGCTCGACGAGCTGCGCGAGCTCGCTGCGATCTGCGATGACACTGATTTCGACGTGCTGTGGATGCCCGAGCACCATTTCAGCGTCTGGGGGCGCGAGCTGCTGCCCAATCCGCTGATGACCGCGGTGGACCTCGCTGCGCGAACGAAGCGGATCCGCATTGGCCTCGCGGCGGCTATCGTCACCTTCTGGCACCCGCTGCGCGCGGCCGAGGATATCGCGCTACTCGACCAGCTCACGGGAGGACGAGTTGAGATAGGGTTCGGACGGGGCAATTACGGGCTGGAGGCGAGCAACCTCAATCCGGACGCCGACCCGAACGACCAGGTCAGGAACAAACTGGTGTTCGACGAGGCGGTGTCGGTGATCAAGGCAGCACTCACCCAGGAGCGGTTCTCGTTCAAGGGCAAAGTCTACGAGTTCCCTGCGCCGGGGTTCCGCGCCGATCGCGCGCATACCGTCAAGGATCCCGAATACATTGATCCGAAGACCGGCGAGCTGATCAAGCTCTCGATCTATCCGCGTGCGCGGCAGAACCCGCTGCCGATGTGGGAAATGGTGAACTCGCTCGAACTCGATCGAGAACGCCGCGCGGCAGGACCTCGGAATCATCATGTGGCGCCCGCCAGTCGCTGCACTGCGCGAGCGGCTGGGCGTGTATCGCGATCGGCTGCGCGAGGCCACCGGCAAGGACCTGCCACTCGGTGCCCGGGCTGCGGTCATGCGCGATACCTTCGTGGCCGACAGCGAGAAGGAGGCCGTACGCATCGCCGGCAGACCGATGATGGAATCGCTCAACTTCTCCAACTGGCGCGGACCGAGCGTCTATCTCAATCCCGGCGAGACGCTGCCGGCCGAGCAGGAAATGGCACTAAAGAAGCAGCTCACCTACGAGTTCGTGCGCGACCGCAGCGTGTATTTCGGCTCTCCGGACAAGATCGTGCAGCAGGTCCTGCATCTGCACCGCGAAACCGGGATCTCCAGCGTGATCTTCAAGACATCATGGGCCGGACTGCCGCATGCGGCGGCGCGCGAAAGCGTGCGTCGGCTGGGGACCGAGGTGATTCCGGCGATCCGCGGCGCTCTGCGAGCGGACCAACGCGCAGTGGCAGCGGAATAGGGCGCGTGCCCCGTTCAGCCGTTGTCCTTCAGCACCTCCATCGCGAACCGCGCCGAGCGCTCGACGAAGGCGGCACAGCGCCGCGCGGCCAGGTCGGGCGCGCGTCTCTGCACCGAGGTGAAGATGCCGCGCAGCAGCGCCGCCGTGCGCAACTGGCGAGCCTGTGGGGCCTTCTGTGTCGTCAGATGCCGCAGATAGGCGATGCGCGCTTCCAGCGTCTCCAGGATGCGCCGGGCGATTTCATTGCCGGTGCCGGCAAGCAGCACGGCATAGAAGGAACGGAACGCCTCGACATAGGCGGCGCCGTCCAACGCGCGCGCTGCCGCCTCGGCATGCGCCACGGCTTCGCCCAATGCCGCCGCTTGCTCGTCGCTGGCACGCGCAATGAACAGCCGCGCCATCGCCGGCTCCAGCGCGGCGCGAACCTCATAGATCTGCCGTGCCTCCTCGCGCGACACAACGGCGACGGAGAACACGCCACGATGGCCGCGTACGACGAGGCCTTCGGCCTCCAGCGACTGCAAGGCGGCGCGAACGCCGGTGCGGCTGACGCCGAGCCGTTCGACCATCTCGCGCTCGACAAGCCGCGTCCCCGGCACGAGGCGAAGCGAGAGGATGGCCTCGCGCAAGGTCTGCGTGCTGCGACCCGCCCTGGTGTTGTGACGTGGCCCCATGAGCATTCCTATACAGCGCGCGTGATGCCGTGCGGAGATGGCGAGCGATGACCGAGCGGATGCTGCAGAGATCGGACGCGCCTGCGCTCCGGTATTGGGACGATGGTGGCGAACGGCCGCCGGTGATGCTGATTCACGGCGTTGGCGCCGATGGCACGTCCTGGGACCAGATAGCACCGGCGCTCTCGCCCGAGTTCCGTGTATTGCGCCTGGATTTGCGCGGGCATGGACGATCAGGACACATCGACGGCGCGTTGACGCTGGATGACTTCGTGCAGGACGTGGTCGCCGTGCTCGATGCCTGTGCGGTGCCCACTGCGCATATCGTGGGGTTCTCTCTCGGCAGCATGATCGCGCATGGCCTCGGATTGCAGCACGCGCAGCGAGTATGCCGGTTGGTATTGCTCAGTGCCGTGGCGGGCCGCACGACGGAAGAGCGCGAGCGGGTGCAGGCGCGGCTGGCGATCCTGCAGGAACAAGGGGTCGCCGCGATCACCGGGGCTGCGCAGGAACGCTGGTTCACCAAGGACTTCATTGCGCGCAATCCCGACCTCGTGGCCCGGCGCATGCAGCAGTTGCAGGAGAACCACGCGCCCTCCTACGCCGCCGCCTACACCGTGTTCTCGACCAGCGATCTCGGCGACCGGCTGCATGCGATCCGCGCGCCGACGCTGATCGCCACCGGCGAGCACGATATCGGCTCGAACACGCGCATGGCGCGTTTCATGCACGCGCAGATCGCGGGATCAAAGCTGGAGATTCTGCCCAACCTGCGTCACAGCATCCTGGTCGAGGCGCCCGAGCTGGTCACCGGCCTGGTGCGTGATTTCCTGCGAGAATGACCGACGCAATGAAGTTCTCGATTGCCGTCAACATGGAGCGATCCACGCCCGACAAGACGCCGAGCCAGGTCATCCGGCAGATGCGTGAACTCGTGCAGTTGGCGGAGCAGGGCGGCTTCGAGATCGCCTGGGCGGCGGAACACCACACGATCGAGCTGATGGCCGGGCCGAACCCGTTCACCTTCCTGATGGACTGGGCGGCGCATACCTCGCGCATCCGGCTCGGCACAGCCGTTGTCGTTGCGCCCTATTGGCATCCCATCCGCGTCGCCGGTGAAGCGGCGCTGGTCGATCTGTACAGCGATGGCCGGCTGGAGCTGGGGCTGGGCCGCGGCGCGTTCCAGTACCAGTTCGACCGGATGGCCGGCGGCGTAGACCAGCGCGAGGGCGGACGATATCTGCGCGAAATGCTGCCGGCTTTGCGTGGGCTGTGGCAGGGCGATTTCGAGCATCATGGCGAACTTTGGCGCTTCCCGCGCGCCACCTCGGTGCCGAAGCCGTTGCAGAAACCGCATCCGCCGATATGGGTGGCGGCGCGCGATCCGGACACCTTCGCCTGGGCGATGGAATCGGGCGCCAACATCATGGCGACGCCGCTGTCGCGCCCGCATGCGGAAGTCGGTATTATCGGCCAGCGCTTCGCCGAGACTTTGGCGAAACTCCCAGGCATCCAGCGGCCGCGCTTCCTGATGCTGCGGCGAACCTGCGTATGCGCGCGCGAGGATGATTGGATCGTCCCGGTGCAGATATCAGCCGAGTACAATCGACGGTTTGAGAATCTGTTCCGCAACGTCGGAACGGTGGTGAACGGCTTTCCTGAACCCGCGGCGTGGGACCAGATAGCCAACCCCGACGAATACAGCCCGGAAAGAGTGCGCGATGGCATGGTCGTCGGCACACCAGAGCAAGTAGTCGCCAAGTTGAAGCAATATGCGGCCGTTGGTGTCGATCAGTTCTGCTATGGCGCATCATTCGCCTTGCCGCACGACGTCGCGATGCGCTCGCTGGAGCTGTTCATCACAGAGGTGATGCCACATTTCACGTCGAACCAAGGGGAGGCCAAACAATGAAAAGAACGATCTGGCAGGCACACGATCCCGAGTTTACCAGACGCACCTTGTTGCGGCTGGCAGCGCTGGCTCCGATTGCCGGGACGGCGCGAGCCGCCGGACAGGAATTCGCCGGTAAGTCGGTCACATTCGCAAGTTGGGGCGGCTCGTACCAGGATGCGCAGGCAGCGTGCTACTGCGCGCCGTTCACGACCGCCACCGGCGCCAAGGTTTTGCAGGCGGGACCAGTGGAATATGCCAAACTGCGCACGATGATTCAGGGCGGGCAGCCGGTGTGGGACGTGGTCGATATCACCATCGAGTTCCTCTACACCGCCGCCAAGGACGGGCTGTTCGAGAAGATCGATCCTGCCGTCGCGCACGTCGATCGCATCGACCCGAAATTCCGCCACGAATACGGCGTGGGCGACATCGTCTGGTCGTACAACATTGCCTACAGCCCATCGGCCTTCGCCGACGGCAAGGGGCCGCAGAACTGGGCCGATGTGTTCGACCTGAAGCGCTTTCCGGGCACACGTACGATGCGCGACCGCGTGGCGCCGATGCTGGAGATCGCGCTGATGGCGGACGGCGTGGCCCCCGACAAGCTCTATCCGCTCGACGTCGAGCGCGCATTCAAGAAGCTGGACACCATCAAGAAGAATACGATCTGGTGGACCACCAATTCGCAATCCCAGCAGCTCTTCACGGACGGCGAGGTGACGTGCGGCCTGATTCTGAACGGCCGGGTCTATGATGCCGTGCAGAAGGGCGCCAAGATCACCCTGGTCTGGAACCAGAACATCCAGTCTGTGGACTATCTGGTGATCCCGAAGGGCAGCAAGAATCGCGATGCCGCTATGGCGCTGATCGGTGAGATGACTGTGGCGGAGAACCAAGCGAAGCTTGCCAACCTGATCGCATATTCGCCGACCAATCCCGACGCGTTCAAGACGGTAGACCCAGCCCTTTCACCGTGGCTGTCCACCAATCCCGAGAATGCCGCGAAGGGCTTCGTCATCAACGCCGAATACTGGCGGGACAAGTACGAGGAACTGGCCGAGAGGTGGTCGGCTTGGAAGCTGGCGTAGACCGGCTCGGATCGCGGCTTCGACCCGACGCCAACCTGCTGCTGGTCCTGCCCGCGGCGGCAGTCGTCCTGACCTGCTTCGTCTGGCCGGTGGTCAATCTGCTCGAGTTGAGCTTCACGCAGCCGCGGCCCGGCTTGGCCAACTACACCGCGCTGGTCACACGCCCGGTCTATCTGCGCGTGCTGTGGAACACCGCGGTGATCAGCGCCACGGTGGACCTGTTCTGTCTGCTCATCGGCTACCCCGTCGCATATGTCATGGCAACAGCCTCACCTCGAACGCGGCGGCTCCTGATCTTCGTGGTGCTGATCCCGTTCTGGAGCAGCGTGCTGGTGCGGAGCTTCGCCTGGATGGTGCTTTTGCAGCGCAACGGGTTGATCAATGACATGCTGATCGGTCTGGGTCTGCTCCAGCGCCCTGCGCAGCTTGTCTACAATCGGATCGGCGTGCTGATCGGGATGGTGCAGATCCTGCTGCCGTTCATGATCTTTCCTCTGTTCACCGTCATGTCGCGCATTGACCCGTCCTACGCGCGGGCGGCGGCCACTCTCGGCGCTGGGCCGGTGCGCGGTTTCCTGCGGGTATATTTCCCACTGACTTTGCCTGGCGTGTTCACCGGTGGCGCGCTCGTGTTCGTCCTCGCACTCGGATACTACATCGTGCCGGCGCTGCTCGGCGGGCTCGGCGAAACAATGATCGCACAGGTCATCGAGCAGCAGGTGGCCGATTTCGGCAACTGGGGCATGGGAGGTGCGCTGTCAGCTTCCTTGCTGGTCTGCACGGGGATCGTGCTTGCCGTGGTCATGCGCCTCTATGGATGGAAGAACGCCTGGCGCCAATGATGCGACCTGGACCAGCGATCGGCTCGCGACTGTCCTGCGGGGACTGACCATCGGTCTGCTTGCGGTATACATGCTCGCACCGATGGTCGTGGTCGTGGTGATCTCATTCAGTTCTGCCGCGTTCCTGCATTTCCCACCCCCCGGATTCTCGCTGCAATGGTATCGGCGCATGTTCGCCAACGAGGCCTGGACCAGCTCGCTGCTGACCAGCGCCGAAGTGATGCTGCCTACCGCTTTGCTGGCGACGATGCTGGGCACCGCGGCCGCGGTGGGTCTCGCGCGCTCAAACTTTCCCGGCACCGCGGTGATCGGTGCCGTGTTGATGGCGCCAATCGTCGTGCCGGTGATCATCATCGCTGCGGCCGTCTACACGCTATTCCAGGCCTGGGGCACGAACGGAACACTGCACGGCCTGGTCGTCGCCCATACAATGCTGACCACGCCCTATGTGATAGCGACGGTACGCGGTGCGATGGAGACGATGGATCGGAGGCTGGAGCAGGCGGCGCTGACGCTCGGTGCGACGCCTTGGCGTAGCTTTTGGCGCGTCACCTTCCCGCTGATCCTGCCCGGCGTGCTGTCCGGGCTGCTATTCGCCATGGTGGTCTCGTTCGACGAGCTGATCGTCTCGATGTTCATCAGTTCGCCGGAGGTACATCCGGTCACGGTTCAGATGTGGTCGGACGTGCGTGGCGCGGTCGATCCGACCATCTCGGCCATCGCGACCCTGCTGTTCGCATTTTCGTTTGTCGTGCTTTTGGCCGAGGCCGCGCTGCGAAATCGGCAGGCGCGGCGAGGCCTGACAGACCCGGTTTCAACATGATCGCCGGTTCGCTGGAGCTCCGTGCTGTCTGCAAGAACTATGGTCAGGTGCAGGCGGTCGATAAGGTGTCGCTTACAGTCGCGCCTGGCGAGTTCGTCACTTTGCTCGGTCCATCAGGCTCGGGGAAAACCACCACGCTCAGCATGATCGCGGGGCTGACCCGGCCCAGCAGCGGCGCCATTATGCTTGACGGACGGCCGCTTGATCCGTTGCCGCCCTATCGCCGCAATGTCGGCGTGGTGTTCCAGAACTACGCATTGTTCCCGCATATGACGGTGGCGCGGAATGTTGCCTTCCCGCTGGAAATGCGGCGCATGCCCGGACGCGAAATCAGGCAACGCGTGCCACGCGTGCTTGAGCAGGTGGGATTGGGCGACCATGGCGGCCGTTACCCGCACCAGCTCTCCGGCGGGCAACAGCAGCGTGTCGCCTTGGCCAGGGCGATGGTGTTCGAGCCGCGCATCCTGCTGATGGACGAGCCGCTTGGCGCGCTGGACCGCAAGCTGCGCGAGCAGATGCAGATCGAGATCATGCGGCTGCATCGCGAGCTCGGCGTCTCCATCGTGTATGTGACGCATGACCAGGAGGAGGCGCTGATGATGAGTGACCGCATCGCGGTGTTCAATCACGGCCGGATCGAGCAGGTGGGTGCGCCGGATCTGCTATACGAGCAGCCCGCGACCGTATTCGTTGCGGGCTTTCTCGGGGAATCCAATCTCTTCCTTGCACAGGTTGTGGAGACGATGGGCCGTCACTGCCGCTTGGATGGAAGCGAGGGTCGGCTGGTTGCGCGGGGTGTTGGATTGACGGCAGGCAGTTCTGCGATGGTCGTCGTGCGGCCCGAGCATGTCCGTATCGAGCGTATGGCAGGAGGGGTCGCAGTGTCCGCCGATAACGTCGCGGCGGGCACGCTGACCGACATCATCTACCTGGGTAACGCAAGACGCTACATCGTGCGTCTGGCATCCGGGCGCGAGGTCAGCATTGCACAGCAGCGCGGAAGCTGCCCCGTGTTCCAACGGGGCAAACGGTCCGACTCACTTGGCGCCTTGAAGATGCCCTGGCGTTGCCAGCGGACCCGTAGGGACTGCCAGTTCAACTCATCTTCCACCATATGTAAGCCCGACGCGGACCTTGGAGTCCATTCCGGATCTGATCGGCAGCGTCCGAGGTCTTCGCAGCGGAAACTAAGCTGCGGCGGCATAGGGGAACGCTTCGGCGGATACACCGCGCGGCAGCGCCGGACGCTCGGTCAAAGGCTCCAGCGTAAGCCGCAATTGGCGCAGGGCCGCGGTGGAGTTTCGCTCAACAGCGCGCCGCGGAAGCCCTTCCAAATCTCGTGCAGCGTCTGCTGCGTCACATCGCCTAGCGTACAGCTGTCGTAGCCGTGCGCGGAGAACGGCACGGCAGCGCCCGTTGTCGATGGCTGCGCCCACCCGCGCAGCCATCGACATTCATTTGCCCGAACACACGCAGATGGCCGGGTGAGTTTAGATCGCGGCAAGAACCGCGG
>CAWCDM010000008.1:0-46368 GCA_963794185.1 uncultured Alphaproteobacteria bacterium | reverse complement strand
GGGCGCCGAACGCACGCGATTGGTTGGCGGAGGCCACTGCCGTGGCGCGGCGTGGATGGCCGCTCAGGGTCGGCAGCAGACATTCAAACTTCGATGCTACCGCGACGCCTGGGCAGCGAACGACAACGCTACCTGGCCAGCCAGCGCCGACCCCAGCAGCACCACCGCGACGGTGAACACCGAACCCGGCCGCCACACCTCCACAATCACCGTGCAGAACGCGCCATACGCCATCTGCGTGAACCCGTACAGCCCCGACGCCGCGCCGATCGCATGCGGGTTGACGCTGACCGCGCCGGCCAGCGCGAACGGGCTCGCCATCCCGGCACCGACCATGAACACCACCACCGGCGCAATGACCGTCGCCACGCTGAGCACGCCGATAACGTCCGCCAGCATGAACAGCGCCGCCCCCACGATAGCGACAGAATTCGCCAGCCGCAGCGCCGCCTGCACCCTGATCCGCCCCGCCACCCGGTTCGCCAGGAAGCTGCCGGCCGCCACGCCGGCCATCAGCAGCAGATAGTACAGCCCGACCCGCTCGGTGGGCTGGTGCAGCAGATCGATCAGGATGAACGGCGAGGCGGCCATGAACGCGTAGAACGACGTCGTGGTGAAAGCGCCGCCCAGCACGTAGCCGCAGAACGCGCGCGACCGAAACAGCCGGATCGACCCCACCAGCATCGATGCGCGGGTGCCCGACTGCGCGCGGTTGGTTTCCGGCAGCATAAGCACCGCCAGCACCAGCGTCACCGCGCCGACGATGGCCAGCAGCGCAAAGGCCGCACGCCAGCCGAGCCAGGCGGTGGCATATCCCCCCAGCACCGGTGCAATAGCGGGCGCCATCGACATTACCATGGTCAGCATCGCGAGCTGCGCCGCCGCGCGGTCCGACGCCGCCGAGTCGCGCACGATCGCCCGCCCCAGCACCAAGCCGGCGCACGCGCCGATCGACTGCAGCACGCGGGCGATCACCAGGGTGAGCGCGCCGGGCGCCAAGGCGGTCGCGATGCCGGCGAGGGTGAACAGCCCAAGCCCTGCCAGCAGCACGGGCCTGCGGCCGAAACGGTCGGAGACCGGACCATACAGCGGCTGACCGATGGCCAGCCCGACGAGATAGAGCGTGATGCTGAGCTGGATCGTGCCGGGCGACACGTGGAGCGCCCGCGCCGTCGCAGGCAACGCGGGAATGATCAGGTGCATGCCCAGCGTGCCGCACGCCGTAATCGCGACGATCAGCGCGAACGGCGCACGGTCGCGCCGGCCCAGGGACATAACGCCGGGCAGCCTGCCGCGCAGCCTCATGCGGCGAGCGGCGGTGGAGAAGCGGACGCGCGTGCTGGCATCCGGGCATCGATAGCGGCAGGCTGGCGCGATGCAAAGCATGAGGACCGTGCCACAGCCAGCCACATCGCGCGAGCGGCGCTGGAGCCTGACGGCGGCGATTGCCTCGGTCACGGTGTTCGGCGTCAGCGTCGGTCAGGGCGCCCCGTTGATGTCCTTGCTGCTGGAGGCGCACGGCGTGAGCGTGGCGCTCAACGGACTGAATGCCGGCGCCGCGTTCCTCGGCGTGATTGTCGGGCCATTGCTGGCGCCACGCTGTGTCCAGCGGTTGGGGATCCGCAACTTCCTGCTGGTCTGCTTCGGTCTCGACATAGCGCTGGTGCTCGCACTGAAGGCCTTCGACAGCGTGGCGGCGTGGTTCGCCCTGCGCATCCTGCTCGGCGTCGTCGGCTCCAGCATCTTCGCCTCGGGTGAGGCCTGGATCAATCTGCTCGCCGGCGATAAGGGCCGCGGGCGCATCATCGGGCTGTATGCCGGCGCGCTGTCGGCCGGGTTCGGCATCGGGCCCCTGGTGCTGTCGGTCACCGGCATCGGCGGCTGGCCGCCGTTCATTGCCAATGCCGCCGTCACCGCGCTGGCGGGCCTGCCCCTGCTCGGCGTCGGCGATGTTTCACGCAGGTTCGGCCGGGAGCGTGGCGCCAGTCCGCTCACCA
This sequence comes from uncultured Alphaproteobacteria bacterium, assembly GCA_963794185.1. Taxonomy (GTDB): domain Bacteria; phylum Pseudomonadota; class Alphaproteobacteria; order Acetobacterales; family Acetobacteraceae; genus JAMXLO01. Next base: position 44,371 of record CAWCDM010000008.1, on the reverse strand, counting down.
TGTTCGCACGCGCGCCGTTCATCCTTGGCGCGGTGGCGATATTCGCCCTGTACGAGGCGGCGCTGATGGCGCTGCTGCCGATCTGGGGCGTGCGGATCGGATTGACCGAACGGCTGGCGGCGGCGACCCTGTCCGCGGTCTATATCGGCTCGATCGTGCTGCAGATGCTGATCGGCTGGCTGTCCGACAAGCTGTCCCGGACCGCGGCGCTGCGCCTGTGCGGCGTGGTCGGTCTGTTCGGCGCGCTGCTGGTGATGAACGTATCTGTGTCGCTACCGGTGCTGTTCGGCCTGCTGTTCGTGTGGGGCGGGATCGCGTCGGGCATTTATCCCGTCGCGCTCAGCATGGCCGGCGACCGATTCCGCGGCACGGAACTGGTCACCGTGAATGCCGCGATGATCATCGCCTATGGCCTCGGTGCGCTGGCCGGACCCGCGTTGGGCGGCCTGGCGATGGACGTCTGGAATCCGCAAGGGCTGTTCTGGCTGTTTGCCCTGATGTTCGCCTGCCTGCTGGCGGCGACAGCGTCCTACAGCAGGTCAGCGACCGCCGCGCGGTAACGCGTGATCGCCGCCAGATGCTCGGCCGGGCTGCGGCCGTCGATACGTTTGTGGTGGCCGCTCACATAAGTGGTGTGCGCCGTCACGTGCGTGACGCCGGCCTGCTTCCAGAACGCGATCTCGCGCCGCCAGTCGGCCTCGATGCCAGCGCCGGGCGAGACCCAGACTTCGAGCCCCATCTGCGCCGGGTCGCGACCGGCTTCCTGGGTCAGCCGGCGCAGTTTCTCGAACGCCGCCAGCGCCGCGTCGCCGGGCGGGTAGGCCAGCGGCATGAAGCCGTCGCCGTATTTCGCCGCGCGGCGGAATGTCGCCTCTGCGTGCCCGCCGTACCAGATCGGCACACGGCCCGATGCCGGCCGAGGGTTGATGCCGGCGTCGTCGATGTGGTGGAAGTCGCCGGCGAAGCTGACATGCGGTTCGGCCCACAGCGCCTGCATCACCCGCACCTGCTCCTCGGACCGTTTGCCGCGGCTGTGGAAATTCTCATTCAGCCCGACGAACTCGACCTCGTTCCAGCCGACGCCGATCCCGAGCCTGAACCGCCCGTCGCACAGCCGATCCAGACTGGCCGCCTGCTTCGCCACCAGCACCGCCTGGCGCTGCGCCAGGATCAGCACGCCGACGGCGAAACCGATGCGCCGCGTGCAGCCGGCGAGAAAGCCGAACAGCACGAACGGATCGTGGTAGGCATTGGCGGTCGTGCCGACGCGACGCCCGCCGTGGTCCGCTGCCGGGTTGACCCCGAGCACATGGTCTGGCGCGACCAGATAGGCAAAGCCGAGGCCCTCGGCGGACTGCGCGTAGTCGCGCAGCACCGTGGGGCCGGTGCCGATATCGGCCACTGGAAGCGAGGCTCCGAGTTGCATGGGATGGCTCCTCCGATTCGATTGCGGGGAACGGCAGACCCCCAGTTGGGATTGACGGTGATGTCTGTCGCTATTAGGTTGGTCTGGTCTGGCTAAGGAGTTGAGAATGCCCACCGTCAATATGCTCGAGGCGAAATCCAACCTCTCCCGGCTGGTGGAAGCCGTAGAGAGCGGCAGCGAAGCCGAAATCATCATCGCCCGCAACGGCCGACCGGCGGCGAGGCTGGTGGCAATCAAGGCTGCCCGGGCCGGCAACCGGATCGGTGTCGCCAAAGGCCGGTTCACTGTGCCCGATGACATCGATGTCGATGCAGCCTCGATTGCCGCCCTGTTCCACGGGCGCGGCGAGTGAGACTGCTGCTCGACACTCACATCGCCTTATGGGCCATTGTCGATGATCGGAGACTTTCGGCCAAGGCGCGCACTCTGATCGTCGATCCGGCCAATGAGATCGTGGTGAGCGCGGCAAGCCTCTGGGAAATCGCGATCAAGCACGCCCTCGCCCGTGGCACGCCGAATGACATGCCGATATCCGCATCCGAGGCACTCGGTTTCTTCCAGAAAGCCGGATATGAATTGCTGGATATCTCCCCAGCACATGTCGTCGCAATCGAAACATTGCCAACGTTGCATGCCGATCCGTTCGATCGGATCCTGGTCGCTCAGGCGCTGAACGTCCCGCTCCGACTGCTGACGCACGATCCCAAAGTGGCGCGCTACAGCGACTCCATCGTCACAGTCTGACCGTCGGTTGCCGCCCGCGCGTTGACGCCAACCGCCATTGCGTTCAGCCTTTTCCCACCAACGGCAGACGAACATCCGAGGGGGGAACCGCAAATGCCGCTACCGGCAGACACCGACGCCACCACGCCGAAATACCTGCGCGACAAATACGCGATCGTCGGGGTCGGCGAGACCACCTACACGCGCGGCTCCGGCAAGACGACGCGTGCAATGGGCACCTTCGCGGTACGCGCCGCCATGCTCGATGCCGGCCTGAAGCCCATCGACATCGACGGCATGCTGTCCTATTCGGGCAACGATTCCACGCCGTCGCCGTTCATCGCCGGCGACCTTGGCATCCGGCTCAATTTCTTCATGGACGTGAACGGCGGCGGGTCCTCAACCGAGGCGCTGATCGGCATCGCCATCGGCATCATCGAAGCCGGGATGTGCAAGTGCGTGGCGATCTTCCGTTCGATGAACGGCTACTCGCAGGTGCGCATCGGCGGCACCGGCGCGCGGTCGGCCGCACCGGTCAACGGCGATGCGCTGCACAGCCGCGCCTATGGCTGGCAGAGCGCGGGGCAGATGTTCGCTCCCACGTTCATGCGCCACATGTACGACTACGGCACCACGCCGGAGCAGGTGGCGATGGTGAAAGTGGTGCATTCCGAACACGCATCGAACAACCCGAAGGCGTTCTACAAGAGGCGCTACACGGTCGATGACGTGATCAACAGCCGGATGATCTGCAAGCCGCTGCATCTGCTCGATTGCTGCGTGGAGACCGACAACGCCACCTGCATCATCGTCACGCGCGCCGAACGCGCGCGCGACCTGCGCCACACGCCGGCAATGATTCGCGGCGTGGTCGGGCGCTGCTCCAAGCCGCGCACGGACATGCACTACCAGCACGGGCCGATCTCGCGCGTGGCGGGCTATTACGCCAAGGACATATTGTGGCCGAACTCCGGCGTGGGGCCGGAGGATATCGACGCCGTCGGGGCTTACGACGCGTTCACCTTCACCTCGATGCTGCAGCTTGAGGACTACGGTTTCTGCAAGAAGGGCGAGGGCGGCCAATACGTCTCGTCCGGCATCACGCGACTGGGCGGGAAGCGGCCGCAGAACACATCGGGCGGCCATCTGTGCGAGGGCTATACGCATGGCATGAACATGGTGATTGAGAACGTCCGCCAGTTGCGTCACGACGCCGACGACTATTGCCCGATCGGGCCGGACGGCAAGCGGCAGCACAGCTTCGATTATCGCGAGGGCGGCTGCCGGCAGGTGCGCAACATTGAGGTCACCGCCAATCTCGGCTGGGCCAATCCGATGACCGGATCGGCCATGGTCATGCGGCGCGGCTGAAGGGGAGGGAACGGAACATGCCAATTCGGGCAAACTATCTCGACATGCCGCTGTCGATCGACGATCTGGACGGTGAGAACCTGGAATACTTCCGTCACTGCGCGGAGCACGACTTCCATCTGCAGCAATGCGATGCCTGCAAGCTGCTGCGCTATCCGCCGACCACGGCGTGCCCGTGGTGCACGTGTCTGACGTCCACCTGGACGCGGGTGGAAGGGAAGGGCGAGGTGCACTCCTACGAGGAGGTGCACCACGGCATCCAGCCGGCGTTCCAGGCGCGCGTGCCTTATATGGTGCTGCTGGTGGATCTCGACACGCAGAAGGGCAAGCCGACCGAGCATGAGGCGTTGCGCGTGGTCGGCAACCTGACCACTCAGGATGGCACGCTGGCACCGCCCGACATGGTGAAGCGGGTCGGGATCGGGTCGCGCATGCGCATGGTGTTCAGCGATGTCGGGCCGGGGCTCTCTCTGCCGCAATGGACGCTCGACGAGGGTGCGCAGCAGCCGGCAAAGCCGTGGCGCTACCCGCGGGAGTGATGCCGAGCATTAGCCGGAAATTGTACACCTCGCCCGCCGTGCGGGAGAGAGCCTGCCCGAGAGAAGGCCGGGGTCGGACGGCGGAGCGCGACGGGAGAGGGTCCATCACCAGGCAAGTGCCCCGGGGCACCCTCTCCCGCGTCGCCAACGCGACTTGACCTCTCCCGGAAGCGGGCGCGGTGTGCTTACGATCGGCGTTTCCCGTCGCGGTAAGCATGCCACAAATCGAGTTCGTTGCCGCTCTCGTTGTGCAACAGTCGCGACGGGGAAAACCGGTGAAGACGATTCAGCAACACCGCCCCTTTGGTGTCAAAACAACAGAAGCTTTGCTTGAACCATTGTTGCCTGTTGGGAAGCATCTTTGTCAAACAGCTGATCGTTTCTGCTCGATGCTACCGCGCTCTCGTAGCGCCCCACGCTCCCGCCGTTGCCCGTGCCGCCGCACGTAGAGGCCGCCCACCACGAGCGCAGCCAGGGCTGCCACGCCAACAACGATCGCGGCGGGACCAGCGACCGCCTTTGCGCCATGCCCGAGTGAGTAGGCTCCGAACCCGTAGAATGCGGCCCAAGCTGCGCTGCCGACCACATTGGCCACCATAAACGGCAGCCATGGCATGCGATTGGCGCCCGCCAGCAGCGCCGCGATCGTCCGCAACAGCACAACGAAGCGCGAGGCGATGATGACCTTGACGCCGTGCCGGCGAAACAAGGCGCGGCCGTAGGCAATCCTCCGCGGCGTGAGGCCGATGGAACCGCCGTAACGGCGCAGCAGGCGGAACCCGACGATGCGGCCGATCCAGTAACCCGCAGCCTGGCCCGCGATCGCGCCCAGTGCAGCACCGGCAACGACCGCCACGATATTCAAATCATGAGTTGTGCCGGCGATCACAGCCGCACCGATGAGGAAGCTTTCGCCCGGCAGTGGCAGACCCACGCTCTCCAGGGCAACGACGACACCCAGCACGGTATAGCCGTATGTGTGCAGCAACTGGATCAGATGATGGAGCGAGAAGAATGACATAGTGACTCGCGGCAATTAACGATGCATGCGATGGGCAGCGCAACCACCGCGAACGATTGGTATAAGGAGCGCTGGCCGATGCCGAGCAAGGTGTGAGGGCGATGGACGAGCGATTCGATGTGGTGGTGGTCGGCGGCGGTCACGCCGGGTGCGAGGCGGCGGCGGCGGCGGCACGCATCGGCGCGCGGGCACTGTTGCTGACCCACCGGCTCGACACGATCGGCGAGATGTCCTGCAATCCCTCCATTGGCGGGATCGGCAAGGGGCATCTGGTCCGCGAGGTGGATGCGCTGGACGGCCTGATGGGCCAGGCAGCGGATGCGGCCGGCATACATTTCAAGTTGTTGAACCGGAGCAAGGGTCCGGCGGTTCGCGGACCCCGCGCGCAGGCGGATCGGCAGCTTTACCGCGAGGCGGTTCAGCGGCTGCTGGCGGACACCACGGGGTTGACGGTTCGGGCCGCTAGCGTCGAGGACCTCGAGATCGGACCGGATGGGCGGCTGTCAGCGGTCTTGTGCGGCGATGGCGCTTGGATCCGCTGCGGTGCGGCGGTTCTGACGACAGGGACATTCCTGCGGGGCACGATTCACATCGGCGAATGCCAATATCCGGCCGGCAGGGTCGGCGAGGCGCCTTCGGTGGGGCTGGCCCGGACGTTGGGGCGCCTGGCGTTGCCGCTCGGACGCCTGAAGACAGGGACGCCACCGCGGCTGGATCGCTGGACGATCGACTGGAACGGCTTGGCCGCGGACGTGGGCGATGTCGTGCCGGAGCCGTTCAGCACTTTGACGGAGCGCATAGTCAATCGGCAGGCCGAATGCCGGATAACCGCGACCACACCAGCGACGCACGCCGTGATCCGCGCCAATCTGCATCGTTCGGCGGTATACGCCGGGCAGATCGCCGGCGTTGGTCCGCGTTATTGTCCCTCGATTGAAGACAAGATCGTGCGGTTTACGGGGCGCGAGCACCACAACATATTCCTCGAGCCGGAAGGGCTGGACGACGATACGGTCTACCCCAACGGCATCTCGACCAGCCTGCCCGAAGCCGTGCAAAGGGAGATCCTAGCAACGATTCCGGGGTTGGAACGCGCCGTCATGCGGCGTGCGGGCTATGCGGTGGAGTACGATTACGTCGATCCACGCGCTCTGACGCCGTGGCTGGAAGTGCGGCAGCTTCCAGGGCTCTTCCTGGCCGGGCAGATCAATGGAACTACCGGATATGAGGAGGCTGCCGCGCAGGGCGTCATGGCAGGGGTTAACGCCGCACGCCGAACCTGCGGCAGCGCGCCAGTGACGCTCGATCGTTCCGAGGCGTATATCGGCGTCCTGATCGATGACCTCACGACCCACGGCGTGAGCGAACCCTATCGGATGTTCACCTCGCGCGCTGAGTACCGCCTGACGCTGCGCGCCGACAACGCCGATCTTCGGCTGACGGACAAGGGGTCGAGTTGGGGCTGCATTGGCCCAACACGGGCGGCGCATTTCACCGCACACAGGGCATGCCTGGCAGGCGCACGCGAACGTGCGAATGCCGATGGGGGCTACCCTATGGACCTTGCGCTACAGGGCATCACAGTGCGGTCGGATGGTCGTTGGCGATCGGTGCTCGATCTGCTCGGCCACTCAGATATCGACGGCACCACACTGATGGACGCATTCCCATGGTTGCGGGCGCTGCCGCCTCGTGCGCGGGATCAGTTGCAGACCGAGGGCCGATACGCCGGATATCTGCCGCGTCAGCAGGCGGACATTCGGTCCTTCCAGAAGGAGGAGTCGGTCGGGCTGACCGGGGTGTCTTTCGGTGAAGTTGGCGGATTGTCGAGAGAGCTGCGGGACAAGCTGACCGCAGCGCAGCCGGTGTCTCTGGGTGCGGCGTCCCGGATCGAAGGCATGACGCCTGCGGCGCTCGCAGCAGTGGCGGCACATGTTCGCAAGCGCCGGAGTGCGGCTTCAACTCCCGCTGCGTGAGGCAGGGTTTCACGTGGAACATGGTCCGGCGGGGATGGATGTTTCACGTGAAACCCAGGCTAAACTGGCCCGCTTCGTCGCACTTCTTTTGCACTGGAACGCCACGGTGAACCTCGTGGCGCGGGCCGACGAACCGTTTCTCTGGGACAGACACATTGCCGACTCGCTGCAATTGGCTCCACTCATGACCCCACGAACCGAGCGCGCGATCGATTTCGGTTCCGGCGCCGGGTTTCCAGGACTGATCCTGGCTCTCGCCACGGGAGTGCCGTTCGATCTCATCGAGGCCGATCAGCGCAAAGCCGCTTTCCTGCGGGAAGCAGCGCGCGTCACCGGCGCCCCCGTCCGAATTCACGCGGTTCGAATCGAGGCCGCCAGCATGCTGCCGGCGCCCCTCATCACGGCGCGCGCGGTCGCGGCTCTCCCCAGGCTGCTGACGCTGGCGGCCCCCTTGCTCGCACCGGGAGGCATGTGCCTGTTTCTGAAGGGCGGCAATGCAGATGCCGAATTGACGCACGCGGCGACACAATGGCAGATGCAGGCGGATGGAATTCCCAGCCGCACCGCCCCAGGCGCCCGCATTCTTCGGATCACCGGGACTCAGCCGTGTCCCTCGCTCAGTCTGAAACCGCCAAGGCAGACCCTCCAACCGGCTCGCAGGGCGCGGATTCTGGCCATCGCTAATCAGAAGGGTGGCGTCGGGAAGACCACGACTGCGATCAATCTGGCGACCGCGCTGGCAGCAGTGGGAGAGAGCGTCCTGCTGATCGACCTTGACCCTCAGGGGAACGCCTCCACCGGTCTTGGAATCCCACGGACTGACCGCACGACCGGCAGCTACCGCCTGATCACCGACCATCTCCCCCTTGCCCAAGCGATCCGCACGACAAGTATTCCCGACCTGTCGCTGATCACGGCCGAGGCCGACCTCGCCGGCGCGGAAATTGAACTGGTGGGGCTTGAGCGCCGCGAATACCGCCTGCGGGACGCGCTCTCCGAGTTGCGCGCCACCCCTGGTCCCTACAGCTTCGTCCTGATCGACTGCCCACCAAGTCTCGGCCTGCTCACGCTCAATGGTCTGGTCGCGGCAGACGCCGTACTCGTGCCGCTGCAGTGTGAGTTCTACGCACTGGAGGGCATCAGCGGCCTGATCCGGACGATCGAGATGGTCAAGCGGGGTTTCAATTCCGGGTTACGCCTGCAAGGCATCGTCCTGACGATGTTCGATCGCCGCAACAATCTGTCGGAGCTCGTGGCTGCCGATGCCAGGGGCTTCTTCGGCCCGACCGTCTACGAGACCATGATTCCACGCAATATCCGCATTTCCGAGGCTCCCAGCCACGGCAAGCCGGTGCTGCTCTACGATTTCCGCTCACCCGGAGCCCAGGCCTATGTCAGGCTTGCCGGCGAAGTCCTGCGACGGGAACGCGCGATCGAGGGCCAACCGGGAGCCTCCGCATGAGTGCCAAGGAGACCGGTCCCCGGCTGGGCCGCGGCCTTGCCGCGCTGCTCGGGGATGTCGCCGTCCAGCCGCCACCATCAGCCGGTTCCGTTCGCCAGTTGGCACTCGATCAGCTCGAGCCCAATCCCTTCCAGCCCCGCTCCATCATGGATCAGGGTGCGCTCGACGAGCTCGCCCAGTCGATCCGGGCCCGCGGCATTCTGCAACCGCTGCTCGTCCGCCCGCATCCAACCGAGCCCGGGTCGATTTCAGATCATCGCCGGGGAGCGCCGCTGGCGGGCCGCGAGCGCCGCCGGCCTGCACGAGGTGCCGACGCTTGTCCGCGAGTTGGCGGACACGGACGCCGCCGCCGTAGCCCTGGTCGAGAATCTGCAGCGCCAGGACCTCAATGCCATCGACGAGGCGGAGGGCTACGACCGCCTTATCAACCAGTTCGGACTGACGCAGGAGGCTGTCGGTCAGGCCATCGGCAAGTCCCGCAGCCACGTCAGCAACACGTTGCGGTTGCTGAACCTGCCCCCGACGGTGAAGGAAGCGCTTCGGAGCGGCATCATTTCAGCCGGCCATGCTCGCGCCCTGTTGGCCCACACCGAGCCCGAGACTGCCATGCGGGATGTGGTCAATCGGCATCTGTCGGTCCGTCAGACAGAAGCGCTCGCGGCCCGCAAGACTACCCAGGCAGAGTCGCCCCCAGCCGCACCAGAACGCAACCCCGACATTGCGGCGGTCGAGCGCCGACTGGCGGAGCACCTCGGCCTTCGCGTCAGGATCACCTTCGATGGCAGCGGCGGCACGGTGCAGATCCGCTACACTGATCTCTATCAGTTGGATAGTATACTTAACAGTGTTCTGCCAAGTCAGTAAAGCCGAAGAATAACTCCAACAGCCCTTTGACCGTCATGGCCGGCTGGTCCCGGCCATCCGTCGCGGCACAAATAGTGGTCATGCTGGCCGAGACCCGGCCCGGTCATGCCGACGAGAGTTCAAAGGTAACAGAGGAACGTCAGTATAAGTCGGCTTCACTATCTGCGTTGGCTCGTCGCTCTTGCTGCAAGCCCAACGGCGGCCCGCCGTGCCAAGGCCAGGATCGCGTTTCGGGACAGCACGAGGTCAGGCGCCCCGGTGCGCTTGCAGGAGCGTTCGGCCTCGGCGAGCGCGGCCATGGCCGCCATCAGCCCGCCGGACGACCAAAGGCCCAAAGCCGCCGTGAAAGCGCCCGTCCGGCGGAAGAACACCGGAGGCCGAGCCGACTTCGCCGCCTCGGCTGGAGGCAAGCCAGCATCGACCGCCAGCCGCACCCGATGCAGGCGCTGGAGATGCATCAGCGCGGCCCGCAGCACGCCGACCGGCGCCGCTCCCTCGGCGATCGCCAACTCCAGCGCGCGGTCGGCCATCGCCACATCTCCCTCGGTCGCGGCGAACAGAGCGTCGTCCAGCGAAAGCCCCGCAAGGTCGCCCACGCACGCCTGCGCCGCGTCGAGGTCCACGCGCCCGCCGGGCCCGACATACAAGGCGAGCTTCTCCAGTTCCTGCCGGGTCGATGCCCGATCTGCGCCCAACTGATCCGACAGCCACGCCACCGCCTCGCGGTCGACTGCCACGCCCGCCTCGGTCATCGCGCTGCGGATCGTCTCCTCCAGCGCGCGTCCTTCTTCGGGGTAGCAGGCGATTGCCGCGGCGTCGGGCGCCGCCTCCACCACGGCGCGCAGCCGTGATCGCGCCGGCAATGCCGAAGCCTCCAAGACGACCAGCGCGGGTGCGGCACCCTTCAGGATCGTCGTCACCGCGGCGGCCGCCGCCTCGGTCGCGTCGCGCAGCCGCACCACGCGGCGTCCCCCCGTCAACGACAGCGACGCCGCCTCGTCGGCGAGGCGCCCCACTTCGTCCCGGTTCAGCTCCGCCACACGAAACGGATCGTCCGCGGCCCCCGCGACGGCACGCACTAGAGCCGATGCGCGGTCGCGCATCATCCCGGCGTCCTCACCGTGCAGCAGAACGACCCGGCAGGCACCCGGGTCGCGCAGGAACGCCCCCACGCGCTGCGGCGGCAGCTTCACCCTGTCTCAGCCGCTCGCCGCCGCGCGTTTGCGGAAATAGATCGCGAGCTGCATGGTGATCTGGTCGGCGATCGCTCCGGCCATCCGCTTCTGCAAGGCCTCGTTTTCCAGGTCTGCACCGAAATACTGTGTGTCGGTGATGTTCAGAGCATCCATCGCCTTGGCAAAGCCGCTCGTCAGCCTGGTTCGGCCGATGTCCTGGGCGACCAGCGTCCAGTTGGCGTTGCCTGTCTCGCGTAGGCGGGTCGCGGTGCTGTTCTGCTGCACGGCAATCCCCTCGCCGGCAATCCAGAACGACACCGTCAGATCGTAGCGTCGCGCCACGCCGCTGGCGCCCATTTCCAGCCGGTCCTGCAAGGCCTGACGCAGCAGTTGCCCCGGCCGGTCCGGTATCAGCGCGACCTGGATCGCCGCCAGCTCGCGTTGCGCCGCACCGGACGCGCCCGAAGCCGTTGGCATATAGACCGGCTGAAAGCCGCAGCCGGACACCGCGGCACCCATGCCCAGTGCCAGCACTTGCCGCCGCTGCAGGCAGGGGCTCATCCCGCGACCACAAAATTGACGATGCGGTTCGGCACGTGGATGCGCTTGACCACCCGCTTGCCGGCCAGAGCACGGGCGACATTGGGCTCTGCCTCGGCAGTTGCGATCACCGTGTCCGCCGGCGCATCCGGCGCCACCGCGATCGTGGCGCGCAGCCTGCCCATCACCTGCACGGCAACCGTCACCGAGTCCGCCGCCAATAAATCGGTACTCCGCCTCAGGCCATGGCAATTCGACGACGAGGCGCTCCGTTCCCGGGCTCAGCCGGGCATGCATCTCTTCCGCAAGGTGCGGCATCATCGGCGAGATCAGCCGAGCCAGCATTTCCACGGCCTCGCGCCGCGCCCACGCAAGACCAGCCTCCGCCGGATCATTCGTGCGTTCATCGTCGGAGATCGCATTGGCCAACTCATACAGCCGTGCCACGGCGACGTTGAAGGCGAAGCTGTCTAGCGCCTCGCTCACCGCGGCGATCGTGCGATGGGTCACGCGCCGGAGCGCCCGCGCCGCCTCGCCGAGCACGTCGGGTCGCGCCGGCACAGCCGGATCCAAGCCCTCCACCAGGCGAAACACCCTCTGGGTGAAGCGGTACGCGCCGGCCACGCCGCCCTCGGTCCACTCCATGTCGCGATCGGGCGGGTTGTCCGACAGGATGAACCAGCGCGCGGTGTCCGCGCCGTAGCGGTCGATGATCGCCGCCGGATCCACCGTGTTGCGCTTCGACTTGCTCATCGCCTCCACGCGGCCGACGACCACCGGCTCGCCGGTCACGCGATGCGTCGCCGAGCCGTCGGGTTGCCTCACCACCTCGTCCGGATAAAGCCACATGCCGTTCGGCCCCGGCGCGTCGCGATAGCTCTCGTGGGTCACCATCCCCTGGGTGAACAAACCGGCGAACGGCTCGTCCATGTCGAGGTGCCGGGTGCGCCGCATCGCGCGGGTGAAGAAGCGCGAGTAGAGCAGGTGCAGGATCGCGTGCTCGATGCCGCCGATGTACTGATCGACCGGCATCCAGTGGTCGACGGCATCCCGCACGACCGGCGTATCCGCCCGCGGGCTGCAGAACCGCGCGAAATACCAGGCGCTGTCGACGAAGACGTCGAACGTGTCGGTCTCCCGCCGCGCCGGCTTGCCGCATTGCGGGCAGGCGACTTGCTTCCAGGTCGGATGGTGGTCCAGCGGATTGCCCGGGCGGTCGAACGTCACGTCGGCGGGCAGCCTGACCGGCAATTGCTCGTCGGGCACCGCCACCACGCCGCATGCGCCGCAGTGGATCACCGGGATCGGGCAACCCCAGTAGCGCTGACGACTCACGCCCCAGTCGCGCAGCCGCCAGTTGACCTCGCCATGCCCGACGCCCAACCGTTCAAGCTCGGCGATCACCGCCCGCTTCGCTTCCTCGACGTCGAGCCCGTCCATGAAGCCCGAGTTGAAGATGGTGCCGGGACCGACATACGCCTCGGTGCCGACGTTGAACCGCGCCGGGTCCTCGCCAGGCGGCAGCACCACCGGCACCACGCTCAGACGGTATTTCCGCGCGAAGTCGAGGTCGCGCTGGTCGTGCGCGGGGCAGCCGAAGATCGCGCCGGTGCCGTATTCCATCAGGACGAAATTCGCGATCCAGACCGGGAAGGACACGGGTTGCCCGGCCGCATCCTTCAGGAAGGGATGGGCGACGCAGGAGCCCGGTGTCGTAGCCCTGCTTTTCGGCGGTCTCGATCACCGCCTCGCTGGTGCCGAGACGCCGGCATTCGGCAACAAAGCCGGCCGCCTGCGGATCGCGCGCCGCCGCCGCGGCCGACAGCGGATGCTCCGGCGCGAGCGCAAGAAACGACATGCCGAACAGCGTGTCGGGCCGCGTGGTGTAGACCTCGACATCGGCAATGCCGTCCGCGGGCTGCACCAGCGGGAAATGCAGCCGCGCTCCCTCGCTGCGGCCGATCCAGCGCGCCTGCATCAGCCGCACGCGCTCCGGCCAGCGATCGAGCGTATCCAGCGCCGCCAGGAGTTCTTCGGCGTAGTCGGTGATCTTCAGGAACCACTGGCTGAGCCGCTTCTTCTCCACCAGTGCCCCGGAGCGCCAGCCACGGCCGTCGATCACCTGCTCGTTCGCGAGCACGGTGCCGTCGACCGGATCCCAGTTGACCCAGCTCTCCTTGCGCTCGACCAGGCCGGCGCGCAGGAAGTCCAGGAACAGCTTCTGCTGATGGCCGTAATAGGCCGGATCGCAGGTGGCGAACTCGCGCTCCCATTCGAGCGACAGACCCATGCGCTGCAACTCGGCGCGCATGGCGGCGATGTTCTCCCAGGTCCATTTCGCCGGATGGATGCCGCGCTCGCGGGCCGCGTTCTCCGCCGGCAGACCGAACGCATCCCAGCCCATCGGATGCAGCACGGCAAAGCCGCGCGCGCGCTTGTAGCGGGCCACTACGTCGCCCAGCGTGTAGTTGCGCACGTGGCCCATGTGGATCTTGCCGCTGGGATAGGGAAACATCTCCAGCACGTAGTATTTTGGCCGTCCGTCAGCCGGCACGTCATCGACGCGGAAGCAGCCGCGTTCCGCCCATGCGCGCTGCCATCGGGGCTCCGCCTCGCGGAAGTCGTAGCGTGGCGTCTCGGCTGCGGTCGGGGCGGTGTGTGTCAGGCTCTCGGCCATCGGCAATCTGTCTGTTGCAGTATTCATCTGTATCCGTCGCAAGCGGCTGTCGCGCAAGGGGCCAGCCGGATGCACGGATTTCCCCGCTGGCCGACAGGACTATGTGGGCTATTCTGCCGCCATGAACCAGCACGCCATCACCTACAACCCGCACGTATTCGATGTCGCGACGATTGGCGACGCCATGCAGATCATCCTCACGCCCGAGGATTCCACCACGGAACACCGCTGGACAACCGAAACGCCGTACCTCACGAATCTGATTGCCCGGTGTTTCAGTCTCACCGAAAAGTCGCTGGTCCTCGACTATGGCTGCGGCATCGGACGGCTGGCGAAGGAGCTTATTGCACGACACGGGTGCAGGGTCGTCGGAGTCGACATCAGCGCCAGCATGCGATCGATCGCCGTGGCCTATGTCGGATCGGATCGCTTCTTCGCATGCCCGCCGGCAATGCTGGACCTTTTGGTGGAGCGTGGGGTGGCATTCGATCTGGCGCTCTCCATCTGGGTGCTGCAGCACTGCGCCAATGTGCGGGAGGACATCGCCCGCATCGCGCGCGCGCTGGTGCCGGGCGGCGACCTGTTCCTGGTCAATCAGCGAAGCCGCGCGGTGCCGACGGTCGAATTCGGATGGGTCGATGATGGCGTCGATATCTATGCACTGCTGAAGGAGGAATTTCGCCAGCGCTCGCGCGGCTCGCTCCCGGCCGAGCACACCACCAAGAATGTGTCCCGCCTCGCCTCATGGGCCGCGTTCCGCCGGCTGTAGCAGCCCGCACGGGGAAGATTGGCGTCAGCTGTTGGCCAGCGATTGCTCGCGCAGCTCGCGGGCGCGGGACAGCACCTTGTTCTCGATTTCGCCGATGGTGACCGGGCTCACGCCCGAATCGACCCATTGTCCGTTCTGCAGCACCTGGCGGAAGATGGTTACCCGAACTCCGTCGCTGCGCAGCTCCCTGCCCAGGATATAGGCGGTGGCCTTGAAGCGTTCCCCGGAGGAGGCGAGCGGCGTGTACCAGTCCGTGATGATCACGCCGCCAAACGGATCAGCCGATGCAAGCGGCATGAAGCTCAGCGTATCGAGCGCGCCCCGCCACAGATAGGCGTTGACGCCGAGCGCTCCGCCGCCTCCCGCCCCGTTGTCGCCTGGTTTGCCCTTGGCGGTGCCGAACACCAGCGAGCTGTCTCCGAGGACGCTTCCCCCGGGCATGGTGCCATTGCTGGCGGGTCCCTGCTGCCCGATATAGCCCGGATCGGTCGGGTTGGGCTTCGAACTGGAACACCCGGCCAAGCCAAGTGCGGCCAGCAGGGTCATGGCAACTACGTTTGTTCTGATTGGCATAGCCTGCCTATTTGAAGCATTACGCGGAAACGGCCGATTCCATAACCTTTCCCGCCCGCGTCGCCAAGGCCCGGCGCATCGATTTGCCTCACGACGAAAAAGCGGCGGGGAATGACCCCGCCGCCGGTTGAGTTGAAACTGTGGTCCGCGCGTGAGCGGAGGGAGCCTCCGTCTCAGAAGTTCACCACGTTGCCGATCAGGAAGCCCTGGCCTTTGACGTTGTTGTTCAGGTTCGAGCCGGCCGCCGTTCCGACCGCGCCGGAGACGAAGTTGCGGGCCCCCTGATACTGGTCGCCCCAGAGATATTCGGCCAACACCTGGAAGCCTGGCGCGACGTTATAGTTGCCGCCCACACTGATCCCGCGACCGCGATACTGCGTGATGCCGCTGAGGTTCACGTTGCCCTGCTCCCAGAACTCCTCGCCGACAACGCCGACCGTGAGCGGCCCGGCCACGTACTTCGCGCCGAGCAGGAAGCCGACCAGCGGCGCGCCGCCCTTCGGCTGCAGGCCCAACTGGCCGTTCATCTGGCCCCCGACCACGTTGCCGCCGACGGTGAAGCCGGCGAAGGTCGCCGCGATACCGGCGCTGCCGATGGCCAGGTCGTTGTAGCTGCCGTTGAACTTGCTGGTTGGCGTCGTCGCGTTCCCGAGGACGGCGGTCGTGGTCGCGCCGGTGTAGGTGGCGTGCTGGCTGCCCTCGCCCACGACGTAGGCCAGCACGCCCGTGGCGCCGAACTGGCCCTGATAGCGCGCGCCGATCGCCGCCTGGTTGATCGATCGCGAGCCGTCCTGGATGCCGGGGCCGGACGACAGCGTCGGACAGCCGGTGTTGGCGAGCGCGCAGGAGTTGCCCGTGCCAGTGCCCGAGCCGTTGAGCGAGCCGACCAAGGGGGCGATGTTGGCGCTGCTGATGCCGTTGCCGTTCGACGTGTTCGGCGCGTACTGGATGCCGAAGTCGAAGCCGGCGATCTGCGGCGACAGATAGACCGCCTTGGCATTGTCGTATTCGTTGCCCGCCTGCCCCAGGAACACGAATGCCGGTATTGGCCCGCCTACAATGTTCGTCAGGTCGCCGCCGTTCAGGTTGCCGGTCGGCAGGAACTGGAAGGTCGTCACACCGTTGTCGAAGATGCTGATCAGGCCGTCGGCCTGGCCGAGGCGCACGATGCCCCACTGCTCGCCGGCGACGTAGGTGAAGGCGCGCCGCACGAACAGCGTCTCGAACGAGGAGTAGCCGCTGGCGCCCGAACTGCCGTTGTTGCTGATCTGGCCGATGAAGTTCTGCCGCACCTCGATCGCGGCGCCGTAGCGCAGGCCGTTCGTCGCCATGGCATCGCCGCCGAGGTACATACGCGCGTAGCTGTCGATCGCAATCGGCTGGACCTTCACGGAACCCGCGCCGTTCTGGCCGAGCACCGCGCCCAGGCTGCCCGCGGCAGGCGCCGCCGCGACGCGCGTATCAAAGCTGCCCCAGGTGGCCTGGACTTCCGTCACCACCTTGCCGTTCACGTGCACGACCATGGTGCCTGGCGTCGGGTTGGCGAGTGCACCAGGGAGTGCCGGCGCCTGGTAGTTGTTGTTGTTCACGAAGGCGGTCGGGCTGGCCGCCGGCGGAAATGCCGTCTGGCCCTGTGTGGGCACGCCGACGACCGGCGTCTGGGCCAAAGCCGTTCCGATCAGTCCCCCAGTCCCCAACGTGGCCACGCTCGCCAGCAGAAACTTGCGCATTCCATCCTCCTTGTTGCGCCGGTAGCCCGGCGAAGTTTCCAGGCCCCGCCTCGATGGGCCCCCGATGGGCCCCTGATGCGCAAGACGGAAAACGCACCATGCTCGGGCGGGGCAACTGAACCTGGAGGACAGTATGAGACGAGCGCTGCTGGTCTCGCAACGGCTGTCGGCTTTCCCTCATGGCATTTCACGAAACACTGTGTCTAATCAGACACAGTGTCTTCAGGCCAGTGCGCCGATCGCTCCGATCGCCTTGCAAACTGTCGCCGGCAGCCTGCGGACACTGGTCCCGTCGATGCCGCCTAGTGCCGCCACCGGCAACCGGACGGATCGGGCCATACGCGTCCAGCGGACCGGGCCGAGTGCGGCCGCCCCTGGGTGGCTGGCTGTGGCAAAGGCCGGCGAGAGGAAGACAAGAGCAGCTCCCGCCCGTTTGGCGCGCAGCATGTCTGCCGGCCCGTGGGCCGAACTGGTGATCAGACCTTGGCCACCACGACGTATCCGCGCGGGCCGCGCCCGACAAGGCCAGCGCCCTGAGCGGAGATGAACACCTGTTCCGAGCGCCGCCGCCAGTCGGGCATTGCCGGCCACCACCAGGGTGAGACGGCGCGCCCGGCAGATGCGAGCGAGGTCCCGCCCCAACGCCTCGCGTCCTGGCTCGCCATCATGGCGCAGTACCGACGCCGGCCAAGCCACGCGGCAGGCGCGCCGCTGCCGGCCGAGGATCCGGCAGCCGGCGCGCGTCGGTGAACAGCCAGAGCTTCGGCACCCACCGCGCGGCGCCGGGCCTCCCGGCAGCCGCGCGTGCCCAGGCGAGCAGGCGCGCATCCATGTCAGTGGCTCGGCGTGCTCATTGCAGCGAACCCCGTGGGCACAACAAGAGCGTTGGCAGAAGCGAAATTCTCCCCCCTCCCCTTGGGGGAGGGGTGGCTTCGGCACAGGGCAGCATTGCACGACAAGTGTCGAGCTTGACTGCGTGCCGTCACCCCTCCCCCCGACCCCCTCCCGCAAGGGGAGGGGGAGAATCTTGCGGCGGCGATGACGCCAAGCGAAATAGCTGATAGCTGGTGGCCGATCATGAGCAAACGGAAGCACGCAATCGACGCGCATTTCCAGAGCGGCGTCCGGCTGCACAGTGCCGGCAGGCTTCCAGAGGCCGAACAGGTCTATCGCCAGATCATCGCCTCCGCTCCAGGGCATGCCGACAGTTTTCACATGTTGGGCGTCATTGCCTCGCAATGCAGCCAGCCGGAAGCAGCGGTGGCATGCATCGATCGGGCGATCGCCCTGAAGCCTTCGGCTGCGCTGTTCCACGTCAACCGTGCCAGCGCACTGCTCGCGCTCGGCAAGCTGGACGCCGCGGAAAATGGCTGCCTCACGGCACTCGGGCTCAAGCGAAACTGCGCGGAAGCCTACCAGGTCCTGGGGCACGTTCTGAGCGACCTGGGGCGCCCGGAGGACGCAATCGCGGCCTACAAGCAAGCGCTGCGCCACAAGCCGGACCTGCCCGATCTGTACAATAATCTGGGACTTGCACTGCGGCAGGCGGATCGGCCCGAGGAAGCGGCAGAGGCTCTGCGACAGGCGATCCGGCGGGCGCCGCAGGACGCTCAGGCACTCGGTAACCTGGCTGGCATCCTGAAAGAGCTGGCGCAGCCATCGGACTCCGAAGCGAGCTATCGCCGGGCGCTGCAGCTGCAGCCGGACGATGCGGCGCTGCACGTCAATCTCAGCGTCGTGCTGCTCCTTGCGGGCCGGTTCTCCGAGGGGTGGGACGAGTATGAATGGCGTTTTCGTGCCGGGGCGGCCAAGCTCCCGGACTGCGACCGGCCGCAATGGAAGGGCGAACCCCTGGCCGGGCAGACGCTGCTGGTCCGCGCCGAGCAAGGCCTTGGCGACACGATCCAGTTCTGCCGCCACGTCCCGTTGCTGGACGCCGGTGGGCCGGTAATCTTCGAAGTCCAGCCGGGCCTCAGGCGTTTGATGTCCTGTCTGCCCGGCATCGCCCAGCTTGTCACCGTCGGCGAAATGCTGCCGCGGTTCGGCCTGTACTGTCCCCTGCTGAGCCTGCCTCGGCTGATGGACAGCCGAACCGCCCAGGTGCCCTACCTGACCGCGGAGCCGGACCGCATCGCACAGTGGCGGGAACGCCTGGGCACAAACGGCTACAGGGTCGGTATCGCCTGGCAAGGCAATCCTGCGAGCGCGGCCGAACGAGGTCGGTCGGTCCCGCTACACCATTTTCGGCCACTCGCGCAGATACCGGGCGTCCGCCTGATCAGCCTGCAGAAGCAGCACGGCCTTGAGCAGCTCCAAAACGTGCCGGCCGGTCTGCAGATCGAGACGATGGGTGAGAATTTGGACGAGGGCCCGGATGCCTTCATCGATACCGCCGCAGTGATGCAGAGCCTCGACCTTGTCGTCACGTCGGACACCTCGATCGCCCACCTCGCCGGGGCTCTCGGACGCCCGGTCTGGGTGGCACTGAAGCACGTGCCCGATTGGCGATGGCAGCTCGTGGGCGACGAGATCGCCTGGTATCCGACCATGAGGCTGTTTCGACAGACGAAACGCGGCGACTGGGAGGGTGTCTTTGCCCGAATTGCCGACCACCTCGCCACCAACCTGGAGCACAAAGAATGATCGGGACTGAAGCCGCACCCGACACCGCGACGATTGCCGACAACCTGCACCGCGTACGTGACCGTATCGCTGATGCGGCAATCAGGGCAGGGCGGAGGCCGGAGGATGTCACGCTCGTTGCGGTGACGAAGACCAAGCCAATCGAGGCGGTGCGGGCTGCGTTGGAGGCAGGTCAGACAGTTTTCGGCGAGAACCGCGTGCAGGAGGCCGCGACAAAGTTCTCGCAACTGCGGGCCGAGTACCGCTTCAGGCTGCACATCATCGGCGGCTTGCAGACCAACAAGGCGCGCGACGCGGTTCGCCTGGCGGACGTGATCGAGACTCTGGATCGGCCACGCCTGGCGGAAGCCATCGACGCGGCGGCGGAAAAGCAAGGCACCATGCCGACGCTGCTGATCGAGGTGAACACCGGCGATGAACCGCAAAAATCCGGCATCGCGCGCGCCGATGCCGACGGGTTCATTGACGAATGCAAATCTCGCTTCGGCGTCGCGTTGGCAGGTGTGATGTGCGTGCCGCCGCTGAATCAGGATCCGCGGCCGCATTTCACCTGGCTCGCAGATCGGGCTGCGCGTCACGGACTTGGCGTACTTTCGATGGGCATGTCAGCAGACTTCGAGATAGCCATTGCCTGCGGTGCGACATGGGTGCGGGTCGGCAGCGCGATCTTTGGCCAGCGATAAGGTTCGCTACAAAAAGTGCAAGTCGTCTATTTGGGTGGTCATTACGCCAAATGACGCGCCACGATGGCGGCGAGGCGCTCGCAGCCTGCCCGATCCGCTTCGTCGAACCGCGCGAGCAACGGGCTGTCGAGGTCGAGCACACCAAGCAGTTCGTTTGATGCCAGCAGCGGCACCACGAGCTCGGAGCGCGACTCTGCATCGCAGGCGATGTGGCCCGGAAACGCGCTCACGTCCGGGACAAGTACCGACCGCCGTTGCGCGGCCGCCGTCCCGCAGACGCCCTTGCCGAGCGGGATGCACACGCAGGCTGGTCGGCCCTGGAAGGGGCCAAGGATTAATTCGCTGCCACGTAGAAAGTAAAACCCCGCCCAGTTCAAAGCATCCAATGTGTGATAGATCGCGGCCGCGGCGTTCGCCGCATTTGCGACGCGATCCCGCTCGCCCGCCAGCAGGGCATCAAGCTCACCCGCCAGTTCTGCATACAACGCGGCTTTATCGACCCCCCGCCGGACCGAGGTCCAAAGCGTGGGCCGTTCAGGGTCATTCATCGATCGGGCCGAGGATGGCGTTCCTCCCTGATAGACCCGCCATCGGGTCCCGGCAATCGGCACTGGTCAGGCATCAGCGTGCGTACGGTCAGTGGGGCGCCCTCGCCTCGCTGCCGGCGCGTTGGCGTCCCGCAGCGGCCGGTTCGGCCGTGATCCGCATGGCAGCGGCCGCATCACGAAGAATTGTTCGCAGCTCACGCAAGAACGCCATGCCCGTCGCCGTCCGTTGAACGAGCACACTGCGGCGATCCAACGGATCGGTCTTGCGGCGGACGAGGTCGAATTCAGACAGGCGATCGAGCGCACGGGTGATTGCTGGCTTGGAAACGCCAAGCTTCGCAGCCAGACCACGAACTGTCTGCGCCTCGGTCTCCAAATAGCACGTGAGGAAAACCCCTAGTTGGCGGGCCGAAAGATCCGGACCGTCACGTCGGACGAGTTCGACAATCGCTGTGCGTAGGATACCAGCCAGACCATCGCTGACTTCATTTGTGATCATCCCATAACCTTTCCTGAAGCGGAGCATGCCGGCTGTCGCCCCACTGTGCGACAGCCAGCAACCAGTACACTGTCACAATCTTCGAATTCATGTCGCGTAACGAGTGGGTGACCCGCTTGGGCGGTCCGCCTGCGACCCGCCGTGCAATCCGAGGCAATGAATGGGGGTCGGCCCGATCGGTTGCGGCGTCGCCAGGGGAGCAGCGTCGTGCTCCGATCGCGCCGGCCCACCATCCTGCGCCTCCCAGCGGCAGGACCGTTACAATGCGCCGGACCGTGTGTCGCCAGTCATGCCGCTACATTACGAAGGCGACAGGACAACCTTCGGCCGGGTGGGAATGCGTCACAGACCCGACAGAACGCGCCAGGCCACCAGCACGACCATCGCGGCCAGGTAGCCCTGCAGCAGCAACAGCGACGTCCGCACGGTCCGTGTCATCCGCATCCTGCCGAAGTCCTCGCGATACAGCTTCTGCTCCGGCACATCGTCGAGCGGATGGATCACGCGGACCAGATCGGGAGCACAAGTGGTATCGGACATATGGTTTCTCCCGTGATCACGCAGCGACGGAAAACAGCGAAGGAGCGATGACCTCGACGGCGAGGACAAACGACAGAGCGAACAGGGCGGCGATCACAGCCCAGTTGACCCGGTTGTTCCACGGGCGGTTGGCGAAACGTGCGCCCAGCATTTCGCGATCGTTCAGCAACAGCTGCAGGAACACGATAGCCGAGGGGAGCATCACGCCGGCCAGCACCTGCACGCTCAGGATGATGGTCTGCAGCGGGGCGCCGGGAATCAGCACGATGCCCGCCGCGGCCGCCACGCACAGGGCGTAGGCCGCGTAGAAATGCGGCGCCTGGCTGATGCGGGCCTCGAGCGTGTTGCGCCAGCCCATCACCTCACCCCAGGCCCACGCGGATGAGAGCGAGATGGCGGTGGCGCCCAACAGGGCGGCATTGCACATCAGCAACAGGATCAGCGTGCGTCCCAAATGGCCAAGGACCGGAGCCAATGCGTCTGCCATCTGCGCCGGATCTTCGTACGCGGTGCCACTGCGATGCAGCGAATCGCCAACCAGCAACATGCAGCCGGCGAAGGCGACCACGGCAATGGCGCCGAACAGCGTATCCAGCCGCGCCAGTTTCAAATCGGCGAAGCGGAGCCGCTTATCGGCAACACAGGATTGCTGGAAGAAGAGCTGCCACGGCGCGATCGTGGTGCCGACGATGGCGATCACCAGGAATATGAAATCGCCGGTCACGCCGCCTGGCGGCACCACGGGCAACACCGAGCTGGCGAGCACGTCACCCCACTCGGGACGCACGAGCGCCGCAAGCGCGAACCATGCGAGGTTCAGTCCGCACAGCATCAGGGTCATGCGTTCCCAGCGACGATAGCTGCCGGTGCCGACAAGCAGGATCAGCCCGATCGCCGACAGGGGCACCACGACCGAGGGCGCCAGTCCCAGATGCCGCGCCGCCAACGCGATGGCCGCGAACTCGGTGACCAGCGTCAGGAAATTCAGCAGCAGCAGGTCGATAAGCGAAAACCGGCCCCACCACTTGCCGAAGCGTTGATAGATCATCGCGGCGTGGCCCTGGCCGGTGGCGATGCCCAGACGGGCGACCATCTCCTGGACGAAATACGTCACCGGCAGCAGCAGCAACAGGACCCAGAGCAGCGACGTGCCATATTGTGCGCCGGCCTGGGTATAGGTGGAAACGGCTCCTGCGTCGTTGTCCGCGACCATCACGATCAGGCCGGGACCGGCCACCACCAGGAAATGCTGCACGCGACGCCGCCAGCCCGGGCGGGCCGGCACGACGCCATGCTCGGGTGTTGCGAAAGACATTTCCCGTCTTCCCTCCATCCGTCGGCCCGGACGGAGAGGGGGCGGTTCGCCTCGCTCTACGTTCGGACCAGCCTCACAGAGCCGGACCCTGCGGTCCGGCCGCGACTAGGGCCGTCGTCCATCACTGGTCTCCAAAAGCGGGCAGCCGTGCGCGATCACGCCGGGAGGCGTGGGCGCGGGCGGCATCGGGGGCTTGAGCGGTCATTGCACAACCTCCTTCATCGGTTCGTCCGAACCCAGGAGGAGGCGACCGCGACAGGATCAGCCGATGGCCGACCCGAGTTGAGCGGTCACATTTCCGTCCCGGGCAGTTCTGACCGTGGGTCCTGGCAGGCGCGGCAAACGCCTACTGTGAGGCTCCACGGTATCGCTGCTGGATCGCGGGTTCATGTGATCCTTTGATCGCTGTTGACACACGTCCGGCGGCCTTCCGGCAGCCACACGGACCGTCGGTGAGCACACCGGCCGGCACTTCTCCGTCTAGTCTCGCGCGCGCCCTGGATCAAGCGCCGTGTCACGCCATCATCACGGTTGCGGGTGGCGCCGGTCAGATTGCGACGCGTACGCCGAGCTCAACCACACGGTCGGACGGGATGCGGAAGAACTCGGTGGCGGGCACCGCATTGCGCGCGAGCACCAGGAACAGCCAAAGCCGCCACCATGGCATCTTCGGCACCATCGCAGGCACCAGCACGTCGCGGCCGAGGAAGTAGCTGACCTGCATCGGGTCGAAGGCGACGCCGCTCGTGCCGAGGTCCTCCAGCGCACGCGGGATGTTGGGGCTTTCCATGAAACCATACCGCAGCACCACACGATGGATGCCTGGCGCGAGCTCTGCGACCTCGGTGCGCCGCGCCGGCCTGACCTCCGGTTCGTCGACGTTCTCCACTGTAACAAACAGCACGCGCTCATGCAGCACCTTGTTGTGCTTGAGGTTGTGCAGCAGCGAGGTCGGCACGTAGCCGGGGTTGCCGGTGAGAAACACCGCCATCCCCGGCACGCGGATGGTGCGCGATTGCGGCAGCCGCGCCAGGAACGGCCCAAGCGGAAGGCTGTCCTGCTTCCAACGCGCCAGCAGCAGGTCGCGCCCGCGCTTCCACGACGTCATCAGCGTGGTCAGCGCTATCCCGAGAACCAACGGCACCCAACCGCCTTCCAGCACCTTCAGCGTGTTGGCGGAAAAGAACACCAGATCGATCAGGAAAAAGAAGCCGAACACCGATACGGCGGCGGCCCTCGACCAGCGGAACTGCCGGCGAAACACCACCATCGCCAGAACGCACGTGCAGAGAAAAGTGCCGGTGACGGCGATGCCGTAGGCCGAAGCCAGATTGTCGGAGGTCCTGAATTGCAGCACGAGGATCAGCACGCCGATCGCCAGCATTGTGTTGACCTGCGGCACGTAGATCTGCCCCTCCTCGGTGTTGGAGGTATGCCGCACAGTCATGCGCGGAAGAAAACCGAGCTGCATGCATTGCCGCGCAATCGAGTAGGCGCCGGAGATCACGGCCTGGCTGGCGATGACCGTCGCGACCGTCGCCAGGATCACCAGCGGCAGGCGCATCCATTCCGGCGCCAGCAGGAAGAACGGGTTCTGGACGGTGTCCGGATCGCTGATCGTCAGCGCGCCCTGGCCGAAGTAATTCAGCACCAGGCAGGGCAGCACAAAAAACGTCCAGGTCAGCCGGATCGGCTGTGCGCCGAAATGCCCCATATCGGCATACAGCGCCTCCGCTCCGGTGACGCACAGGACCACCGCACCCAGCACGATGAAGGCGAGGCCCTTGTACTGGATGCAGAGTCCGACGGCATA
Source organism: uncultured Alphaproteobacteria bacterium (assembly GCA_963794185.1). Lineage (GTDB taxonomy): Bacteria > Pseudomonadota > Alphaproteobacteria > Acetobacterales > Acetobacteraceae > JAMXLO01. The sequence goes on along the minus strand of CAWCDM010000008.1, from coordinate 19,484 downwards.
ACTTGGCGAAATGGCCAGCAGCACGAATGGGTGCTGCACGATCTGGATGATGCCGAGGATGCCGATCACCACGAACCATGCAACCATCACCGGGCCGAACACGCGGCCGACGCTCCTGGTGCCGCGCCACTGCATCGCGAACAGCGCCACGATCACCACGACGCAGATCGGCAGCACGTATTGCTGCAAGGCCGGCGCGGCGACCTCGAGGCCCTCGACTGCCGACAGCACCGATATTGCCGGGGTGATCACGCCGTCGCCGAAGAACAGGCAGGCGCCGGCGATCCCGACAAAGGTCAGGATATTCCGAATGCCGGTGCCGACCGAGACGCGCTGCGCCAGCGCCATCAGCGCCAGGATGCCACCCTCGCCGCGGTTGTCGGCGTGCATGACGAGCATCACGTATTTCACCGTGACGATCAGCACGAGCGACCAGAAGATCAGCGACAGAATGCCCATGACCTCGACCCTCGCCACCGGCATGGCGCCGAACAGCTGCATGCTGGCCTTGAACGCGTAGAGCGGACTGGTGCCGATGTCGCCGTAGACCACGCCCAGGACGGCGAGCAGCAGGCTGACCGATGGCGCCGGCCTGTGCAGACCGCCGGCGGTGGTGGCGACGCTCACTGCGGAATCACCGGCGGGAGCCGGCCCAGACACGTTCCGATCATGGGTTGCCCCTGCACGACCATGTCGCCCGCTGGCCCGGGCCGCGGACGCATACGCCCCCGGCCTGCCGGAAACAAGCGCCCGGACGGGGCGGGTTGCCATCCGGGTGCCCAATTCGTTACCGTCGGCGGCATGAGCGACCTCACCGCCCCCAACATCGGTCCCCGCCCTCGCACCCGCTGGGGCTGGTTCGTTGCCCTCGGCATCGGCCAGATCGTGCTCGGCGTCATTGCGTGGTTCGACGTGATCGCCTTCACCATCGCCGGCGTGGTCTTCATCGGTGCGATGCTGGTGGTGGCCGGCGTGTTCCAGGTTATCCATGCCTTCATGGATCGCGCATGGGGCGCATTCATCCTGGATCTGCTGGTTGGCGTGCTCTACGTCATCGGCGGCTTTCTGCTGATGGCCGAACCGGTGCAGGGATCGGTCGTCATCACGATTCTGGTCGCCGCCGCCCTGATCATCGGCGGGATACTGCGCATCGTGATGGGCATTCAGCACCGCCACATGGCGGGGTGGGTCATGATGCTCGTCAGCGGCGTGATCAGCCTGCTGGTCGGATTGATGCTCTACCTGACGCTGCCATGGTCCGGCCTGTGGGTCGTCGGCACGCTGATCGCAGTGGAGCTGGTCGTGCACGGCGTATCCTGGCTGCAGTTCGGTCTCACGCTGCGCCGCACCGCGTAGGCAGATCAGCCGGCCTCGCCGCGTTTCAGCGAGCGCCGGAGCCGATCGACATCCTCGGTTCGGATGAGAACGCTGCCCGGCTCCTCGATTGGCCAGGTCAGGTATTTGATCCGCGCGAAGCGTTCCAACGTCGGTCTGTGCTCGCGAAACTTCTGGAGGCGACCAGGACGGTCGAGACCGTCAGCGCCGAAGTGATCCTCCAGCGCTTCACGGCTGATGGCACAGCGTATGCCTTCGACGCCGGCCTTGCCGAAACAGAACACGACGTCGCGATCGCCGTCATAGCCGACCGCCGGAGCCTCGAATTGCAACTGGAGGCCCGGAATGAACGCACGAGGGGTATCGACGAGCTTCAATGTTCGGTCGCGAACGCCTGGATCAACCGCGCCTAGTCCTTCTCCGAGCAGACGACGCCAGGTCGAGCCTCGGGCATAGGCTTCCTGCCACGCAGCGCGCAGTTCGTATGGCCGCTGGCGGATCAGCACGTCGAGCAATGAAGTCGCCTGGCGGATGTCCTTCTCCGATTTTGCCGCGCCCACAGGTCGGCGACGCGCAACGATCAGTTTGTGCAGCGCAAACCGTTGCGGCGCCGGCACCGACACGAACACGCCGGTCCCGTGCAGCAGCACGGCGGGCTCCGGGTCGCGGATCAGGAAGTCGAGAGACCGAAACGGATGGGCGTCGATCCCGAATGCGGGCAGGCGTCGCGGCTCGTCGGTGTCGGCGCCGCGGTTGGGCGTCAGAAACTCCACGCGGAGACCGCTGGTCGCCTTGTACGCGGTAACGTACGCGGGGCCGCGCAGGTGCGGAACTGGTCTGAAGGTCGCATTGACGCGCTTCAGCACACCGGCGATCGGTGCTGTCGTATCGCCGACCGCTACCGAGACATCGGCGAACTGCGCGATATCCACATCGTCGGTCTGAATGAGTGCGGCCGGCAGTCGCTCGCCGAGCATTGCGGAATAGGTCTGATAGGCGATGGTTCCCACGAGCACGCCGCGAAGGCGAAACACGCCGGCGTCGGCCAATGCGGCCACGGTTTCCCCGACCGGCGGAAGCGGTCGGGGCAGCAGCGCCGATCGCACCAGTGTCGAAACGAGGGCACGCAGGTCGTGCTGGGTGTGCCGTGCCTCCTGATGTCGCGCTATGCGTTCCAGCAGATCGGGCGTCTCAGGCCCGACGTAACGCTGCTTGCGACCCTTGGCCGTCGAGTCCTGAAAATACCAGTAGCGCCGGCTACGGACCGTCTTCGCGACAAATGCCCCCTCCCGCGGGAACGCATCGCCAAAGTCCGCCGCCGCTGCACGATCAAGCAGCTCCGCGTAGACGGTTCGCAGCGGCAGTGGAAGCTCCGCGGGCATCGCACACAAAGGTTATACGCAATTTGCAAGATGCGTATAATGGACGCTGGTATGCCCCGCAAGGCCCGTCATACGCAACGCGCGCTGCGTCTAACATAACGGCGAAGGTAACCACGCGCGAACCAGCCGCATTCCCCGGACTTCACGCCCTGCTACGGCCACGCCGTCGCAAATGACTCGGGCCGGCATCCTTGATGACGAGCGACTTGCCGGCCTGCAGCTTGTGACCGTCCCAGCGGAACACGTTGATCTCGCGATCAGCCATGCTCTGCACCAGGATGGTGCCGCCGTCGCGCGAGAAGGCGATGGACTCGTTCCACGGACCGATCGGCGCTGAATCCAGTCGCTGCAGGGTCTTGCCGTCCACCGCGAACATCGTCAGCAGGCCCTTGTCGTGGTGGAACGGATGGCTCGGCGGCTTCGTCGTGCCGTCCTCGGCGCCGACCGCCAGATATTTGCCGTCGGGCGAGAACTTCAGCGGTTCCGGACTGCTCGGCACGCCGACCGTCTCGACCACGCGGAACGGCTTCGACGTGAGATCGATCAGGCTGACCGAATCCTGGTCGCCGTCGCCGCGCCCCATGTTGGACACGGCAGCGAGCGTGCCGGCGGCGTTGATGTCCATCGTGTAGGGCGCCATGCCTGTCGTGATCGGCCGCGGATCGACGGTGACATTGGTGCCGTCGATGTGAAGCACGCTCACCATGTTGTCGCCGCCGCGCGTCAGCAGCGCCGTCTTGCCGTCATGCGCAAACACGATGCCGCTGGGCAACGACGCCTTGTTGCCGAGGTCGATCTTGCCCACCGGCGTCAGCCGCTTGTCCGCGACGCTGAACACCGAGATCGTGCCTTCGGTTCGATTGGCGATCAGCGCAAGTTTGCCGTCCGGCGAGAGCCGCACCGTGGTGGCCCCAAGGCCGGCCGTCAGGCTCTGGACGATCTTCGGCGGTTCGCTGGTGAGGTCGATCACGCTCACCCGGTCATCCGGCCCGGTTCCGCCCTTGCCCTGCGGATCCGCCTTGGTGGCCGATGTGACAATGGCCCAGCTTTCATTCGCGGCGATCCATGCCGCGGTCGGCGGACCGACCACGCTGCCCGGAACCTCGATCGTCGCCTTGATGGTCGGCGGATACTGTTTGACGTCGATCAGACTGATCGTGTCGGGATGCACGTCCTTCGGAGCCACCAGGTTCTTCTCCGCGTCCTGCACCGTGTGACCGTCGTTGGACGACAGCACGATATCGGCACGCGCCACGCCGAACGGCGTCGCGGACAGCAATGCCGCGGCAAGCACGCAGGCCGCCAGATCGGTCCGTCGCTGCTGCATCGTCGTTTTCTCCCTCACAGACGTTCAGCGCGCTTCGAGCGAGACCAGGATGAGTTCGTGATCGCTCAGCACGCTGGCATCCTCGCCGAGCGCCGGCACCACGGCCGGGTCGCGCACTGTGACGCCGCGCGTGCAGAACCAGTCAAGTTGGCGCGTGCCCTCGCTTTGGCTCCACGTGCTGGTGCGCGTCGTCGGCTTCGCCAGATTACAGGCGGCCCAGTCGTAGCCGCGCGCCGCTGCCAGCGCGAACAACGGCTCGCGAGCGTCGCAGTGGCCGCCTGGGCCGACATGGGTGTTCAGATCGCCGCCGATCACCGCGGGCAATGCCCCGGCATAGGCGTCGAGCGCATCGAGCAGCGTGTGCATCTGTCTGGCCCGGCCGTTGCCGTCGGTGCGGTTCTCCAAATGCACCGAGCAGGCGACAAACCGGGACGTGCCGGCGCTGACTGTGACCGCAACGGCCATCCGGCTGCCAACCCGCCGCTGGCTGCCCATCGGGGCTGCGAACCAGTCCACCATCTCGTTCAGCCGGATCACGACGGGATTTTCGATCGGCAGCGATGCGACGATGCCGTTGCCATGGAACCCTTCCGTGTTGGCGTCGCCATTCGACGGGAATCCCGGCGGTGGGCGCATCGGTAGCCGCTCCAGGAATTCCAGAGCATAGCAATAGGATTTTCCCATCTGCGCCGCGATGCGGCCGATCGAGTGCACCTGCGCAGTGCGCAGCACACCGACATCCATTTCCGTCAGCAATGCAAGGTCGACGCGATTGCGCTGGAGGATGCGCGCGGCGGCTTCCGGATAGAGGCAGCGTTCGAGGTTCCACGCCGCAATCCGGATGGCGCCCGTCGACGACGCTGATGGCTGCTGCACGACCTCGATCTGGCGCAACGCCGCGACGTCGGCATGGGCGCCAGCGTGGGCCTCGCGTGTCGGCGGCAAGGCGAGGAAGCCGTGTCGCATCGACTGCGGCACCGGCGTCAGCCGGTCGACAACCTCGCGCCAGACGCCGACGACCGATTCCATGGTTCAGGTGTGCACCGATTTCTGAAAGTCGCGCAGCACCTTGTTGCCCCGTTCCACCGCGCTGTCCAGCGCCTGTTTCGCACCTTGCGCTCCGGCGAGGGCGCGTTCGCATTCTTCCTCGATGATTGTGCGGATCTCCGGCATCCGGCCGAGATGAAAGCCGCGCGAATTGTCGGTCACCTCGCCGCGGGTGAGCTGCTTCACCGGCAGGTCGGTGCCCGGGTTGTGTTCGAACCAGTCCTGCTTCTGCAGCAGCACGTAACCGGCATGGGTGATCGGCACATAACCGGTGCCCATGCTCCATTGCGCATCCTGCTGCGGCTGGCCGAGGAAGCGGAGGAATTCTGCCACCGCGCGGTATTCGGCGGCGTCTCGCTTCGGCGCGGTCAGCACCCAGAAGCTTGCGCCGCCGATTGCGGAGTTGATCGGTTCGCGTATGACTTCTGGATCGTATGGCAGGAAAGCCGGCACCCAGCGGAACTTCGCGCTGCGCTGGAGATCGCCGCGCAATGCAGAGGTGCTGCACGCCATCGCCGACTGGCCGTTGATGAAGGCGCCGTCGCCTACTCCGTCGCGCCCCGTGTAGTGGAACGAGTTTTCCTTCGCCATGTCGATCAGACGCTGCAGATGTTTTTCAAAGGGCGGGCTGTTGACCTTCAGCACCGCGTCGAGCCCTTTGAAGCCGTTCGCCTCGGTGGCGAAAGGCAGGTTGTGGATCGCGCCGTACTGCTCGAACTGCGACCACACGACCGACGCGATCGTCACGCCGAACGGCGCGGCATCCTTCTGGCGCACGGTGCGCATGGCCGTCTCCACCTCCTGCCAGGTGGCGGGCAGCTTTCCCGGATCGAGCCCGGCCTTCTCCAGCACGTCCAGATTGTACCAGGCGATCGCGGTGGAGGAATTGAACGGCATCGATGCGAGCTTGCCGTCGGACGTGCTGTAATAGCCGCGCACGGCGGGGATGTAGGCGTCCGCATCGATGCTCACGCCGGTGTCCTGCACGAGCTGCCAGATCGGCTTGATCACCGGACCCGAGGTCAGCATGGTCTCGGTGCCGATCTCGAACACCTGCGCGATATGCGGCGCCTGGCCAGCGCGCCACGCCGCCACCACCGAAGTGAGCAGGTCCTTGTAGGCACCCTTGAACAACGGGGTGACTTCGACGGCGTCCTGGCCGGCATTGAACGCGGCGACGAGCTTGTTCAGCTCCTCGCCGAGCGCCGCGCTCATCGCATGCCACAGGGTGATGCGCGTCTTCTCAGCGGCGCGCGACGGTGCCGCGACGGCGAGGGCAGCGGCGGTGTTCAGCAGAGTGCGCCGGCTTATGGTCATCGCGGGCCTCCTCGTCATGCGGGATAGATGCGCCGGAAGACGGCGGGCGAACCTTCATCCAGCCGCACATGCGGGCGCATCCGCACATTCCACGGGTTGCCGGAGCGGGCGCGCGCCCATTCGGGCGTGTCGGGCACATCTGCATTCTCGAATTCGTAGACTGTCAGGTATTTCGGCTGGCCTTCGACGGCCAGATAACGGCGGGCGCGGATGCAGCCGGGCACGGTGAGGTAGCCTGGGATGTAGTTGGTGTTGTACCAGTCGTTGAATTCTTCCTCCATGGCGGCGGCGATATCGATGCGCCCCATTTGCAGGAACGGCGCCGGGCCCATGGTGCTGTCGATCGGGTTGGTCTTGGCCGGGAAGATCTGGCGGTAGCCGTTGAGGAGGTAGTTGCGGCCGATATATCCGCCGGACGCCTTGATCCGCCCTGGCGACGGCTGATAGCGCACGGTGTCGAGGAACGCGGCGCTGCGCAGCACGTTGTGGTCCTCGAGTTCATACATCGCGAGGTATTTCGGCCCACCGCGCAGCGCGACATATCGGCCGGCGCTGAGGAAGCCGGGTACCGCCAGCAGATGGCCGAGATGTTCCTCGTTGTACCAACGATTGAATTCGTCCTCGTGGGCCGGATCGACATCCATCCAGGCCATCAACAGGCCGGTGCCGCGCGTCTTGGCCATCTGCGTTCCTCCCATTCCCTGGGCTGGATGGTAGAGCAGGTTCGCTGTGGCTGGAAACGCCGCGCGGCGAAGTACACCTCGCCCGCTTGCGGGAGAGGTCAAGTCGCGTAAGCGACGCGGGAGAGGGTGCATCCCGGCGGCGCTTGACTGCCGTTACACCCTCTCCCGTCGCGCTTCGCGCGACGACCTCTCCCGCAAGCGGGCGAGGTGCACATCTTTTTTCCGGTCAGCTGCGAGACATTCTGTCCGATCGACGAACTGCTCTCGGCGAACGTCGGAATTCATGCCACAATAAGCGGCCAACGACAAAGAAGACCGGGACCCAATGACCGAGACAGCAACACTTGCCAGGACCGCGTCGCAGAAGACCGAGTATTTCGACGTCGTGATAGTCGGAGCAGGCATCTCCGGCGTCGGTGGTGCGTATCACCTGAACCAGCAGTGCCCCGGGACGACCTTCGTCGTCCTGGAAGCGCAGGAAGGCTTCGGCGGCACGTGGCTCACGCATCGCTATCCGGGCATCCGGTCCGACAGCGACCTCTACACCTTTGGCTATCGCTTCAAGCCATGGACCAGCGCACCGATCGCGACCGCCGCCGAGATCCTACGCTACATGGGCGAAGTCATCGACGAGAACGGCCTCGGCCCGCACATCCGCTATCGGCACACGATCTTGTCGGCCAGCTGGTCGAGCGACGCGAATCTCTGGAACCTCGAGGCCACCCGGACGGACACCGGCGAGACGGTCCGTTTCACCACGAACTTCCTTTGGATGTGCCAGGGGTACTATCGGCATTCGCAAGGATACACGCCCGCGTGGGACGGAATGGACACGTTCAAAGGCCAGATCGTTCACCCGCAGACCTGGCCCGAAGACCTGGACTACACCGGCAAGAATGTCGTCGTTATCGGCTCGGGCGCAACCGCGGCGACGCTCATTCCGGCGATCGCCTCCGACTGCGGCCACGTCACGATGCTGCAGCGCTCGCCGACATATTTCAGCACCGGCCGCAATGCGATCGAGATCGCCGACGAGCTGCGGCGAGCTGGACATCGACGAGACGTGGATCCACGAGATCGTGCGCAGGAAGATCCTGCACGAACAGTCCGTATTCACCAGCCGTTCGTTCACCGAACCCGAGGTCGTGAAGCAGGAGCTGCTCGGCGCGGTTCGTGCCTACCTCGGGCCCGACTACGACGTGGAGACGCATTTCACGCCGCGATACCGGCCATGGCGGCAGCGCATCGCCTTCATTCCGGACGGCGACCTCTTCAAGGGAATCCGCTCCGGCAAGGCGTCGGTCGTCACCGACGAGATCGAACGATTCGTCGAAACCGGCATTCAACTGAAATCCGGCAAACTCCTCGAGGCCGACATCATCATCACAGCCACGGGCTTCAATCTCAATGTGCTCGGCGACATCGAATTCACCATCGACGGGAAGCCTCTCGTCTTTTCCGACGCCGTCACCTATCGCGGCATGATGTTCACCGGCGTGCCCAACATGGCGTGGGTGTTCGGTTACTTCCGAGCAAGCTGGACGCTGCGGGCAGACCTGGTCGGCGACTTCGTGTGCCGGCTGCTCAACCATATGAAGGCAAATGGCGCACGGAAGGTCACACCGACCCTGCGATCCGAGGACAAGGACATGCCCTTGCTGCCCTGGATCGATCCGGAGAACTTCAATCCCGGCTATATCATGCGCAGCATGCACCTACTGCCCAAACGCGGCGACAAGCCCGAGTGGCAGCACACGCAGGACTACTGGACCGAAAAGGACGAGTTCCCCGCAGCCGACCTCGACGACGACGCTTTTATCTACGAGTGAATCAGCCGAGGATCGGCGCAGGATGCGGCAAGGAGGGACGTAGCATGGCACAACTGGTCGCTGCTTTCGGTTCGTCGCACAGCCCGATGCTCGCCTCGCGCATCGAGGACTGGCAGATCGGTTTCCTGGCCCGCGACCAGGCGCGGCAATTCGTCGACCTCGATGGCAACACGTGCAGCTACACTGAACTGCTCGCGCGCGCGCCGGCGGACGCGCTGCAGCGAATTGCTCCCGAGCGTCTGGCACGACGCCATGGCGAGGCGATGGCAGCGATGGCGCGGCTGCGCGACGACGTGGCAGCGGCGCGACTGGATGCGCTGATCATCGTCGGCGACGATCAGGAAGAGCTGTTCCATCACGACAACATGCCGGCGATCGGCATCTTCTACGGCGAGACGATCCGCGGACGCCTGCCCTACCAGCAGGAGGTGCGGGAGGCCGACTATCCCTGCCACGCCGGCCTCGCACGCCATCTGATCGCGTCGCTGCAACAGGACGGCTTCGACCTCTCCGTCATGCGGACGCTCGCCGAAGGGCAGCGCGAGGGCCATGCCTACTCCTTCGCCCACCGGTTCTATCTGACCGAACGCACCGTGCCGATCGTGCCGGTGTTCCTCAACGCGTATTACCCACCGAACCAGCCATCGCCTGCGCGCTGCCTTGCCCTCGGCGAGGCGCTGCGCCGTGCGATCGAAGGCGTTTCCACAGGATGCGCGGGTTGGCGTCATGGCGTCGGGCGGGCTCAGTCATTTCGTTGTAGACGAGGCGTTCGACCACGCGCTGATCGACGCATTGCGCCGCAAGGACGGAAAATTCTTCCGCGATGCGCCGCTCGCCAAGCTCCAGTCGGGCAGCTCGGAGATCCGCAACTGGGTCTGCCTTGCCGGCGCGGCCGCGCAACTCGACCTTGCGTGGGCGAGCTATGTGCCGGGCTATCGCACACCCGCGCTGAGCGGCACCGGGCTTTGCTTCGCCAGCTTCCGCTGACCGGCATCGCTTGACCGCCGACCGGGAGTCTCTAACGTTGGTTGAGCAACCTTGGGGGGAGCCACGCGATGATCATTGAAATGCGCACCTACACGTTGAAGCCGGGCAATATCCCGACATTCGAGGAACGGTTCGGCGGCGCGCTCGCCATCCGGCAGAAGTTCTCGAAGCTCGCCGCGTTCTGGCACACCGAGGTCGGCCCGCTCAATCAGGTCATCCATGTCTGGCCGTGACCAGTCGTTCGAGGAACGCACGCGGGTCCGCGCCGAAGCCACGAAGGCGGAAGGTTGGCCGCCGAATACGCGCGAACTCACCCTTGAGCAGCGGAGCGAGATCTTCCTGCCGGCGCCATTCTCGCCGCCGCTCGAGCCGCGCCAACTCGGCGGCATCTACGAGATCCGCATGTACACCTACGCCCCGGGAATGCTTCCCGCCGTGATGGAGCGCTGGGCCGAGAAGGTTCCCGAGCGGATCAAGCTGTCGCCGCTGGTCGGCGCCTGGCACTCGGAGCTCGGCGGGCTGAACAAGTGGTGCCACATCTGGGCCTACAAGGACGCTGCGGAGCGCGGGCGCATTCGCGCCGAGGCGGTGGCCAAGGGCGTCTGGCCGCCGGGCTCGCCCCCGGGCGCACTGCTGAAGCAGGAGAATATGCTGGTCGTGCCGGCCGCGTTCTCGCCGCTGAAGTAGCCGCACGGCGCTGGCACGTTTTGTGCTGTTCCTCCTGCAGCTTCAACCCAAGCTGCAGGAGGCATCCCGTGTTTCCACTCATCGCCATCGCCGGCGTCGTCAGCGCGGTGGTTTCAGTCGCCCAGGGCACGTCCTGGCTTTCCGGCAAGATAAACCCCGCCAATGCGGGCGCCACGTCCGGCAGCAAGGCCGCGGCTAAGCCGCCGGCAGACGCCAAGGTGTCCCCGTTCGAGGCGACGCTCGCGGCACAAGCTGCCGGGCAAACCTTGCCGGGAAGCCGCACCGGAACCGTTGCGGCAATGAGTCCGATGGCATCCTCGACGGTGCCGCCGATCCACGGCACGGACTACGATTCGCTCGCCAGAATGAAAGCCGGCCTTGCGGCGTACGGCCAAATCGGCCAGCACCACGGCAACCACACCGGGTCAGCCAAGCCGCCGGGAGCCGAGGACGACAAGTCGATCACGCAGCCATGACGAATCATGGCCCGTTGCGGGGATTGTGCCGCGATGCGGTGAGCAGCCGGCACTTCACGACTCTGTGTACTTGATGACGCTTTTATATCGGTGATTGGGCACTGGCGGTATCTTCGCCGGCGTGGAGGCTGTGGCAGGTCAATCCCAAAACAAAACGATGGAACAGCTGACAATTCCATGAAGCATCACCGCCGTCGGACGATGATCGCAGCCTGCGGGCCTGCGCTGCTCTTGCTCATCGTCATCGCCGGTGACAGTCTCGGGCCGGCGTTGGCAGATCCGAACGAGGCGCTGGTGCATGCTGTGGCCGGTGCATTCACTCCTGCGCAGATAGCGGAACTGATCGCCGCATCCGTGGGTAACGACGGTTCTCGCACCGACCGGGAAACGCAATCACTCGACCATCTGCGACAGTTGCTCGGCGTCAGCGATGACGTGGTTGTGGCACTCCTGCGCATTCTTAACCGCCCTGACATCCAGCCGGCGGAATCAGCTCAGGCACTTGCTCAATCGGCCATACAGTACCATGCGGTAACGGACCGTTTGACCGAATTCGCCTCGGATGATCCCGAAGGCCAGCGTCTGGTGACACAGGCGCAGGCCGCAATGATTTCGGGACATTTCAACGATGCCGAGACGCTGCTCCGGCGGATCGAAGCCCGTGAAGTCACGTTTTCCAATCAAACGCCGAGCGGAACCACGGGGCCCGCCCTCTCGGCCACTCAGCATCTGATCAGTGCGGCACAGGCGGGAACCGTGCTTGGCGAGATCGCCCTGATGCAGTTGCGCTATGGCAAAGCGACCGACTATTTCAAGACGGCGCAGCAGAGACTTGCGCTGCTGTCGCATGCAGAGCTGGACCCGGCCGGGTGGCGAGCGGCAGACACGCCTCCGGCCCAACCGACCGACACGCCGTTGACCGCCGAGACCAAGTCGTTGCTGCCACGGTCCGACGTTGGGTCGCCGGGACAGGCGGGATCGATGCAGCCTCCGCCTCCGGCCGATGAGAACCAGCCGACCGCGTCGAAAGTGCAGAGCCCCCCAGCGATCGCGAATGACACCACGACGCCAAACCAGATGGCCACAGTGGCCACCGCCGCGCCTCATGGCTCACCTGCGACGGCCGGATCGCTCTCGGTCGGCGCCGTCCTGTCCACCGACATGGTTACAATCCTGCTCCGCCGCGGCGACGCCTTGCTCGCGCTCGGCGATGTGTCGTCGGCGCGTCTGCTCTACGTGCGCGCGGCCGCAGAGGGCGATGGCCGAGGCGCGACCGGCGCCGGCAAGACGTACGATCCGCTGTTTCTGCTGGCAATTGGCGCGCGCGGCATCCAGGCTGATCCGGTCGCTGCCGCAAACTGGTATCGCAGGGCGATCGAACTCGGCGACCAATCCGCTGTCGAGCGATTGACGCAGATGAGTCAAAGGAGCGCCCGATAATACCCGCGTCCGCGGCGGGCTGCCGCACGGAATCCCGTTGCCGGCAAAGCAACGACGAGGGGCGGGTGAACCGGAGGGGAACGCGGATGGTTTTAAGAGGCTTCGGGCGACTGTTATGGGTGGCTGCACTTGCCGTCATGGTCGGCTCGCAGCCGCTCGCGCCGACCTACGGGCAGGACCCGGCGCCCACTGCCACCACGGCGGACCCCCTTGCCACCCCTGCGGCCCCCTCCGCAACGACCGCGACGGCGCGCGTTGCAGCAAGGCCGCCGAATCCCGCCATCGCCCAGGCGAATGCCGGCACGGTAGGGGTGATCTCGGGTGGTGTGGACGGCACTTATGTACGTATCGCCACCGACCTTGCCGCGGTGCTCGACGATGGCGACCGGTTGCGCGTGCTTCCCGTCGTGGGCAAGGGCTCGCTGCAGAATATCACTGACATCCTGTTTCTGCGCGGGATCGACATCGGCATCGTCCAATCCGATGTACTTGCCTACGCCAGGCGCAGGCAGCTCCATCCCGGCATCGATCAATCCATTCAGTACATCACCAAGCTGTACGACGAGGAGGTCCACATCCTCGCACGGCGGGACATCGCGAAGCTCGACGATCTGGCCGGCAAGAAGGTGAATGTGGACGTCCGTGGCAGCGGCACCTCCATGACCGCTTCGGTCCTGTTCGAAAGTCTTGGGATTGCGGTGCAATCCACCAACGACGACCAGAACACGGCGCTGGAGAAACTGAAGCAGGGCGAGATCGCTGCACTTGTCTACGTCGCCGGAAAGCCGGCCCGTCTGTTCAGCGGAATTGCCGGCGAGAGCGATTTGCACCTGATCCCGGTGCCGATCAGCAAGCCTCTGCTCGAGACCTATCTTCCGGCGCAGTTCAATCATACGGATTATCCGCAGCTGGTGCCGGACGGCGCGCCCGTCGATACGATCGCGGTCGGTTCCGTTATGGCAGTCTTCGCGTGGCCACCCGGTCATGAGCGCTACAAGAAGGTCGCGCGCTTCGTCGATGCGTTCTTTGGGAAGTTCCAACTTTTCATGCAGCCGCCGCGCCATCCGAAATGGAAGGACGTCAATCTCGCGGCCCAGGTGCCGGGCTGGACGCGTTTTGCTCCCGCACAGGAGTGGCTCCTGCGCCAATCCGTGGCCGGCACCGCGGGCGGGTCTTTGCAGGGGGACTTCGACGGCTATCTGGCACGCGCGAGCAATCCAGCCTCGAGCCTGAAGACGGCGCAGAAGGAACGGCTGTTCCGCGAATTCCTGGTCTGGCAGAACGGCAGGAACCGGACGCAGTAGCGCAGGGTCAGCCCATCGTGATCCGGGGCGGATTGCGCAAGGTCTGCAGGATGACGCAGTAGCGCTCGGTGGTCTGGATCATGCGCTCCAACTTCGCCGGATCGGCGTCGCAGTCGAGCTCGAAGCGCAGGCTGATGTCGGACAGGCCGACCGGAACGCTGCGGTCGATGCCCAACGTTCCGCGCGCATCCCAGGTTCCCTCTGCGATCACCCGGCCGCTGCGGACGGTCACACCCATCGCCGTCGCGACCGCCCGCAGTGTGACGGCGGCACAGGCGACCACCGCTTCCAGCAGCATGTCGGCCGAGCAGGCGAGATCGCCGGAACCCCCGGTTGCCGGATGCAGGCCGGCCTTCGTCTCGCCGCGCCAGGACGGCACGGAGCAGGCGATGTCGTCGGGTTCGAGCCGCGCTTCGGCACGCGCCGGGACGCGCGCTGCGTCGGGTGTTTCGCGGTAGCGCTGCTTCAGCGGCGCCTGCAAGGTGCGCAGTTGCTCGGCGTTCATGGATTGCCTCCGGTGTCGGGATCCTGGCGGAGTATCTCTCGCGCAGTTGCCGGTGCGTAGAGCGCGCAACGATTCTCGTGCGAGCGAGAGGAAGTGCGAGGGATTTCTGTCGGCGTTTGATTCCGTGGTGGAGCCAAGGTCCACCGAACCACAATCCGCCCTAGTTCACGTGCCTCCAGGAATATCCAATCACTCCAGACAATTGAGGTGCGCCAAGTTCGCTATGGTTCGCAATTGACCGCAGTGATCCGCCACATTAGTGTGGGCTGAGAAGGTGGCTGCCGGATGTGGGCTGGCCCCGGGGATCAGGTATGGCGACCGGGAAACTCACTGCTCTGAAGCTGAAGGCGCTGACCTCGCCTGGCCGATATGGCGATGGCGATGGTCTGTGGCTGCAGGTCCGCGACGCAAACCACCGTTCCTGGCTGCTCCGCTACACCTTTGGCGGAAAGCCGCGCCAGATGGGTCTCGGGCCGTATCCTGACATGCCCTTAGCCGATGCTCGGGAGGCAGGGCGCGAAGCTCGTTCTGCTGTTCGGAGGGGCCTCGACCCGATCGAGGAGCGCAAGAAAGCGAAGGAAGAGCAGCGCCGGGCTGCACGAGGGCTGACCTTCCGTCAGGCCGCAGATCGATACATCGCCTCACACGAGGCTGGCTGGCGCAACGAGAAGCACCGGTGGCAATGGGGTCAGACGCTCGATCTCGCATGTGAGGAGATCGGCAAGATGTCGGTCGTCGCGATTACTACCGCCGATGTCATGCGGGTGCTCGAGCCGATTTGGCGGACGAAGACCGAAACTTCCGCGCGCCTGCGCGGGCGCATCGAGTCAGTCCTGGATTTCGCAACCGCACACGGCTGGCGCACTGGCGAGAACCCGGCCCGCTGGCGCGGACACCTCGCAAACCTGCTGCCGTCTCCCGGAAAGCTCGCGAAGGTCGAGCACCATGCTGCGATGCCCTGGGAGCAAGTTGGCAGCTTCATGGCGGAGCTGCGCGACCAGGAAGGTGTTGCCGCGCGTGCTCTCGAATTCACTATTCTGACAGCGGCTCGCACGGGAGAAACCATAGGGAGCACCAAGCTGGAGATCGACCCGAAGAACGGTGTGTGGTCCGTTCCCGGGAGCCGAATGAAAGCTGGGTTGGAACACAGGGTCCCGTTATCCGGTGCGGCGCTCGCGGTGCTGGATGCGGTGGCACCGCTCTGGGACGCACTGCCGAATGGTTGGCTTTTCCCCGGCGCTGGTCGGGGCAAGCCATTGTCCAACATGGCGATGATCATGCTTCTGCGCCGGATGGGGCGCGGTGATCTGACTGTACACGGATTCCGTTCGACTTTCCGCGATTGGGCTGCGGAGGCGACCAACCATCCGCGCGAGATAGCCGAGAAGGCGTTGGCGCACGTCGTAGGCGACGAGACGGAGCGCTCATATCAGCGCGGTGATCTGCTCGAGAAGCGCCGCCGCCTCATGGAAGATTGGGCGAGGTTCTGCGGCGGACCTATGACGTCAGCGCTGGCGGTGCCGCTCCGCGCCTGAGCCGCGCAGGGCGATCTCTGGCAGTACAGCGACCGTGCACGGATGCTTGCCCAGTTCCCGCAGGATCGCGCCGACAGGAAGTCACTCCCATGATCGGGCCGATCAGAACCACACTTCGAACGCATCCACGAAGTCGAGAAACTCGCATTTTCGCAGCGGTGCCTCATCGCCTTCGGCGGCGGCGGGCCTGGTCACATGATCGGCACCGCCGAGATCGTGATTGCCTGCGGCAACATCCTGCGAGGCACGTCGCCGCCGGAATATTACCAGTTATTCCAGTGGGCCAGCATCGATGTTCTCAAGATCCTCACGGGCGACACGGCCGAGACGATCCTTGCGGATCCCACGAAGACGGGCTGGAAGCAAATCCCCGACGAGGATGTGCTCTTGCCCGTCGGTCGCCTGCACAAGACCTACCAGACCATCGCGACAACGATCCGCCGCGAGGCGATCGCCCCGATGGACAAAAGCCCCGACAACCCGCGCGAGCTGCTCCGTCCGATTGCTGTCGTCTTCCTCAAGAGCCACGTAAAAACCCGCACCCGGCTGAAAGCCGACGGCGAAACCGAGATCGTAGCCCGGATTGATGAAACCTGCCAGGTCACCGAACGATGTTCCCTGGCATCGATGCGACGCTCGAGGCATCTTGGGCAGGAACCCGAAATCGTCGAACAGGCAGACGCTTGCTTGTGAAGCTGACGGGGTCGCACAGACCCCGTCGCCTTAGCGCCAGCAGGCGCCAGTCGAGACGATCCTGTCTTGCTGCTTCCACGGAACATATCCATGGCTAAAAAGCAAATCCGCTATCCGCGCAAGTTGCGCCAGACGCTCGAACGCGTTGCATCTGGCCGCGATGCACGCGAAGCCATGGCCGATCCTGAGTTCGATCCATGGCACACTTTCTATCGAGACTTCCTGCCGACCGGCTCGGTGCACCTGATGCACACCGTGATGGACGAGAGGCTCCTGCGTCTCGAAACCCACATGCACATGGCAGCGCCCGAGGAGCCGGATCAGATTGCCGTTCCACCTCCGTGGGAGGGCAATCCAGGCGCATCCGAGTGATGCGCCGCCTTTCCCGTCGCGACATGCGCCGGGGCAGAGAGCGCGCCTGACTGCGCGCGAAAGGCACACATTCACATGAAATTCGATCCCCACAACCAAGATAACCGCACCAATGCGGAACAGACCTCACACTAATGAAAACAACCCGATCACCCACCGCGGTGATCGCATGAACCTGACCGAGATGTGGGTCGCAACCGACCGACCGAAGAACCGTCAGCCACATGAATGGCTGCGTTTACCATCGACCGAGCGGTTTTTGCAGCGCCTGGAGAGCGTTACGGGATTATCCCGTAACGCTCTCCTAGTGGCAGATCGCGGAGGAAAGCTTGGTGCGGAGGAAGCACCTGGGCCCACTGGCAGCTCGCGTTGGTCTATGCGCACTACCTCGATCCGGATTTCTACATCTGGTGCAACGAGGTCGTGCACAGTGCCATGCCCTACCTGAAGGGCCTGCCTGGTGGTCCCACTCAATCAATGGCGTCCTACTTCGAAGATGCCTTCGGACACCTTGAGCGACGGCTTGACGTGATCAAACAATACGCTGCCGACAACCTGATCCTGACGGCAGCCGTTCAGCATGCGCCCGGCAAGCGGCTAAAATTCACGCAGCGAACGCGGCGCATCATCTGCGCAACAATCGCAGACGAGCCGTTTGGCGACAACTGCCCATGCTGCACCCAGCGTCCAGTCCTGTCGTCAGCAGGCACGCCACTCGATGGCGCTGAGTTCGATCACTTCTATGGGCCTGCGCTCAACCGCCCCGAGTATGGTTGGTTGATCTGCGCGCAATGTCACAAGGACATTGGCAGCAGCCCATTGCTGCGCATCAGTCTGATCCCTGTGTTCCACACTTTCCAGGGCCATGTTCTGGATCACTTGCTGACACAGAAGGGAGTGATGGCACGCCTCGATCCGCCTTTGGAGGAGGAAGCCGTCAGCTAAAAAATGCCCCGGTCACTCCGGGGCCGCCTTTCCTGCGCACTGCGCGGGACAGAGAGACGGCCTGTCCGCCGGCGAAAGGCACACCCATGCCCATTCCCGACATCACCATCATCGACTGGGGTAGACCCGGCGCGCCGATGGTGATCATCTCTGACGGCACGACGCTCACGCTCGACCTGCCTGAGCGACTGACAACCTGGCACAAAGCCTGTGCGAGTACGCTACATATGAATTGCCTTCATTGGCCAATCTGAACCCCGGACCGAAGTCGGTACACCTAGGCTTCTACGGCTACCTACGTGTCTGCAACTCGCTGTGCTTGGCAAAGTCCGGCGTGTCGATTTTCGATCTGTCCGATGTGACCTGGCGCGACTGGTATGACGACCAGCTCCCGCCGCAGGAAGCGGTTGATGAAGCGCTCGCCGACAACGATTTCCCGTCCAGCGAGGAGTAGCCGTCATACTGGTGGTTGCCTTCGGGCATCCGACTTGCCGTACGCAAATAACGCCCCCTGAGGTTCATTCCTCAGGGGGCGTTCCGTTTTCGGGCATTGATCGCGGGCACATGCCACGGCCTTCAATTCCAGCCGAAGAGCTGCCCGATAGATACCCTGGATCAACTCGAGGTCTGTGCCTCGATCCGTGCTGCGGGAAAAATGCGAAAAGCCCCCAGGCGTACACTGGGGGCTTGATAAGGTGTGACAGAAGGTGGCGGAGGCGCGCACGACCCAACGAGCGGGATCGGCGTTGCCTGTCGCCTCGGCTGCCACGGCGTCCGCGTTCTTTGGGGAGCAATGGGCGGTGGCAGAATAGAGTGGTTTCGCTCCGGCACTGTGCGGAGCTCAACAGCCTGCATGAGTTAGCATGCAGGGACCTGGCCATTCTCCTCACCGGTGGCCCGCCGGTGTCTCGGCATTCGGACGCTATCGGCGACCTGGCTTGCCGGGAATGGCCGCTGCCATCGCGTCAAACCTCGCGGATCACATGAGGTGGTCCGACGACAATCGGTCCTCAGGCCTCTGCGGCCGTTCGGTTCGACAATTGGCAGGTGGCGGATCCTGACGATTGCAGCGGGCCAAAAGCCGTCTGCCTCGGCGCCGCGTGACTGATGGCAGCCCTTGAACAATCAATGCAAGGGTCATCGGTGGTCGCGGCATCGTCTTGATCCTGCGTGTCCGATGCGTCAGCCACTGCGGCTGGCGGGGTCTTCTCGCGGCAATACGCCGCTAACGACGCTGACGGGATCGTAGACCCGTCCGATCGGACATGTTACGAAATATGGTTACGCTGACGACCTTATTCAAGATCGCAAGTGCGCGGTGACACTGCTGTGGGGAAGCATGATCCTGGCGCGTGTGATGCGGCAGTCGCCGACCCCATCGAACTCGCCGGCTCTTTCGGCATGGGTGCGTGCCTTTCGCGTCCTGGCAGGGCGCTTTCAGCACCGTCACCGTTATGGGAATGGCCGCCTCCATCCGATTCCGGATGGAGGCAAGCTCAGCCGAAGATTGCTGCAACCAGGATGATCCAGAGCAGCAGCAACCAAAGCCACCCTGGGAAATAGAGGATAGCCAGAGCCAGCAATGCCATGGGGATGCCTTTCGCGTGCTACTGCTCCGAG
>CAWCDM010000007.1:0-62760 GCA_963794185.1 uncultured Alphaproteobacteria bacterium | reverse complement strand
GCGCGCTGCCGGGTCGCGTGATTCGCAACTCGGACCACCAGGCTCACCGGACCTGAGACTTTACGGACTTCGCGCGGAGTGGTGGAGCGTCAGGCCGCTCCGCCGCCGACGCTATCAGAGCCCGTCGGTGGCCCCGTGCTGACGCCGGGGCCGCCGACGGCGTTGATCAACAGCTGCAGATCGCTGCGGGAGACCAGCAAGTCGGCGACCGCGCCGCAGTCATATTCGCCATTGGTGGACGCTGTCCGCCCAGTGAACCCGATACATGCGCTTGCCAGCGAAGCGCTCCTCACCACCAGGCTGCCGCCGGCGGATACCATGACGTCAGGCCGAAGGTTGCAGCTTACCGGGAGCTGATCCGAAATGGTCACTGCGGGAAATTCCCACTCGATGGGGACCCGTGCGCCGGGCCGGAACACCAGGATGTCACCGACCTTGGGAGCGATGTCGATCGTTCCGGCCGCCGCGACCATCGCCACGGAACTCGCCAACAGCGCCGCCAGCATGCAGGCGAGCAAGGCGGTTCCGAGAGTATCGCCCTCCGGTTCGCCGGAGCGTCTGCCGCCGCGACCCCTCATTCGTCACGTCCGCGCACGGCGGCCTCCTGGCTATACAGCCCCGGGCACCAAGGGGACGATTGCGACCGGCACGGCACGGCAATCATGACTGGACCTCTTCGTAGGCGGGCGAGCCTGCTCTTTTGATGCGACAGTGATATTGCCACTCTCTTCGCACTTGCAGCAACAATTTTCCGTGAACTTGACCTTGCTCGGCCGTTGCCCGATCACGACCACGTATCCACAGTCTTGAACAGAGTGAGCGCCATGCCCGGACCACTGCACGGTTACCGCGTCATTGATCTGAGCTCGATGGTATCGGGGCCATCCGCGACCATGTTGCTGGCCGACCAGGGCGCCGATGTCATCAAGGTCGAGAACCCCAGGGCGGCGACCACACCCGCGCGGCGGCGAACCGACGAGGCGGATTTTCCGCCTCGTTCCTTAACAACAACCGCAACAAGCGCTCGATCGTGCTGGACCTGAAGACGCCGGGCGGCGCGGAGGCGCTGAAGCGGCTGGTCGCCGGCGCCGATGTGTTCGTTCAGAACTTCCGCGCCGGCGTCATCGACCGCATGGGGTTCGGCGAGCCGGCGGTTCGGGCGCTGGCCCGGACATCGTCTATGTCTCCATCAGCGGCTTCGGCGAGCAGGGGCCGTTCGCCGCCAAGCCGGTGTACGACCCGCTGGTGCAGGCGCTGTCCGGGCTGACGACCGTGCAGGCCGGCTCCGACCAGGAGCGGCCGCGGCTGGTGCGCACCATCCTGCCCGACAAGCTTACCGGCATCGTCGCGGCACAGGCGATCACCGCGGCGCTGCTGGCCCGCGAGCGAACCGGACAGGGCCAGCATGTGCGGCTTGTCGATGCTGGATGCGGTTGTGGCCTTCCTCTGGGGGTCGGACATGGGAGCCAGACCTTCGTCGGCGGCGAACTGCCGCAGCAAGAGGCAGCCAGCTTCATCGACCTGATCTACGAAACGGCGGACGACTACATCAGCGCGGCGGTGCAGACCGATCGTGAATGGGCGGCGCTGACCCGCGCGCTGGATCGCCCCGAGTGGCTGGACGATCCGCGTTTCAAGACGCCGGCGCTGCGGCAGAAGCACATCAACGAGCGGCTGGCGATGATCCAGGAGGCGCTGCTCACGCGCCCGGCGGCCGAATGGCTGGAGCGGCTGACGGCGGAAGGCGTGCCTTGCGCGCCAGTGCTGACGCGCAGCCGGATGATCGAGCATCCGCAGGTGGTCGCGAACGGCATCGTCGTGGAGACCGAGCATCCGGGCGCGGGAAGGCTGCGCCAGGCACGTCCCGCGGCGCGGTTCTCGGCCACCCCGGCGGGCATCCGGCGCGGCGGGCCCGCGCTTGGCGAACATACCGGCGAGATCCTGGGCGAACTGGGCTACTCGGGCGCGGAGATCGCCGCGCTTCGTGCCGAGGGCGTCGACGCATGATCGACTTTTACTACTGGCCGACGCCGAACGGCTGGAAGGTCTCGATCATGCTGGAGGAGTGCGGGCTGCCGTACCGCGTTGTTCCGGTGAACATCGGCCGCGGCGATCAGTTCAAGCCGGAGTTCCTGGCGATCAGCCCGAACAACCGCATGCCCGCCATCGTCGATCAGCGGATGGCGTGCTCGGTGTTCGAGTCGGGCGCCATTCTGCTGCATCTGGCCGAGAAGTCTGGCCGGTTCGTGCCGACCGACTGGCGCGGGCGGAAGGAGACGCTGGAGTGGCTGTTCTGGCAGGTCGGCAATCTTGGGCCCATGGCGGGGCAGCTCAGTCATTTCGTGAACTACGCGCAGGGCGAGCACACCTATTCGCATCAGCGTTACGCCAACGAGTACAACCGCTGTCTCGGCGTGCTGGAGCGCCGGCTTGAGGGGCGGGACTACATTCTCGACGAATATTCGATTGCCGACATGGCGTCGTTCCCGTGGGCGCTGATCGCAAAGCCGCTCGGCCAGGCGCTGGACGAGTTCCCGAACGTCGCCCGCTGGCGCGACGCGATCAAGCAGCGACCGGCGGTGCAACGCGGCGTCGATCTCGGCAAGGAGCTGCGCCGAGGCGCGCCGCCGACCGAGGAGGAGCGGCGGATTTTGTTCAACCAGACGGCGAAGCACCCGGTCTGATCAGCGTCCTGCGAAGGACCTTGGCCCCGGCCCGAATTTGCCGGTTGGGCGTTCGGGTCATTGCCGTGATTGCCGAGCGTTGGTGGGTGCGACGCGATCGCCTACGCGAAATGGCGGGGTCCGCCGCTGGGCTGGCACCGTTGGTCACGCGCCGGAGCGACCCGTTCAGGGCGGGCCGGTGGAGGCCGGTTCGAGGGACAGCGGTGGGAATGACGCGGGCGGGGCGGCAAGCGCACTCGACGGCTGACGCCAGGATGCAAATGCCCGTTCGCACATGTCCTTGAAGAAGGCCCCGAAGCCACCGCCGTGCAGGATGATGGCAGGATGCAGTTCCCGCCACAGGGGATGGTCCGCCATGATGCCGAGATCGCGGCAGATATCGACCAGCACGGCGCCGATCGGGCGCCGCCGGATTTCTGCGGCGATCTGCGCCGTCGTGGGCATGCGCGCCAGGCACGGATCGGGCTGCGCGGCCGGCTCGGCTTGCCGTCGTGCGGCGCGTGGCGCGCGCTGTGACGGTGCGTGCGGCGGCCGAGGCTTCGGGTCCGGACGGGCAGCGCTGCGCAGGAGCCTGGCTTCGAGCGCGTCGGCGCGAAGCAGGGCGACGGCGATGCGCGACAGGATCAGTGCGATGTCGCGGGTGCCGAAGCGGGCTGAGGCGCCGGCGGGGCGGTCGGTGAGGCCGCGCTCGCGGACCGCGGTGGCGAGGTCCTTGCCGTAGTCGATGAGCTTGCGCACGAGGCCAATCAGGCGGGTGAGATTGCCGCGCCTGTCGGTGCTCGCCGGCCAGGGGGCGGGTTGGGAGGTTGGGTCAGGGGTGTTGGTCGCGGCTGGCATGAGCGGAACAAGGCCATGAACGGGCGGCGGGTGGCAAGGAAAATATTCCGGTTAGTAGAGGTAACTTGCCCGAAGGGGGTGTGGAGCAGTTCGAAGATAGCCGCGCGGGTCACGGCGGCGGGTTGTGTTTCTGTTTGAATTTCAGGTTTCGACTCAATGTCGCCATTTACTGCCCCGAAAGTGACCGTGATCCAAATGAGCCACTCGGATGGCGTAATCGCCAGGCTGCCGTCAAACAAGCCAATTCACCACGGTCAACCCGCGAATACGCTTGAATTCGTCGGTGTTGGCGGTGACGATGATGGTGCCTGTCGCATAGGCATGTGCGGCGATCAGTAAATCGTTGCTGCCGACTTTCTCGGCCATTCTCGGGACCGCGAAGAAGCCCCAGTGCCGCAGGCATTAGTGCGAGAGGCTTGGGAGTTCGACTGTGGAATGTTGCGGCAGGCCAATCTGGAGGCGCTGGGAGCCGCCCGGCTTTGCCCAGCTGTTGATGAAAATCAGCGAAGGCAACGCGCCCGCGAAACGGCGCCCTGCGTCTGGAGCCGGCCGGCGACGATAGCCCCATCGCTGTTGCCCGCCAGATCTGGAAGTGGCTGAGCCCCGAGGTCGATTGCTCGACGAACGGACGTCGCTTACACGGGCACCGACCCACCCATAGTCGTGCGATGCATCAACCGTCGCTGCGGCAAATCATAATCCTGGATGGCGCGGTGCTGCACCGTGCAATTGTCCCACATAAGTATATCGCCAGGGCGCCACTGGTGCCTATAGACGAATGCCGGCTTCACGATATGATCCGCGAGCGCGGTAATCAGCGCCTCGGCTTCGTCCCGCTCCAGACCTTCGATGCCGGTGCAATCGTCTCGCATGATGTACAAGCACTTTTTCCCGGTGTAGGGATGCGTTCGAACGATCGGATGCATCACCGGCGGATTGCGATCAATCTCCTCCTGAGAGGGAGGAAAGGCGCGCTTGCGACCAGTGAAATCGAACACAGCACGCCGCCCTTCAATCCGGTATCGGATCGGGTCAGGTAATGCCTCCCACGCCGCCTGCGCACTGGCAAACTCCGTATCGCCCAAGGTGAGGCCATGTAGTTCGGGGATCTCGATCGCGTAAAGCATCGTGCCGCGTGGCGGCCGCGCCGTGTAGCACATGTCGCTGTGCCAATTCTCTCCGGCACGGCGGACTCCCACTGGACAATTTCCCTCGGTAATGTTGGAGATGACAACGATCTCCGGGTTGCCGGGCACGCTCCAGCGTTCGCCGAATATATTGAATTCGATCTCGCCGAAGCGGCGGGTGAACGCGACCTGTTGCGACGGAGTGAGACCCTGATCGCGGAAGAAGATAACGCCTAGGGTGTTGTAGGCGTTCTCAACTGCGGCGAAGATGGCGTCGTCGAGAGGCTGAGCAAGATTGACACCGCGGATCTCGGCGCCGATGGCGGCTCCGGTCGGGATTACCTCAATGGACATGTACCATCCTCCCCAGCTATGCGCCGCGAGATATTATGTGTGGCAAAGGTGGTCGACTTTAGGGCCTGTCGTCAATTAGCCGGTTTCGGCCGGCGAGCGCCGCCCGCACGCTACGTGGCTGGGCAGGTGAGTCGCAATTGCCACACTCAGCCGTCAACCGTAGCCGGGTGATGCGTAGCCGATTCCGGCGCGGTGGTTTCTCGGATTCATAGGCGGTCAGCTTGTTGGAGGCTGACCGATGATGCGGCGGTTCGGACTGCGCGACGACCAGTGGGAACGGATCAAGGACCTGTTGCCCGGGCGCGAAGGCTCGGTCGGGGTGACCGCAGCGGACAATCGGCTGTTCGTGGACGCTGTGCTCTATCGTTACCGTACCGGGATGCCATGGCGCGATCTGCCGGAGCGGTTCGGTGACGGTGTTCAGGTACACCGGCGGTTCAGCCGTTGGGCCAAAAGCGGTGTCTGGGAGCGGGTGTTCCAACATCTCGCAGCAGACGCCGACAACGAATATGCGATGATCGACAGCACCATTGTGCGCGCCCATCAGCATAGCGCCGGCGCCAAAAAAAAGCCGGCGAGGACCAGGCGATCGGGCGCTCGCGCGGCGGACTGAGCACCAAGATCCATACATTGGTCGATGCGCTCGGCAACCCGCTCGGCTTCTTCCTGACCGGCGGTGAAGCGCACGACCTTGTGGGAGCAGACCACCTGCTGCCCACGATGGCGGCCGACACGCTGATCGCAGATAAAGCATTCGATGCCGACGAACGCGTCCTTGAGCCCCTGGCTGCGGCTGGCAAGACGGCGGTGATCCCGCCGCGGGCCAACCGGTCCTCACTGCGAGACTATGACCGACCGCTTTACGGCGAACGCCATCTGGTCGAGAACTTCTTCGCCAAGATCAAGCAGTTCCGTGCGATCGCCACCCGCTATGAGAAGACCGCGCGCAACTTCCTGGCCGCCGTCCAACTTGTCGCCAGCGTCGTTTGGCTCAATTGACGACAGGCCCTAGCCCGCCTGAGGCAATGCACAAAACCTGAGGACCGGACAGCAGTAACTCGATGACCAGCAATCGGGCCCGATGAGTATACCTTCGCTGGCGGTGTTCCGCCCACAATACTGTAGGAACTCTTCCGGGGGGCGCGTCATTCCACGTCCCTTGCGGGCCAGAAAGGTTGGCGAACGGAATGTCTGCCTTGCATGACCTGCGCTGCTCGTCTGAGCGGCGGCTATTGGCGTAAATGGCCGGGAGCGGTCTGGTCGGTGAGCTTTGCTGCTGGTAGAGGTCGGTGAGCCGTGCGGCGAGTGTATCGGCGACCGCTCGACTTGCCGAGTCCCTCCCCCTCGGGCTCACCTTTATCATCAGGACTTGCCTCATGGCATTAACTCTGATTTTGCGCCGTCAATGCATTCCAGGCCGCGAGAGAGTCCATGTAATCTCTCCAGTGCGCGATCTTCCGGTTTTCAATCTTGATGATTGAGCAGAACCGATTGTTGTATTTCGCGCCTGTCGCGAGGATGGTCCCATGGACCTCGTATTCGATGACGACAACACGGCCGTCGTCTGTCTTGTGGGTAATCAGCTTATCTGCGGATTGAAGCGCGATGTTGTCGACATAGCCCCTGAACTGGGCCATCAGGGCGGCTCGCCCTTGGATAACGCGAGGCCAACCGGGGAAGTCGTAGAGGACCTCGTAAACGACGTCGTCGGTGACGATGTCGAAGAAGTGCTCGCCATCAACGAGGTCGCCTAGCGCCCCTCGAACCAGATCGAAGTAAGGGCCGGCGGGCTCGTAGGCAGCGTATTTCGGATTTGGCATTCTGGACTCTCCGTGCGCTTCGCAAGGTTACTTACCAAAGGACCTATGCTTACGTCCGCTTTCGAGGAATGAGCCGATTCGCCTGAGTGACCGCCCAGGGCGCGCAACCGACCTCAGGCCGGCAAATCTACTTTCGAACTCCATGACTGTTTGCGTCTATACCGCCCAGGCTGACCTGCAATCAGCTTTCAGCGCCCGCCTCTCCTGCCCCGGCGTTAGCGGAACGCGAACTCCTGGTACCCGCCCTTGGCCACCTCGTCCGTCTTGCGCCGGAAATGCACGCCGTTGCCGTTATAGCCCAGCACGCGGCGCACGCTGCGGCCCTCCACGTTGCGGTTCACCCCGGTCTGCCAGGAATCGACCTTGCTGGAGAGCAGCGGCTCGGCCGCCTTGATCACGGTCTCGGTCCACTCCGCCACGTGCTCGGGCCGGGTCTCCACGCGCGTGTAGTCGTGCTCCCGCATGAAGCGCAGAAGGCCGGTCTGCCATTCCACGCTGTGTTCGATGGCGTGCGGGATGTTGCCGCGCGCGGTGTGCGGGCCCAGCACCATCAGCATGTTGGGAAAGCCTTCGGCCAGCATGCCGAGATAGGTGCGCGGCCCGTCCGCCCAGACATCCTTCAGCCGCACGCCGTCGCGCCACGGATGTCGATGCGATCGAACGCACCGGTCACCCCGTCGAAGCCGGTGGCGTAGATCAGGATGTCGAATTCATGCTCCCGCTTGCTGGTCTTGATGCCGCGCGGCGTGATCCGCTCGATCGGCTCGTCATTGAGCGTATCGACCAGCAGCACGTTGTCGCGGTTGTAGGCCTCGAAATAGCCGCTTTCCAGCGGCACGCGGCGGGTGCCGAAACCGTGGTCTTTCGGGATCAGCTTCTCCGCGACCTGCGGGTCCTTCACGCGCTGGCGAATCTTCCTGGCGATGAATTCGCTGATCGCGGCGTTGGCCTTCTCGTCGATCAGGATGTCGCGGAAATTGCCCATCCAGATGCCGAAGCCCGGCTCGGCATAGAGCTTTTCCCAGAACGCCTCGCGCTCCTCGGGCGGCACGTCCAGCGTCTTGCGCGGGTCGGCCTGGTGGATGAACCAGCTCGGCGTTCGCGGCGCAGCGGGCGTAGATCTCGTCGTAGCGCGCCTTGATCGCCGCCATCTCCGTCCTTGCCGATCTTCGAATTGTGCAGCGGCGCGGCCCAGTTCGGCCGGCGCTGGAAGACCGTGAGCTGCTTCGCCTGCTTGGCGATCTCCGGGATCGCCTGGATCGCGGTCGCGCCGGTGCCGATGATGCCGACGCGCTTGCCGGTGAAATCCACCGGCGTGTGCGGCCAGCGCGCCGGGTGATAGGCGGGGCCGCGGAAGCTCTCCACGCCCGGAATGGCCGGCAGGTGTGGGCGGAGAGGATGCCGATCGCGGTGAACAGGAAGCGCGAGCGCGCCTGCTCGCCGCTTTCCAGCGTCACGGTCCACTGGTTGGCTGCGTCATCCCAGTGCGCCGCGGTCACCGTGCTGCGGAACTGCATGTCGCGGCGCAGGTCGAATTTGTCGGCGACGAGGTTGAGGTATTCCAGCGTGTCGGGCTGGGGCGAGAAATGCTCCTTCCAGTCCCATTCCTGCAGCAGCTCCTCGGAGAAGGAGTAGCCGTAGGTCCAGCTTTCGGAATCGAAGCGGGCGCCGGGATAGCGGTTCCAGTACCAGGTGCCGCCGACGATCGCTGCCGGCCTCGAAGACCCGCGCCGTCATGCCCAGTTCGCGCAGGCGATAAAGCATGAACATGCCGGAAATGCCGGCGCCGATGATGATCGCGTCGTATTTGGTGGTGTTGGGTGTGTAGGGGCGGGCGGTGATCGTGAGCGAGTCGTTCATTCGTGTGGCCTCGGCGGACGTGTGGGTTGGATTGGCTACTGGGCGGTATCTCACACGCGTTCGGCTGAGGTCGCAACCCGTGGCGGGTCGTGTCTCAGTTTGGATTTTGGATTCCGCCCCTTCTCCCAACCCCCTCCTGTCGATCGGAGGGAGGATCGTGGCCAGAATCTCGCAGTCAGCTGCCGGTCTGCTTTCGGCGAACAATCCATGGAAGCGGACACGACCAGCTCCGCAAGCGCCGTCAGTTGTCGACCTAGGTCGGACCCAGTCAGCCCATCGAAAGGTCCCGAAAGCGGACGCCTGAAGCTTCCGCAGCCTGTTAAGGTCGGACACCCAGGCCGGGCCAACAAGGCGGTGCCCGCCGGATGGATACGACGTATCGTGGATGCGCGTTTCGCAATGCAATGAAAGGTGGCGAACATGGGAAGGCTCGACGGCAAGGTCGCAGCGGTGACGGGCGGGGCATCGGGGATCGGCGAGGCGACGGTCAGGCGTTTCGTCGCCGAGGGCGCGAGCGTGGCATTCTGCGATCGGGACGGCGAGCGCGGCCAGCGCGTGGCGGCCGAGCTCGAGACCGCCGGCGCCAAGGTCGCCTTCACGCAGGCTGACGTTGGTACCGAGGCCGCATGCCTCGCCTTCGTCAACGGTGCCGCGGAGAAGTTCGGGCGCCTCGACATCCTCGTCAACAATGCCGGCATCCGCAAATACGAGAAGGTCGACGAGGCGAGCGCGGCGAGCTGGAACGAGATCCTCAGCGTCAACCTGATGAGCTACGTCTTCTGTGCCAAGGCGGCGGTTCCGCTGATGCGCGGCAACAAGGGCGGCGCCATCGTCAACGTCGCCTCCGTACGTTCCGTCGTCGCAGGCGGCGGCAACCTGCAGTACGACACCACCAAGGCCGCGGTCGCGGGCTTGACGCGGGCGCTCGCCGCCGACCACTCGGCGGAGGGCATTCGTGTGAACGCCGTCGGCCCTGGCCCGATCTTCACGCCGTTCCATGCGCGCCGCATCGCAGCGGCCGGCGAGACCGTCGAGCAGTACAACGCCAAGGCCGCACAAGGCACCATGCTGAAGCGCCCGGGCAGGGCCGAGGAGGTCGCCGCCGCGATCCTGTTTTTGGCCTCCGACGATGCCTCCTACGTCACCGGCGCCCTGCTGTTCGTGGACGGCGGTATGACGGCGCTGTGAGGAATAGCCAGCCGGCGCTCACATACCAAGTTCGCCGTCATGGCCGGCGAAGCATGCCGCCGGGCTTGACCCGGTGGGCCGGCCATCCACGTCTTTGCTGCACTGCTGGCGTCAACGAATTGGAAAGGTTGTGCCGGCAGTAAACAAGGAAAATGGAACCGCAAAACACGCAGAACACGCAAATGGATATCGGCGAGGACAGGATTAACCTCCTGTCCAAACGAATTATTGGCTGCGCCCTGACCGTGCTCCACGCGCTGGGAACTGGATTTCTTGAGAAAGTCTATGAAAACGCATTGATGCACGAGCTCCGCAAGTCTGGGCTCGCCGTCTCGCAACAACATCTCATGGTCGTTCGATACGATGGGATCGTGGTCGGGGAATATGCTGTTGACCTACTCGTCGAACACATCGTCCTCGTCGAATTGAAAGTAGCCAAGGCGATCGACGAGATTCATCTCGCGCAGTGCCTGAATTATCTGAAAGCCACGGGCTTGCATCTCTGCCTGCTACTCAACTTCGGCAAGCCTCGCCTTGAGATCAAACGCATCGTCCTGGCCCTGTAAAGCACCGCCGCCCTTTGCGTGTTCTGCGTGATTTGCGGTTTCATTTTACTCTCGGTCGGACAGACCGCGTATCGCCAGTTTGCTGCGGTGCTCCGCGATCGCCAGGTCACGGTCGCGGGCTTGACGCGGGGGCTCGCCGCCGACCACTCGGCGGAGGGCATTCGTGTGAACGCCGTCGGCCCTGGCCCGATCTTCACGCCGTTCCATGCGCGCCGCATCGCTGCGGCCGGCGAGACCGTCGAACAGTAACGCCCACGCCGCACAAGGCACCATGCTGAAGCGCCCGGGCAGGGCCGAGGAGGTCGCCGCCGCGATCCTGTTTTTGGCCTCCGACGATGCTTCGTATGTCACCGGCGCGCTGTTGTTCGTGGACGGCGGCATGACTGCGCTGTGAAGAATATTCAGCCGGTGCTCACAGTCCATATCGCCCGCTGCGCTGCTCCGCGATCGCCAGGTCGTGCACCGGAACCGGACAGTCGCAAAGCCACCCACTTGCCGGATGGTGCTGACGATCTTCGCGGGCACGGCGCGATTCCGTGCCCCCGGTTCTGTCAGTCCGCCGGCTATAAATGTCTCCTGCCCTTTCGGCAGCTAACGTTGGTTACACGGTCCGGTTCGGCGCAATCTGAGCGTCTGCCGGGCCCGCTTCCTTGTCGAGAGCCTGGTCAGTAGGGAGCCAGCCATGCCCGACACCCGGACCGCGAGCTGCAACTGTGGCGCTATCAGGATTGAGGCGCGCGGCCAACCCGTGAGGGTTGGCCTGTGCCACTGCATCACCTGCCGCAAGGGGGGCGGTGCACCCTTCACAGCCAGCGCAATCTGGCGCCGGGAAGACGTCACGGTTCAGGGTGATACGACAAGCTGGAAAGACACGACCGTCTCCCGTCATTTCTGCCCGTCCTGCGGGTCGCATCTGTTCGGAGTTTCGGATGGCACCGGCGAGATCGCGATCGGGTTGGGTGCCTTCGATGTCGTTCCAACTGGCTTGGCGCCCACCTACGAGCTGTGGGCGGGGCGCAGGGAGAAGTGGTTTGAGGTAGTGACCGGGACCGAGCAGTTTCCCGGCCATCGGACGGCGGTGGGGTAGTTCCTGCTGTCGCGTTGTCGGGTCACGAACCGGCGGAGAACCGGCAGGGCGACACCACCAAGGCCACGATTGCGGGCTTGACGCGGGGGCTCGCCGCCGACCACTCGGCGGAGGCATTCGTGTGAACGCCGTCGGCCCTGGCCCGATCTTCACGCCGTTCCATCACCGCCGCATCGCGGCGGCCGACGATGCCTCCTACGTCACCGGCGCCCTGCTGTTCGTGGACGGCAGTATGACGGCGCTGTGAGGCTTGCCGACTCGCAGATTGCCCGCTCACCTTCGGCGCATTAAGTTACCGGCGCGCGGCGATAATGACCGCAGATGCATTGAATGCCCCTGCTCATTGCATGGGCCTGTCGCCATATGGGGTCGCAAAGTCATGACGGTCGCCGCTCGACAGATCGATTGGGAGGCATGGAGCCAGAGCCGGTTCCTTGCCTGGGCTGAGACCCAACCGGAAGGCTGCCGATACGAGTTCGACGGTTTCCGGCCAGTCGCGATGGCCCCAGCCACTGTTGGCCACAACCGGATTGGTCGCAACATCCGGGAGGCTATCCGCCCCAGGTTGCCAGCAGGGGTCGCCATGCGACACCTATGGACCGCAGGATGCGATCGAAACAGTCGGCGGCGCCCTGCGAGAGCCCGACGCGTTCATCGCGTGTTCCAGGCCGCACCGGAACGCGGTCGCCGTGCCGGCGCCGATCGTTGTATTTGAAGTCGTCTCGCCCGGGCGGGGTAATCGGCGACGGGACGAGGAGAAGGTCGATGAGTACGAATCGGTCCCCTCGATACTCCGCTATGTTGTCGTTGAATCCGAGAGTAGGTCATTCCGTGCGTTCTGGCGCGAACCTGGTGAGCAGGCGTGGCACCGGGACGCTCCCGACACGGCCGGACCAATTCGCCTGCCGGAGTTCGGCATCGACCTGCCACTTGACGAGGTTTATTCCGGGATCGACTTCGATTGAGATCGGCGGAGGCCCATAGGCGCTAACATAAGGGCGCAGGACCGTTCCCTCATCGTCATGGCCGGGCTTGTCCCGGCCATCCACGTCTTGCTGCTTGCGGCAACGAAAGCGGCTTTGAAGACGACGGGCGATCGTGACCTTCTGCTGGCGTCAACGAATTGGCAAGGTTGTGCCGGCAGTAAACAAGGAAAATGGAACCGCAAAACACGCAGAACACGCAAATGGATATCGGCGAGGACAGGATTAACCTCCTGTCCAAACGAATCATTGGCTGCGCCCTGACGGTGCTCCACGCGCTGGGAACCTGGATTTCTTGAGAAAGTGTATGAAAACGCATTGGTGCACGAGCTACGCAAGTCTGGGTTCGCCGTCTCGCAACAACATCCCATGGTCGTTCGATACGATGGGATCGTGGTCGGGGAATATGCTGTTGACCTACTCGTCGAACACAGCGTCTTCGTCGAATTGAAGGTAGCCAAGGCGATCGACGAAATTCATCTCGCGCAGTGTCTGAATTATCTGAAAGCCACAGGCTTGCATCTCTGCCTGCTACTCAACTTCGGCAAGCCTCGCCTTGAGATCAAACGCATCGTCCTGGCCCTGTAAGGCACCGCCGCCCTTTGCGTGATTTGCGTGATTTGCGGTTCCATTTTACTCCCGGTCGGACAGACCGCGTTGAGCGGAACTGGGACAGCCGTGCACGCAGCTAAATTCATCCGGCTTCTGCACAGGCCCTGGCGCGGACGGTCGGCTGAAGCGCCCGGGCAGGGCCGAGGAGGTGGCTGCCGCGATATTGTTTTTAGCCTCCGACGATGCGTCCTACGTCACGGGCGCCCTGCTGTTCGTGGACGGCGGTATGACGGCGCTGTAAGGAATATTCAGCCAGCGCTCACAGTCCATATCGCCCGTTGCTCTGATCACTCATACTCGCTCGCCACGCTTCGCCTGCCGCTGCGCACCGGGCCGCGTTGAACGGCGCGTTGGCCTCGCCCGCCCCGTTTCCACGGGGGCAGGGAAGCGGCCTTGCCTTTGAAGTCCGACGCGTCCAGGAACGTCACCTCGTGCTCGGCGAGTATTCCGAATAGCGGATCGGCGGCGACCGCTTCGAACATCTCAAACGCGTTGGTCCACTTCCGGCATGCCGCCTCGTAAGACGGCAGCCAGAACGGGCCGTCGACAATGTTGCTTC
Organism: uncultured Alphaproteobacteria bacterium; assembly: GCA_963794185.1. Taxonomy (GTDB): domain Bacteria; phylum Pseudomonadota; class Alphaproteobacteria; order Acetobacterales; family Acetobacteraceae; genus JAMXLO01. The sequence continues at coordinate 49,083 of CAWCDM010000007.1, read as the reverse complement.
CCATGTCCGGCCGCCAGTCGTCCCAAGGCTCGTTGATCAGACCCTCCTCGCCCAGCAATCCGAGGACGGCCAGCACGACGGGTGACGCGTAACCGTCCCGTAGCTGGACGAATGCCTTCTCCACCTTGATGCCGAGCACCCCGCAAATCCCGAGCGCCGACGCCACCTCCATGTCGTGACCGCGCGGTCCGTGCGCTGCGAAGATCTGCCCACAGTATCGGCGCATGATCGCCAGTGGCTCATCGTCCACAAAGTGCAGCCTGTATTGGGTGACGAAGCGGACGACGGCCTTCAGGCAGGTGGTGAAGTCCCTTGCGATGCGCAACAGGCAGTCGCGGACGAACGCGAAGTTGGCCGGCATGATCTCCAGATCAGTCAGCCGCTGGCAGAAGAAGCTCGCCGGCACAGGGTCGTTCCTTGCGCTGCAATGGTGCAGCGTGATCTCCATTAGGCGCTGAACGGCGCTTCGCTGCGCCTTCGCGCTGCTTTTCGGGATCACGAATGCCTCGATGTCATGCTTCCAACCGTCTTCGTAGACCTGGCCGGACCGCTTTATGTCAGTCTTGTCCTCATTCAGATGAAGGTTGTACCTCCACAACACACGCCTTAGCGCGTCTAGACACCGCCGGGCCGTGTGTTCATCGTCGAAGCCGATGAAAAAGTCGTCGACGAGCCGGTAGCCCTCCTGGCCTTTCAGCATCCCCGACAGGGAGGGGTCGGCATAGATGCCCGACAGTAGGATTTCGGCGATCATTCTCGACGTGTCCGGCCCCACTGGAATGCCAAACGTCTCGCGTGAGTTTCCGCGCTGGATACCTATGTCTAGCCTGTTCGACCAGCTCTCGTCGAACGCCTTCCGCTGTGGATCGTTCCTGAGTTCGAGCACATCCTTCACCCACTGCTTGCCCAGGTACGGCCCATGGGAGCGAGTGCGAATAAATCGTATGGAAGAAGTTCGCGATGTCCGCCTTGAGGATGTAGGGATAGCGCGACAGCACCTGCGCCTCACGGACGCTTCGCGCCTTGAAGTCGACCCCGACGAACAGCCGGTCGTGGGCGTAATCCGCGTCCGTGTTGTAAAGCGAGAGGCTGCAGGACCGGATTGTCTTCCGGATCTCCGCGAGGTTCTCGGTGATGATGCGCGACAGCGCCATTTGGCTTGCCGGATGGGGCAGCGCAAGAACGCGACGGGTAGAAGTGGTCCGTGGCGCCGAGAAAGTCCCATACCGAGTGACCCGCTTGAGCAGTTCCGGCAACGGCGCAAGCGAGGCCAGATTGTCCTCGCAGAACTTGGCAAAATTAGCGGTCGTCAAAACGCTGGAAAACTCATCCGCCAAGTAATGCGATTTCAGCAGGAGTGCCAGATGACGCCCCGGAGCCCTTCTGATGGGCGGTTGTCTCATTGCCATCTGGGGCACCTGGTTGCGCGCTATGCCTGATGTGGCAGTATTGCAACAAATCCCGCGTTATGGAACCCCGTGTGAAATAGCCAAATGCCGAATGGACGGATTGAGGCATCAAGTTCGCTGGGAAGCGAATGGACCGGGAACTACCCTATTCGCGTGACAGGCACAACCAGCTCATGGGCGTGAGCCGGCCTCCCGCGAGTTTCCGGCTTGTAAGGTTTCCGCTACAATGCATCAATATGGTTGGTGGCCAGGAACGACTGTAGATGGCGAGCAATGCTTCCAGGACCAACGGGCGCGCACCCGTGCAACGGTTTTTCTTTGAGGAGTCCAACAATCTATACAACGAGATCATCAGTTTGCACGATTTCGTGCAGCCCATGTCGACCGCTATGTGGCACTTCAGGCACGTGATTGATCAGGAATTAAGGGCTGATACTCCGCTTAACGCCGCCCAGCTTGCAAAAAAATACAATACCGCTCCCAAGACGCGAGGGACAACCAACTTGCTTCATCCCTTCAATACGATTTCGTGGGACGATCAGCGCCAACGCATAGCTGAGCTTGCGCTTGTAAATATAATCGCAATTTTTGAAGTGTGGTGTGACGAGATATGCACCAAGCTCGGTCGGGATGATCTTGCGATTAGACTGCAATTTCCGACCAACGCGACCAGAACGAAGGGCGCAGGGTCAGCTATTGACGAGTTGACGACCACAGAAAGTTCCCCGCTCAGGGGAGCGATCTATCCCGCTCTCGTCAGGTCGAGAAAGTATTCGCTTTCGCACCTGGATAATCTTCTGAAGTGCTTCAGATTTTTCAAGGAGCTGAGAAACTCTTTCATGCATCGTGGTCGGCGATGCGACGGGAAACTGTACGGGGCGCAGTCAGAGTTCGTGCCGGTTGCAAATACCGGTGCACTCGGCATGGACTTTGTCCCAGATTACTCAACCTATGAGATCGGAGATCCGATACATTTGAGTTTTCGCGGTGTTCTCGGATTTACGGACGTGATACTCCGGATAGTCGCGACCGTTGACGCGGAGCTATCTCGGAGCCTTCTTGCAGAGGCAGAGATTATCCGCAGGATAAAGAGCGCAAAGAGAACGCCTATCAAGAGACCAGACAGCCTTCGCAGTCTCTTCAACACATTTGGCATCCAGGGCGTTGTAGTGCGTCCGGATCTGGTGTCCCTATTTAGGTCAAATGCAGTTCTCAAGTAGGCGCCTCAATGCGGACCTTTTGAAACCCCTTTGGCATGACCGGTTGGACATTTCGCTGGTTGCCAAGAGATTGGAGCGTGGCAGGTCGATTTGACCATCGCCGGCGGATGCTGTTCGCCGGTTCCGATGCGGTGGTGAGTGCGCCGCTGCGATGCATTCACTCATCGTCACCACCAAACTAAACGACGTGGATCGCCCCATCTGCCTGAGCACACCGCGCGTGCCGTGATAGCCCATTGAGGCAGGCTGTCCAACCAAACTTCCGTCTGACCCAGGGTATTCGGCCGATGAATGCGATAGTTCGCCGTGAGGCCACTTCAGTTCAGATCAGTCTGAGTTCATCCTCCACTATCAACCAGGTCCGCCCCAGAATTTCGGATCGGGCGGATGGATCGTGCTGCCGTCGTACCGCACCCCCGCCCCGCGATCGAGCGCCAGGCGCAATGGTCCGTCGAGATCGACGATCTCGGCCTGCTGTGCGACGAGCAGCGCCGGCGCGATCCCAAGCGACGTGCTGATCACGCCACCGACCATGATCCGCAAGCCCCGCCGCTTCGCTTCCTCCGCCAGCGCGATCGCCTCGGTCAGCCCACCCGCTTTGTCGAGCTTGATATTGATGGCCTGGTATTTCCCGTCGAGCCGGTCGAGATCGGCACGCGTCCGGCAGGATTCGTCAGCGCAGAGCGGGATCGGATGCTCCAACCGCGCCAGCGCGTCATCAGCGTCGGCCGGCAGCGGCTGCTCTATCAGTGCAACCCTCAAATCGATGAGCATCGGCATGTATTCGCCAAGCTGAGCCTCATTCCAGCTCTCGTTGGCATCGACGATGAGGCGCGCCGCCGGCGCCGCCTGCCGCACCGCCCGCACCCGTTCGACATCGCCGTCGCCCCCCAGTTCCAATTTGAGCAGCGGCCGAGTGCGATTGGCGGCCGCCAGCTCAGCCATCCTGTCCGGCGTATCGAAGGTGACCGTGAACGCCGTCATGAGCGGCGGCACCGCGCCGAGCCCGGCCAGCTCCGCGACGCTGCAATAAGCGCGCTTCGCATCGATGTCCCAGAATGCGCAGTCGAGCGCGTTGCGCGCCGCGCCCGGCGGCAGCGCGTGTTGCAGTGTGTCGCGGTTGAGCCCCGAGAAGACCGCGCCTTTCATCGCATCAAGCGCGGCGACGACGCTGTCGATGCTCTCGCCGTACCGCCGAAGCGGCACGCCTTCGCCGCGGCCGCGCGACTCGACGTCGGAGATTTCGGCGACAACGATGTCGACCGTGGTCTCGACCCCGTGCGCGGTCATCAACGGTCGCGCGAGCGGCCAGGCGCGGCGGGTGACTGTCAGTCGTTGAGGATGTGGCGCCATATCCGTCCCGACCCTTTCGGCACATTTCTACGCGAGTGATCCTATACCGATCATCAGTAACGCCGGGCTGCCAGGCTCCGGTGAATTCCGATGAATGGTGAGGTCCGCCTTTGTAATGCTGCCGGGGCATTAGCGCGAGGATAACGACGGAACGGCGGCCGCAGCCTGCACATTCCGTCCGCCTTAACAGTCGGCCGGTCCCGAGAGCAGTTATTCGCCGGTGGTGGAACGGAGGCATCTTCGTGCCATTGCGGGCCGGCAAGGAATATCTGAGAAGGGGATGGCCTTCGCCATGGGCACGCACTCCGTTGTTCTGAACGATGGTTTCTGGCGGACGTGCTCCGCGTTGACCTAGGACCCGGAATCCACCACCTCTGCCGGTGCCGCTTTTTGTCCGAGTGTATGGTTCGGAGGAGTCGCCGGATCGAGCCGAATGACGGAGGTGGGCGCATAGCGGCCAAGGGAGCAGCAAGCCATCTGCCGCCAATATCCACCCAATGTGACACCTCAAACTGCGACACTGCACCGTCCCGGTGTCGCGAGAGGCTCGACCACGACTAATGCTATCCTGCCTCGGTTCGTGCAACCGGAAGGAACCCGCATGTCGGCCGCATCGCGCCCAAGACGCTCTGTCCTGTTCATGCCCGCGTCCAATGCCCGTGCGCTGGAGAAGGCCCGCAGCCTCGATGCCGACGGTCTGATCTTCGATCTCGAGGACGCGGTCGCCCCTGACGCGAAGCCGGCGGCACGGGAGAGCGTCGCCCGCGCGCTGGCCTCCGGCGGATACGGCGCGCGCGAGCTGTTCCTGAGGGTCAACGCGCTGTCGACGCCATGGGGCCATGCGGATCTCCTTGCGGCGGCTGCGATGCCGATCGACGCGGTCGTGTTGCCCAAGGTGGAAAGCGCCGACACGGTGCAACAGGCCCGGGAGATTCTGGAACGCTCCGGCTCTCCGGCGCGGCGCGCCATCTGGTGCATGATCGAAACGCCAAGGGGCGTGCTGCGTGCGGAAGATATCGCCGCCGCGTGCCTTTAGTCCGGCGGCCTGATCATGGGCACCGCCGATCTGACCAAGGACCTGCATGCGCGTCACACCAGCGATCGCGCGCCGCTGCAAGCCGCGCTGCAGCTTTGCCTGCTGGCGGCGCGCGCGTATGGCTTGCCGATCCTGGATGGCGTGCATCTCGACCTTGCCGACGACGCAGGGTTTGCCGAAGCCTGCCGGCAAGGCCGCGATCTCGGCTTCGACGGCAAGACGCTGATCCATCCGAAGACCATCGATACGGCGAACGCGATCTTCGCGCCCTCGGCGGAGGAGGTCGCGCTGTCCCGCCGGATCGTCGCCGCGCACGCCGAGGCGGTCGCGGCGGGGAAGGGCGTGGTGCTGGTGGATGGACGCCTGGTGGAGAACTTGCACGTCGAAGAGGCTATGCGCATCGTCGCTCTGACCGAGGCGATTGAGGCGCAGCGGCCGGCCCGATAAGACAGGCACTCGGACCAGCGCATTCGGGAGAGAAACGCCACCATGACCGCAATCGCTCGCCGCGCCTTGCTGCGCGGGGCCGGCGCCTTGGCTGCGACCGGGGCGCGCGGCCCCCGCCCTTGCGGCGTCGGAGAAGGAGCGCGTGCTGCGCTTCATGCCGCAGGTCGATCTGGTGTTCCTCGACCCGCACTACAGCATGACAAACGTCACGCGGAGCCATGCAGGGCTGGTGTACGACCAGCTCTACGGCACGATTCCAAGTTGCAGGTGCAACCCCAGATGGCCGAGGGCCATACGGTGGAGGAGGTCGGCAAGCGCTGGCGTATCCGCCTGCGCGAAGGTCGGCGCTTCCATGACGGCGAACCGGTGTTGGCGCGTGATTGCGCGGCCAGCATCAAGCGCTGGGGCCGGCGCGACGTGCTTGGCGTGGAGATCCTGCGCATCAGCGACGAGATCAGCGGCATTGACGATCGCACACTCGAATTCCGCCTGATGCAATCTTCCGAACGGACACTAAGTCCGCCTGACATTCCAGAACAAAGTGAGTGGAGAGTGGATCACGTCGGTTAGCTTGTCGCTGTAGGCTGAAGGACTGTACCACTGCCCAAGCGGGATGAACGGCAGGCTGACGAACGCCTGCTCCTGGATTTGCCGCGCGATCGCCTGCTGCGCGGCAAGATCACTTGTGTCCAGCCATTTCAGGCGCAATTCCTCCAGCTTGTTATCCGTCGGCCAACCGGTGTTGGCACTCAGCCCGTTCGCTCGCAGCGGGTACGAGCTGCCAGGGTTCGACACAGTCAACCCTGCCCACGTGACGCAATATAAATTCCAGCCGCCCCGATCGACCGGGTCACGCTTGGCGATGCGCGAGATCATCGTGCCCCAGTCCATCACCTGGAAGTCGATGTTCAGGCCCATCTTGGAGAGTTGGTCCTGCATCACCTGGCTCATGGCCATGATCGCCGGAGGTCGGAGGGAGCCACCATGACGAGCCGCTCGCCCTTGTAGCCTGCGGCGGCGATGCGCCGGCGTACTTTCGTCGGGACTGCGCGGGCCGGTGAGCGCCTGGATTCCGGTATCGTTGGCCATCGGGCCGCCGGCGGTGAAGAAGCCAACGGGCGCCCGGCCGAATTCCGCCTGATCCCCGACGACCGCCTGTACAACCGCCATCTGATCGATGCCGGGTAGCAACGCGCGCCGCATCTCCGGTTTGTCGAACGGCGGAAGCAAGTGGTTGAAGCGCAGGATGGCCAGGTTGCCGAACTGATCAACCGCCTCGATCTTGATGCCCGCCGTCTTGCCGAGCATCGGCACCAGATCGAGCAGCGGCTGCTGAAGCCAGTCAACCTCGCCCCGCTGCAACGCCGCTGCGGCTGTCGAGGAATCCGGTTGCGCGGTCCATTCGACACGGTCGAAGTTGGCGACATGCCTGCCCGACCAGAAATCCGGCGGTTCACCGCGTGGGACGTATTTGTCCCAGCGCGCGTAGTGTGCGATCGCACCGGCCTGGAACTCGTCGGCGAGAAAGCGGTATGGGCCGCTGCCGATCACTTCCTTGAACTGCTCGCCGACCGGTGTGCTGGCGATGCGCTCCGGCTGGACGAAGGTGTTTCGCGAGGCCAGCGAGAACAACATCGCCCGGAACGGCTGCTTGAGGATGATCTGGAAGCGCTTTCGTCGATCGCTTTGATCTCGTTGGTGATCGCTGCGATCGTCTGGCCGATCGGATCCTTCTGCGACCAGCGCTTGACGGACGTGACGGCGTCGCGCGCAAGCACCGGGACGTTGTCGTGGAAGATCAGCCCATCGCGAAGCGTGATCGTCCACGTCAACTCGTCAGAGGAGACCTCCGCACGCTCAGCCGCCTGCGGGCGCGGGGCAAGATTGTGGTCCACCGAAAACAGCGTGTCCCAGACCATGTACCCGTGCGTGTAGGAGATCGTCGCAAGGCTCCACAGCGGGTCGATGGATGTGAGGGCAACCGCTGGGACGAACCGCAGCGTACGCGCAGCGATTTGCGCGTGCGCAGGACGGCCGAGGCGCCCGAGCGGTGTGACAGCGGTAATTCCGGCGGCGGCGGCAAGAACGGCTCGGCGGCGCATGGCGGGCTCCCTGAGCGCTGGCAGCTTCCAAGGTGGCGTACCGGGGCCGGCTTAATTGCCAAGGGGCACGTTGTGGCCATGCCGCTGAGCGGGCTACAGCAAGAATTCCTCCAGCCTTTTCAGTCAGTTCCGCCGTTAGGGTAAATCCAGCACCCGTTCCCCTGTCGTGAGCCTGTAGGCGCTGTACTGCGCGGGAAGCCGCGGCAGGATAGCGGACCCGGCCGCCCATTCCGTGCGATCTGCCCCGCCTTCGCGCTCGGCACCGGCCGGCGGGTGATGTTCCGTGGAGGAAGCGGAATGTCAGTTCCCTCGCCGAGCCAGGGCCAATTGCCGTCCGAGCTTCTGTGGCTGATCTGACACAGAGCGTGCGCAAGTAACGTGCCGCGCCCTTCAGAATTGTATGGCCACGGGGTCAAAAGTACGTATTATCACGCCAAGTTTATGCGACCTCAGACGAAATGGGGGAGCGGGGATGTACCAGGCTTCTATCGGTTCTCGCGTGATCCATTCGGCGCGCCGGCGGACGCACGCCATATATTCATGGCGGCCGGCCATCGCGACGCGCTCTCCGGTGTCGTTCTCGATGTGCTGAAGCGCCGGCCGTTCGTCGCGGTCGGCGGCGACGGAGAGGTCGGCAAGACTACCGTGCTGAACGCGGCCCTCGCCAGCCTCACGGACGAGCGACGGCGGCAGCCGGTGCGCGTCACGCGGCTGAATCATTCGCGCCTGACCACCCTGAGCGCGCGGCAGATCGTCGCGCAGCTGCTCGGCAAGCGCACCGGCGAGCTGATTGATCACGACCTGCAGCGCCTGCTCCATACCCTCACGGACTGCGGCAAGGACGGCAGCCAGCATGTCCTGGTCATCGATGATGCGCCGTCGGTGAACCCCGGCGCGCTGGAGTTTCTGCGCCTCGTCGCGGGCCTGCAGACGCTGGACCGAACGTCCTTGAGGTCGTCCTGGCGGGGCGGAACGAATTTGGGACACGCTGACAGGCGACGGCGGCTGGGCAACCCACGACCAGGTCGCCAACCGTGCCGCCGTCGAGCCTCTGGCCGACGACGAGGTCCGCGAGTACATCGACTATCGCCTGCAGCTCGCCGACAGCTCGGTCGCGCGGGTGATGACGGACGCGGCCCTGGGCGACATCATCCGTCACGGGCAGGCCCTTCCCGGCCGCATCAACCGGATTCTCGATCGCGCCTTCACGGTCGGCGCTACCCAGGGATTTTAGCCGCGTCACGCCACGAGTAGTCGATGAGGCCGTGATGTTCCTGGAGGCCTCGAACCTGCTTCCGCCGGTGCCGGTGGCGCCTGCACGCCGGCCGGTGGCCGCGCCGTTTGTCCTCAATGCGACGAGCCATGCCGGCCGCGCCACGGCGGAGGACCCGGGTGCCGCGGCGCGGCCGGGCAAGGAGGCCGCAACGCCACGACGAGGTTCTCCGGCTGCCCGCCGTCGGGCGCTCCACCTGGCTGGCGGGTGCCGCTGCGGCGGCGGTCTTCGGGATCACCCTGTCCGCGGGCATGCTGCTGCCGCGGGTCCTGTCGCACTTCGCGGCGCCCTCGGTCGCCTCGGTGGACGCGGTCACGCCCACGGCCTCCCCTGCGCCCGCTCCGGTCCGCGCGATGTCCGCGACCGCTGGCGCAACCCGCGACGACCGATACCGCCGCCCGGACCGCCGACGATCATCGGGCGGCAATGGGCGAAGCGCCGGCTGAGACGCTGTCCCAGCCCGGCCCGACCGTGACGGCACGTCCGGCCGCAGCCGCGTGGAGCCGGCGCCGTCCGCGGCGCCGTCGGGACCGCCGGCCGAGGCCGTCGACCCGCCGACCGTCTCGGAACCCCTCGCCCCATCGGTGCAGACGGCGATGGCGCCATCGCCCGCGCGCCCGGAGGCGTCGCCCGCTACCCTTCCGGCTGCGGCGAGCCCGGCCCCCTCGGCGGATGCGCAAAGTCGGACGCAGGAGCGGCTTGAGGCACGCCGCCTCGAACCGCCACCCCCGGAAGCGGCGCCGGCGGCGGCCGATCCAGCGGCCGTGCCCCCGTCCCCGGGTGCGCCGCCTGCGGCCCTCGCCCCTGCCGCCCACTGTCCTGGCAATACTGCTCGATCGTGGCGCCGCGATGCTTGCGACCGGCGACATCTCGGCGGCACGCCTGCTCTACAAGCGGGCCGCCGACTCCGGCAGCGCCCAGGCCGCGGCGCAGATCGGCAGGACGTACGAGCCCACGTTCCTGGCCAACAAGCGGGCGATCGGCATCCAGGCGGATCCGACCATCGCGGCGGGCTGGTACCGGCGCGCACTGTCGCTGGGCGGCACCAAGGCCGCGAGCCTGCTGGCACAGCCGGGTGTGGTGTTTGCCCGGTGATCCGAAGAGCGGGGCAGGGAGCAGGCGTGAACATCGGCCGGATGTTCCGCACGCCCGTGCAACACTTCTCACATGACCATGGGCCCTGGTAGGAAACCGTCGAGGGGTACCCTGGATAGTTCAAGGAGAGTCATCCATGAAGCTTATGTTCGCCGCCACTGTGTTGTGCATCTTGTCCGCCTCGCTGGCCGTGGCTCAGCAGCAACCGCCGGACCAGGCCGGTCCGGCCGTGGCTCAGCAGCGACCGCAGAACCAAGTCGGTGCCGGCCGTGGCTCAGCAGCAACCGCCGGACCAGGTCGCCCGGGCGAATGAAGGCACCGTCGGCGTGATTACCGGCATGGAAGGTGGGACCTATGCGCGGACCGGTGCCGATCTGACGATCCTGGATGACGGCACACTCCGCGTGCTGCCCATGCTTGGGAAGGGCTCGCTGCAAAATCTCTCCGACATTCTCTACCTCAAAGGCGTCGACGTCGGTTTTGTCCAGTCCGATGCGCTGACATACGCGAAGCAGCATGGCATGTTCCCCACCCTCACGCAGAGCATTCGGTACATCGCCAAACTATACGATGAAGAAGTTCATGTTCTCGCCCGCAAGGACATCACACGGCTCGAGGACTTGAACGGCCAGCGCGTCAACGTCGATGTCACCGGCAGCGGTTCTGCAATGACAGCCGAGATCCTCCTCGATGCGCTCGGCATCAAGGCAAAGGTCGAGCACGAAAAGCAGGTCACGGGCCTGCAAGAGCTGAAGCACGGGGATATTGCCGCGATCATCCATGTCGGAGGTGCACCGATCCCGCTTTTTGCCGACGTGCCGACCGACAGCGGACTCCATTTTCTCCCTCTCGAGCTCAACCAGGCTCTCGCGCAGACTTATCTGCCGGATAAGTTCACGCACGAAACCTATCCCTTGCTCGTCCCAGCCGACGCGCCGGTGCCGACGATCGCCGTCGGCGACGTGATGGCAGTGTTCGCCTGGTCGCCGCACACTGAGCGGTACAACAAGGTTACCCGCTTCGTGGATGCCTTCTTCAGCAAGTTCGACCAGTTCCAGCAGCCGCCGCGCCATCCGAAGTGGCGCGAAGTGAACCTGACAGCGGAAGTGCCCGGCTGGACCCGGTTCCAGCCCGCGCAGGACTGGCTGGTCAGGCAAACCACGGCTGGCGCCGCCAGTACCGCCACGCAAGCGCGGTTCAACACCTTCCTGTCGCAGTCCAGCTCGGGGATGCCCGGCAATCTGACGAACGCAGCGAAAGAGGCGCTGTTCCAGCAGTTCCTTGCCTGGGATAGGCAGCGGGCGGCAGCGCGTTGACCACGCTCCGGTTCGTTAGGCTCAGTCGTCGTATGCGGGGCCCCCGCCGAGAATTCCGTCGATAAACGTGCGCGAGCGAAGGGGGAACATGCTCCAGTTCATATTGCGCAACCGGCTCCATCTGAGCCGATATTGCTCCAGCACGGACGTCCGGCCGGGAGACCGAAATCGACATGGTCTGCCCCGGCGCAGACCGCTATCTGCCGCTGGTTTCCTGTTGATGTTGATGTTGATAGGGAGCGCTTCCTTTGCGGCCAACGATGTCTCCGGTGAACCGCACGCCGTTCCTGCGGTGAAAGCCGATGAGGAAGTCGGGGCGCTCCTGTTCAAGGTCGAGCAGCAGATCTCCACTGGACGCGCCTTCGTCCCCTGCAGACGACAACGCGCTAGACACTTGGGCACGCGTGGTTCAGAGAGCGTCCCTGGCCTCTCCTGAAGCTCTCAGGGCCTTGACGGGTTTCGTAACGCGTGCGCGGAACCGCGCGGCCGACGAAAAGGCGGCAGGACAGGACGGAAGTCTCGATCGATCTTACGTTATTCGAGGACCTGGCGGCTACGTTGCTCGCGCGCGCGGGCGCCGCACCGGTGTCACCGTTGAAATCCCAGGCAGCCACTTCGGAGCCTGCGCAGGAGGACCATGCCGCACCCGGACCCGTCGCCGGGGCGGCGGTCATGGCTAACCGTGACAACACCGCATCCTCCGACACCTCGGCAAGCGTCCCCCTCTCGCCCAAGCTGCCGGATTTGACCGAGACTGGCGCCGAACCAGCGCGAACGTCTCTCAGCAACGCGCCTGCCCCCGATGCTTCTCCGGCTATGGGCGTGGCTGACATGAATACTGGTCATCCGGCTCCCGCAGCTGGCAAAACGGCGCTGGCCGCTGCGATCCCGGCCACGCGTCCAGCCACGACACCGCCGACCGCACAAGAGCAGTCGATGGCAGCTACCTACGCCAGTCGCGGCGATGCGATGCTGGCGATCAAGGACTTTTCGGCAGCACGCAAGTTCTATGAGTATGCCGCAAACGGTGGGAGCGCTCGCGCGGCTATGGCGCTCGCTGGGACTTATGATCCGGCCTTCCTCACCCAACTGGGCGCGGTCGGCGTCAGACCCGATCCGGCGCTGGCCGCGAATTGGTACCGCACGGCGGCTGCGCTCGGCGCCCCTGACGCTGAGGCCCGGCTGCACACACTGAGCACGCAAGCCGCCAAATAGGTTCGTAACGCGCTTCGCTTTCGGTGCATCCCATCGAGCGGCGGCATGAGGCACGATGGCCCGCGCCGGAGATATGCATTGCACGGCAACGCGGCTTGCGAAGCGGCCCCACCCCGCTTCACCATTGCTGCATGGCCATCCAATTCGCCCGCGCACGCTACTGCCCCAAGTCGTTCACGTTGCCGGTCCAGACCCGCTTAAGCTTCGCGCGGGCGTCGGCGGTGGTGAACTGCCAATCGGCTTTGACGTGCTTCCTGTTGCGGCTGTCCTCCCAGGCGGCGACTTCCTCGGTCAGGGTCAGCCTATCTGGGGATACGGCGATCGAGACATTGACCAGACAACGCGCTGAGCTCGGATTCGCATGGGGGCGTCGAACGGGCCGTGAGGCGGCGGTCCGAGCGCTTGAGCCTTGATGCGCCGTGTTCACGCCGTTCCGCGCACGTGCTGCCGCGCTTCCTCCAACTCGTGCATCATTTGGGGATTGAGCCAAAACTGGGCCGATGTGCCGAACCGCCCTTGAGGCTTACCCACGCCTGACGGCCGAAATGGTTCATCTGGCGTCCGATTTATGCGGCATATCCGTTCCGGGGGCGTCCCGTGCGCAGCCTTGGCACGATCGGTCGCCGGCACAGAGCACCCGCCGGAAACCGGCGACGATTGGGGTGAGATGAGATTTCTGATCGATGAGTGTCTAAGCATCGATTTGGTTTCGATCGCCAGCCAGGCGGGGCACGACGCGCAGCACGTCGCCCGTGTCGGCAAGGCCGGATGGAAGGACTGGAACGTCGCCCGCCATACCGCCGAGGGCGACTTTGTCGTGCTGACATGCTGCTCGGTCTGAAGGCCGTGCGTGCAAGCGTCAACCAGGCAGGCTTCGCCCGACCCGCCGGCGTCACCGCACGCCGGGCTATCGGCCGGGTAAATTTTGTGTGGCGAGAGAACGTGGAAGGGGCCGATTGTGTGACCTGTAAAAGGCACGGCATGCGCTTGTCGGTGCGCCGTGTCATTTAGGCGTTTGCTGTCTATCCGAACTGCGACGATCTTCGCCGTGACTATCCGGAACTTGAACTGGAGGATATTCGCCAGGCGCTCGAATTTGCTGCACGGAGTCCGGACGCGAGCATGCAGCCACCCGAACCCAAGTGAAACGCCTCCTACTCGGCCAGGGTCTGCCGCGCTCCACGGCTACCCCCAATTGAATCAAGCCGGCTGGGACGTGATCCATTTGGCCGAGGATTGAGGACGCGCTCGGCAGCGGCGCGCTGGTGACTGTGACCGAGCGGACGGTTCGTGCTCGGCAGTTGCCGGTCGCGAGACCCTGATCCGATGCAAGGCCATTGCCAACCCACTGGAACCCGACGGCACACCTCCCGGACAGCTTGTCGCCGCGCGCCCTATCTTCCCGCATCGCCGTTGCCGCGCCGCCCGATCTGCGGCAATAGTCGCGTCAAACAGGGAGACGCGCCATGAGGTTCTGGACATCCGCCGTCGCGACGGCGGCCTGCATCACTGTCGGTTTCGCCACGGCAGCCTCCGCGCAGACGGTGAAGCTGGGCATCATCAACACCTATTCCGGTCCGTTCGCCAACCTGGGCGAGCAGATGGATCGCGGCATCAAGCTCTACGTGAAGCAGCACGAGAAGGATCTGCCGGCCGGCGTGAAGCTCGAGATCATCCGGCGCGACGACACCGGCCCCAACCCGGAAGTCGCCAAGCGCATGGCGCAGGAACTGATCACGCGCGACAACGTGCAGCTTCTGGCCGGCGTGGTCTATACGCCGAACGCGCTGGCGATCGCGCCGCTGGCGACCGAGGCGCAAGGTGCCGTTCGTGATCATGAATGCCGGCACCGCGGTGATCACCACGAAGTCGCCCTATATCGCGCGCATGTCGTTCACCCTGTGGCAGTCGAGCTACCCGCTCGGCGCCTGGGCGGCGAAGAACGGCATCAAGAAGGTCTTACATCGCGGTGACCGACTTCGGACCCGGGCATCGACTCCGAGGCGGCCTTCACCAAGGGCTTCACCGAGGCCGGCGGCCAGATCGTCGGCTCGGTGCGCATGCCGCTGAACAACCCCGACTATGTGCCGTTCATGCAGCGCGCCAAGGATGCCAAGCCCGACGCGGTGTTCGTCGTTCGTTCCCGCCGGCAAGGATGCGACCGCGCTGATGAAGACGTTCGGCGACCTCGGGTTGAAGCAGGCCGGCATCAAGCTGATCGGTCCCGGCGACATCACCACCGACGAAGAGCTGCAGAACATGGGCGACGTGGCGCTCGGCGTGGTGACCGCGCACCACTACTCCGCGGCGGCGACGCGTCCGGCCAACCAGGCGTTCGTCAAGGCGTACAAGGAGGAGTTCGGCGCCAAGGAGGAGCCGAGCTTCGTCGTCGTGGGCGCCTATGACGGCATGGCGGCGATCTTCCACGTCGATCATCGCGCAGAACGGCAAGATCGACCCGGACAAGACGATGGAGCTGCTCAAGGGCTGGAAGAACGATGCCAGCCCGCGCGGGCCGATCATGATCGATCCCGAGACGCGCGACATCGTGCAGAACGAATACATGCGCCGGATCGAGAAGGTGGACGGCAAGCTGGCCAATGTCGAGTTCGAGACGATGCCGATGGTGAAGGACCCGTGGAAGGAGATCAATCATCAGAAATGATGCGGGTGCGCCCGTACCGAAGCGTCATGGCCGGTGCGCTATACTCCGCCCTCCCCTTGCGGAGGGATGGGTGGAGGCGTTGCGGCGGATGTCCACCTCATCGCCCTCCCGCCTCAGGGGGTGAGACGCGGTTCACTGCCGAGCCATGGTACGGCATGGCACGCGGATCGATGGACGCGCTGCTCTCCATCCTGTTCCACGGCCTCGCCTACGCGATGATCCTCTACATCATCTCGGTCGGCCTGTCGGTGACGATGGGCCTGATGGGCTTCGTCAACCTCGCGCACGGCGTGTTCGCCATGGCCGGCGGCTACGTCACCGTGACGCTGATGAACCGCTATGCGGTGCCCTTCGGCTTGGCACTGCTGGCGGCGTTCATCGCGGTGGCGCTGGTCAGCGTCGTGCTCGAGCGGACCCTCTATGCCCGCCTCTATGGCGCCGGCGAACTCGAGCAGGTGCTGTTCACCATCGGCCTGATCTTCATGGCGGGTGCAATCGTCCGCTACCTCTGGGGCCCGTCGCCGCAGCCGGTGCAGCCTGCCGGCGGCGCTCAGCGGCCAGCTCGATCTCGGCTTCCGCAGCTTCCCGATGTATCGCTCGTTCCTGATCGCTGTCGGCTTCGTGCTGATCGCCCTGTTGTGGCTCGGCGTGGAGCGCACCAGCTTCGGCGCCCTGCTGCGCGCCGCGGTCGACAACCGCCGCATGGCGAAGTCGGTCGGCATCGACACGCGCCGGCTGTTCTCGCTCACCTTCGCGCTCGGCTCCGGCCTGGCCGCGCTCGGCGGCGGGCTCGGCGCCGACATCCTCGCGATCTATCCCGGCTACGCCGACCGAGTATCTCGTCTACTTCCTGATGGTGGTCGCGATCGGCGGCCTGGGCTCGCTGCGCGGGCCCTTCGTCGCCGCGCTGCTGCTCGGCTTCGGCGACACCGCGTGCAAATACCTGGTGCCCGAGCTCGGCTCGTTCTTCGTGTTCGCCGCGATGATCGGGCTGTTGCTGTGGCGGCCCGCCGGACTGTTCGGACGAGCCTGAGCCATTGTTCAAATGGCGTCCTTTGCGCAACGCCTCGCCCGTCGAGACGCTGATCCGACGCCACCGGCTGCGTGCCGTCGAGCTGCTGCCCTGGGTCGATTGCCGTCGCGGCGTATTTCAGCTTCGCCGACTACCTGTCGCTCGGCAGCCAGATCCTGATCATGATCCTGTTCGCGCTGTCGCTCGACCTCGTGCTCGGCTATGCGGGCATCGTCACGCTGGGCCATTCGGCGTTCTTCGGCGTCGGCGCCTATGCGGCGGGCATTTATGCCGTGCACAGCTCCGGCGAGCCGCTGTCGGGCCTGCTGGTCGCCGCACTCGCCGCCGCCGTCGTCGGCTGGGCGTCCGGCCTCGTCATCCTGCGCACGCAGGGCCTCACGCTGCTCATGCTGACGCTTGCCGTGACCGCACTGCTGGCCGAAGCGGCGAACAAGGCGAGCTTCATCACCGGCGGCGCCGACGGGCTGCAAGGTGTCGATATCGACCCGATCCTCGGCGCTGTTCCACTTCGATATGTTCGGCCGCACGGCCTATCTGTATTGCCTCGCAGTGCTGTTCCTCGCATGGCTGTTCGCGCGACGCCTGGTGCATTCGCCGTTCGGCCAGTCGCTGATCGGCATCCGGGAGAACGTCACCCGCATGCATGCGATCGGCTCGCCGGTGCGCCGCCGCCTGCTGACGGTCTATACGGTCTCCGCAGCACTTGCCGGCGTCGCCGGGGGCCTGCTCGCGCAGACCACGCAGTTCGTCGGCCTCACCGTGCTTGGCTTTCAGCGCTCGGGCGAGATCGTGATCATGCTGGTGTTCGGCGGCATCGGTCGCCTGTACGGCGCCTTCGTCGGTGCCGCGCTCTACATGATCGTGCAGGATCAGCTCGCCAAGCTGGAGCCGGTGTTCTGGAACTTCTGGATCGGACTGCTGCTGGTGGTGCTTGTCCTGTTCGCGCGCGGCGGCGTGCTCGGCCTGTTCGACCAGGCGATGCGGTTGGTGCGGAGGCCGCGGTGACGGCAGCGCTGGAGACGATCGGTCTGCACAAGCGGTTCGGTGCACTCATCGTGGCCAACGAGATCCATTTCCGTCTCGAAGCCGGCGCGCGCCATGCGCTGATCGGACCGAACGGCGCCGGCAAGACGACGTTCATCAACCTGATCACGGGTCGGCTTGCACCATCGGCGGGACGGATTCTGCTCGGCGGCCAGGACGTCACCACGCTGTCGCAGTCGGCCCGCGTCGGCCGCGGCCTCGGCAGGACGTTCCAGATCAACACGCTCTTCAAGGGTCTCACAGTTCTGGAGAATGTCTGTCTCGCAGTCGGCGAGCGCGCCGGCACCGGTGGCGACATGCTGCGGCCGATCGGTTCGCGCCGCCGTGCACTGGACGATGCCTACGCGCTGCTCGAGCGTCTGCGCATCGCCGACGATGCTCTGCTGCCGGTGAAGGAGCTGCCCTACGGCAAGCAGCGCCTGGTGGAGATCGCCATCGCGCTCGGGCTGCAGCCGAAGGTGCTGCTGCTCGACGAGCCGGCGGCCGGTGTTCCTTCGGCCGAGAGCGCGATCATTCTTGATGTCATCGACCAGCTTCCGCGCGACATTGCCGTGCTGATCATCGAGCATGACATGGAGCTGGTGTTCCGCTTCGCCCGGCGGATCACCGTTCTGGTGCAGGGGCGCATCCTGGTCGAGGGAACCCCTGCCGAGATCGCCGCCGATGCGCGGGTGCGCGAGGTCTATCTGGGCGAGCGTCGATCATGTCTGACTGGCTCACGCTGCACGGCGTTTCGTCGGGTTATGGCGAGACCGTTGTGCTGGACGGAATTTCGCTCGCCTTGCAGGAGGGCGGCGCGCTGTCGGTGCTTGGTCGCAACGGGGTGGGCAAGACCACGCTGCTTGCTTCGCTTGTCGGCCATACCACGCTGCATGCCGGCCACATCGTGTTCCGCAGCCAGGCGATCGAGCGTCTGCGACCGTTCCAGCGGGCCCGTCTCGGGATTGGCTATGTTCCGCAGGAACGGGAAATCTTTCCGTCGCTGACTGTCGACGAGAACCTGTCCGTGGCCGCACGTCCCGGCGCACGATGGACGCGCGAACGCGTCTACGAACTGTTTCCCGCGCTTGCCGAGCGCCGGCGCAACATGGGCAATCAGCTTTCCGGCGGCGAGCAGCAGATGCTCGCCATCGGCCGTGCGCTGATGGGCAATCCCTCGCTGCTGCTGCTCGATGAACCGCTGGAAGGGCTGGCGCCGGTCATCGTCGACGCGCTGCTCGCGGCCCTGCACCGCCTGCGCGAGAACGATGGCCCTGCCATGGTGCTGGTGGAACAGCACGCGCGCCTCGCGCTGGAGTTCGCCGACCGCGCCGTGATTCTGGACCGGGGGAGGATCGTGTATGACGGCGACAGCCGGGTCCTGCTGGACGATGCGCCGAGACTTACGCAATTGATCGGGATTGCAGGCAGGTAATTGCCGTGACTGTAACCCTGGGTCCCCGCATTTGCGGGACGACCATCTAATGTGTCGTTCCGCTCCTTTCGTCACGCCCGCGCAAGCGGGGACCCAGGATTTCTCCACGGGGATGACGGCTAATCGCAATTCCGCGAACATCGGTCCTTTCGAGCACAGGAACCACCACCGAGCATGCCCGCCACTGCCCAAACCGTCGAAATAGGCGTCGATATCGGCGGCACATTCACCGACATCGTCTGCCGCGTCGTCGGCCAGCCGATGCGCGCATTGAAGATCCCGACCACGCGCGGCGATCCCAGCCAGGCGGTGCTGAACGCCGTCACCCATCTGTCGAATGAGCTCGGCATCGCCCCCGCCAGCATCGCCCGCTTCCTGCACGGCACGACGATCGCCACCAACGCGGTGCTGGAGCGAAACGGCGCGAAGATCGGCCTGATCACCAGCGTCGGGTTCAGGGACATCTTGGAGATCGGCTATCAGCTTCGCCAGGATCTGCACCGGATCATGCTTGAACCGGTGACGCCTGTGTTCCTGGCACCTGGCGCGCAGCGCAAGGAAGCAATCGAGCAGGTCTCCGCGCAAGGCGAGGTCGTCATCCCGCTGGACGAGGCGTCGGTGCGGCGTGCCACGGCGGAGCTTGTCGCCGATGGCGCGCAGGCAATCGCCGTCTGCTACCTGTTCTCGTTCCTGCATCCCGCGCACGAGCAGCGCACCCGCGAACTGATCGAGGCAGACCATCCGGGCATCGAAGTGTCGCTGTCGTCCGAGGTCGATCCCGCCTTCCGCGAATACGAGCGCACCGTCGTCACCGCATTCGATGCCTATATGAAGCCTGTCGTCCGCCGCTATCTGGAGCGGCTGGAGGCCGGGCTCGCCGCGGCCGATGTCACCGCGCCGCTACAGATGATGCAGTCGCGCGGCGGGCTTGCCGGAGCCGCGGTCGCGCGCCAGCGGCCGGTGCGGCTGTTCCTTTCCGGCCCGGCCGCGGGCGTGATCGGCGGGGCCATCGTCGGGCGATCGTCTGGCCACCGCGACCTCATCACCATCGATGTCGGCGGCACATCGAGCGACATCGCTCTCGTCGAGGGCGGCGAACCGGTGATCCGTCCGCAGGGCAGCATCGCCGGCTTTCCGGTGCGCGTGCCGATGGTGGATGTGAATGCGATCGGCGCCGGCGGCGGGTCCATCGCATGGCTCGATGGTGCAGGCGGCCTGCGCGTCGGGCCGCAGTCTGCGGGTTCCGAACCGGGGCCCGCCTGCTACGGAAGCGGCGGCGAGGCCCCGACAGTGACCGACGCATCGGTCGTGCTCGGCTGGCTCGATCCGGCATATTTCGCCGGCGGTGCGGTGCCGCTCGATCCGTTGCTCGCGCGCGCCGCGATCGAGCGCTGCATCGCGACGCCGCTCGGCCTGTCCATTGAAGACGCCGCACTCGGCATCCATCGCGTGGTTAACGCACAGATGGTGGAGGGCATCCGGCTCGTGTCCGTCCGCCGCGGCCTCGATCCGCGCCGGTTCACGCTTGTGGCGCTCGGCGGCGCCGGACCGATCCACGCGACCGCGCTTGCGGCGGAGCTTGGCATCGAAAGCGTGCTGATCCCGCGCCATCCGGGCGTACTTTCGGCTGCGGGCCTGCTCGCCGCGCCGATCGAACACGAGATGGCCACGGCATTTCCGCACCCGCTTGCCGGTCTCGCCTTCGCCGATGTTCGCCGCGTGCTTGACGAACTGGATCGCCGGTGCGCGCGCCTGATGGCGGAGGAGCGCGTCGGCAGCCTGCAAGTCTCGATACGGTATTCCGCCGATGTCTGGTACATCGGCCAGTCCTATCACCTGGAGGTGCCGCTCGCAGCGGGCGCACCGGATCCGCTCGCCACGCTCTATCGCGATTTCCTGACGCTGCACGATCGTATCTACGGCCATGCGACCGAACAGCAAGCTGCCATCGTGAACCTGCGCGCGGTACATCGCGCCGGCGGCAGCGACCATCTGGACGACAGCGAATACCGTCCGCTGGATATCGATCCACGCAGGCCGTCGCGCGCGATCCGCGTCGCGGGTGCACGTGCGCCGGTGCATGCGGCGATCTACCATCGCGCCGCGATGCCGGCCGGGCTGACGTTGGCCGGCCCAGCGATTGTGGAACAGGACGACACCACCACGCTGGTCGAACCGGGCTGGCAGCGGGACGGTGCTGGAGAACGGCAACCTTCTGCTGACGCGAGGCTGACATGGACGTCGACCCGATCACACTCGAGGTCATGCGCAACAAGCTCGACGGCATCGCCAACGAGATGCAGCTCACGCTGGTGCGCAGCGCGTTCTCCGCCATCGTGAAGGAAGGGCTCGATGCATCGGCCAGCCTGTTCACGCTGCAGGGCGAGACGCTGGCGCAGGCCCTCGCCGTGCCGATCCATCTCGGCGCGCTGACCCCGATGGTGGGGCGCCTGCTGCGGACGGTGCCGTTCGACCAGATGGGCGCGGGCGATATCTGGATTTTGAACGACACCTATCTGGGCGGCACGCATCTCCCCGACATCGCGATCATGATGCCGGTGTTCGCCGACGGCAGCGTGATCGCGATCAGCGCGGCGATGACGCACCACCAGGATGTCGGTGGCATGGCGCCCGGTTCCACGCCGACCAACGCGACCGAGATATTCCAGGAGGGCATTCGCATCCCGCTGCTGCAGTTCCGCCAGGGCGGACACGCTGAACGCCACCCTGATCGCGATGCTGCGACAGAATGTCCGCCTGCCGGACGTGCTGATGGGCGACATCAACGCGCAGATCGCCGCCTGCACGATCGGCGCGCGCCGCCTTGGCGAGATCGCCGGCAGCTTCGGGCGCGACGAACTGCTTGCGCTGTTCGACGAACTGCTGAACCGGTCCGAGACGATGACGCGCCAGGCGCTGCACAGCCTGCAAGAGGGCACGTATCGCCATGCGGATTTCCTCGACAATGACGGCATCGAGCTGGACCAACTGGTGCGGATCGAGGTCGCGGTGACCATCGCGGACGGAAAAATGACCTGCGACTTCACCGGCACCGCGCCGCAGGTGCGCGGACCGTTCAACTGCATGCCGTCCGGCTCCTATGCCGCCGCCTGCTTTGCGCTGCGCGCGGTGACCGATCCGGAGGGGCGCGTGCCCAACAACGGCGGATGCTTTCGTCCGCTTGCGTTCCATCTGCCCGAGGGCAGCCTGGTCAATCCGCGCGAACCGGCGCCCACCGGCTGCCGCACCTCCACCATCAAGCGGATCACGACGTGCATCCTCGGCGCGCTGCGCCAGGCGGCGCCGGATCGCGTGCCGGCCGATTCCGGCAGCGAGATCGTCATCATGCATGTCGGCGGCCGACGATCGGACGGGCGCCGCTATGTGACGTCGCAGCTTCTGGTGTCCGGCAGCGGTGCGTCGCGGCATCTCGACGGCGTCGACGTGATCGAGACGGATGCCAGCAACTGCCTCAATGTTCCGGCGGAGGCGCTGATGATGGAGGCGCCGATCCGCGTGCACCGGGTGGCGCTGCATCGTGATTCGGGCGGCCCCGGCACAGATCGCGGCGGGCTCGGCGGCGTGTTCGAATACGAGTTGCTGGACGGCGAGGCCACCGTGACCTATCGCGGCGAGCGGCATCTGTGCGCGGCGGACGGCGTCGCGGGGGGACATGCCGGCGGTCGCGCAAGCGCGGTGATACGGCGCGCCGCGGGTGGCGAGGAGGTCGTGAAATCGAAGATCGTGTCCACGCTGCGCAAGGGCGATCGCGTGGTGATCGCGACCGCCGGCGGGGGCGGACACGGCGCCCCCGCGGACCGTGATCCGGCACTGGTGCAGGCGGACCTGCGCAACGGCAAGATCAGCCTGGAAGCGGCGCGCGAATTCTATTCGTATCGCGGCAACGCCTGAGATCGGCCAGCCCTCCTCGATTGCGTCGTACGCGGTGTGGGCTGAGACGATTGGTCGCGTGGTGAGACGGTCAACAGTGCGGGGGTGCGCCCGGTGACCGTCCATGGCTACCCCCGGCAAGCGAATTGAGGGGACATAGATTTGGTTTGTCACCTACTCTTTACACCATTGCCCGGGAAATATACCTCGCCAGCCGCTATAGAGGTAGGCTTTGACGCACACGGAGCTGCTGACCTTGGATACGTTCTTCGAGAACTGGCAAAGCGAACACGCCGAGCTGTTCGGCAACTTGCCCATCCTGCTAAAACATCGGCTGCACCAGAACCCGCTTTTCAGCGAAGCCTTCCTCGCGGAAATAATCGATAGATATAACCGGGAAGGTTACCGTTATTTATGACGCATATGGGCCCGCTGGGCTCACCCAGACAATCGTGGAAAGAATACAAAATCGGCGACATGTCTGGCAAAGAGTTGATCGAGCGCATCCGACATGAAAGGCTCTGGATAAGCCTGCACGATATCAACAAAGCCGATCCTGGTTATCAGCGACTTCTCGATAGCATTTATGAGGAAATTCATGCACGCGTGCCCGGGCACCCGAGGACGTTTCAGCGCACCTGCGCCGTCCTGATCTCATCACCTGGAGCACAGGTATACTATCACTTCGACACATCTGGTCAGACCCTGTGGCAGATCCAGGGGACCAAGAAGGTGCGGATATACCCCACCTTGGCGCCGTTCCTCACGCAGAGCGGGTCGATATGGTTACGGCGTTTCGTGAGAGCTTCCATGACGAAGCAACGCAACCTTACAGGCCGTGGTTCGACAAACATGCCGCCGATTTCCGCGGGAACGGCGATCTGACGCTCTATCCGGGCGAAATGGGTACTGGCCACTCAATGCGCCGCACCGCGTCGGGAACGACAACGAACTCTCGATCAGCTTCACGACGGAGTTCTTCACGCGGAATATCAAGCGACACGTCCGGGCTTCGACGGCAAATGGTATTTTGCGGAGCTTTGGCTGGAAGCCGGAGCCCACGGAATCAGGCGCGGCATATTACGCCAAGCTGGGCGTCGCTGCTGTCGCCAAAGCCACCGGCTACCTGAACAAGCGTCAAGAAAAGCCGGTTGAACCAATAACATTGGCCGAAGTCCAGGCGCTTTCCTGAACAGAAAGTTGCTCCGGGCCTCCTTCTCTGATTGGGGTTGCGGGAGCCAAAAAGCATGATTTTCATCGAGCCCCTGATGGCCCACGGAGGCTCTATTTCACCCTGGCTGCTCTTTGCAGTCTGAGAAGGTACCCAATATGCCCGTTCATTTTGATGGACGTAGAGGGAGCGGAAGACTTTCTGCTGCAACCCTATATCGCCGGCATCGACCGAGCAGAGATGCTGGTCGAACTGCACGAGGGAGCCGTTCCTGGCATCACGGAGCGGCTGGAAAGCCGCTTTGACAAGAGCCACTTGATCCAAGTGATTTAGCAGGATGACTTATCCAACCACCATCCACCCCCGGACATCAACCCGTTCGTTCGGTGGCAGTGGAGCCGGCTCATCAAAGAGGACCGAAAGGAGCCGATGACCTGGATGCACCTGTTGCCTCGGCTGGGGCTGGTGGCGTGACCCGGTCAACCTAGCGACCCCTCCCCCCAACCCCCTCCCGCAAGGGGGAGGGGGAGGACTTTGACCCGGCCATCTCGTGCGGCAACAGATGGCCGGGTCAATCCACGGATCAGGTCCGGGACGGCCATGACGTTCTTTGCGGCCGCGCTTCAACGGTTCTGGTATCAGCGCGCACAGATCGGCTGGGACGAGATCAGGCCCGATCACGAAATGATCATGGCGCCTGCAACGGTTCCAGTGCAATTGCCGCGGCTTCTGCATCGCAATTCCGCGTCGGCTTCAGGCCCTTGGCGCGAACAGCCGAGAGTTCGGCCTTGCCGGCGCTCCAGATCCGCACGGAACGTGGGATCAGCGTGCAAACCGCTCAACGGTCGCCGCTCCCATGATCTGACCCGCGAGCACGTCGCTTTCCCAGTGGACGTTGCAGACCACTCTGCTTTGTCCGAACGCCCGGCCGCGAGCGAGCATGGCATCGGTTTGATCGGGCGCAACTTCCGTGAGGATGAGCGCCCAGGCCCAGCCGATAGCTGTATGCCCGCACGGATACGACCCGTCGCTCCTCAGGTGTGTTTCCTCGCTCGGTGTGCAGATCAGCTCGCTGTTCACGCGTGAACGGCCGATCGCGATTGTAATGATCCTTGGCAGCGATAGGTGGATAAACCAGCGTCAGCCAGACTGCGCCTGATCAGCATGTAGAGGTGCGGCGTGTCCTGCTCCGTGATCGGCGCGCTCAAGGCACAGGAGAACGTGTCGGCCGCTTGCGGAAACTTCAGATCGGCGTCCTCGGCCGCCAGCGCCCAGCGGGCCGTGCCGCGCAAGGCGAGGCTGGCTCGACTGAACGCCTCGTCGCGTGCAAGAGCAGCCGAACCGGCGGCAGGCGGAGAAGGAAGCAGCGCAAGGCTGTCTGGAAGCACCTCGCGTGGCAGATACCCCGCCAGAACGCCCTACCAGTCTCGGGCACCTGCGCCGGCTGCACTTGAGCAGCAGGTGGCTGCGCGCAGGTGGCAGCCACGGAAAGAGCCGATGTCATTATGCAAACGGCGAACCTGACCCCGCAACGGCGTTTTGTCGCTTTGGCAGTATCGATGGTTGGAGACATTGCTCGGCACCTCATGCGAATTGTCAAGACCAACTCAGCGCTTCAGATCCAGGGTCTTGAGTTCCTTTCGAGCAGTCCCGTAAGTGCCAAGCTGATAAACCGAGGCTCCGACCGGCGAGAAGGTGAACGCGCTGAACGGTTCCGCAAGCATCGTATTCAGGTCGGTTTCGGTGGCGACGCCGATCGTCACGTGCGGGTTGAATTTCTTTCCGGATCCGATCTGCACGAAGTTTGCCACGTAGTCGATCAACCCCTGTTCGATGTCGTGGCCCTCTTCGGTGCTGACGAACGCTCCGGCGCCGCCCGTTTTCACCTGAAAGGCGCTACTGCGTCCAACAGGTCCCGTTGCAACCGGATCAGATCATCGGTCGGTTCGACGACGATGCCAGCAATGCCGATCGGCGGATCAGGGATATAGTAATACTTGAACGCCCTCAACTTCCATCGGGCTGCCTGCTCTTTTGCTGTCACCTTGTTGGCCGCGTCGTAGACCTTGTCGAGATCGGCGGTGCGGACGAACTGCTGCAGCATCGTGATGTGCGGATGGTGGGTCGCGTCGAGGGCGAATCCCTGGGAATACCTTCAGCAGGCGAGCGTTGTCGTCCTTCGCATGCTCGATCATCGTCGAGTTCCGGCTCCAGCGCGATGTCGATGGCCGTGACGGGCTTTCCTCCGCGCCGGAAATCCGGGCATAGCCAAGCAGCGACGCCAAACCGATACCGCACGCCTTCAGAACCTTCAGGTATCGGTCCATGCAAATTCCCTCTATGCTCCGGAGCCACCAGCTTGGTCTTTTCAGCTTCGCGAAGCGCGTGGCGAAGTTGCGTCCGCCGCGTCAACCCCGATGTTGCGAACGACGGCAGCCCACCGATGGTCGCGCCCGCCAGGGCGAAGAGTGCCGATAGGTACGCCGGGTCCAAATCTCTCCTCCAACAGAAATCCGCCCGCGCCCCGCCCATCACAGGAACCCGATCGACAACCACGGCACCGCCACAACAATCGCCAGCGCCACCGCCAGCGCCGCCAGATACGGCCACATCCGCCACAGCGCATCGTCCGGCGACACCCGCCCGATCGCGCAGGCGCCATAGAACCCCACGCCGAACGGCGGCGCGAACAGCCCGATGCCCATCGCCAGATGATCACCATCGCGTAGTGCACCTCGTGCACGCCCATCGCCTTGGCGACCGGAAACAGCAGCGGGCCGAACAGCACGATCGCCGGAATCCCCTCCAGCACGCTGCCAAGAATGACAAACGCGACCGCGGTGATCGCCAGGAATCCGCCCTTCCCGCCCGGCACCGACGCCATCGTTGCAACGAGCCATTGGGAGAAACCCGACTGCGTCAGCGCCCAGGCCATCGCCGTCGCGGTGCCGATGATCAGCATCACCGCGCCGGTGAGCGAGACGGTATCCACCAAAATCGGATAGATGCGCCGCCAGTCGAATTGCCGGTACACCAGTATCCCGAGCAATGCGGTGTAAACCACGCCGACGGTGGAGACCTCGGTCGCCGTGGCGATGCCATCGATCACCGCGGCGCGGATCACGAACGGCAGCGTCAGGCCGGGAACCGCGATGACGAACGTGCGCACGAATTTGCGACGGCGGGGCGCGCTCGCCGCCGCTGATATCCATGTGGCGCGAGCGATACCAACTCACCACCACAAGCGCGAGCGCCGCCACCGCCGCCGGCAGCAGCCCGCCGGTGAACAGCGCGGTGATCGACACGTTGGTCACCGAACCGATGGTGATCAGCACCAGGCTGGGCGGGATGGTCTCCGACATCGCGCTGGAACTCGCCAGCAGTGCGGCAAGTTCGCCGGGATGCGAGCCGCGGCGTTGCATCTCGGGGAACAGCACCGGCGCGACCGCTGCCATGTCGGCCGCCTTCGATCCGGAAATGCCGGACACCAGATACATCGCACCCAGCAGCACGTAGGACAGGCCGCCGCGCACATGGCCGACCAGCGCCGCGAGGAACGCCACCATAACACGCGCGATGCCGGTCATCTCCATCAGCAAGCCGAGGAACACGAACATCGGCACCGAGAGCAGCAACAGGTTCGACATGCCCTCGTCCATCCGGTTGACCACGACGGACAGCGGCATGCTGCTGGTCAGCCCGAGATATGACAGCGTGGCGATACCAAACGCGAAGGCGATCGGCACGCCGATGCCGACGCAGGCGGCGACGATGACAACGAAAAACACGATCAGGCTGCCGAAACCCATGGCGAGCAACAGCGGCTGGCCGATCCACAGCAGCGCCGCGATGCCGCCGACGGTGAGCAGCGCCAGTCCGAAGCTGCGCCATGTCGTCGTCTCGAGCAGGCGGAGCAGTGCGATGGTCGCGGCGAGCCCCGCGCCGACCAGGATCGCGACGACGCGGTAGCCGTCGGAGATCTGCAGCGAGATCAACTCGACATAACGCTGCTGATCCAGATACTCGCGCGGCCGGCAGCAGGATCTCCAAAACGAAGGCGATCACCACCAGCGAGGCGACGGCGGCGAACCACCGTGCGATGTGCGGCGGCACCCAGTTAGCCAGCGTGGTGAGCCGCATGTGTCCGTCGCGGCGCAGCGCCACCACCATCCCCAGCATCGACAACCAAAGGAATAAAAAATTGGCGAGTTCGTCGGTCCAGAACAGCGGGCTGTCCAGCAGATAGCGCGACACCACGCCGGCAAACAGAATGCTGACCTCGGCCAGCACGAGCATCGCGCCGATCGCCTCGCAGGCCACGCCGATCGCCTGGTCCAGCAGGAAGGCGCTACGCCGCAGCCCCGCCCAGACCGGCGGGTTCGACTGGGCGATAGAAGCTGCGAATTCGGGCGCGTCGAGGCTCATGACGTGAGCGGGCCGACGTATTTCTCCAGCAGTGCCCAGGCCTTGTCGCCCGCGACTCTTTTTCATGTCGGGATAGAAGCCGTTCTTCGCCAGCACCTCGCGGAACGGCTTGGTGTCGGGCGAGTTGAACGTCAGACCCTTGGTCGTCAGGTTCTGCTGCTCGATCTTCGTCATGGCGATGAAGTCTTCACGCTGAACGACCGAGGCGGCAGCGAAGTTGCGCTGGCAGATCTCCTGCAGATCAGGCGGCAGCTTCTTCCACGCCGCCACGTTGAACGAGGTATGGAAGCCGGACCAGACATGGTTGGTCTGCGAGCAGTATTTCTGCACCTCGTACAGCTTGGCGGTGTCGATCAGCACCAGCGGGTTCTCCTGTCCGTCCACGATGCCGGTCTGCAGCGCGCTGTAGACCTCGTTGAAGTTGATCGCGGTCGGCGAGGCGCCCAGATGGCGGAACAGCGAGATCAGATAGGGCGCCACCGGCAGGCGGATCTTGAAGCCGCGCAGGTCGTCGGGGCTGTTGATCGGCTTGGTGCGCGTGGTGACCTGGCGGAAACCGTGATCGTAGCCCTTCGGCATGCACAGCAGGCCGATCTGTTCCGCCGCGGCCCGCAGCATGTCGCCGAACTCGCCGTCTATTTTCCCGCAGCCGGTAGTGCTGCACCTTGCCGAGCGCGTTGCGCGGCAGCTCGCCCGCGAACACGATCGCCCGCGGCAGCTTGAAGCGTGCAAGCTGCGCCAGCATGAATGCGCGCAATTCGTCGGCCGAGACCGCCGCTCCCGCACGAAGCACCACGATGGCCAGCGGCACTTCCTGCCACCGCAGATCGGGCACGCCGATCACCGCCGCCTCCGCAACCGCCGCATGATCGAGCAACACGCGTTCGATTTCGGCGGGGTAGATGTTCTCGCCGCCGGACACGATCATGTTCTTCTTGCGGTCCCGGATGAAGAAATAGCCGTCGTCGTCGCGCACGGCGATGTCGCCGGTCCGGAACCAGCCGTCGCACAGCGCCTCCGCTGTTGCCGCCGCGTTGCCCCAGTAATCGATGAGAACATTGGGTCCGCGCACGATGACTTCGCCGGGCACGCCGGGCGGTGCGTCCTGTCCAGCTTCGTTCACTACGCGTGCCTCGCAGACCAGGCCTGGCAAACCGGTCGAACCGACGCGCGACAGATCGCCACCGAGCCGCGTGTACACCGCAATCGGAGCGGTCTCCGTTGCGCCGTAGACCTGAAGCACCGGCACGCCGCGCTCGGTGATCGTGTCGACCAGGGACTGCGGCACCAGCGTGGATCCGGTGCTGACCGCACGCAGGCTCGACAGGTCGGCCTCGTGCCACTGCCTGTGCTCCACCAGCGCCTGGATGGTTGCGGGCACCAGCACCGTGAGACTCGGTCGGTCCTGTGTGATCCCGCGCAGCGTATCATCGGGCGTGAAGCGCGGATGGATGGTGACCGTCGCACCGAGATGCAGCGCCGGCGTGGTCTGGATGTTCATGCCGCCGACGTGAAAGAGCGGCAGCACCGTCAGCACGTGATCGCTCGCCGTCATGGCGTGCATGTGCTGGCTCATCACGCCGTTCCACAGCAGCGCCTCCTGCGTCAGCACCGCACCTTTCGGCCGACCGGTGGTACCGGCGGTGTAGACGATCAGCACCGGTGCGCGCCAGTCCACCTGCGGCCCGCGCCCGTCACCGCTGCCGGCATCGATCAGCGGCGAAAGGTCGCTGCCGGAGTCCGGCGAGTAGTCCAGGCCGATGATTCGCGTCTCCGGCAGCACTTCGGCAAGCGGCTCGCACGCCGCATTGAACGCCTTGGCGACGAACAGCGCCTGCACCGCGGCATCGCGAAGGATGAAAATCTGCTCCGGCACTGCGAGCCGCCAGTTCAGCGGCACCAGCATCGCGCCCAGGCGCGCGCAGGCGTAGAGCAGCGCCAGGTAGTCGGGCGAGTTCAGCGACAGCACGGCGACCCGATCGCCACGACGCACGCCAAGCTGCGATTTCATTGCCCGCGCCAGGGCGGCGATGCGCGCGGCGAGAAACGCGTAGCTCCACACCTGTTCGTGACAACGCAGCGCCGGCTTGTCCGGCGCGAAGGCGGCGTTGCGGTCGATCAGATCGGCGAGGTTCATCAGTCGTCGGTCTCGCCGTCGCGATACAGCGCGCCGCGGCCGATCCGCTCGAGACAGATCTCCGCCGTCCATGGCGCCATCAGTGAGCCGCAGCGGCTGTCGCGATAGATCCGTTCAAGCGGCAGCGAGCGGAACATCGAATGGCCGCCGCAGGTGCGGATCGCGAGTCTCGCCAGATCGTTCGCCGTCTCCATTGTCGAGAACTGCGCTGCATAGGCCCGCAGCCGCTGTTCCGCCGTCGGATCGACCTGCGCCTCGCTCACTGCCTGGAACCACAGCGCCTTCGCCTGCTCCAGTTTGATGCGCATCTCCGCGACGGCGAGTTGCTTCACCGCGCTGCCGCGACGCCTGCCTGACGGTGCGCCTGGAACATCGCCGCGCAGATAGCGCACGGTGAAGTCATAGGCCGCCTGCGCCAGCCCAAGATACGTCGGACTGAGCGTCAGGAACATATGCGGCCAGCGCGACGCCGCCTGGAAATACACACCGCGCGGCATGATCGCCGCATCGTGCTCGACAAAAACATTGGCAAATTCCAGATTGCGGGAAACTGTGCCGCGCATTCCCAGCGGATCCCACTCGCCTGTCACGCTCACGCCGGGCGCGTCGGCAGGCACCGCCAGATACAATGTGTCGCGGCGCGACGCATTGCCTTCCGGCGCAATTTCCGTCGCCAGCAGCCCGTAGCAGTCGGCGTGTCCCGACAGCGAGGCGAAGATCTTTTTGCCCGTCACCAGCCAGCCACCCGCGACCGGTCGCGCCGCGGTGCCGAACGGGATCTGCCCAACCGCCGACGCGTTGCCCTCAGAAAATGGCTGCGCATAGCTCGCGCCGTCCACCGCGATGCGCCGGAAATGGATCGCCCGACGGCGGTCGTGCTCGGCGCGCATCGCGTCGTCCATCTGCAGGTCGTCCGCGATCTTCCCGGCCCACAATGTGGAACAGACATGCATGTTCCAGGTGAGCGCGGTCGCGCCGCAATGACGGGCGATCTCCGCAGCGGCCAGCGCATAGGTCTGATAGTCCGCACCGAGCCCGCCGTGTGATAGCGGTACGCAGATCGCCAGCAGACCCGCCGCATGCAGGTCGCGGTAGTTCTCGGTCGGGAAGCTGGCATCGCGATCGTGGCGCGCCGCCCGCGGGGCGAATTTTTCCGCTGCCAACTGGCGCGCCAACTCGATCAGCGCTGTCTGCTGTCCGGTCAGGCGAAATGCATGCGGATCGAAGATCGGTGCGTCGGGTGCGTCTGTCGCCTGTGTCATGGCAATCCGATGCTAGAGGGGGCGACGCATGGAGGCCAGAAAATTGACTCGGTTTCTGGCCGGCGCCTAAGCTTCGTCCAAACGACAAGAACGGTTGCGACGCCGCGACCTCGTGGGTCCAGGGAGAAAATAGATGAAGCGTCTTCGCTTGGCTGCGACTGTATTTCTGGCATTGCTGGGGATGGCCCTGTGGGGTCCGGGGTCTCGTGCCGCCGACGCCACCATCAAGATCGGCTACATCGACCCGTTCTCGGGCGCCTTCGCCCAGGGCGGCGACGCCAGCCTGAAGATGTTCCAGTTCATCGTCGACTACATCAACGACAAGGGCGGCGCGCTCGGCAAGAAGTTCGAGCTGGTCACCTTCGACGACAAGCTGCAGCCGGCCGAGGCGCTGATCGCGCTGAAAAGCGTCATCGACCAGAACCTGCCTTTCGTCATGTCCTGCGTCGGCTCCAACGTCGGTTCGGCGCTGATCGACGCGGTGACCAAGCACAACACGCGCAATCCCGACAACCGGCTGCTGCAACTGAACTGCGGCCAGCTTGCGACCGAGCTTACCAACGAGCAGTGCAGCTTCTGGCATTTCCGCTTCGTCGGCAGCGTGGAGATGCGGGCGGTGGCGCGGATCAAGTCGCTGCCGCAGTCGGTGAAGATCCGTCTACCTGCTCAACCAGGACTACCTGTTCGGCCAGTCGATCGAGAAGGACACCAAACGGTTCCTCGCCCAGTACCGCCCCGACATCAAGATCGTCGCCGACGAGTTCATCCCGCTGATGCAGGTCAAGGATTTCTCGCCCGTACATCACCAAGATCAAGGCGTCCGGCGCGCAGTCGCTGCTCACCGGAAACTACGGACCGGACCTCAATCTGCTGATCAAGGCCGGCGTCGATGCCGGGCTCGACATCCGCTACGACACCTATCTTGCCCATGTGATCGGCGCCGCGACGGCGATCGGGACGAACGGCGAAGGCAGGCTCACCTCGGTCATGGAAGACCACGAGAACGTCCCGGTGGAGGAGAACAACGCCGAGGCCGCGGAATTCTTCAAGCGCTGGCGGGCAACGCATGACTTCAGCTTCATCGCGCTCCCCAGCGTCACGCAGTTCGACATGCTGGCCCGGGCGATCAACAAGGCCGGCACCACCGATGCGCTGCAGGTCGCGCTGGCGCTCGAGGGCATGGAGCAGAAGGACCTGTTCGGCGCCACGAACATCATGCGCAAGGACGACCACCAGCTGCTGCACCCGTACTACGAGGCGGTGCTTCACCAAGAACGTGAAATTCGACGTCGAGAAGACCGGACTTGGCTGGAAGACCGAGTTCAAGGTGCCGGTGGCCGACGAGACGCTGCCGACCACCTGCAAGATGAAGCGGCCGTCGTCGTAGCCGCACCGCAGCGCCGGCGAGGTCATCATGCAGATCGGTGTGATCTCCCTGCTCGATGGCCTCGTCTACGGCATGCTGCTGTTCATGCTGGCGAGCGGGCTCACGCTGATCCTCAGCATGATGGGCGTGCTGAACTTCGCCCATGCCAGCGTCTACATGCTCGGCGCCTATTTCGCCTACCAGATCAGCCGCTGGGTCGGCTTCTGGCCGGCCTTCGTGCTGGCGCCGCTGCTGTGCGGCGCGATCGGCGCGGCGATCGAGGTCTGGGGCCTCCGGCGCGTGCATCACAACGGGCATATCGCCGAACTGCTGTTCACCTTCGGCCTGGTGTTCATCATCGGCCGCGCCGTGCAGATGGCGTGGGGCATGCTGCCGATGCCGTATCGCGTGCCGGCCTCGCTCGATTTCCCGCTGTTCTCGCTCTACGGCGAAAACTTTCCCGGCCTATCGCGCCTTCATGCTGCTGGTGTCGGGCGGGATGCTGCTCACCACCTGGCTGCTGCTGAAGAAGACCCGCATCGGCCTGATCATCCAGGCGGCGCTCACGCATCCCGGCATGGTCAGCGCGCTCGGCCACAACGTGCCGCGCGTGTTCACCATCGTGTTCGCCGGCGGCTCGCTGCTGGCCGGGCTCGCCGGAGTGATCGCCGGCAACTACTTCACCACCGAATCCGGCATGGCGGATGCGATGGGGCCGATCGTGTTCGTCGTGGTGATCTTCGGCGGCCTGGGATCGCTCGCCGGCTGCTTCATCGCATCGATCCTGATGGGGATGGTGCAGACATTCTCCGTCGTGATGGACTGGTCCTTCGCCGACCTGCTCACGCCGTTCGGGATCACGCTCGCGGCGAACGACCTGCTCGGCGAGATCCTCACCATCCCGGTGTCGCGCATCGGCCCGCTGGTGCCCTATGCGCTGCTGATCCTGATCCTGCTGTTCCGGCCGCGCGGCCTGATGGGCACCCGCGAGACATGAGCGACGCCGCCGAAACCCCGAACGTCCGCGTCCTGCCGGCGCGCCCGGCCGCGGCGCGCACCATCCGCTACTGGCCATGGCTCGCCGCGCTGGTGGTTTCCGTCGGGCTGCCCTGGCTGTTCTACGACTGGCAGCACGCGCGGCACGCCGGCTTCGTGGTGTCGATGCTGAGCCAGACCGGCATGATGATCATCTTCGCGCTGTCGTTCAACATGCTGATGGGCCAGGCCGGGCTGCTGTCGTTCTGCCATTCCGTGCTGTTCGGCCTTGCCGGCTATTCGACCGTGCATTTCCTGAACGCCGCCGGCGCCGGCCAACTGCCGGTGCCGATGGAACTGATGCCCGCTGCTCGCGGGCCTCAGCGGCCTCGGCTTCGCCATCGTGTTCGGCTACATGGCGACCAAGCAGCGCTCCACCGCATTCGCGATGATCACGCTCGGCATCGTCCAGCTCGTCACCACGGCGGCGACGATGTTCCACCACTTCTTCGGCGGCGAGGGCGGCGATCAAGACCGACCGCGTGATCGGCAACAGCCTGTTCGGCTTCGAATACGCCCAGTCGATCGAGGTCTACTACCTGATCGTGGCCTGGATGCTGATCGCGGCGGTCGGCATGTATTTCCACACCACGACGCCGCTGGGGCGCATGGCGAACGCCTGCCGCGACAACCACGAGCGCGCGCAGTTCGTCGGCTACGACCCGCGCATCGTGCGCTTCCAGCAGTTCGCCGTCTGCCGGCTTCTACGCCGGCATCGCCGGCGGGCTGTTCGCCATCACCTACGAGATCGTCACCTTCGATGCCGTCGCCGCACCGCTGGCGGCGAATGCGTTGCTGATGGCCTATATCGGCGGCGCGACCACGTTCTTCGGCCCGGTCCTCGGCGCGATCCTGATCACGCTGATGCAGAGCGGCGTCAGCCTGATGTCGAACTCCTGGCTGGTCTATGTCGGCGTGCTGTTCATCGCGATGGTGACCTTCGCGCCGACCGGCCTCACCGGCATCGTCCTGGAACACGCGCCGATCGCGCGGGCCGGGCTGCTGCGCCGGCTCGCGCTGCCCTATCTGCGCATTCTGGTCCCCGGGCTGATCGTGCTGTTCGGCTTCGTCGGGCTGGTGGAACTGCTGTCCTTCCTCACGATCGGCAAGGCGCAGGGCAAGCGCCTCGCGCTGTTCGGCCAGGCGATCGACATCCATGGCGCGACGCCGTGGCTGATCTCGCTGGTCTGCCTGCTGGGCGGCGGCTTCTGGCTTGCCCGCGAGTTCGCGGCAATTCAAGCGCGTCTGGGACGGCCTGATCGAAATCGCGCGGCCGGGTGGATCGCGGTGAGCCCGCCCGCGCTCTCGCTTGACCGACGTCACCAAGAACTTCGGCCAGACCGAGATCATCCGCGGCGTCAGCATGAACGTCGCCGCCGGCGAGCGTCACGCGCTGATCGGCCCGAACGGCGCCGGCAAGACCACGCTGTTCAACCTGATCAGCGGCCGGTTCCCGATCACCTCGGGCGAGATACGGCTGGATGCGACAAGGCTGGACGGGTTGCCGCCGCATCGCATCAACCGGCTCGGCCTGTCGCGCAGCTTCCAGATCACCTCGATCTTCCATCGGCTCAGCGTGTTCGAGAACATCCGCTGCAGCCTGCTGTGGAGCCGCGGCTACCGCTATTCGTTCTGGCACGCGCTCGGCCGGCAGCGCGCGCTGAACGAGGAGACGGAGCGGCTGCTGGAGGACCTCAACCTCGCCGAGCGGCGCGACGTGCAGGCGGGGCTGCTGTCGTATGCGGAGCAGCGCGCGCTGGAGATCGGCATGACGATCGCCGGCGGCGCCAGCATGATCCTGCTCGATGAACCGACCGCGGGGATGAGCCACAGCGAGACGGAATACGCCGTGGCGCTGATCCGTCGCGTGACGCAGGGCAAGACGCTGGTGATGGTGGAGCACGACATGCGCGTCGTGTTCGACCTCGCCGACACGATCACCGTGCTGGTCTACGGCCAGGTGATCGCGTCCGGCTCCGCCGGCGGAAATCCGGCCAATCGCGCGCGGTGCAGGAAGCCTATCTCGGAGGGGCGCATCGGCGGCATGATGCTCGAGGTCCGCGACCTGCACGCCTTCTACGGCAAGAGCCACATCCTGCAGGGCGTCGACCTGTCGGTCGGCGAAGGCGAAATCGTCAGCCTGCTCGGCCGCAACGGCGTCGGCCGGTCGACCACCTGCAAGGCGATCATGGGCCTCGTCGAGCCGGTCGGCACGGTGCGCTACCGCGGCCGCGACATCGCCGGCCTGCGCGCCAATCTGGTGGCGAAGGCCGGCATCGGCTACGTGCCGGAAGACCGCCAGGTCTTCCCCACGCTGACCGTGCGCCAGAACCTGATGCTCGGCCTGAAGCGCGCCGGCAGGTTCGGGCGCTGGAATTTCGATGACGTGTTCAGGCTGTTCCCGAACCTGGCGGAGCGGCAGAACAATCCGGCCGGCGTGCTGTCCGGCGGCGAGCAGCAGATGCTGACGATGTGCCGCACGCTGATGGGCGATCCGGACCTGATCCTGATCGACGAGCCGACCGAGGGCCTGGCGCCGATGCTGGTCGAGCAGGTCGGCCACCTGCTGGAGGAGATCGCGCGGCGGGGCGTGTCGATCCTGCTGGTGGAGCAGAAGCTGACCATCGCGATGCGGATTTCGCGGCGGCTCTACGTGATGGGCCACGGCCGCATCGTGTTCGAGGGCACGCCCGCCGATATCGAGGCCAACGCCGATATCCGCAGGGAATGGCTGGAGGTCTGAGACCGGAATTCGGCGCCAAACGCCGGAAAAACTCAACTCCCCGTGATTGATGTGTTGACGTTTACGTGATCACATGTGCTTCCTTACGCTGTCGGCCGTAGGGGGACATCAGCGTGTGGGCACGATACCAGAGCATGCGGCTGTCGACACGACTGCTGTTGATCGTTCTGACCTGCCTGGTGCCCATCATGGCCCTGGTGGTCTGGGTCGAGTACAGCCACTGGGCTGAACGCCGGGCGCAACTCGGCGACCTGGCACAGCAGCAGGGCGAACTGCTGAACGGCGACATCTCGAGCATCGCCGACGGCACCCGCGTCCTGCTGAACACGGTGGCCGAATTCCGGATATTTCGTCGCGACCTGACCCCGTCCTGCGACGAACGCCTTGTCAGCATCCAGCGCGACCAGCCGATGTTCGCTTTCCTTGCCCTGGTCGACGCCGGCGGCAACGTTCTCTGCGCCTCGAAGCCCGGTCTCCGCGCGAGTGATGGCGACACGCCTGCCTGGCTGCAGGACGCGATCGGCGCCACCGAATTCTCGGTCGGTCGCTATGCGACGTCGCCCGCTCTGGATTCCGGGTTCCTGCCCTTTGCCCTTCCTGTACCGGGATTGGACCCGGACCACAGGCGATTCCTTGTCACCGGCCTGGACCTGTCGTGGCTGGCACAGCATCTGGCGCAGGTCCGTCAGACCGGGTCGCGCTTCCTGGCCGGCACCGTGCTGTCGTTGACCGATCGCGACGGAAACATCCTGGCACGCGCACCGGCGCACGAGACGAACGTCGGCAAGCGCCTCCCGCCGGCGGCGATGCAGCTGGTCACGGCCCAACAGGCCGGCATCATGCGATTGAAGAGCGTCGACGGGACGGAGCGTGTATTCGGCTTCATTCCCCCCGCGAAATCGCGATATGGCCTGATGGTCGCGATCGGCTTCTATGAGCCCGATCTGATGGCCGACATCAATCGGGCCAGCCTGCGCGGCGGCCTGCTGCTGGGCGCTGTCGCAATCGCCGCATTCCTCGTCACACTGTTTATCGCGCGGCGATTCATCGGGCGGCCGACGAAGGAACTGCTCGAGGCGGCGCGTCGCTGGCGCGCCGGCGACCTTACCGCGCCGCGCACCTGGCCAGGACGAGAGGTCGGAGTTCGGCCAGATCGCCACCGCCTACAACGATCTGGCCCGCACGCTTGCCCGCCGCGAGGAGGAACTGCGGGGGCACGCCGAGGCGATGGAGGCCAGGGTGGCTGAGCGGACGCGGGAGCTGCTGGTCACCAACAACCGGCTGCAGGTGGAGATTGCCGAGCGGCAGAACACCGAGGCCGCCCTGGTGCAATCGCAGAAGCTCCAGGCGGTGGGACAGCTCGCCGGCGGCATTGCGCATGACTTCAACAACCTGCTGGCAACGGTACAGGGCAGCCTTGATCTGCTGTCGCGCGGCATTCCGCCGGAGCAGAAACGCCAGCGCGGCTGGATCGAGCGCGCTTCGGGCGCGGTCTACCGCGGGTCGCAACTGACCGGGCGCCTGCTGTCGTTCTCGCGTCGCCAGCGCCTTGTGGTCGAGGCTTCGGATGTGGCCGGCTGGTGCGCGACCTCGTGCCGTTGCTGCGGACCTGCACGCACGGACAGCGGATTCGCATCGATACCGTGCTCGGCGCCGATTTGTGGCCGGCGATGGTCGAGGCAAGTCAGGTGGAGGCTGCCATCCTGAACCTGGCCCTCAACGCGCGCGATGCGATGCCCGACGGGGGTGTGCTGACGATAGCCACCGGCAACAAGGTCGTCGCCGACGATGGCACCGATGACGTCGCCGCTGGCGATTATGTCTCGATCACCGTGACCGATACCGGCGTCGGCATGACGGACGAGGTGGCGCGGCGCGCCTTCGAGCCGTTCTTCACCACGAAGGGCCTCTCCGGATCAGGCCTCGGCCTGAGCCAGGTGTACGCCATGGTGCGTGAATCCGGCGGCACTGTTCGTCTTGTGACGGCGCCGGACCAGCGGCACGTCATTGACACTGCTGCTGCCGCGCGCGGCCGAGATGCCGAAAGTGGATCGTCCGCAAATCGTGGAGCGGCGGCCGCAGTCGAAGCTGCCGGTGCTGGTCGCCGACGACGATGTGGAGGTGTTGCAGGTGACCGCCGAAATGCTGCGGCAGCTCGGCTACAGCGTCACCACCGCGCATTGCGGTCCGGAGGCTCTGGCACTGCTTGATGGCGGAGCCGGCGATCGTTGTGCTCGACTACGCGATGCCGTCGATGACCGGCCTCGAGGTGGCGGCTGCGATGCGCGGCCCGTGGCTTCGCCGGACCGATCATCCTCGCGACAGGCTATGCCGACCTGAGCGAGGCGGAGCAATTCGAGCTGGGTGCGTTGCAGGGCGTGCTGAACAAGCCGTACACGATCCGCGATCTGGAAGCGCTGCTGGCGCGGGTCGAGGTCGAGCTGCCGTGATTGCTCGGAAGAAGCATCGCTGGAGACCGCGAGCTGACGGCCGTCGGTCGCATCGAACAGCGGCACGGCACCGCTGTTCAGGCGGCGAGCGTCTTGCGCATGAAGACGCGTTCGACGCCCGGCACACTGGGCGACCCGGCCGAATTCCTCCCAACCGTGGCGGGCATAGAATTCCGGCGCCTGAATGTTGATGGTGATCAGCATCGCGGAGCGGCAGCCGCGGCGGATCGCCTCCTCCTCCGCCATGTGCAGCGCGCGGCTACCGATGCCCGAATGCCGCAGATGCTCGGGCAGGTAGAACAGATCGAGGAAGAATAGCCCGAGCGTGGTGCGCCCGAGCAGCCCGCCGACCGGCTCGCCGGTGTCCGGGTCCTGCACCGCGACCGCGAGGGCGCGCCAGTCGCGCACACCGGTCTGCGTCGCGTTGTATTCGGCGAGGCCGGTCTCCAGCACTGTCTCAAGGCGTGGATCCGGATCGTCGGTGAGTGTGATCATGGCGCCGTTTTTGTCGGGCGCGTCGGTCATCGGCGATCCTCTGGGAACAGATAGCCGAAGGTCACGAACAGCGCCGTGACGAAGATCACGCCGCCGACGAGGCCGGGGACCCAAGCTTTTTGGCTCAAGGTCGTGACGACCATCCACCCCGAGGCCAGCAGGCCGGCAAAGTGCAGGCCGACACCCGCCCACGGCGGCATGCTGCCGGCGGTTTCCTTGCGTCGGACGGCCAGGATCAACGGGTGCAACATGGCCGCATCCTAGCGGGAGTGAGACGAGACAGACAAATGTTGCGGCGAAGTGGTGCTCGCGGGGAACCATCAATGACATCGGTTACTACGCGGTCACGATGTTGCCTGGGGTCCGGCCCGCCAGCACAGCGGCAATTCCGTCGAGCGCGAGAAAGCCCATCGCGTCGCGTGTCGCCACCGTGGCGCTGCCGAGATGCGGCAGCAGCACCACGTTCTCCAGCGCGAGATACCCCGGGTGCAGCCTGGGCTCGCCCTCGAACACGTCGAGCCCGGCGAAGCCGACCTGCCCGCTCTGCAATGCCGCGATCAGCGCCGCGTCATCGACCAGTGTGCCGCGTGCCGCGTTCACCACCACCGCGCCACGCGGCAGCATGGCGATGCGATCGGCGTTCAGCCAGTGATACGTCGCGCCGCCGCCTGGCGCGTGCAGGCTCAGCACATCGCATGACGCCAGGAAGCCCGCGTCGGTGTCGTGGTAGATCGCGCCTTCCTCCAGCGCGGCGCGGCAACCGCGTCACGTCGCGATAGTGGATCGTCATGCCGATGCCGCGCGCCATGCGCGCCAGTTCGCGGCCGATGCGACCCATGCCGAAGATGCCCAGCCGCCGGCCGACCACGCCGATGCCCAGCAACTGCGTCGGCGCCCAGCCCTGCCAGCGCCCCGACCGGATCAGCCGCTCGCCCTCGCCGGCACGCCGCGCGGCGGCGAGCATCAGCAGCAAGGCGGTCTCCGCGGTCGCGACGCTCAGCACGTCCGGCGTGTTGCACACGGCGATGCCACGCGCCGCGGCGCTGGCAACGTCGATGTGGTCGTAGCCGACGCTGAATGTCGCGATGACCTTCACGCTTGCGGGCAATGCCGCGATCAGGGCTGCGTCGAAGCTGTCGCCCGGACAGGTCAGGATCGCATCGGCGCCCGCGGCCCGCGCGCGCGATGTCGGTGATCGGCACATCGGATGGCGTCAGCCGTGCATCGAAGTCCGCCGCGGCGCGTGCTTCGACCGCGGGCGGAAGCCGCCGCGTGACCAGCAGGACCGGCTTGGCCATAGCGTCAGTAGGTTCCGGCCGTCTGCTTGGGCCGCGCCGTCTCGGCCGGCTGTCGCACCGGTCAGCATGGCCGCGCATGCCCTCGCCGTTGACCCGCCACCAATCGTGCAGGATGCGCACATCCCAGCCGATGCAGAAATGCTTCACGCCCATCTCCAGGTAGGGCGCGGCCTGCTTGATGTCGGCGAGTTCCACGCGCGGATGCAGGCCCTTCTTCAA
The DNA here is from genome assembly GCA_963794185.1 of uncultured Alphaproteobacteria bacterium. Classification (GTDB taxonomy): domain Bacteria; phylum Pseudomonadota; class Alphaproteobacteria; order Acetobacterales; family Acetobacteraceae; genus JAMXLO01. The sequence continues at coordinate 7,969 of CAWCDM010000007.1, read as the reverse complement.
CGCCATCTCGATGGTCTTGCGTTCGGCCTTCAGCACGTCGGGATGGTTGCGCTGGCCGGTCAGGCCGAGGCTCATCGAGTAGTCCGACGCGCCGAACTGCACCATGTCGAGGCCCTTGACCGACAGGATCGCATCGAGGTCCTCGACGCATTCCCGCTTCTCGACCATGATGGCGATCACCACCTCGTTCAGCGCCTCCACATAGGCGGGCGAGCCGCCTTCGCGCACGGTGCCCACGTCGCGCCGCATGCCGACGCCGAGCCGGCCGCCGGTGCCCGGCGTCTCGGCGCGCACCGCCGCCACGCAGGCATGCGCATCCTCGACCGTGCGCAGGTCGGCGAACAGCACCGCCTGGAAGCCGGAGCCGATCGCGCGCATCGCCTGATGCGTCCATTGCGTCTGCTCGATCTTGATCATGCCGCCGAGGTTCTTCAGCTCCAGCGCGCGGCCGAGATTGTCGAGGTCGTGCATGTGGAACGGCGCGTATTCCGCGGTGAACTCGACGTAGTCGTAGTTGCCGGCATCGCCGATCAGCTCCACCAGCGTGGGCCAGCTCGACAGGAGGTGGGTGCCGATGGAAGGCTCACCGGCCGTGAGCAGCGCGCGCAGGCGATTGTGACGCATCGTGGGTTTCCTTTTGATTTGCCGGACGAGGCGGGCGGCGACAGTAGAGCCGATCGGGCGGCGGCCGCCAATATCGAGGTCTACGTCTCGCAGGCGTCCGGCTTGTCAGGCGTTCTGAACAACCTGGAGAACATACATGGACCGTGATTCCGTCAACTGGAAGGGCTACTGGATTGCCGCTCCGACGCCGTTCACCGTGACGGGCGCACTCGACGAGAGCGGATTGCGCAGCGTCCTGCGCCTCTATTACGACCAGGGTGTGCACGGCGTGCTGGTCAACGGAACTACCGGCGAATGGTTCTCTCAAACCGAAGCCGAACGTCGGCGCGTGGCCGAAATCGCGGTCGAGGAGCTCGGGGGAAGATCCCGGTCGTGATCGGCTGCACCACGTTCACGCCGTCGCAAACAATATCACTTGGGCTGCATGCGCGCGAAATCGGTGCGGATGGAATGCTGTCCACACCTCCACCCTACGCTGCACCAACACCACGCGAGATCGTGGCATTTTTCTCGGCGATCTCTGACAGCGTCGATCTGCCCATCATGGTGTACAATTGGGCGCGCGGCGTCGCCGTTGAAATTACCTGGGAGACGGCGATCGAGTTGGCAAAGATCCCCCGCGTTGTTGCGATCAAAGACAGCACGGTGAACAGAGTTCAGGCTCTCACGACGCTCGAAAAGGTCGGCGACCGCGTGCGCATCTTCGGCGGGTTCATCGACCGTCTGGGCCTCTCAGTCCTGCGTGGCCTCGGCGGCGATGGCAATATCGATGGGGGTGGCCTCGGCGCGAAGTTCGCAGTGGCGTTCTACGAAGCGTTCTGGCGTGATGACTTTACGGCCGCTCAGCTTGCCGCCGGTCGCTACGTTGCCCTGATGACCAGGCTGATCCGCCCAGATTGGAGCGGCACGTTCGGCTCACCGCAGGCGCAGCTCAAGGCATGCATGAACATGCTGGGCCAGTCTGCCGGATATGTCCGTCCACCACTGCTGCCGATTGACGACCCGCCGCACCTTGAAGCATTGCGGCGGATCCTCGATGAAGCGGACCTGTTTGCCGACGCGGCGCGGACAGCGTTGGTGCAATGATAAACCAAGATGGGCTGCTGCACGCCGCGCGGCTGGATCACTCGACAAAATGCTGCATGAACGCTCCACTGGAGTTTGGGCCGGAACGACAGGAAGGACGGGATGGGCGAACGACACATCGGCGTCATAATCAACGGCGCCACTGGCCGCATGGGCACCACCCAGCACATGGCCAATCTGCTTGCGATCGCCGCCGAGGGTGGGCTGGCGTTGCGCAATGGCGATCGATTGATTCCGGACCTGCTGCTGGTGGGGCGCGATGCGGGGCGGTTGAAGGCGCTCGCGGCTGCCAACGGCAACCAGCGCTGGACCACGAGCCTCGGCGAGGCGTTGGCGGGTCCGGACGCCATCTTCATGGATTGTGCCGCGACCGGCGACCGGCCGGCGCGCGTACGCCAGGCGATCGCGGCAGGCAAGCACATCCATATCGAAAAGCCGACCGCGCCCACGGTGGAGGAGGCAATGTCCTTGGCGCGCGCGGCGCATGCGGCCGGCGTGAAGCACGGCGTGATACAGGACAAGCTGTTCCTGCCCGGTTTCGCCAAGCTGCTGTTCGTCAGGAACGCCGGATTCCTTGGGCGCATCCTGTCGATCCGCATCGATGCGGGATCCTGGATCTTCGACGGCAAGGTTCAGGAATGCCAGCGGCCGAGCTGGAACTACAAGCGCGCCGAGGGCGGCGGGATCGCACTCGATATGATGGCGCATTGGCGTTACATGATCGACCGGCTTGCCGCACCGGTGACGGGCGTGTGCGCGCTGATGGCGACCGCGATACCCGAGCGCGTGGACGAGCAGGGGCGCACCTACACCGTGGATGTGGAAGACACGTCGCACGCGCTGCTGCAACTCGCGGGAGGAGCGGTCGGCGTCATCACCAACAGCTGGGCGACGCGGATCCGACGCGACGACACGATGGTGGTGCAGATCGATGGCACGCTCGGTTCGGCGGCGGCGGGTCGCTTCCGCTGCTTCACCCAGGCGGCGGTGAACACGCCGGAGGCGTTCTTCGGCGGAGGGCGACCGGCGGGGATGGATTTTGCCGCGCAGTGGCAGGAGGTTCCGGACACGCTGCCGACCGCCAATCCCTTCCGGCAGTGTTGGGAGGCGTTCCTGCGTCATGTCGCCGAGGACGCACCCTATGGCGCCAATCTTGTGGAAGGGGCGAAGGCTGTGCAGCTTGCCGATCTCGCCTATCGCAGTGTCGCTGAGGGAAGGTGGATGACAGTGCCGGAACTCAGTCTGTAGGCCGCTGACATCCCGCGCAGGTTCAGGCGGGCAAGAAGATGCGACTGGTTACGCCCGCAACGCTCCCCCACTGAAGAGGCCCGCACCATGCACGACCGGACCGTCGCCATTCCGACCCAAGCCGGGCAGATGGAGACATTCATCACCCATCCCGAACAGGGCGGGCCGTTTCCGGCCGTCGTCATCTACATGGATTTTTGGGGGCTGCGCGAGGAGCTCTTTGACATCGCGCGCAGGGTCGGCACGGTCGGTTATTACTGCATGGTGCCCGATCTGTACTATCGCCAGGGTCGGGTGCGCCACGAATGGCGCAACGACAAGAACCAGATGATCTCGATGCACAATCTCGATCCGGAGCGCCAGCGCGAGGCGATGGTTCCGCTCGAACAGCTGTCGAATGCGATGGTCATCGAAGATACCGGTGCCCTGATCCAATTCATCGATCGCGGCGAGCCGGTGCGTCCGGGCGGCATCGGCTCGATCGGCTATTGCATGGGCGGGCGACACGTCCTGTGCGTCGCCGGCGCGTATCCGGATCGGTTCATCGCCGGTGCCAGCCTGCATGGCACGGCGCTGATTTCCGATCGCGACGATTCCCCGCATCGGCTCGCGCAGCGGTTTCGCGGCGAGCTGTATTGCGGCTTCGCGGAACACGATCCGCACGCGCCGCCGACAATGATCAAGGAACTCGGCGACCTTCTGAACCGCTGCCCGGTCGCGTATCGGCACGAATTCCACCCTGGCGCGGAGCATGGCTATGCGCTGCCCAACCGCGACATCCATGACAAGCGCGCGGCGAACCGGGATTGGGAGCTGATCTTCGCCATGTTCCGCCGACAGCTGCCACTGGACTGATGCGTGACAGACGGCCGGGTACGGCCGTCGCAGATAAACCGGGAGGGGATGATGACGCGGAGAACGGGACGACGCGGATTGCTCGCGGGCAGTGCCGCGGCGGCGCTTGCTGCGAACCTGCCGTTGCCGGCGATCGGCCAGGAGAAGCCGGTCAGGATCGGGCTGTTGACCGTCAAGACCGGTCCGCTGGCACAGGGCGGCATCCAGATGGAACAGGGGATTTCGCTGTTTCTCAAACATCGCGGCAACAGGCTTGCCGGGCGCGCAGCCGAACTGATCATTGCCGACACCGGCGGCAATCCGGCCGGCGCCAAGACAAAGGCGCAGGAACTGATCGAGCGCGACCAGGTCGATTTCATCGTCGGCCCGCTCGCCGCGTTCGAACTGCTGGCCATCAGCGACTATGCCGCTCAGCGCAAGTGTCCGATCCTGAGCCTTGCCGCCGCCGAGGACATGACCCAGCGCAAGCCCAACCGGTACTTCGTGCGCACCTCGGCCACCTCGGCGCAGCCGCTGCATCCGCTCGCCGACTACGCCCGCAACGAACTGAAATACCAGACAGTGATTACCGTCGCCAACGACTTCGCCTACGGCTACGAGGAGATCGGCGGTTTTCAGCGGGTGTTCGAGGATGCGGGCGGCCGGGTGAAAGCGAAGCTGTGGCCGCCGCTCGTGACGCCCGACTACACGCCTTTCCTCGGGCAGATGAGCGGCGTTGACGCCGTTGTCTCGGGCCTCGGCGGATCGAACCCGATCAAGTTCATGCGGCAGTACAAGGACCAGGGGATTACCCTGCCGCTGCTCGGCGGCGGCGTGGCGATGGATGATGGCTTGCTGAAGAGCTTCGGCGACGAGGCGATCGGGGTCATCTCGTGCGCGGCCTATACCGCCGATCTCGATACGCCGAGCAACCAGCGCTTTGTCGCGGACAGCATCCGCGACTATGGCGGGATTCCGGGCTCCTATGCCGCAGGCCTCTATACCAATGGCCAGGTGGCCGAAGCGGCGCTTGAACAGACCGGCGGGCGGACCGACGACAAGGAGGCGCTGATCAAGGCGATGCGCGCGGTCTCGCTGATCGACACGCCGCGCGGACCGTTCCATTTCGACCGTTTCGGCAATGTCGTCGGCGACTTCTTCATCCGCCGCTGCGAGAAGAAGGATGGGAAGCTCGTCAACACGACGATCAAGACCTACCCGGCCGTCAGCCAGTTCTGGACCTACGACGAGAAATGGTTTCTCTCGCAACCGGTTTATTCCCGTGATTATCCACCGCTGAGGACTTGAGACCGTTCCGTCCTGCCAGCCCGGCACACGCTTCATGAGCATTCCAGTCAACGAGGTGATCTGGCTTGTGGCGGCGGTGGTGTCGGCCGGCGTCATGACCGGCATGCTTGCCGGGCTCTTCGGGATTGGCGGGGGCTCCGTCATCGTGCCCGTGCTGTTTGAAGTATTCCGGGTAATCGGTGTACCCGACGAGCTGCGCATGCAGCTTTGCATTGGAACCTCGCTCGCCATCATCGCACCGACGACGGTCCGATCTTACTGGGCCCATCGCGTGCGGGGATTGGTGATCGCACCGGTCATGCGCGCCTGGGCGATGCCGTCCATGATCGGCGTCGTGCTAGGCTCTGTGGCCGCAGCGATTGCTCCCGCGGGCATGTTCAAAATCGCTTTTGTGGTGATCGCCGGCATCATCGCCACAAAGCTGTTGCTTGGCCGCGATGACTGGCTGATAGCCCACGACCTGCCTGGCCGGCTGACGATGAGCGGCTACGGTTTCCTGATTGGCTTGGCATCGTCCCTGATGGGCATCAGCGGCGGTTCGCTTGCGACCCTCGTTCTGACCCTTTACGGCAGACCGATCCATAATGCCGTGGCGACATCGGCTGGCATCGGTGTCCCGATCACCATCGCTGGCACGGTCGGCTATTGCCTCGCCGGGCTGCCGCACCAGTCGCAGTTGCCACCATTCAGCATCGGCTTTGTATCGGTCATCGGCGTCCTGATGATGGCGCCAATCTCAAGCTATGTAGCGCCTTTCGGCGCGCGCCTCGCACATGCATTGCCGAAGCGCCGGCTGGAAGTCGCGTTCGGCCTGTTTCTGCTTGTCGCGTCCGCGCGCTTCCTGATCAGCCTGGTGGCGTCGTAGAGACACCACCGCGGTTCTGGCTCACACCGTCCTCGCCCCGGCGGTCCGGGACGCGCCTCAGTCCCTCCGCAGGGTGCGCTTCCGCAACGGACCGCTGCACGCTCGGCCGCCTATCTCGGGCTGCGGCAAGTCAATCGGGCTCTGCGTCTGGCTGTCGCTCCGGTGCGGCCGCCGCAAAGGCCGGCAGCGCCTGGCAGAGCTCGCTCCGCTGCGAGGAGCCTCGGAAAGAGCGACAGGTCGACCCCGAATTGCCGTGCGTTCGCCAGTTGCGGCACTAGGCACACCTCTGCGAGTGTGGGCATTGCAGTGAACAGAAACGTGCCGGCAGAAGGCGCCAGGGCCTCGCACGCCTCCAGTCCCTCCACCACCACGTCATGCGCCCATGAATTTACCGCGTCCTGATCGTGGCCCAGGTGGCGCAGCCGTCGCAGGACTTTGAGGTTCTGCACCGGATGGATTTCGCACGCGATCGCCAATGCGAAGGCGCGGATGTGCGCACGTGTGACCGGGTCGCCGGGCAGCAACGGCGGTTCGGGTGGGTCTCCTCCAACCACTCGCAAATCGCCAGCGACTGGGTCAGGACACCGCGCCCAGCATCCAGCTCCAACGTAGGCACCAGCCCCTGCGGATTGAGGCGCAGATAGTCCAGCTCGCGCTGCTCGTTCTTGCGCAGATGATGGAACACATGTTGAGCGCCGAGCTGCTTGAGGTTCAGCGCAATGCGCACGCGGTATGCCGCCGAGGAACGCCAGTAGCCATGCAGGATCACGCCATGCCCTCCCTTTTTGACGCGCTCTGCGCGCGAACGGATGCTTCATAGCCCATCCCAGCGCCAAGGTTCTGCCTTGGTTATTGCTGGCCGTTTCGCCACGCCCCGCCCGCCAAGGCCAGCCACCGAACGCAATCCTCGGCCCGCAACTGCGCCTCATCGAGGATCGCCGCATCGCTTGTCTGCGCAGCAATATCGTCCAACCGGTCGAACATCACTTCGATCCGGCGAAGCCCATCGCGGATATCGGCGGGGCGGCTACCAGGCAGTTTCTCGGGCCCGGACAGCACGCTGCGGGACTTGTCGAACGCGACTTGTCGGAATGCCGCAGCCAACCTCGGCTGGTCGTCACGGTCGAGCGCGTCCGCCAGGGCGTGATGATGCCGGGCTGCATCGGATCTCCATCCATCAGCCAATGCACGAAGAGCCTCCAGCGTCAGGGGTGCCGTGGCCACGTCCGGCTGCCGGCCGGCGTGACGTCCTTCCCGTCGGAACGCGGCGCGACGTGCGTGACGGAGCAGCGACGCATGTTGCAACTCGTCGCGTGCAAGATCTTCGGCAATTGCCTGGATGTCGGCGAGTGCAGCGGCCGCCGCGTGGCAATAGAAGGCAAAGGCGCGTTCTTCGTTCCGCACCGCGATCGCAAGCGCGACATATGGACTGAGCGTCGCCGATCGAGCGGCTTCCTCATCGAAATTCTCCAGAACTTCCCGGGTGATGTGCGGCGATGACTGCGTTGCGACGTCCGGGGGAAGATCACCAGCCCGTGTGGATAACTGTGCCGCATGCTTGTCCTCGAGAGTGGCAAGAAATCCAAACAGCTTTTCGAGCTCAGGCTCCTGCTGCAGCCGCATGCGTTCCGCGAGTTCCCGGTAGCGCAGCGCGGCCTCCCGCTCCAACGCACGTGCAAGTGCCAGCAACTCGCCAGACGATCCTATCGCCGGGGGAAGCGGTGTGCGTATCGATAGATCCGATCTCATTCCGACGCCATCTGTCATTGATCTAGATCAAGGCAACACGCGCGAACGTGGTTCATAGGCGCATGAAGGAGGCAGTTGCTACATCATCGGTACAGCCTGCCCGACCGCCGCTTCCGCAACCAAATGACAGTCATCGATGCCACGACATCCGCGACCGATCGTTCCGTCCAAACGAATCCCGCAGCGTGGGTGCCCCCAGCGCGCCTTCGTGTGGCTCTTGGTCGCGGCCCTGGCATGGCTGTTCACTGCCGTCGT
>CAWCDM010000006.1:0-23527 GCA_963794185.1 uncultured Alphaproteobacteria bacterium | reverse complement strand
GGAGGCCAGGGCTCCTCCCTGCACCCGCTGGGGCCTGAGGCCCCAGACCCCCATCACGCGGCGCTTGCCAGGCGGAGATGTCCACCAGCCGCATCGGCCGCAGCATGGCCGGTCTCGGTTGTCCTTCGTCTTGGATCCGGTGCGGAATAAGTGCTCCAAGTGGCGCATCGGTCGCCCCCATCGTGATGGCCGGGCTTGTCCCGGCCATCTCCACCAACAGCGGTCGCTCGGCAGATGGCCGGGACAACAGGGCCGGCCATCCACGTCTTCGCTGCCAGCACGAAGACACGACGTAGATGGCCGGGCCAAGCCCGGCCACGACGATGGAAGTGCGACCGATGCGTCACCCGGAGCATTTATTTCGCCGCGGATCCTTGGTCGCTTTCGACGACCGGCTCGCATTGTAGCGCTTGTGCGGCATGCGACCATTATGGCATGTTTGCGCGGCTGAACAGCTGTGCGCTTGGACAATTGCGTGCGGCGGATACACGCATGAAAGCACGCCGTGAGTGGAGATTTCCCTGGGCTATATGCCGACGCGCTGCAGGCGCTCCCCGACACGATAGAGGGTCAACTTCCGCTGCCTGTAGATACCACCTAACCGGTGACATTGGACGAACTGCTGAGCCATAAATCGGCGAAATGATCGACGCCGGTACATTGGCGTTGGAAGCAAAATGATTAGATCCTGCTTGATGGCCAGACACGGTTTGGCAATCCTGATTGCGGGCTCGTTACTCGGCCCGGCTTTCGCGGCCGACCAAACTCAAGCCACAGTAACGAACGGACCCGCCGTGAAAACCGGCAAGGAACGTCTGACTGACAAGGCATCCGACGAACAGCGCGTGAATGATTGCAAGGTGGCGCAGGCTCGGCGGACACGCCCTCGGCCGACCACTTGCACAGCGGGCACCGGAGGCTGACGACCTTTCAACCGCTTGGCTCGATAAGTGTCGTCGCCTCGAGATCGGCTTCCACGCCGGCGCGCGTGAGATGCACGGTGTGGTATTCGCCGCGCAGCCAAGGCTCGAACTGGTCGCGATAGTGCGGGCTGCCGGGCACGCCGGAATTTCCGATGTTCTGCACGGCAAGGAACGAATCCGGTGTGGCGAAGTCCGCGACGATACGGTATTCCGCGCCCGAGCCCGCGACATGGGGTGGCTGCTCGCCGCCGGTATTGCGGATCGTGTGCGACCCGCCATTCACCGCAGGCCGGCCCGATATCGAACGCCGATGAATTAACGGCATTCGAGAGCGGGTGGCGCCAATGTGCGATATGCATGCGTCCCCACTGCCACGCGGTCCGGTCCGATCCCGAGCCGTTCGGTGAGCCGTCGCGATGCTTTCGCGCACAACAGCAACGACGGTGGCCGGAATGCCGGCGGCGAAGTAATCGGGTATGTCGCCCTCGATCACACTGGTGGCCAGCCCGGTCTGCTGTTGCGCCGCATCGATCAGATGCGCCGGCAGATGCGCCTCAAGCACCGTGCGGTTCCAGATTGCCATGAATGTCTCGAACACCGTCGGCGCGGCGCTGTCGAGCGTGTAGCGAATGTCCCAACCGCGCAGCATGGCGCGAGCTCCGCGGCCTCGGGCCCCGCGCCGCCGGCAAGCGCGGCACGAATATGCGGGCACAGTGCGTTCGGCGCGGCAGCTCTTCACGTCGTTCTGCAGCGCGATCGCCAGCGCACGGTCGACGCTCGGCGTTGTCTGCCGAGCGCCTGATGCGATGCGCTCGCGCGCGATAGCCGCTGCCCCAGCTGCCGTGCAGCGGATACGGATAGTCATCCGGCGCGACGCGCTCGTTGGCGCTGGCGACGTAGCCGCGCGGGTTCGACCGCAGCTCGGCAGCCCATCGAACGGGACATATCCCTGCCACGCGTCGGCCGGCTCGTTGGCGTCGCGGTAGCCGCGCACGACGCGACCGCGAATCGGCACGCGCCCGGCGCACTGGTAGCCGATGTGGCCCGCCGCGATCGGCGTAGACGAAGTTGAAGACGGCCACCGCCCAGTCGCGCAGCGCCGCGCGGAACCCGGTCCAGTCGCGCGCCCGGCCGATGGCCGATGACCGCGCGCACGTCGTCCAGGTGCTCCTGACCGACCCAGCGCAGCGACATCGGCGGCTCGCCGCTTCGTCGATCGTTGGCACCAGACGTGATTGACGATCGGACCGCGCACCGTCGCGCGCTGCGCATGCCGCACCGGCGCCTCGCCGCGCACGTGCGATGATCGACCTCGTGCTTCGCTCGAAGGCGCGCCAGGTGTCGCCGTCGCGGTACAGGTGCGGATCGGTCGGATGGACCTGCTCGCGGTACAGGTCGCGCGTGGAGGCGGCGTTGTTGGTGATCGCCCAGGCGATGGCTGCCGTTGCTGCCCCACCACAGGCCGGGCACGCCCGGATGGCCGCGCCGGCGGCGTCGTCCTCCGGTCCGTGGATGGCGTACTCGTACCAGCTCGACGGCACCCAGAACGGCTGGTGCGGATCGCCGCACAGGAGCGCCTGGCCACGCGCCGTGTGCGCGGCGGCGATCGCCCAGTTGTTGCTGCCGGTGCTCGTCGGACATGCCGGCATGCCGTGCGTCGCGTCGCGGCGTGGTCAGGCGGACTGGCGCCTGGCAGCACGCGATTTTCCGGCGCCTCCGGGCGTCAGGTATGCGGCGCGCAGATGCTCGGGCAGGCAGGCGCGCCGCCTCGGCCGCGCATGATGCGGTCGATGCCGGCCGTTGAGCGACCACCACATGCCCGCGCAGCGATGGCGATCACGTCGCGCACGGTGAACGGCTCGGGTTCGTAGCCGAGCAGTTCGGAACTCGGGCGGCAGCTCGCGCCGATGCGTCTCGATGTAGCGGTTGATGCCGGCCACGAAGGCGTCCACGAGTGCGCTCGTCGCCGGTTCGATCGCGTCGCCTCGCGGGCGATGGCGGTGATGCCCGACGGCGCGATGCGCGAGGTCGGCCTGCGACGTACGCGGCGCCGAGGATTTCGGCCTGCCGGCCGAGCGCGCGGCGGCGCAGACGGTCCATCTGCCACAGCCGGTCCTCGGCCATGCGCCAGCCGAGACCGAAATACACGTCCGCCGGTGGCGTCCGCGAAGATGTGCGGCACGCCGGCGCGGTCGCGCAGGATCTCGACGCGACTTGTCACGGCGGCATGCACACGCCGATCGCGCGGCGCGGCTTGGCGGGTCAGCCACGCATCCCGCGCGGCGAGGAACTCCGCCTCCGTCGCACCGACTGCGGCACACAGTTCCCCAATGCCGCGATCGTGGCGCAGCACAGCCAGCACCGATCTATCATCTAGCGGCATGGTCAAGACCGCCGATCAGAGAAAATCGCGCGCCCGTTCGATCTCCTCCAGCACGCCGGTTTGCGAGACGAGCAGAACCTCGTCAAAGCCAAGCTGCTCCATCCGCTTGAACCGCTGGCGCGCTTCGTCGGGGGGACACGTGAGTGCCACGTCCGTTGCCGCCGCGATGCTCGCGGATCCGGGCCGGTTGGCGAAATCGACGGCGACGTTGGCGAGCACGGCGTTGGTGCCGCCCGCCTCACGATAGATGCGCATTCCGTGCTTCGAGATCGTCCCAGCTGCTGTATCGGCCGGAGGGTGTCCAGCCCTGGCACTCTTCGCGGCATAGGTGATCCAGCGCGGGCTCCGCCATGCACCCAGCAGGATCGGCGGCCCGCCCTCGCATCCTGGCCACGTCGACAACGTGCCGCCGCCGTTGACGGCTCGCCACGCCACGCCTGCTGCATGATCTCGAGCGAATTCCATCAGGGTGCGGAATCGGTTGTCGTAATCGTAGCCGAGCAATTCGAAATCCGCCTGCGTCGAGCCGCTGCCAACGCCGAGCCGCAGGCGGCCGCCCGACAATGCCTGAACCGACTGAACGCGATGGGCGAGTTCGATCGGATTGCGCAGCGGCACCTGCAGCACGCCGATCCCAAGTTCGACTCTTTCGGTCGCCGCCGAGAGCGCCGCCAGGGCGACGAGCGGATCCAGCGTCGGTCGTCCCCGGCCAAGCGAATCACCGACCCATATTCCAGGAAACCCGCTGGCCTCGATGCGGCGGGCGTAATCGGCCATTCGCGGAAGCAATCCACCGTGATATTCCGCCCCTGGCCCGAGACGGATCATTGTGCTCACCCGCATTGTTGCCTGCCGTCCAAATGATTTGCTGCCACGAAATTCCCCCGTTCCGGACCGCCGACCGTCAGTGCCCCAGTGCCTGAACGATCTCCTCGGTCATCTTCTTTGCATCGCCGAACAGCATCATCGTGTTGGGACGGAAGAACAGCTCGTTGTCCACGCCAGCATAGCCTGACGCCATCGAGCGTTTGACGAACAGCACCGTCGCCGCCTTCTCCACGTCAAGAATCGGCATGCCGTAGATCGCCGACTGCGGGTCCGTCTTCGCCGCCGGATTGGTCACGTCGTTCGCGCCGATCACATACGCCACATCGGCGGTGGAGAATTCGTTGTTGATCTCCTCCAGCTCGAACACCTCGTCGTACGGCACATTGGCCTCGGCGAGCAGCACGTTCATGTGGCCCGGCATACGGCCCGCGACCGGGTGGATGGCGTATTTCACCGTCACGCCTTCCTTCTTCAGCGTGTCCGCCATCTCGCGCAACGCGTGCTGCGCCTGCGCCACCGCCATGCCATAGCCCGGCACGATGATGACCTTGGACGCATTCTTCATGATGAACGCGGCGTCCTCGGCGTTGCCGCTGCTTGCACCGTGCGGTCCGTCGCACCGGCCGCCGCACTGACGGAGCCGCCCTCGCTGCCGAAACCGCCCAGCAGCACGTTGATGATGCTGCGGTTCATGCCCTTGCACATGATGTAGGACAGAATCGCGCCCGATGCGCCAACCAGCGAGCCGGTGATGATCAGCGCGAGGTTCTGGATGGTGAAGCCGATGCCGGCCGCAGCCCAGCCGGAATAGGAATTCAGCATCGACACGACCACCGGCATGTCGGCGCCGCCGATCGGGATGATGATCAGGAACCCAAGCCCGAACGCGAGCAGCGCGATCAGCCAGAACAGCACCTGGCTGCCGCTCGCGACGAACGCCACGATCAGCACCACCAGCAGGATGCCGAGCCCGAGGTTGAGCTTGTGCTGGCCGGGAAACGTGATCGGCGCGCCGCTCATCAGCGCCTGCAGCTTGGCGAATGCGATCAGCGAGCCGGAGAATGTGATGGCGCCGATGGCCAGACCCAACGACATCTCGATCAGGCTCTCGGTATGGACGTTGCCCAGCGTGCCGATACCGAACGCCTCGGGCGCATTCAGCGCGGCGGCGGCGACAAATACCGCGGCGAGGCCGACCAGCGAGTGGAATGCCGCGACAAGCTGTGGCAGCGCCGTCATCTGGATGCGCAGCGCGACAAACGTGCCGATGCGCGCCGCCGATGATGATGCCGAGGAATATCAGCCCATAGCCGAGCCCGCCCATGCCGTGATGGGCCAGCGTGGCGATCACCGCCACCGCCATGCCGATCATGCCGAAGCGATTGCCCTGGCGCGACGTGACCGGGCTCGACAGCCCGCGCAGCGCCAGGATGAACAGGACGGCGGCGATCAGATAGGCGAGCGCGGTCAGGTTGGCGGACATCGGCGCGGACCTCTATTGCCGCTTTCTTGAACATCGACAGCATGCGCTGCGTCACGACGAAGCCGCCGAAGATGTTCACCGATGCCAGCATTACGGCGATGAAGCCGAAACCCATCGCCCAGCCGCTGGTGCCGAGCCCGGTCGCCAGCATCGCGCCGACCACGATCACCGAGGAAATTGCGTTGGTCACCGACATCAGCGGCGAATGCAGCGCCGGAGTGACGTTCCACACCACGTAGTAGCCGACGAAGCAGGCCATCAGGAAGATCGCCAGCAGGTAGATGAACGGCTCCACCTCGGAGACGACGACGCCGGTGCCCATTATCAGCGCGTGCGCGTGGGCGGCAAGTTCGCTGGCCCGCTGTGCGAGGCGGTCAGCTTCGTCGGCCAACTGGTTCGGGTTCATCGTCGTCGCTCTCCGGGCTCAGGCGGCTTGCGCGGGAAGGAACTGCGGGTGCACGACGGCGCCGCCGCGGGTCAGCAGCACGCCTTTCACGATGTCGTCGCCTTCCGGCAGCTTCGGCGCATTCGCCTCCTTGTCCCAGAAGGTGGTCAGGAAGGTCAGCAGGTTGCGCGCATAGAGCGACGAGGCGGCGACCGGAATGCGGCCCGGCCAATTGTAGTAGCCCAGGATGGTGACGCCGTTCGCGGTGGTAACTCGCTCGCCGGGCACGGTCGCGGCGCAATTCCCGCCGGCATCGGCGGCGAGATCGACGATGACGCTGCCAGGACGCATGGACTGCACCATCGGATCGGTGACGATCACCGGCGCCTTGCGTCCCATGACGAGTGCGGTGCAGACCACGATGTCATTCTTGGCGATCGTGGTGGCCATCAGTTCCGCCTGCTTCTGGCGGAATGCCGCGCTCATCTCGCGGGCATAGGCGCCGGTCTGGCCGGCGGTCTCCTCGTCCTCCACGCCGACGAAGCTCGCGCCGAGCGACTTGATCTCCTCCTTCGCGGCGGGTCGGACGTCGGTGGCCGAGACGATGCCGCCGAGGCGCCGCGCGGTGGCGATTGCCTGCAGTCCGGCGACGCCGGCGCCGATCACGAACAGCCGGGCGGGAGGAACCGTGCCGGCGGCCGTCATCATCATGGGGAAGCCGCGCTGAGAACGCGCCCGCCGCCTCGATCACCGCACGGTAGCCGGCCTGGTTGGCCTGGCTCGACAGCACGTCCATCGCCTGGGCACGGGTAATACGGGGCAGCAACTCCATCGCCACGCAGTCGATGCCTGCCTCGGCGAGGGACGTAACCACGGCCGGATCGGCGAAGCGCATTGGCGATGCAGACCAGAAGCGCGCCGCGCGGGACGAGCGAAAGCTGCTCGGGCTGCGGCACCTGCACCGCGAAGACGATCCCGGCGCCGGCGAGTGCGGCGGCCGCGTCCGGCACGATCTCGGCCCCGGCGTTGGAGAACTCGGCATCGGGAATGGCCGCATCGGCGCCGGCCCCCGCCTCGATCGCCACCGTAAGCCCTAGGCCGATCAGGCGCTTGACCGTCTCGGGGGTCGCCGCCACACGCGTTTCGAACGCCCGGCGTTCCTTCAGCACCGCAAGGCGCATCCGATCAATCCTTTACGATCAACAGCCCAGAGGAAGGAGGCGGGCTCGATAGGATCTGCGGCCGCTATCCAAGTCCAGCACCAGCACCATGCGCGAAGGGGGTTGGTGGTGCAAGGGGGCATGGTCGGGCTCCCCCATACGCAGCATCGAGATTCTCCCTCTCCCCTGCGGGAAGGGGCTGGGGGAGGGCTGGCGCCAGCACAGGTCGCGGTCGCGGCATGCGTACCAGGGTTGACATCGGGGCGCCTGCCCCTCCCCTTCCCCTCCCGCAAGGGGAGGGGAGGGCCTTTCGCCAGAAAGGCACCCTGTCAGGCATTGCAGAGCCCAGGAATTGCCGTCGTTGCAAGTCTGTGTCCGGCCGCTCATCCTGCCCGCCAAAGGCCGGGAGGCAGACGCCGATGGACGACGACTTCCGCAAGGCGGCGCTCGATTATCACCGGCTGCCGCAGCCCGGGAAACTGGCGATCGAGCCGACCAAGCGCATGGCCACCCAGCGCGATCTGTCGCTCGCCTATTCCCCTGGCGTCGCCGCCGCCTGCGAGGCGATCGTCGCCGACCCGCACGCCGCCTACGACTACACCACGCGCGGCAACCTGGTCGGCGTGATCTCCAACGGCACCGCCGTCCTCGGCCTGGGCAATATCGGCGCGCTGGCCGGCAAGCCGGTGATGGAGGGCAAGGCCGTCCTGTTCAAGAAGTTCGCCGGCATCGACGTGTTCGACATCGAGGTCGACGCCGAGGACCCCGCCCGTTTCTGCGACGTGGTGGCCGCGCTGGAGCCGACCTTCGGCGCGATCAACCTGGAGGACATCAAGGCGCCGGAGTGCTTCGCCATCGAGGCCGAACTGCGCGGGCGCATGCACATCCCGGTGTTCCATGACGATCAGCACGGCACCGCGATCACCGTGGCCGCCGCCGTGCGCAACGGACTCGTGCTGCAGGGCAAGTCGCTGGCTGACGTAAAACTGGTGACCTCGGGCGCCGGAGCCGCCGCGCTCGCCTGCGTCGATCTGCTGGTCTCGATGGGCCTGCGGCCGGAGAACGTCACGCTGACCGACATCCAGGGCGTCGTGCGCACCGACCGCGCAGGGCATGCTGCCGAACATGGCGCGCTATGCGCGCGACACCAATGCGCGGACGCTCAAGGACGCGCTGCCCGACGCCGATGTCTTCCTTGGCCTGTCCGCGCCGGGCGTGCTGAAGCCGGAGTGGCTCGGGCTCCTGGCGCCGAAGCCGTTGATCCTGGCGCTGGCCAACCCGGACCCGGAGATCCTGCCGGCGCTCGTCGCCGCCGCACGGCCCGACGCCATCGTCGCCACCGGGCGCAGCGACTATCCCAATCAGGTCAACAACGTCCTGTGCTTTCCGTTCATCTTCCGCGGCGCGCTGGACGTCTCGGCCACCACCATCAACGAGGCGATGAAGATCGCCGCCGCGGAGGCCATCGCCGGCCTCGCGCGCATGGAGGCCTCCGAGGTGGTCGCCGCCGCCTATGGCGGTTCGGCGCCGGTGTTCGGCCCCGACTACATCATCCCGAAGCCGTTCGATCCGCGGCTGATCCTGGAGATCGCGCCGGCGGTGGCGCGGGCGGCGATGGACAAGCGGCGTCGCGCGCCGGCCGATCCGCGATTTCGCCGTCTATCAGCGCGAGCTCGAACGCTTCGTGTTCCGCTCCGGCCAGCTCATGCGTCCCGTCTTCGAGGCCGCGAAGCAGGCGCCGCGGCGCATCGTCTATGGCGAGGGCGAAGACGAGCGGGTGCTGCGGGCGGCGCAGACGCTGGTCGACGACGGGCATCGCGCGACCGATCCTGCTCGGCCGCCGCGCGGTGATCGAGCGCAGAATCCGCGAGATGGGGCTGCGCATCGACCTGCGCCGATGGCGTCCGCGTGCTCGATCCGGCGCAGGACGACGACGTGTTCGGCCCCTTGCTGCCGGACTATCAGATGCTGGCGGGACGCCGCGGCATCCCGCCGGAGGACGCCGCCAACGGATCTGACCCGGCGCGGCACTGTCGCGGCGGCGATGCTGCTGCATGCCGGCCTTGCCGATGCGGCGATCTGCGGCGGCTCGGCCAACTGGTGGCGGCAGGTGCAGTACGTGCTGCCGATCATTCCGCGCCGGCCGGGCGTCAGCCGCGTTTACGGGCTCGGCTGCCTGATCCTGCAGCACGGCACGCTGTTCATCTGCGACACCCAGATGGTGGTCGATCCGACCGCCGAGCAGATCGCCGAGATGACGATGCTCGCCGCCGAGGCGGTGAGCGAGTTCGGCATCACGCCGAAGGCGGCGCTGCTGTCGCATTCCAATTTCGGTGCCAGCGATTCCGAGTCCGCCCGCAAGATGCGCCGCGCCCTGGCGCTGCTGCGCGAGCAGGCGCCGGAGCTGGAGGTGGATGGCGAGATGAACGCCGATGCCGCCCTGGTGGAGGCGATCCGCGACCGCGCGGTGCCCGACAGCCGCCTGAGCGGCACGGCGAACCTGCTGGTGATGCCGACGCTGGATGCCGCCAACATCGCCTTCACCCTGCTGAAGGCCGCCGCGGACGGCCTGCCGGTGGGGCCGATGCTGCTGGGTATGTCGAAGCCGATCCATGTCCTGGTGCCGAGCGTCACCGCCCGCGGCATCGTCAACCTGAGCGCGCTGGCGGCCCTCGAGGCGCAGGCCCTCAGCCAATGATGGCCGAGTCCTTGCAAGAAGCTGCTACTGATCACCGACCACTGATCACCGATCTCTGCCCATGCTCTGGCTCGTCCTCGGCGGCCTGACCTTGTTCCTGTTCCTCGGGGGACTGCGGGCGTTCGAGCGCGCCTCGGTCACCACGATCAAGTCGCTGTTCACCTGGATCGCCGCGCTGGCAGGCATCAGCCTGGCGCTGCTGCTGGTCCTGACGGGTCGCGAGGGGATCGCCCTTGGCGCGCTGACCCTGTTCGGCCCGCTGATCTGGCAGCGCTGGCGGCCAGTCATCCGGCCGCGGCCGCCGGCACCCGGCAGCAGGCCCCGCCGCCGCCCCGCCGCCAGGGCAACATGACCCGCGAGGAAGCCTACGAGGTGCTCGGTCTGCACCCGGGCGCCAGCGAAGCGGAGATCCGTGCCGCTCACCATCGGCTGATGCGCACCGCCCATCCCGACAGCGGCGGTTCCGACTGGCTGGCCACACGGATCAATCAGGCGCGCGACGTGCTGCTCGGGCACTCCGGATCCGGCGGCAGGCGGGCCGGGTGACGATTCCGCACGCCAACGTGATAGTTGTTGCTCGCAGTGTCGCTACCGTGGGTCGCCGCTAACGCCACATTTTCGCCTGCCGGCAATGTTCGCTTCCGCCGGCCTCGTCATCGCCGGCTTCCGGGGAGACCATCGTGATCAAGCCTTTGCGCAAGGCCGTTCTGCCCGTTGCGGGCCTCGGCACGCGATTCCTGCCTGCCACCAAGGCCATCGCCAAGGAAATGCTGCCGGTGGTCGACAAGCCGCTGATCCAGTACGCGATCGAGGAGGCGCGCGCAGCCGGGATCGAGCAGTTCTGCATGGTCACCGGCCGCGGCAAGACCGCGCTGGTCGAGCATTTCGACATCGCCTTCGAGCTGGAAGCCACGCTGCGCGAGCGCGGCAAGTCCGACGCGCTGGAACTGCTGCGCGCGACCCAGGTCGAGCCCGGCTCCATGGTCACCGTGCGCCAGCAGGTGCCGCTGGGGCTTGGCCATGCGATCTGGTGCGCCCGCGCCTTCATCGGCGACGATCCGTTCGCGATCCTGCTGCCGGACGACCTCGTGCTGGCCGACACGCCGTGCCTGCGGCAACTCGCCGACGCCTACCGCGACACCGGCGGCAACGTGGTCGCGGTGACCGAAGTGCCGCGCGATCAGACCAACCGCTACGGCATCCTGCGCACCGGCAAGGACGACGGGCGGCTGGTCGAGGTGCTGGGCCTGGTGGAGAAGCCGGCGCCGAAGGACGCGCCGTCGAACCTGTCGATCATCGGCCGCTATGTGCTGATGCCGGAGGTGATCGCCCACCTCGCGCGCATGGAGCGCGGCGCCGGCAACGAGGTCCAGCTCACCGACGGCATGGCGAAGCTGATCGGCAAGCAGCCGTTCCACGGGCTGCGCTACGAAGGCCAGCGGTTCGACTGCGGCGACAAGATCGGCTACCTGGAGGCGCAGATCGCCTACGCGCTGAAGCGCCCCGACATCGCGGATGCGGTGCGCGCGCTTCCTGCAGCATTATGTCGATCCGACCGACTTCATCGTGACGCGCGGTGTCTCGCGAGACAGTACGGTCGTGACGTTCTCCCATCGGTTCGATCCGACCACGCTGCGCGAGTACGACATCCGCGGCACGGTCGGCCGCACGCTGTCCGACGCCGACGCGTTCGCCATCGGCCGCTGCTTCGGCTCGCTGGTCGCGCGCGCCGGCGGCCGCACGGTCGCCGTCGGCTATGACGGCACGGCTGTCCAGCCCGGCGCTGGAGGCGGCGCTGGTCGATGGCCTGCGCGCCAGCGGGATCGAGGCGGTGCGCATCGGCCGCGGCCCGACGCCGATGCTGTATTACACCAGCGACCAAACTGGCGACCGACGGCGCCGTGATGGTCACCGGCAGCCACAATCCGCCCGACTACAACGGCTTCAAGATGGTGCTTGGCGGCAAGCCGTTCTTCGGCGAGCAGATCCGTGCGCTCGGCGAGCATGGCGGCGGCCGGCGACGTGGTGGCGGAAACCGTGGCGCCGGAGCGCAACATCGACATCGCCGCCGACTATGTCGCGCGGCTGCTCGCCGACTGGGACGGCGGCGACCGCATGCTGAAGGTGGTGTGGGACAACGGCAACGGCGCGGCGGGCGACGTGCTGGCAAAAGCTGGTCGCCGGACTGCCCGGCGAGCACATCGTGCTGAACGGCACGATCGACGGCACGTTCCCGGCGCATCATCCCGGATCCCGACGGTGCCGAAGAACCTCGAGCAGCTGATCGCCGAGGTGGCGGCGCGGCGTGCCGATATCGGCATCGCGTTCGACGGCGACGCCGACCGCATCGGCCTGGTCGACGACACGGGACGCATCCTGTTCGGCGACCAGTTTCTGGTGATGCTGGCGCGCGACGTGCTGCACGCGCATCCCGGCGCCACGATCATCGCCGACGTGAAGGCGAGCCAGGTGCTGTTCGACGAGATCGCCCGCGCCGGCGGCAAGCCGCTGATGTGGAAGACCGGCCACAGCCTGATCAAGGCGAAGATGGCGGAGACCGGCTCGCCGCTCGCCGGCGAGATGTCCGGCCACATCTTCTTCGCCGATCGCTGGTACGGCTTCGACGATGCGCTCTATGCCGCGGTGCGCATGCTCGGCATCCTGGCGCGCATGGACGCCAAGCTGTCCGAGGTGCGCGATGCGCTGCCGCAGGTGATCAACACGCCGGAGGTGCGCTTCGACTGCGACGACACGCGCAAGTTCGCGGTGATCGAGGAGGTCGCCGCCCGGCTGCGCGCCGAGGGCGCCAAGGTGTCGGAGACCGACGGCGTGCGGGTGCTGACCGACGACGGCTGGTGGCTGCTGCGGGCGTCCAACACGCAGGCGGTGCTGGTCGCGCGCGCCGAGGCCACCACCGAGGCGGGGCTGGAGCGGCTGAAGGCGGCGCTGGTGCAGCAGCTCGAGCTGTCGGGCCTGCCGGCGCCGGATTTTTCGGGGAGCCACGCCGGGCACTGAAGCCGGAGCCGGCACTGACAATAATCGGGGGGAAACCATGAAGCTCAGCACGGACCGCATTCTGACGACCCATGTCGGCAGCCTGCCGCGGCCGCACGGCCCTGGTCGAACTGCTGGTCAAGAAGGACCACGGCGAGCCCTACGACCACGCGGAATTCGACGCGCAGCGCTCGCGCAGGCCGTCGCCGACATCGTCGCGCATCAGGTCGCCGTCGGCATCGATGTCGTCAGCGACGGCGAGGCCAGCAAGATCGGCTACGCGACCTACATCAAGGACCGCCTCACCGGGTTCGGCGGCGAGCCGTTCGTGCCCAAGCCGCAATCGCGACGTCGCGGATTATCCGGACATTCCGCGAGCGGATGGTCCAGTTCACCGGCCCGCAGGTATTCCGCCGGCTGTGCTGCATCGGTGCCGATCGAACTGAGCGACCATGACGCGGTGAAGCAGGACATCGCAAATTTCAAGGCCGCGATGGCCGCCTCGAAGCCGGTGGATGCGTTCATGCCGGCCGCCTCGCCTGGCGTCGTTTCGGCGTTCCAGCCCAACCGCCACTATCCGACGCACGCCGCCTATATCGAGGCGGTCGCCGAGTGCGATGCGCGAGGAATACGAGGCGATCGCCAACGCCGGGATCGTTGTGCAGCTCGACAGTCCCGATCTCGCGATGGCGCGGCACACCGGCTTCCAGGATCTGACCGAAGCGGAATTCCTAAAGCAGGCCGAGCAGCAGATCGAGGCGCTGAACCACGCGCTGGCCAACGTGCCGGCGAGTTCGGCGCGGCTGCATCTGTGCTGGGGCAATTACGAGGGCCCGCACGATTTCGACATTCCGCTGCAGAAGGTCCTGCCGATCATCCTGAAGGGAAAGCCACAGGCGATCTCGTTCGAGGCGGCGAACCCGCGGCATGCGCATGAATGGGCGGTATGGCGCGACGCCAAAATTCCGGACGACAAGGTGCTGATCCCCGGCGTGATCGACACCTGCACCAACTACGTCGAGCACCCCGAACTGGTCGCCCAGCGCATCTGCCAGTTCGCCGACATCGTCGGCCGCGAGCGCGTGATCGCCGGCACCGATTGCGGCTTCGCGACGTTCGTGGGACATGCCGGCCGCGTCGACCCGGAGATCGCATTTCGCAAACTTGGTTCGCTCGTCGAAGGCGCGAAGCTGGCATCCGCGCGGCTCTGGCATTAGCGGCTGCGGCATCGCTTCGTCCCAGGCCGAAGCATTGTCGTGATGCATCGTCGACCGTCGTTCGCCTAGCCTCCTCTGCGTGTTCCAGCAAATGGAGGACAACATGCAGACACAGCAGATCACCGGCGGGCTTGCGGTAACGGCGACATGGGAAGCGCGCGAGGGCGAGGCAGACGCCGTGGCGGACATTCTCGCGCGCTTCGCACCGAAGGCGCGGCAAGAGGCCGGGGTGAAACTCTTTCTCGTGCATCGCGGTGTGGCCAACCCGGCGCAGTTCCTGTTCTATGAGCTGTTCGAGGACGAGGCCGCATTCGCCGCGCACCAGCAGACCGAACACTTCCAGTCGCTGATCGTCGGCGATGGCGTGCCGCGTCTGACGAAGCGCGAACGCGTGCAGTATGCGGTGCTGTGAGGTGGTCCGGCGCTGATCAGGCGTTGGACCGCAACGATCACGATGGCTTTCGCGGCGCTCAACCCATCCTACACAGCCATGCCGCTGTGGGATGGGTTGACCCACGGACTTGTTCCGGGGCCAACCCATCATTCATGCCGGCACACAACGTGTGTCCGTTATGGGCTGCGGACGTACGCCACAGGTACAGCGCCAGCAGTGAAGCGAATGCTGCCGCGAATAGAACGTTCATGGCGGCCATCGACACTGGTACGAATGGGATAAGGTAGGTGCCACGGTCGCAAGGCTGCGGCGGCCTGCTCGAAAGCTGAAGCATGCGTTCCAGCGCTGTACCGCCGGAGAAATGTGGCGCGGAACACTCGCTGATCGGGTTCAGCCACAGGTGCTGTTCCACACCGACATGGACAATGGCCAACCCGGCGTTCGCCATCATCACGACGACGATCAGCCACAGCAGCGGTCGAACCGCCGGCCGTGGCGAAAACGCTGCAAGCGCACCAAGCAGGATGGCGACACGATAGGGCCAACGCTCTAATAGGCAGAGTGAGCAAGGCACAAGCCGCCCCAATACTGGAGGCAAGGGCCAACCCGAGGGCAAATGCGGCTGCCAGCAGCGCCAGAATTCCGACGGCGCGCGGCGGCAATCGATCGAAGCGTCCCAGCAAGGTCGTGATGCTCACCGCTGCGGGCGCGGTAGATGAATGGGGCATGGCTGTCCCTCAGGTGGGCAGGCGCAACTCTGGCGACGAAGTGATTAACGACCGATGACGACGAATTGCAAAGCATATTCGCGGCCAGAAACATCATTAGCCAAGACACCGAGGGCATTAGATTTCCGCGCTGATTATCGATTTTGTCGAGCGGCTCCGCTGGGCTTGGCAAAAGCCTGCTTTTTACTGAGACATTCGCCATGCACAGCGGGACGACATGTAGCTCGCCTCACTTGCCGCATACCTGCGCGACATAGGCTTTCGATGCTTCGGTGGTTGGCGCCGCCTTGGGCACCACTCAGGTCTTGGTGCGACTGGGACATACGCGGCCGCGAGCAAGACCGGGGCTGCGAGTGCAGGTACCGTGGCGACCGTCGTCGCCGCAGCCGGTGCTTGCGCCACGGTGCCGCCGGAACGTCGCCGTGCACGGCTTGCCGCTAGACACCATGGCTTGGTGAACGTGCTCATCCTGGCACATCAGTTTGGTACCAACCTTGGTTCGCCCATGTTGAACATCAGGGCCGCCTGTTGCCGACGTTCGCACGCCTTGTCTGCCCATGTGCCGCCCAATGCGACGCCGAAGCCCGGCAACGAAAGGCCACCAGAGGCGCCGACCGCGCACGGATTGCCGCCCACCACGCTTGGAGGAATGACCTCCGGTGTGTTCCGTACGGTGTAGCTGCCGCTGTAGCCTCCGCCGGTGGTGCCGGTTGACGGATCGGCGGCTGCCTGTCGTGCCAGCGCTTTTGGTGCTGCCGCTTCCGGTGCTGTTGCCAGAGCTGTCAACACGGGAATAACCGGACACGGTGACGTTGGTCGTGTTGCCGACCGCCGCCGAACGCGAGGATGACCGAGTGTTGGAAGTCGCCTTCGCACCGGAGTTGCTGGATGAGGCGCCATTGCCGATCGGGTTGCCGATCACGTTCACCTTGGGGTTGGAAACCGATTGCGACTGCGATCCGGATGCTGTGTTCACAGTTGCATTGGACCCAGAATTTGAGTTTGAAGTCTGGGCAAAGGCCGGCGCGCACAGCATCGCCAATGCGGAGCCGGCAACAAGGATTGATTTCATCGAAGCTCTCCTGCGACGTTCTGGAGCGGGTTTGCCGCCCCAGAAGGTCACTGCAATCGAGACGGCGGTTTAATGCCGGCTCACGCTCAGTTCACCGCACCGACAGCATCGGCCGATGCTTCGGCTGCTCGACCTTGACGAACCCACCAAGGTTTGCGTTGGAAGCAGTCGCCGCTGCACCGCCTGTCGCCTGACTGGTCTGTTGACCGCCAGCGATGCCGGTTGCGCCGTTGCTGTGCTTGCCGTTGTCGGCGAGCCCACCGGCCACCGTGCCGCCGATATTCACCTGCTGCGCGGTTGTGTTGGTGAACGAGCCCTTCGGTCCGGCGTTAGCGCCCGCTGAAGTCTGAACCTGGGTGTAGTTGCCTGACACCGCGCCTACGATCACGGCACCGTTGCCGCCGACCTTCGCACCAGCCATGGTGCCCTGCTGCTTGCTACGCCCGCGGTCGAGCCAGCCGCCGTCTTCGCGAGATTGACGTCGCCGGCAGCTGTCATGGCCTGTGGCATTTCAGCAAAAGCGGGGGCCATGGCGAAGGGGGCTAGAATCCGCGGCCAAAAGGAACTTACGCATGTTAGTCTCCTGTCATCGGTGCGCGGACTGCGCCCATGGGAGCCGCCATACGCACTATGCGTAGGTTGACTTCCATTGATCAAGTCCAACCAGTCAGGAGTTTTTCCGGCTGGGAGCCGTTCTTGCGGTGAACACTTGACGTTGCGAGCTCGATACACCGCCAATCTTGAAGCCGCATCCTTTTGGACTTTGCTTCCCGAGCTCGGTAAAGAGAAGGTTAACAGAACATTATGAGAACGTCAACGGAATTTATTAACATTCGAGACAAAATATGCAAATTGGCACACGATAATATGTGGCGTGCCGCATGCGTCCCAGATCAGGAGCACAGGCGACCGCCGTCAGCGCGACGAGGCAGGAGGGGGCGGGGTGACCGGTCGCCGCGGAGCGATAGCCGCGGCACCAATGGAGCTCAGGTCAATCTCCGGCATCGGCACAGCCGATCGCGCGCAGCACCGCGTTCGCCAGCTCGTTGTAGCGCTCGAAGTTGCGCCGCAGCCGGCCGCGCCAGTCCGGCATGCCGCCGTTGGCGTGCAGCTCGAACGCCGACTCGCGGCCGTCCAGCGCCGATGACACGTGATCCCAGGCCAGCTGCAACAGCGCGGCGCGCTGCAGCGCCGTGTAGCCGCCGCCGCCGAACGACTTCCTCCAGCCCCGCCGCCATCTCGGGCGCGGCGAGATCGCTGTCGGATCGGCGCCACGACGAGCGACGAGCCCGGCACGATGCGCAGGATCTCCGCCATCCGCTGCCGCGCCTTCAGCATCGCGATGCCGCCGGCCGCGAGATGGCGGTGGTTCGGGTAAGCAATAGCCCTGCCGGCGTGAACTCGCGGATCGCGCTCGGCGGCGGTCAGGCAGCGTGCGCACCGTCTGCACCTCGATGACCAGGTCCACCAGGTATTCGATCGTCGGCTCGTGCTCGCTGCAGACCCATCGCGTGGGCGCACGCGAGCGCCAGGCCCAGCGTGAATTCCGCCTTCGCCAGCCAGCCATAGAGCTGGTGCCAGAACAGCCAGCGTGGCGACCGGCTCGGGCGTCGGCTTCGAGCAGGAAGACGCGCTCCCACGGGACGAAAACGTCGTCGAGCCACATCTGGCCGTCGAGTTCGTCGTAGCGGCTGCGACAGCGGCGCGATGAACGGGTTGGCGTCGCGCGCCGCGATCTTGCGGCAGAGCATCGTGACGCCCGGGCGCGCCGACCGGCACGACGAACCTGGCGCGGTGGTCGCCGATATCGACGCCCGTGCAGGCCGCCGATGTACACGTCCTCGGCATAGGCCGGGCTGGTGTGCATGCCGAGCCTGCCGCTGATCACCAGGCCGGCGTCGGTCTCGCGCACGATTTTGAGCGCGGCGCGCGTCGCCGGGTCCTGGCGCATGCGGTAGCCGATCGTCGCACCGCCGCCGGAAAAGGTCAGGAACCGCCCGGTGCGCGCGATCATTTCGCGATAGGCGCGCGCATCGGCGATCTGCTTCGGCGAGGCGTCGCGCTCCTGCACCGCGGCGAGCACGCCCAGCGCGATCAGGTTGCCGTAGGCCGGCGTGTGGGTGATGTTGCCGGCGCTGAGGAAACGTCGTCGCGGCGAAAGCACCGGCCCATGCCGACGAGATCGTCGGCGCTTGCGGCAGCACGCAGGCCCAGCGGCACGCGCTCGCCGGCCGTCGGCGGGCGTGAGCATGATGTCGGCCCAGGCCGGATCGAAGTGGCGGTCGTACCAGGCGACATACTCGTCGACCATCGCGCGCGTCGCCGGATGGGTCGTCACGTCGTCGACCAGGCCTTCGCCCATGACCCAGACTTTCGTCCGTCGCGCAGCGCCTCGCGATATTCGGCGCCGGTTCGCATGACGTTTCTTTCCCGCTCCGCCGTTCGCGTCAGGTTACCATCAACCTTCCCGCGGTGCGGCCAGCAGCAGCCGGTTGATCCGCTCCAGTGCGGTGAACGTCGCGCGCCAGGCGCGCGCGAACGCTCTCGGCGCCGGTGCCGCGCGCGGCCAGCGTCGCGGCGATCTCGCCCACCGAGCGCCGGCCATCCACCAGCCGCAGGATCGCCGGCGCCAGCGGCGGCAACGCGAGCGGCAGGCGCAGTCCATCGAACACCAGGGTGATCGTGCCGTCCGGCTGGATGCCGCCGGCAACGCTCCGGCCCGACAGCTCGCGCAGTCACCGGCACCGCCTCCGTCCGCCATGAAGTCCGCGCGCTCGATCACGCTCGCCGCTGGCGCACGCAATAGACGATGTGCGCGCTGACATTGCCGGCCAGCGCCTCGGCCAGCGCGGCGCGGTCGATCGGATCGAGCGCCTCGACCCGCGCGCGCAGCCGCGGATCAGGCAGCAGCGGGATCGGATCGTAGCGGGTCGGCTCCACCCAGCAGGTCACCGCCAGCCCCTCGCCCGCCAGCAGCGCGTGCAGCTCGCGCACGGTGAACGCGCGGTCGCGCGGGTTCAGCAGCAGGTCGTACAGCCCGGCGTCGCCGCCGTTGATGTGGTCGTCGAGGAAGCCGTTCCGCCGCAGCCATGCGGTCTCCGGCAGATGCCGCATCACCCGCCTCGCCACATCCAGCCGCGCGGCCGGCGCCTCGTCGGCCGGCGCCAGCAGCCGCAGCGCGTCCTGCAGCATGTAGACGCCGGTGCGTCCGTGCGGCGCATAGACCATCAGCCCAAGCCCGCCGCCCGGCGCCAGCACCGACAGCAGCGCGCGCAGCCCCTCCGCCGGATCGGGCAGATGGTGCAGCACGCCGCAGCAGTCGATGTAGTCGAACGGCCCCAGCCCCGATCCGGGCAGCTCCAGCAGCGAGCGCTGCTCCCAGACGATGTTGGTCAGCCCGCGCGCCGCGGCCCGCGCCTGGGCGATCTTCAGCGCCGCGGCGGACCGGTCGAGCCAGGTCACCGTCCCGGCCCGCCCCTCGCGCGCCATCTGCTGCGCCAGCATGATCGTCGCATCGCCGGTGCCGCCGCCGGCGATCAGCGCATGCAGCGGCCGCGACGCCGGACGGCGCGCGCCGAACACCCAGTGGTCGATCTCGCGCAGATGGCCCGGGCTGCCGACGATCAGCCGCTTCGCCTCGTCGCGCGGGTCGCGCCGCGGATAGGGATAGGCCTCGTACTGCGCGGCCAGCCGGGCGTCGGTTGCGTCGGTCATGCGCCCGGCATAGACCGCCGCCATGGCTGAAGCCAGATCACGCGGCTATTTCGGCATCGGCGTCGAGGGGGTGTCGAAGTCCGCCAATGTCGGCGCCCTGCTGCGCACCGCGCACGCCTTCGGCGCCGCGTTCTGCTTCATCGTCGGCGCCGGCTGGGATGCGCGCGCCGGCCGCCTGGCCGATACCGCCGACACGCCGGAGCACGTGCCGCTGTGGCGCTTCCCCGACCATCGATTCGCTGCACCTGCCGCAGCGCTGCGTGCTGGTCGGCGTCGAACTGCTGGATGACGCCACCGATCTGCCCTCGTTCCGCCATCCGCTGAACGCCGCCTACGTGCTGGGCCCGGAGCGCTCCGGACTGTCGCCGGCCATGCTGCAGCGCTGCCACCACGTGGTGCGCATCCCGACCCGGTTCGCGCTCAACCTCGCGGTGGCCGGCGCGCTGGTGCTGTACGACCGGCTGCTGCAGCACGGCCGCTTCGCCGAACGCCCGGTCGGCAGCACGGCGGTGCCGGCGCTGCCGCAGCCGTCACCGGCGCCATGGCACGCCGCGGTTCCGCCGCAACATTCCCGACTGGGTGGCGCACACGTGACGCGAAGAAGCCATGACGCGCGCGGCGCTTGTTCGCCTGCACGTCGCGCGCCGTATCTCTGCCCGATGCGCCTCGCTCGTCCCTGTCTGCCTGCTCGCTCGCCGTCGCCGCTGCCCGCCGCTGCCCAGGCGCAGCGCACCGGCCGCGCCGCAAGCCACGCCGCGCCAGCCGGACCGAAGGCAATCGGCAAGTTCGACGACTGGACCGCCGCGACCCACCAGGAAGCCGGCCAGACCGTCTGCTACGCCTTCACCCGCGCGCAAGACTCCGCGCCCGGCGTTGCCCGGCCGCGGCGAGGTGGTGCTGACCGTCACCCAGCGGCCCGGCGGGCGCGACGCCGTCGCGATCAGCGCCGGCTTCGCCTATGCCGCCAGAATGCCGCGGTGACCGTGCAGGTCGATACCACCGGGCTCGACTTCTACACCGCGCAGCGCACCGCCTTCGCCCGCGACGGCAAGGCCGCGGTGGCGGCGCTTCGAGAAGGCGCCCAGGCGCTGGCCCGCTCGCCGGGCCCGCGCGACGGCCAGATGGTGGTGGACACGTTCAGCCTGAGCGGCTTCTCCGCCGCCTATGCGGCGATCAACAAGGCCTGTCCGGCACGCTGATGAACGCGCCGCGCTCGACCTGACCGACAGCCGAGCGCGACCGGATCCTCGCCAAGTCGGCGCTGTTCGACCCGCCGCCGGCGCAGCTGCGCCGATGGGCGGCGCGACCTGGTCGGCCTGTCGCGCGCCGAACTGGCCGCCGAGATGGCGGCGATCGGCGAGGCAGCCGTTCCGCGCCAAGCAGCTCTGGCACTGGATCTACCACCAGGGCGCCACCGACTTCGCCCGCATGTCCTCGATCGCCCGGCCGCTGCAGGCAGAAGCTGGCCGAGCGCTTCGTCATCGGCCGGCCCGAGGCGGCGATGGTGCAGACCAGCGACGGACGACGACCCGCAAATTCCTGTTCCGCTTCC
The DNA here is from genome assembly GCA_963794185.1 of uncultured Alphaproteobacteria bacterium. Classification (GTDB taxonomy): domain Bacteria; phylum Pseudomonadota; class Alphaproteobacteria; order Acetobacterales; family Acetobacteraceae; genus JAMXLO01. The sequence goes on along the minus strand of CAWCDM010000006.1, from coordinate 1,996 downwards.
GCGACGGGCAGGAGGCGGAGACGGTCTACATCCCCGACCGCCAGGAGGATCGCGGCGCGGTCTGCATTTCCTCGCAGGTCGGCTGCACGCTGTCCTGCCGCTTCTGCCACACCGGCACGCAGACGCTGGTGCGCAACCTGGGCGCGGCCGAGATCGTCGGCCAGTTCATGGCGGCGCGCGACGCCTACGGCGAATGGCCGAGCCCGAAGGGCGAAACGCCGCGGCTGCTGTCCACCATCGTGCTGATGGGCATGGGCGAGCCGCTGTACAATTACGCCAACGTCGCCAAGGCGATGACGCATCGTCGATGGACAACGAGGGCATCGGCGCTGTCGCGCCGGCGGATCACGCTGTCCACCTCCGGCGTCGTGCCGATGATGGATCGCGCGGGCGACGAGCTGGGCGTGAACCTCGCGGTGTCGCTGCACGCGGTGACGCGACGAGCTGCGCGACGAGCTCGTGCCGCTGAACCGCAAATACCCGATCGCGGAGCTGATCGCCGCCTGCCGCCGCTATCCCGGCGCCTCCAACGCGCGGCGCATCACCTTCGAATACGTCATGCTGAAGGGCGTGAACGACAGCGAGGCCGAGGCGCGCGAGCTGGTGCGGCTGATCGCGGGCATGCCGGCCAAGGTGAACCTGATCCCGTTCAATCCCTGGCCGGGCAGCCCGTTCGAGACCAGCAGCAACAGCGCGATCGACCGCTTCGCGCGGATCGTCATGGACGCGGGCTTTGCCTCGCCGGTCCGGTACGCCGCGCGGGCGCGACATCCTGGCGGCCTGCGGGCAGTTGAGGACGGAAAGCCGGCCGGCTCGACCGGCAGCCTGATCCGCTACGGCCCGCGACCAGGCGCGCAATCCGCTGGCGGCACCGGGTCGATGACGAAACGCAACATGCACGGCCCGAACTTGCGTGCGAAGTCGCTGCTGGCCGCCGCCATGGCCGACGATGCCCTCGGGCTGGTCGATCACCAGCACCGCTGAGGCACGTGACGGCAGCAGTTCGTGCAGCATGGCAATGCGCCCGGGCATGTCGCGCACGAAGATGTCGCCCTTGATTTGCGCCACCGCGACGCGCGCGGCCGGCGAGCGATCGGCATGGAGATGCGATCAGATCCGCCTCCTGCGTTGTCTGGCCGCTGAAACTGGCCGGGGAGACGGCGATCACGGCGTCGGCCAGGCCCGGCTGTCGAGTATCTGCAGGCTGTTCCAAGCGCCGCGCGACTGGCCGCCGGCGACGACCATGCGCCAGCCCTTCTGGCGCAGCGTGGCGAGCCCTTGCGCAGCCATTCGGCTGCTTCGTCGACATAGTCCGCCGACGGATTGCGGCCGAAGCGAACGACGTCGAACCCGGCATTGTTGAAGGCGCGCACATAGGCCTGCGGCTGCGCCTCGCGGCTGTCCTCGCCCCCACCCGTCTTGCCTGGCCCCAGACGAACACGCCCCGGCCGCCTGAGGTCCGTACCAGATGAACGGGGTCGGGCACAAAGGCATAGTCGCGGGCTTCGATCAGCGGCCCGGGCACCGCCGGCAATGCGCGGCGGGCGACCCGGCCAGACGACCTGAAGGTCCTCGGCATAGATTGCGCAATCCGTGCCGCCCTTTCGCCGCAGATTTCAGTGCCCTGCCCCGCACATCATCGATCGTACCGCCACCGCTATACCAGCCGTATGCGCCGTTCGATGCCACGGCCATGGCGCGCGGCAGGTTCATCAGCAGGAAATCGGCGTAGCTCGCGCGACCTTGCGGGGTCAGGTACGGCACGGCAGCGACGTCCAGCACGGGAATTGCCGGTTCCGCAGCCCTGGCTGCCATGCCGCCAAGGCCGGCCAGAACGCACCAACATCGTTGCCGCACGCTGCATCCAAGGCCGCCCCTGTTCGTAGCCGAACCGACAACGCTGCGCGGCTCAAGCTTGCGCAATCGCCGTCCCAGGGGCTACTCCGGCGGCGCCGACTACGCCATCCCCGAGGAAAGCCCGCCCATGCGCGTGAAG
>CAWCDM010000005.1:0-21016 GCA_963794185.1 uncultured Alphaproteobacteria bacterium | reverse complement strand
AGATAGCGTCATGGACCGGAGCGAACTCCCTGGTTTTCGGCCTCGGCGATCAAGCGTGCAGCGTCTTCGGGCAAGAGCAGCGGCTCAGCCACGAGGCTCTCGGCCGCCTTCTGCACGGCTGCCACGTAGACCGCCTTCGCAGGACAGCGTTCCTCCAGCGACGGACGCGGGTCGCCGGTTCGCTCGCGTTCAGTCTTTGTCGCTGCAAACGGAATGAAACTCCCGGACAACGGACAGAATCCGTTGCCAAACCAGCCGTCCAGGCACAGGTTCCATCCCGTTGTAGGTGCCGATCGGAACTGGACATACACCGCGCGCACGCCGCCGATGTCGCGTTGCCATCCAAATCGACCGCGCGCCGCTGCGTCAGCCTCACCACGGGCTCTCCGCGGCGCGCGGGTCCTCCCTATGGACTACCGGCACAAGCCGACACCCTGAGAAGGGTCGATTGACGGTCGCACTTCAGGTGAATCACGTTCGACGTGTCAGCCCTTGCAACGCCACGTGAAGTGGCTCGGCGCAGCAGACCTGGCGAGACATTCCACTGGCGGCCGTCATCGGCAATGATCGTCACCGTCTTCTTGTTGTATCGGGTGAGCATACCTTCGATAGGATTGTGTTCTTCGGCTTGAAAACAGACCCGGTCGCCGATGCTGAACTCAAGCATCTGGGCGTGCGCACGCATCTGTCCAAGGAAGCGAAGGCGTTCGACAATCCGATGGTTCAGGTCGATGAGTTCGGCTTCACTCATCCTGTCAATGTCGATCTGCGTCATATGTGCCACCGTTGCCAGAAACCGCGGATGCCGATGACCTTGTACGCGTTCGCCGCATCGGCTGATCGTCGATGAAAACCGGCTTCGCCTGCATGTCCGTCTCGATGCGCGCCGCTTCGAGCGACTGGAGGAGCGTGTCAATGGGCACGCGAAGAAATCGAATGAGCAACTGGGCATACAGTCCCATGAATGTTGGCCCATGGCCATCTGAATGGCCGTCATGCGTGCTGCTCATCGCGTGGGCAAGTTCATGCAACAGGCACCACGATGGGCTGGAACCGGTCAGCCGGATTGAGAGCCGTGAGGCGTCGGCCACAGTCGAGCGCGCCTGGCGAGGAAGACGCTCGACCTTCGGCGGAAACCGCAAACCCGTCTCAGCCCAGATGGCATCAATCATGCCCTGCGCTTGGCCGAGTTCGATCAAGCTCGGATCGCGCGGAGCGATGAACTGTTCCTCCCATGTGTACACCCTATTACGCTGGCGGTCCCGATCGACCATTATGACAGCAATGATCGGGCGGTTTCACCGACCGGCCGGTTCAGGTTGACCCGACTGCCGGCAATCAGTCCTCGCCGGAACGCTCCGTTCCGCCGCGCATGGTTCAGCCGGCCGGCCGAAACGAGCCGAACCTCGGTCTGTCGGAATGCCTCCTCGACAACCTGGTGCTTCACCAGGATCAGAGCGGTACCGGTCGAGCGCTGTGCCGCGACACTGGCGTCGCGCTCCCGATGCATCTCATTGAGCCGATCCGCGAGGCGCGCAGCCATGCCCTGCTGGAAGCTTTTCGATGCACTGCGAAGGCTAACACCCGCCAGCCGGGGATGGGATTGCCGAAACGCCGTCAGCTCGGTCCGCATGGCACGGTCGATGACCTTGAACAGATACCTGGCCAGCGCCGTGTCAGCCTCGAAGCCGAAGAACACGTAGCTTGGCATCATGGTGTCCCGTGAGACCCAGACTTTGCAGTCGCAGAACCGGGCGATCGACGTGACGCAGCCATCGATCGGGCGTCGTTGCTTGCCACCGATCGGCACCTCGACCTGGACACAGCGCTCCTCGCGAACATCGATCTCGGCCATCGACAGCGCGTAACGCTCAAGCAGGCGGCCGACCATGTCGGCCGCCGCCATGGCCTCCGCTTCGGTGCATCCGTTGGAGACGGTTTTATCGGCGAGTGCCTTGATCCGAGCCTTCACCCTGGTGAGTTCGGTTGCCTGTCTCAAAGTGCTGCCGGCCTCCCGTCGAGCGCCAATGGTCGCTGATCCGCCAGAAAGAAGAGCACAACCGGACCGATTCTGGGAACGCACAGAAGGAGCGACAACTCACAGACCATGGACATCCGCGTAGAGAACGCACACCACAGCCGATCTCTACGGCAACCGGCAAGCACTTGCGAAATTTGCCGATCGACACCACGGCGTTGAAGCAACCGGCGTGAACGGAACCGTCGCGATGCGGAAGATCGTGGCGGCGGTCGAGCACAGCGCCGCAGCGACGCGGGAACGACCGATCGCTTGGATGTCAGCTGCGTGCTACGCCGCTCCCGCGACGATGACGCAAGGATCATCAGACTGGCGAACAGGCCTCCGCCAGAACGTCGTCCCGGCGGCGAGATGAATGAGGCTATCGAGTCGGCCGCCCGGCGGCGGATATTGCTCGAATCTGGTCGAGGCGAGCACATTGGCCTGCCAGCCCAGGGAGATCATCATGCCGCCAACCAAGAAAGCTGCACCCACGGCGAAGAAATCAGCCACCCCGGCCAAAGCTGCGGTCAAGACCACCATCACACTCAAGCATCTGGCCGCCTCATTGTCGGACAGCCATGACCTGCCGAAGAAACAGGCTGAGGCAGTGCTGGGCGATCTGGTGACGCTGACCACCCGACACCTCAAGAAGGGCGACAAAATCCGTCTGACCGGCCTCGGCATCCTCCAGGTGCGGAAGCGGGCGGCCAGGATGGGACGGAACCCAGCGACCGGTGAGGCCATAAAGATCAAGGCCAGCAAGAAGATCGCCTTCCGGCCAGCGAAGGAACTGAAAGAATCGGTCTGAGCCGCTCGCCATACGGCGTGCTTCTGAGACACGCCGCCCGGCCATCTTGGTCAGCAACATGGCCACCAGCTCACCCTCTCACTCTACGCTTGTCAACATTCGGGCACACTGATTGATTGTTTCTCGGTTCGGTTGAGCGCCGTTTCGCCGCCCCGGTCTGCCAGATTGACCCTGCGTCGCGCGCAGTGGACAACTGCGCCGACGGTGCATAGGCACACGCATCGCGGATGAGGACGGGAGGGCCTAAAGTGACCTCGGGCCGGGCAACTACCGGGCAACCGGGAGCGTCCGCTCCGACACGGCTCTCGGCAGCGGGTGGCCAGGCAACGCCCGCAAGCCCGCTTGCGGAGACTTTGTGTTCTCTGATCAAGTCCAGCAAGAGATCGCAAGCGGGGGCACAGCGATGAGCAACATGTTCGATGCCGTGGTTCGAGACGAAGCAGCCCTGAGGGCAGCCCTGGCCGAGGCTGATATCGCTCCGATGCTGATGGTCCTGGCACAGTTGAGCGGTGATCTGGAAATCTTGGGCGAGGTGGCGCCGCATATTCACGGTGCCTGGAGTTTCCTAGAGTCGGTCCCCGAAGACCTGAAGCAAAAGGTGCGCGAGCAATTGGTCGCAGTCCTACGGGACTACGCGGCTAGCGGGCGCGAACCGCCACGGCACATACCCTCCGAGACGCTGCAGAAGATGATGAGCGCCGGCGTGGGCCAGACCGTCCCGGAGGAGTACATCCCGCTATTGGTGGAAGAGACCCGCCTCGGCGATGAGGATACACGCTCAGTGCACTGGCAGCGCGACCCTGAGCGCCTACCCATCCGGAACTTCAAGGTGATCATTATCGGCGCCGGGTTCGCCGGCTTATGCGCCGCCATCCGACTGAAGGAGCTTGGCATTCCATTCGTGATCCTGGAGAAGAACCAAGATGTCGGAGGAACTTGGCTTGAGAACGTCTATCCAGGCTGCGCGGTCGACACGCCGAACCATTTCTATTCGTATTCGTTCAACCCGAACGATAAGTGGTCTCGGCATTTCTCGCGGCGCGACGAAATCCTGGCCTATATCGCGGCCACCACCGACAAATACGGTCTGCGGCAAGACATCCGCTTTGGTGCGGAGGTCACGACAGCGGAATTCGACGAACCGGAAGCGTGCTGGCATGTGACGTTCCGCACCGCCGACATTACAACCCAGGCGATCACCGGTAACGTAGTGATCAGCGCGGTCGGGCAGCTCAACCGCCCGTCGATCCCTCCGATAGCCGGGCTGCCACTGTTTCACGGACCGGTATTCCACACCGCTCGGTGGGATCGCACGGTCGATCTGCGAGGCAAGCGCGTCGCGATGATCGGAACCGGCGCCAGCGCCGTCCAGGCCGGCCCGTCGATCGCGCCAGACGTCGCGCGCCTGCTGGTATTTCAGCGAACTCCGCATTGGCTGATGAACAACCCGAACTACCACAAGGAGGTCAGCGCCGGGAATAAGTGGGCGATCGAGCGCATCCCGTATTTCGGCAAGTGGCTGCGCTTCCAGTTATTCTGGGCCGGGTCCGATGGCTTTCACGCCTCGCTGCAGATGGATCCGGACTGGCCGATGCCGGACAACTCGCTCAATGAAGCGAACTACAAGATGCGCGAACTGATCATCGACTATGTTCGCAAGGAACTCGACGATGACAAGGAGTTGCTCGCCAAGGTGATCCCGGCCTACCCGCCTTACGGCAAGCGCATGCTGCGAGATAATTACTGGTATCGGATGCTCAAGAGGCCAAATGTCGAGCTGGTGACCGGCTCGATTTCGTATATCACCGAGGATTCAATCGTCATGGAGGATGGCACCGTCCACCAAGTGGACGTCATCATCATGGCCACGGGCTTCCAGGCCTCGAAGATGCTGTGGCCGATGGACATCAGGGGACGCAATGGGCGGACGATCCGCGGCATCTGGGGTGACGACGACCCGCGTGCCTATCTCGGCATTACGGTGCCCGGCTTCCCCAACCTGTTCCTGACCTACGGCCCGAACACCAATCTGGCGCATGGCGGCAGCATCATTTTCCACACGGAATGCCAGGTTCGCTACATCACCCAGGCGGTACGGGAGATGATCGAGAATGGCTATACGACGCTCGAGGTGCGTACTGACGTGCATGACGGCTACAACAAGCTGGTCGACGAGAAGTGCCGCAACATGGTCTGGGCGCATCCCGGGGTGACGAGCTGGTACAAGAACCGGCACAATCGCGTGACGGTGACCTCGCCGTGGCGGCTGCTGGACTACTGGAAGCTGACGCAACACTTCGTGCCGGAGGAATTTCGCGCCGGCCGCCCTGGTCACACACCCATCATTCCCGGCCAGGAAGCCCGCGTTGTGTCGTCCGTCGATGGGCTTACAGTGGGCTGACGTGGTGAAGCGGTCTGCTCGAGTATCTGGTACGGGTGTAGGCATTACCGGCGGCCCAGCGAACACTCGCCCTCTGCCAGCGGGCGAACGGTTCGTCCGTCGTGGCAACCTTGGTGAGATGCCATTCGCGGCGACACAGCCGGAGATTTTTTGGCTGTACCATGCATAAATTCCGGACCGCGCGGTCGCCCTTACGACTTTGCCTACTTTTCGACCTCGATGTGCATGGCAGGAATCCATTCTCGGCGAGGGCTTCTGAGCAGCCAGGTTCATGTTGCAACCGTCTTGGTGGGAGCCGGCGTCAACACCGCGGTCGCGGTGACTCAGGGAGGCACTTGGCCTATGCTGGCGGCTTGCCTGTGTATCGTGGGAAGGGCGGCGCAACCCGCCCCATGGGTAACTGGCAATTGGTGGATGGCGAGTCTCAGGCCACCACAACTGCCTATCAGACCTAGGCCGAGCGGAAGAGATGGCATCATTGGACAGCAAGGAACCTGGCTCAACATCGGGTGAGGCCGCTTCGGCCCCCGGTTTTTCCGCGCCAGCGCCCGACGTGATGCTGGGCGTGTGGTCCTCCTGGATAAATGCCGCTTCCAGTTCTGCTCAGGCGTGGAGCAACAACTGGGGCGACTTCAGTACGCAATGGTGGCAGATTACGCCGGACGCCGCCGCGGACCATCTTCTCGCTTCGGGGGTGAAGCAGCTCTACGACGTTCTGGCGAAAGATCCGGTCCTACGTTCGATCGACCTGATGTGGAATGCCAATCCACTGCGCGACGTCGTGCCGGTGGATTGGGCGGAAATTGCGCGTGCCCTCCGCACCATCTGGCTGCGTTCCCTCCACCAGCCCGAAAAGGCGATCTCCTCGGCCACGGACTTAAATGCGCGCATCCTGAGCGCCGCGACCGAGGCCGGGAACGATGCGGGCCGGCGGTGGTGGGTGGGCGCCGGCTCCGGCATCCCGGAAGGCAAGCCTTCCGGCGCCTTCGACAAGCGCTTCGCCGCGCCGGAATGGCACGGCAACCCAGCCTACCGCATGCTGAAAGAAATATATTTGCTCGCCTCGGACTGGCTGCTACGCCAGGGCGAAGCGCAGGACATGGACGACGCTGAGCGGCAGCGCCTTAGCTTCCACCTGCGCCAGTTCGTCGATGCGATGAGCCCCTCGCTCCGAGGCGGCGTCTGCAGGGGCGGAACCAGCAAGAAGTAGGCGGAATGGACCGTTTCAGGCCAGAAGCGGCGCAATAGCGAACCGGCGAGACACAGGAGCGGCGCGGCTCGGGGTTCCACCGCTACGCCGCGCCGCCTGGGCTGGAGGAGCGGGTGCACGACCTCCTGCGGTAGCTGAGGTACGCAGACGGGTGCACCTTTAGCGGCGTTGTCGGTATGCTATTTTCCTCCTGCTTCTGGACGGCGCTGAGACACCCTCTTTCAGTCGGACATCGTGCGGACGTGCGGGTACGGCACGTGAACCACATCAAGGGCTGCTGGCGACGTAAGGCGTGTTTGTTTAGCTCTGAGCCTATCCAAAAGAATCGCCGCAGGCGCTTCGATGAGCTGTGCCAATGGGATGGCAAGCCGTTGCCGCGACGCATCCAACATCCAGGCCGCCGAGATTGTGGTCGACGGTGGGGCGACCGGTGCGCCACAGGGCGCACCGTGCCTGAGCTTCTGACCACATCCTTTTCGAACCGAGGAAACATTTATGGGCAGCCGGGCCATCGATAGCCGCGCGCACGGGGCGTCCTCTTCGCTTCCCTTACGCTCCGCTGCTGCACCTCATCGGCCCGGAGATCGCGGGTGACATTTTCACGATCGCGCAGGGAGCCGACGGCTCTGTTGCAGACCCCGGAGGCGTACTCCGGTCGACGCAGAGGCGGGGATTTCACGGAGGCAGCTGGGCCAGCGCTTTGCGGAAGAACCGGTTGGCGACAGCGGCGTCGCGTCTGGTAGAGCAGCCAAAGCCGCCGCCGAGGCCGCCTAGCAAGGTCAAGTATAGCACGCGAGAACGTAGAGCGTTTTTGGCTTGGCGGCGGGTCATACAAGCTGTGTGGTGAGCGCTGGTCGTGTGGGTCGCGCCGGTAAGCGAAAAAGCTCTACGTTCCCACGTGTTATTCCCTTCACTATCGAGGGCGCCGCTCCACTTCAGATCTCCCGGGGGCCGCTCGGCATCGGGGACCGAAGTGGCGCAACTCGAGGCCCGCAAGCGGCAACTCACCCGCCTGGGCCGCGTCAAACCGCCGGCCGCACGCGTCGCAATCGCGCTCGCCAAGTCGCAAGCCTACCAGGACGCCGCTGATGCCCCGATGACGCTGTGGGCTTATGCACCGGCGTCACAGCTGTGCGATGCAAGATGAGCGGTGCGCGATCAGGTGGGAGCGTCTGCGGCAACATAGGTGTCGGCGCCCAGGAGCAGCAATCCACCGTCGCCGCGGTTTTCGCCAGTAGCGTGACTTGACCAGACCTCAGCCTCCTGGACCAGTGGCGCGTCGACTGGACGTCCTGGGGATTTCGCGCCATCACTGCACAAACCGAACCCACGGGGAGAAACGTCCATGAGGAGCGCCGTTATCGTTTCCACTGCGCGCACCCCAATCGGGCGGGCTTATCGCGGCGCGTTCAACGATACCCAGTCGCAGACGCTGGGCGGTCACGTCATTGCCGCGGCTGTGAAGCGCGCCGGCGTCGTGCCCGCCGAAATCGACGACGTGGTTATGGGCGCTGCGCTACAACAGGGTGCGCAGGGCTTCAATCTGGCGCGGCAGAGCGCACTCGCCGCCGGCCTACCGGAGAGCGTCGCTGGCATGACTGTGGACCGGCAGTGCTCCTCTGGCTTGATGGCAATCGCCACCGCAGCGAAGCAGATCGTCGACGACGAAATGCAGATCACTGTCGGCGGCGGCCTTGAGTCGATCTCGCTGGTTCAGACTCCGCAGGCAAACCGGCACCGCACCCAGGACCCGATGCTGGTCCAGCGCATTCCCGCGCTCTACATGGCGATGATCGAAACGGCTGAGATCGTCGCCGAGCGCTACAACATTTCTCGCGAGGCACAGGACGAATACGCGCTACGATCGCAGCAGCGCACCGCCGCGGCGCAACAGGCCGGGCGGTTCGATGCTGAGCTGGCGCCGCTGCCCAGCTACGATGCTGGTCACGGACCGAGCCACCGGCGCCACATCACCGAGGCAGATCACATTGGGTAAGGATGAAGGGAACCGTCCAGATACGACATTGGAAGGACTGGCCGGATTAAAACCGGTGTTTGCCGACGGGCAGGTGGTGAAGGTGGGTAAATGCATCACCGCTGGCAATGCATCGCAACTGTCGGATGGCGCTTCGGCCGCGGTGCTGATGGAGGCGAAGGAAGCCGAACGCCGCGGGCTACAGCCGCTGGGGATCTACCGCGGCATAGCGGTGGCCGGTTGTGCGCCCGACGAGATGGGCATCGGGCCAGTGTTCGCGGTGCCGAAGCTGCTGGCGAAGCACGGGCTGAAGGTCGACGACATTGGATTGTGGGAGCTGAACGAGGCGTTCGCCTGCCAGGTTATTTATTGCCGCGACCGGCTGGGCATCGACCCGGACAAGCTGAACGTGGATGGCGGTGCGATTTCGATCGGCCATCCATATGGCATGTCAGGTGCGCGCATGACGGGGCATGCGTTAATCGAGGGCAAGCGGCGCGGCGCGAAGTATGTCGTGGTGACGATGTGTGTCGGAGGCGGCATGGGTGCGGCGGGGCTGTTCGAGGTGGCGTAACGCCATCGTCCGGTGGGTTTTCATTAGGAAGCGTGCAAAAGGCGTTGCAAGTCCCGCTACAACCAACACATTCCTTGATTGTCGCAGCAGCGCACCGTGTTCATTGCTCGAACTAGTGTGTGTAACATCACTGTGGTCACTGGGCCAGCAAAAGGCCAGGCCCCTACCGTGCAGTGAAAACCAGCGGCCGCCTGGCGAGGCCGACGTGATCGAGGCACAGCGGACCGTCGCCTATGGCGCGGCGCTGGCGCGCAGCGCGCGTCGGGATATCCCTGTCCGCGTGGTGGCGAACCGCATCCGCCGACAGACGACCTTGTCTCGGCATTTGCAAGCCGAACTCGACCGGCTCGGCCTGCCACCTGCAAACCACCATCAGCGAGGCCGGGCGTATGGGGAAATGAGCTTTTCCGGGAGACTGCCGGAGGCCGGCCCGGCGGCCGAAGAAGCCGCCTTGCTGATGGCCGAGTTGCGCGGGCAAGGCTGGTTGCCTTAAATCAGGCTATACGAGAAGGCATAAAGGCTTAACTATGGGCAAGCGAGCACCACTACGACCAGTTGCGGATGCGACGGCTTTGCGCCGCGTGGCGGTTGAGGCGGGGCGTTCTGAGCCCCCTGCGATCATGCGGCCGGAGCGGCGGACCGTGCTTGTCAACGTCAAGGTTTCCGAGGGACTGGCGATCGCCCTGGCAGACCGCGCCGAGGCGGAAGGCGTCACCCAGAAGCAGGTGATTACCCGTGCCCTGGCGGCTGCCGGCCTGCCGGTCGATCCGCTCGATCTGGAGGACCGTACACCTCGTCGGCGGCGAGCAGCATGAGTAGCTCCAATCCCTCGCGCCCCAAACGCAGGAAAGCAGCCCCAAGGCGGATTTCACAAAAGTCATCGCCGACGCCAGGGCGAAGGTCGCCAGGGCCAAAACCGACGCGTTCATGGCCCGACTTGAGGCGATCGACACGATCCTGGAGGACGCCGAGCCATACGACCTGCTGATGGTGTGCGCGCATGCTCTCGCGCATGCCATGCCGCTCTGTTGCGAGAAGCATGAGGACGAATTCAAGGCGGAGTTTTTGCGGGTTCTCAGTGACTGCATCGTCGAGGAGCGGGAAGCGGCCGAGGCGGAAGGGGACGACGGCGACGCGCCTCCGCAGGTGCACTGAGGGATCATCGCAATGAACGTCTACACCATTACGCTGGAGCGCATCAGCACGGGCAAGCGGGCCGGTTCGATGGTGACTCGGCAAGCAAGCGACGACGACGCGCGGGCCTATGCGCAAGACGCCATCCGGCAGTCACCCGATGCGGACGATCTTTGGGTTGTTGAGGTGGAAGCCCGGCAATGAGCGACCTGTACGGCGACGACATCCTGCTCTGGTCCGAACAGCAGGCCGAGCTGCTGCGCCAGCATCGCGGCGGTTGCCGCGAGAACGACGCGATCGACTGGCCGAATGTCATCGAGGAGATCGAGAGCGTGGGAAACGAGCAGCTTCACGCCGTCGAATCGCTGTTGATCCAGGCGCTCGCCCACATGCTGAAGGCCACAGCCTGGCCGTTCTGGCGGGACGTGCCGACTGGCAGGCTGAGGCGCGCGGTTTCCGGCGTCAGGCGCGGCGGCGGTTCACGCCATCCATGCGGCAGAGGATCGATGTTGCCGACCTCTACAAAGACGCCCTTGTCATGGTGCCGGACACGATCGACGGTCAGCCGCCGCTGCCAGTGCCACAGGCATGCCCGGTGACGCTCGAGGAGCTACTGAGCGAGGATTGAGCGCCGACGCGTCGCTTGGGCCAGGCAGGCTGGTGAAGTGAGGGGGAGGGGGACGTTGATCCAGCGTGGCAGGCGCCAGATGAAGGCCGCGGCGATACGGCGATAACGCTGGCGATGGTTGTGCTCTCGATCGGTCTGGCGTGTTGGCCAGTAGCGGCGAGATCACGCCCTGAACGCAAAAGGTAACTTCGACCACTAGCGGCTGGCGGCGCTGCGGACTTGGATTGGACGCCACCATCACCGCTCGGCGTCATGGAGGATAGGGGAATGGAGTGTTGGATGACGATCGTCTCGTCGCCGACCAGGATGTCCCTGACGACGAGGCAACGATCCGTTGCCGTTCCTGGACGTCGAGGGTATCAGCTGAGGTACGGAGCCGGCTCAAGAAGTCCGACAAGGTCTCGGCGAGTTGTAGATATATGGCGCGATCGCTGATCTGATCGAGGATCGAGTTCAGCTCAGTTCGCAAAGCATGTTCGCGCTGTCGTAGCTCGGGCATTCGCCGCCGCAACTCATCGAGCGACAGAAGCTCTTCTTGATAGGCAATCAACAGGCGATCTATGGCCTTACGGGTTCGCGTCAATTCGCGCTGCAGCACCTTCTCCCGCTGCCTTGTCGGATCGGATGTCCACGCTGCCGCCAGCCGGCGATCGAGTTCGCGTTGGATTGCGGATTCCGGAGCAAAGCAGCCGGTGATTCCGATCCATTCCAGCCACTGATTCCGACGCAAACCAGCCACCGATTCCGATCGAAGCCAGCCACCCCCTGAGGGGTGGCGGAGCAGTCCGCGGGCAGTCGTCAACCGACGGCACGCTCGCCGGGAGCAACACCCGGGGAGCGCCATGCCAGCCCAGAGACTGCCGATGCGTCAGGTCCGAGAAGTTCTGCGTCTCAAGCACGTTGCCGGCCACAGCGAGCGCCGCATTGCCGCGGCGATCGGCATCAGCCGCTACACGGTGGCCGAGTATCTGCGCCGCGCGACGGTGGTTGGCATCACCTGGCCGGTGCCGGCCGAGTTGGATGACAGCGCTCTGGAGGCGCGGCTGTTCAGCCCGCCGTTCGCTGTCCAGGAGAGCCCGAGGCCGCAACCGGACTGGCCGCGGCTGCATGCCGAGCTGCGCCGCCCCGGCGTCACCTTGCTGCTGCTGTGGGAGGAGTATCGAGCAGGGCAACCGGATGGATACGGCTACAGCCGGTTCTGCGACCTCTACCGCGACTGGCGGGCCGGCATCTCGCCGACGATGCGCCAGACCCATGTCGCCGGCGAACGGCTGTTCGTCGACTTCGCCGGTCAGACCGTGCCGATCACCGATCCCATCACCGGCGCGGTGCGGCAGGCGCAGATCTTCGTCGCGGCGCTCGGCGCATCGAACTACACCTACGCCGAAGCGCGCTGGACGCAGAGCCTGGCGGACTGGATCGGCTGCCACGTCAACGCGCTGGGCTTCTTCGGCGGCGTCACGCGCCAGATCGTCTGCGACAATCTCAAGGCCGGCGTCACCGCCGCGATGCCGCTACGAGCCGGGGATCAATCGCACCTATCAGGAGATGGCGGCGCACTACGGGGTCACGACACGGAAGTGCGTTTTACGCACGCTAGGCCAGAACGTTGGGCGAACACCTTCTGCTGATGCGGGATGTCGACGACTATTCGAGATTTCGCAGCGGGCGAGGCATTTGCGCCGTCGCGCTGGTCCTCCGGGCGCACGGTAGCATCTGAGTTTAAGCAAGTGCCCATGCCGGCCCGGGTTGATTGGCCCTCATCGGACGTGCGCCTGCGATCAGTGGCGGCAGGCGCATCGCGTAGCAGGTCGAGATTCTGACGAGCTTGCCGGCCCAGGTCGCTACAATGCGTCCGCTTCCCTGTCCGATAATCGTTTGCTCGGGCTCACCGTTGGCACAGGGTTTCCGCGCACCTTGCCTCGGGCCATCAAAGGGCCTGATCGGTGGACCGGGCTAAACGAGCCACGCGCCGACACAAGGAGGTCGCGTGATGGCGAGGCAGAGGTTGCTGGGCGAGGCGGCACGGGCGCGGTTGCTTGGTCTTCCCGCGGACGAGCGAGAGGTTCTCCGCCATGCGACACTCGGACCCGAAGATCTGGCGCTTGTCGCGCAACGCCGTGGGGAACCCAACCAACTTGGCTTCGCACTGATATTGGTCTGCCTGCGCTATCCGGCGCGCGCGCTGGAAGCGAATGAGCTGCCGCCGCCTGCGCTGATCGTCTATCTCGCCGAGCAGCTCGACGTAGATGCCCGCGCGTTCGCCGTTTATGCGCAGCGCGACCAAACTCGACGGACGCACCTCGCCGAACTGACCCGTCGGCTCGGTCTGCTCGCCTTTGACCGTGCTGCTTTTCACGCCATGGTCGACTGGGCACTGCCAATCGCACCATCTGTGCGCGACCCGGAGGCTATGGCGACCTTGCTGGTCGAGGAAATACGCCGCCGCCATATCCTGCTGCCGTCGATCGCAGCACTGTCATAGTCGGCAACATCGAGCGCCGCCTTTTTGGGGTCAACGACTTTCCAAAATAGCACAGCATCGACATCCACCGGCACCGTGTCTTTGGTGAGTGTCTTTTCCGCCTTGAAGGAACTGGTAATTACGCGCGTGTCGATCCAATAAGGCACCGTCTCGATGATCGGGATTATAAAGAACAATCCCGGCCCCTCCAGAGATCGAAAGCGTCCCAGCCGCAAGACCACCGTCCTATCCCATTGATCTGCGATCTTGATCGAGTAAGACGCAACGACTGCAATGACGAAGGCCACAACCGCTATCGACAGGCTTTCGCCATAAGACGAGTTGTCATAGACGAGGTATGCGAATGCCGCGCCGATGCCGACAATGACAACAAAGATCAATCCCGGTAATGCGCTGGTCTTCCGCATTTTCAATCTCCCTACGTGCTCCGGAGCTTCCACAAAGGGCCACGCGCACGCTCGCTCGATCTAGCCGCCACCCGATTCCGAGTTCAGCGTGTCCAGCATGAGCGCGGCATGCGCATAGGCGGCGCCGGCGCGCATTTCGGCTGCCACCCAGACCGCCTCCATCAGCTCCTGCGGCGTCGCTCCGGCCCTCCGCGCCGCTTTGGTGTGCCCCTTGATGCAATATGGGCACTGTGTGACGTGTGCCACCGCCACTGCGATGATCTGCTTCATCTTGGCGGACAACGCGCCATCGGCGAACACCGCCTTGCCGAAGGCGTCGAACGCCGTCTGTTGCGCAGAGGCAAGTTCGCGGCGCTGCTGCGCTAATTCGCGTGTGGCGGGGGGATACATTCTGTCGGGCACCTTTCTCTCCATTCAGTCGTGAACAAATGCTCAGGATCTGCCACCAAGTGGCCGCAGGAGAAACTCGCGCAGCGCGACGGCATCGTTGTGCTCTTCGTCGCGCGCGCCAAACACCAGCGTAATCGTGCCATGCCGGGCCATCTCGCGCAGTTCGTCGATGGTAGTCGCGTGTTGCTGCAGTTCCCGGGCGTAGCGGTGACGAAATTCCTGCCAGCGTTCCGGGTCGTGGCGAAACCACTGCCGCAGTTCGGTGCTTGGGGCGATGTCCTTCATCCACCGACCGACGGCGGCGTCCGCTTTGCGCAACCCACGCGGCCACAGCCGATCGACCAGAACCCGCACACCATCCTCAGGTGATGGGGGCTCGTATACGCGCTTCAGCCGAACGTGGCTTGCAGGAACCGTGTGCGAGGTCATGCGTCAAGCCCCTGTTCGAACGCCACTTCGGCCCGCAGGCTGTCCCGGTCACGACCGACTGTCGCCATGGCGAGCTTCCTGCCGTCACGCCAGAAGCTCACCGTGCAGTCGTGTGCGACCGGATCGCCATCAATATCGAGCCGATCCCACTGCTCGGCGTGGCCGACATAGGCAATGGTCGTGTCGTAGTGCTGGCTCCAGAAGAACGGCACCGCGTCGAAGCGTTGCTGTTGGCCGAGCATGTTGCATGCGGCGACCTGGCCCTGGCGCTGTGCGACGACCCAGTGCTCGACGCGGATGCGCTGTCCGGTCAGCTTGTCGGGCCAGCGCGCAATGTCGCCGGCAGCGTAAATGTCCGCCGCGCTTGTCTGCAGGAGTTCGTCCACCATCACCCCACGATCGACGGTGAGGCCCGCCTGCGTCGCAAGCGCCAGCGCCGGACGCACACCGATGCCGACGACGACCAGGTCGGCAGCAAGCTGCTCCCCGGTCGAAAGCGTCACGGAGTCCTGCGCGATCGCCGTGACCGTCGCACCGAGATGGAAGCTGACCCCGTGCGATTCATGGATAGCGCGCACCATGTCGCCGATTGCCGCGCCCATGAGCCGCTCCATGGGACGCTCCTCAGGTGCGACCACGTGCACCTCCAGTCCCCGCGTGCGCAATGAGGCGGCCACCTCCAGGCCAATGAAACTCGCACCGACCACCACGCAGCGCCGCACGGTGCCCGCGCGCGCGATCAACGCATCGCTGTCGGCAAGTGTGCGCAGCATGTGAACGTGCGGCAGCGAGGCTCCCGCGACATCAAGCCTGATCGGTTCGGCGCCGGTGGCAAGCAGCAGCGCGCCATAGATCACGCGGCTGCCGTCAGCCAGCAATACCGCATGTGCGCCCGGTTCGATCGCAGTGACGCGGGTGTCAAGTCGCAGATCGATGTTATGCTTCTGCGTAGAACTCTGGCATCGCAGTGGGATCCAGTCTGCCTCGGCAGTCCCGGCGAGATAGTCCTTCGACAGGTTGGGTCGGTCGCACGGCGGTGCCGCATCGGCGCTTAACAGTGTGATGGAGCCAGCATAGCCTTTGCCCCGCAGCGTCTCCGCGGCCGCGAGACCCGCGGCGCCGCCGCCGACGATGACGATCGAAGCTGGCAGCCCGGCGGCGGGTCGCGATGGCGGCGCCGCCAGCTGCAGCTCCTCGCGCACGAATGCCATGCCATCGCGCTGTTCAACACGCCAGCAAGGCAGGCCGTTCAGCGCGGGCGGACGCAACGCCGCGCCGGTGCGCAAGCTGAAACACGCATGATGCCAGGGGCACCGGACCGTATCGCCAACAATGAGCCCCTCGGCCAACGGCCCGCCGTAATGAGTGCACGTTGCGCCGATCGCCAGCAGGTCGGCACCGCGCCGGACGAGCAGTGCCGGTGCTTCACCGACATGCCCACAGTAGCATGGCCCCGTCGGCCAGTCCCGCGCGACGATCCCTTGCCTGAAATCCGGTCCGTTGGCCGACTCTTCTGCTTCGCTCATGCCTGCCTCCCTGCAATTGGAGAAGCTACTGCTGTCTTAACGTCGGCAGCGTCTCCGTGGCCCTGAACGCTGCGATCTTGTGCAGCAGGCCGATCACGGTCTCCGCGACGGAGCCGTGCAGCGGGACTAGGACCGCGTGCTCATCCTCAGCCGGCTCCTCCAGCGTCTCGAACTGACTGTGGAGCAGCGAGGCTGGCATATAGCGATGCTTGCGTTGGCTGATCCGCCGGCGATCAGCGGCTCGTCGCCCTGCAGATACACCAACGTGACCCCCTTGCGGTCGCCCACGGTTATCCGGCGATAGTCGCGCTTCAGGTTTGAGCATGTGATGATCCCCGGCTCGCCCGCGGCCAGGCGCTCATCGATCCAGCCTGCTACCGCCTGCAACCATGGTTGGCGATCCTGATCATTCAAGGGATGGCCGGATCGCTGCCGATGTTGGTGGAACCCATCAACGGCACACTGGTGACATTGGAATTGGTGCAGCGGCCATCGGGCACGATCATCCGCAACCGGGATTTGGCGGCTTGCTGAGACTTGTCCAAAGGTGTCTGGACGGCACTCAGGATGCGTTGGTTGATTGCCAGCCGTGTGAAGCAACGCAGACTGGAACCTTGATCGCAAGCCGCTCGATGGCTCTGTCAAACAGCGCCATCACGTCCTCATGGCGTGTCCTTGGGCCATCGTTGAATGCTATGAGCCGTTGCCTCGGCGCAACGCAAAGAAGAAGTCCCCACCACCGATCCTCAAACGAAAGCTGACAAGCCAAAATCCGGCACAGCTTCCGCTCCAATTTGCCGGGATTTCTGAAGGCACAATTCCCACATGCCAAAGCGACTGCCGCTACAAGGCAGTGGCGGTCGCCATCTTTGAAATTGCCTTTCAGCCAGCGATCGGGGTGCCCGACACGACTGCGTGCGTCGATCAGGATTTGAACGTCCCCAAAGGGATCATTGTTTGGATTATCGAACGGCATGTGGCACCTCCGTGCCAGATGGCGCAACGAGCGTACAAAGGTACGGCCGCAGGCCCAAAATCACAATTCCGTGACCAGACGGCTAGCCTTGGTGTGTATTTTGGGTAACCCATTTTTGGCGCTGCTCGCGTTTCTTCAGGCCGCAGGAGTCCACGTCGAGCGTGTCAGCGTGCCGGGCCCCCACGGCGTGAACCTCGACGCCGCGCTGGTGTTGCCTGAGGGTGCAACGAAAGCTCCCCCTGTCGTGGCGCTGCATGGCTGCGGAGGCCCCTTCCCGTCCCGTGACGGCCAGTGGGCAGTTCTCTTGGCCAAGGCCGGCCACATCGTCCTCCTGCCGGACAGCTTCGGCTCCCGGGGGCTGGGCTCGCAATGCGCCACCAAGGAGCGCGAGGTGACGCCCGCAGGGCTGCGCCGCGACGATGCGATCGACGCGGCCCAGTGGCTGGCAGCGCGCCCCGGCACCCCACCCGGGGGTGTGGCACTCATCGGGTGGTCGAACGGCGGCAGCACTGTGCTGGAGACGGCGCGTTTGGCCGCCGGTCTGCCTTCCGGCCTGTTCCGGCAATTCGCAGCGTTCTATCCCGGTTGCCCGTCGGCGAATGAGGATCCGAGCTGGAAGCCGTCCGCGCCGATGTTGATCCTGATGGGCGAGGACGACGACTGGACCCCTGCCCCGCCCTGCCACGACCTGGCCGCGCGGTTTCCGGACGAGATCACCTTCGTTGCCTATCCGGGCGCCTATCACGACTTCGATGCTCCCAACCGCCCGGTGAAGGTGCGCACGCCCTCCGAGCGGCCTGGCGCACGTCGGGACCAACGAGCCCGCGCGTCAGGACGCGCTGGAACGCCTGCCGAAGTGGCTGGAGGAGACGCGGTAAGCGTCGCATTGCCGTGTTGCGATAATGCGTTGTGATCTATAAGGGAACAATTTAATGCGCCGACGCGACATCGTTGACGACGACAGTCTGCCAGTGATGGTGCCGCGCAGCGATATGGTTCTGGTTCCGACATCGGCCAACCGTGTGCGATGGCTGCGCGAGCACCTGATCGAGACATTGCAAGAATTGCGAAAGGCAAAGCATCCGGAGCGTCTCGCCTCGTCCCTGCGACCTGAGCCTTCCGGTTTCGCGGCCAGCGTGGCACGGACCGCCTGTTCTCTCTGCAAGGGCTGGTGCTGCAGGAATGGCGGCAACGATGCCTTCCTGGATGACCGGACCATGGCGCGTGTGCGCATCGCTAGGCCGGACATGGATGAGCGCGCCGTACTGCGGCTCTATCTCGATCGCGTGCCGGCGGTTGCATATCGGGACTCTTGCATATTTCACGGTAAACAGGGCTGCACGCTGGACCGCTCGCTGCGCGCCGACATTTGCAACAGCTATTATTGCGGCGGTCTCGGCGCTTACATGAAGACCAGTGCGGCTGTTCCGACGAAGGTCATCGCCGGAGACGGCGACAAGATGCGGACTTCACCGGTGCTGACGCCGTAGGAGGGGTTTTCCAGGGCGTCGGGCGGATCATCACCGGAGGATAGAACTGTCACGGATGAAGCCGCCACTGCACCGGCCGCGCCACGATCAGCCCCGCAGCACGGAGGCCATCCACCAGATGCTCGGCGCATACGCCAGCGAGTGACACATCGGCATGGCGTGGAAGCCGCCCGGCGCAGGCAATGGACTGGCGCAGCACCGCCGCGACCTCCTCGTCCGACAGTTCCTCTTGGGGCGGCTGGAACAGCATCGCCAGACAGTAGCCACACGGAAGTCTGAGAACAAGATAGGAACATTGCTCTGCACCTGATTTCTCACATTAACGTGCAAAGACAGTCGATTCACGCCGATCCGCTACGGCTGAACACGTTGCCGCGTGGACGAGACTGTGCTGCTGGCCGGCGAGGCCCGCCCCTTCTGTCGGCAGGATGGGATCTGGCCGAAGCGCTGCATACGAAATGATCACCGGCAAGACGCGAATCGAATCCGCCAAGGGCCCATAAGTTCGAACGGCTGCCGAGACCCCTGCCCTACGCTGCTTCGGATACCTTACAGGCATCTAAGTATGTGGCGCGATAAATACGCTTCTCGGCTTGTAGCCAAGCCTATCCCTCCCCTCGCGGGCATATCTCAGGCTTGTTGTGCTTGGCGAAGAGATCGTTGAACAACTCGGCAATTAGGTCGTGCATCGTCCGGTCAAGCTCTAACGCCAGCCCCTTCAACTGTCTCCTCACCTCACGTGGGAAGTGAGCGGTGATCGGGACCAGGCTAACCCTGCCCGGCTGGCGATACGGTACCGGACCTGGCGGTTGCCCGCCCTCAGATATTGGTGGAGGAGCTGGCTGCTCCGGCTCCATGCGCCTTCTCGTGCTGCCCGCTTGTTCGGCCAAAGCAGCGGCCAAGTCCGCTTTCCGCAAAGCCATCTCCGAGCTTCTCCTTCTTAGAGCCTAGAGAGTTTCTGGCCTAGTATCGGATGCTTTTTGTAGCCAAGCAGCCATCACGGCTTGGAGGTATTGCGGATTGTCGCAAAGTCGTCAAGCGTACCTACATCCTCCTCTCTATTACTGCTTTCTGGCTTGTCGGCAAGGAGGCTGGCAGCCTTGTCTATAAGGCTCATAACCTCCAAGTACACTTTTCTAACCTCGGATGCAGCTTTACCGACGCTGTCGTATTCGAGAACCGAGAGGCCAAGGGCAGCGGCGTCACCAAACGCGGCCCGATGGCCGATGGTCTGACTGCAGACCTGTATGCCGAGAGCTGCAAGACTTTCACGGGCCTGTTCGTGTCTATTTCCTTGGGACGGAATTGCGTTCAAGATGACAATCAGGGGCAGCGGGGACGACCTTCCGCTACTTGCAGTAGCAATCAGCTCGAGCGTATTGGGGATTGTCTCGAGGTCATACATCTGCGGGCGGATCGGCATCACGATCAAATCCGCCAGCTTGGCCGCTGCTAGAGCCGCTTCGGCAGAGCGGGGAGGGGTGTCTACCAGGACAAGATCTATACCGCCTTCCTTCGCCTTTGCGAGGGCATTGGCGAGGCGGGCGGCCTGGGCGTCAATGACGATGGGGGAATCTCTTTCCCTTCGGTCACACCATTTGCAGGCGGTTGCTTGGGGATCGAGATCAACGATGAGGGTTTCTTTCCCGGCCTCTTCGGCGGCGGATGCTAGGGAAACCGACATCGATGTGCGCCCTCCGCCGCCTTTCTGTGACAAAAGAGCTATGACTTGCATATAAGCGTACCTCCCTCCTTGCCGGATTCGAGGCTCGAAGCCTTGGCTGGTTAGCGCCTTGTCGCGTTGTCTATCAAGGAGTCATGCCGCTGGCGCCGCCGACCCGCAGGATAGGAAGCGAATTCGAGTTCCTTGGAGCGATGGAACGCCGACGTTCCTCGAACGACGCTCTCAGGCGATCGCGCGGCGGAAGGCGGGTCAAGGGGCGAAGCTCCGCTTGCCGACGGCCGCAGGCCGGAGATCGAACATCAACTGCTCCAGGGTTGCTACCAGCCGCAACCGAACCGCCGTGGTACGGACCCGTATGCCCAGTGGTGTGCGAGGGGCGGCGTCGCGAGGCGCCCCCCTATCCCGATTGATGCGCCTGAGCAGTGATACACCGTTGGACTCTCTCTGCGGTCTTGGACCCTGTCTGCGCTAGGACGCCTTGGCAATCGCAGGGCGAGAGGGGCGCAGGGTTACGCCGCGTTCTCCGACCTCAACCCTGGCGTCGGGATAGGCCGCCACGGCGAGGGCCAGACATTCTATGAAATATTTCCTGAAGCCTCTGATCCGGCCGACTTCTGCGCCAAACTGGGCGTGCAGGGACGGCCAGCCCACGTCCACGTCCTTGCGAAGCGCATGGAGGCGGTAGGCCAGCCAGATGTAGATGTCGATCACGAGCGATCGGGGGCCAATGGCGCGAAGGGCGTTATCGCTAACCGGGACGGGATGGTCACGCAGCGCCCGGTAGAAATCCTCGTCCAGGACGACACGGTCCTGCCAAAGCGTGGGCTGGTCGCCCAGCGTGTTCGCCATGGTGATCTCTGTCTTGACGAACCCGCCGTC
>CAWCDM010000004.1:0-38119 GCA_963794185.1 uncultured Alphaproteobacteria bacterium | reverse complement strand
TAGGATGACGGGCAGTCAGCCCCTTTGCGGGAATCAACCGTTTGCAGCCATCCGCTGAGCCGCGCTGGTCCCCAGGAGGTTTGGATCGAGGCCCTGGCTGGGCGTAGCCTCCGAACCGGCTGGCAACCGACACGTCGCGGTCCTGGCCAGCCAGGGGGAAACATGGCCACGAAGGCCAATGACCAGGCGTGGCGCCAAACCTTGGACGGATCCGTGCCATGACCGCACGGGTGTTGGTTGTCGATGACGAGCCGGATGTCGAGGCGCTGTTCCGGCAGCAGTTCCGTCGGGAAGTACGCGAGGGACACTGTCTGCTGGATTTTGCCCTCTCGGGCAAGGCGACCTTGAACAAACTCGATGGCTGTGCCGGCGAGGAGATCATCCTACTGCTCGCGGACATCAGCATGCCCGGCATCAGCGGCCTCGATCTCCTGCCCATTGTGAAGACGCGTCGCCCAAACCTGCCTGTGTTCAGGATCTCGGCCTACGGCAACGCGGATACGGTGGCCACGGCACTGGCGCGCGGGGCTGACGAGCTCCTCACCAAGCCGGTGGATTTCCCGAAACTGAGACGGGACATCATGGCGGTGAAGGCTGACGCGATGCGGAGGAACGGATGACCGCGCCACCGGACGATACCACAACCGACCTTTACGCCGTCATCGCGGCGCTGCGGGCAGAGCGTGATACGGCATTGGCACGTGAGGCCACGCTGGCCGAGGCACTGGCCAAGCGGACTGCCGAACTGGCCGCGCGCAACAGCGAGTTCGGCGAGCGGATCGAGCATCAGGTCGCCACCATCGACGTACTGAAGGCGATGTCGGCATCACCGGGCGACGCACAGCCTGTATTCGATCTGATAGCGCGGCAGGCAGCGAAGCTGTGCAATGTGCCGACAGCGGCTGTCGCCACGTTCGACGGAACGATGATTCATCTCGCGACACAGAGCGGGTTCGATGCTGCGTATGCCGACGCCTACGTGTCACAGTTTCCCCGGCCAGTGGGGCTGGACTCCTCGATGGGCCGCGCAATCCTGCACCGACGGGTTGACCAGGTCGAAGACATCACCACCGATCCGGGACATAGTTTTGCAGGGGTGCTCGGCCATTGGTCGGTGATGGCGGTGCCAATATTGCGTGATGATGTGCCACTGGGCGCGATCACCATTGGTCGCCCCGCCATGGGACCGTTCTCCGATATCCAGCTTACCTTGCTGCAGACCTTCGCGGAGCAGGCGGCGATTGCGATTACCAGCGCCGAGACGTATCGAGAGTTGCAGGAGCGCACTGAGGCGCTGGCGCAGCGAAACAGCGAGTTCGGCGAACGAATCGAGCAGCAATCCGCGACCATCGACGTACTGAAGGCGATGTCGGCGTCACCGGACGATGCGCAGCCTGTATTCGATCTCATCACCGGGCGTGCGCAGCAGCTGTGCAATAGCCGTGGGGCGTCAATCTACGAATACGATGGCGAACTGGTTCACGTTCGCTCCACAGCTGCGTTTGGCGGTGTGGACCCAGTCGCCTCCAGCGGGTTCGCGGCGGCTTTCCCGATGGCGCCCACACGCGGAACAATCGCCGGTCGGGCAATTCTGGACAAGCGGGTCATCCACGTCCGCGACATGGATGCCGATCCGGATCTTCTGCCGATCGTCCGCGATCTAGTTGTGCGGGACGCCGGGGTGAAATCGGTGCTGGCGATCCCGTTGCTACGCGACGGGGTGGCGATCGGTGCATTCTTAATGAACGCCAACGCTGCCGGCGGCTTTAGCGACAGTCAGGTGGCCCTGCTGCAAACCTTCGCCGAACAGGCGGTGATCGCCATCAGCAGTGCCGAGACGTATCGCGCGTTGCGAACTCGCACGAGCGATCTCCAGGAGTCACTTGAATACCAGACTGCGACCAGCGATGTGTTGAAGGTCATCAGCCAGTCTGCATTCGACCTGCGGACCGTGCTGCAGACAGTTGTCACCAGTGCCGTCAATCTATGCCACGGGGAACGAGCGGTCCTGTACCGTTATCGAGACGGCAGGTGTCACTTCGAGATCGGCCATAACGTTGTTCCCGAATACGAAGAGCTGGAGCGCAGGACACCTATGGCAGCTGGCCGGGATACCCTGGTCGGCAGGACCATGGTGGCGAAACGGGCGGTACAAATTAGCGACCCGTTGCAAGATCCTGACTACGGTCCAAAGGACGACGCCAAGATTGGCAATTTCCGTTCTGCGCTAGGGGTTCCGCTGATGCGCAACGGGGAGTTGCTGGGCGTATTCGGCCTGTCCAGGATAGTGGTCGAGCCGTTTACTGAGCGACAGATTGAGCTTGTGACCACCTTCGCTGATCAGGCGGTGATCGCGATTGAGAACTCGCGCCTACTCGATGAGCTGCGCCAGCGCACGAACGATCTGCAAGAATCGCTCGAATACCAGATGGCGACGAGCGACGTCCTGAAGGCGATAAGCCAGTCTACATTCGATCTCGAACCAGTACTCGACACGGTTGTGAAGACAGCGGCGCGGCTTTGCGAAGCGGAACAGGGGTATGTTTTCAGGCTACATGCGGACCGCCACCGCTTGGCGGCCTCGTTCGGCGCGGAGCCGGAATTCAGGAATTTCCTGACGAGCAACCCGTTCAGCATTGACCGAGGCACTCTGTCCGGGCGCGTTGCCCTTGAACGACGCGTTGTGCAGATCGAAGACGCGGCCAGCGATCCGGAATATACCTGGGCGGAAGCACAACGGCGGGGAAATCTGCGTACCGGTTTGGGTGTACCTTTGTTCCGCGAGGACACGGTTGTCGGTATCCTAGTACTATATCGTGCTCGCGTCGCACGCTTTACGGAAAAACAGATAGCGCTTGTGACCACCTTTGCTGATCAAGCGGTCATCGCGATTCAGAACGCGCGGCTGCTCGGTGAACTACGGGAAAAATCGGATGAGCTGGCGCATTCCGTCGAGGAACTGAAGGCACTCAACGAGGTCAGCCTGGCGGTCGGCTCGACGCTCGACTTGGAACAGGTGCTTTCAACAATCCTCACCCACTCGGCGGCGATCTCAGGTGCCGATGCAGGCGTCATCTTCCGCTACAGCCAAAGTGACCGGACATACCGATTGGTACAGGCTCAGGGTTGGGACGCGGAGCTCATCGAGCGGGTCAGGGCTTTGCACATCGACGAAAACGAGACAGGGATGGGCGACGCGGCGCTACGGCGCACACCTCTCCAGTTCACGGACCTCGCCACCCGACCTAGCTTTCCTCTGCGCGACGTCACATTGGCCTCGGGTTTTCGCTCGGTCCTGATAGTGCCGCTGCTCGGCGCGGAAGCTATCTGCGGCGCGATTATACTGGAGCGGCGGGTCGTTGGCGAGTTTCCGGAGGCTACGGTGAGGCTGATGCAGACGTTGGCCAACCAGTCGGTCATCGCGATTCAGAACGCGCAGTTGCTGAGCGAGGTGCGGACGGCCAGGGATACTGCCGAGGCTACGCTAAGCGACCTGAAGGCTGCCCAGGCAAGCCTGATCCAGGCTGAGAAGATGGCATCGCTGGGTCAGCTGACCGCCGGCATCGCCCATGAGATCAAGAACCCTCTGAACTTCGTCAACAACTTCGCCGACATGTCAGTCGAGCTGTTGGGCGAGCTAAAGGAAGTCACGGCACCGGCGCTGGCGACCTTGGACAACAACAAGCGCGCCGCGGCCGACGAAGTTTTCGGGATGCTCACCAGCAATCTCGAGAGGATCAACGAGCACGGCCGTCGTGCCGACGGCATCGTCCGCAGCATGCTGGAACATTCGCGTGGCGTGTCGGACGAGCGCCGGCGCGTCGATCTCAACACGCTGGTGGAGGAGGCACTGAACCTCGCCTACCACGGTGCTCGTGCGCAGGACTCGAGCTTTAATATTAGCCTGAAACGCGAGCTTGCCAGAGGCATCCCGCTAGTCGAGCTGACACCGCAGAGTATCACCCGCGTGCTGTTAAACTTGTTCAGCAATGGCTTCTACGCCGTGACTAAGCGTGCTCGGAGCGAGGGCCCAATCGGCTATGAGCCCACGCTGTGGGTGGCAACGCGCGATCTCCGCGACGCAGTGGAGGTCCGAGTGCGCGACAATGGCAGCGGCATTCCAGCCGAGATCAGGGGCAAGCTGTTCCAACCGTTTTTCACCACCAAACCGACTGGCGAGGGCACCGGCCTAGGATTGTCGATTAGCTACGACATCGTGACGCAACAGCATGGCGGTAGCATCACGGCAGACAGCAAGGTTGGCGAATACAGCGAGTTCACGATACGGCTGCCGTGCAAGCCGTAAGCACCTATGAGCGAACGACCGGTTTCCACCCAACCCGGTCATCCAAACCAGGGCACGTCCGACGCCGGGGGTGGCTTAACACTGCAGACGATTTGACGCCACAGCCGACCGAGGCACACGCTGCCACTTCAGGCAACGGTGTGAGCGGAGCATGCCTCGGAGCATTGCGTTACTGCTGTCGGCGATGCTCGCCCTGGCCACGCCGGCATCCGCGGCCGACCTCCGCCTCGGGCTCGCAGTCGAGCCCGATTCCATCGACCCGCACTACCACAACTTCGGCGGCAACAAGGGCCTGATGCCCAACCTGTTCGAGGCGCTCACCTCGATGGACCCGCAGGACCACCTGACCCCCAACCTCGCCGTCTCCTGGCGCCTGATCGACGACACGACCTGGGAGTTCAAACTTCGCGACGGCGTCACGTTCTCCGACGGCACGCCCCTCACCTCCGCCGATGTCGCCTTCACCATCGAGCGCGTGCCGAACGTGCCCACCACCGTCACCGACATGTCGGAATACGTGAAGGCGATCGCGCGCGTCGAGGTGGTTGATCCGCTGACGGTGCGGTTCCACACCAAGGGCCTCTTCCCGCTCGCGCCCGAATACCTCTCGGCCATCGGCATCGTCTCGCGCGCGCACGGCGAGGGCGCGACCACATCCGACTACAACACCGGCAAGGCGGCAATCGGCACCGGGCCGTTCCGCTTCGTCGCCTGGTCGCGCGGCGACAAAGTTGTGCTGGCGCGCAATGAGACCTGGTGGGGCGAGCGGCCCGCGTGGGACAGCGTGACGATCCGCTACATCAAGAACCCCGCCTCGCGGCTGGCCGCGCTGCTCGCCGGCGACGTGGACCTGATCGACCAGCTTTCGGTGCAGGACATCGCGCGGGCGAAGGGCGATGCGCGGTTCACCGTCGCCTCCGGCCTGTCGGACGACATCATCGGGTTCGTGTTCGACAAGCAGGACCGCCCATCGCCCAAGATCACCGGCAACGACGACAAGCCGCTGCGAGACAATCCGTTCGGCGACCGACGCGTGCGACAGGCGGTGAACCTCGCGATCGACCGCGGCGCGATCCGCGACCGGATCATGAATGGCCAGTCCGACCCGGACAATCAGTACTTGAAGCCGGGGCAATACGGCTACGACCCCGACCTGCCGCCGATCCGCTTCGACCCACAGGCGGCCAAACGGCTGCTGGCGGATGCCGGATACCCGGATGGTTTCCGCCTCATCGTCTCCTGCCAGAACGACCGCTTCGTCAGCGATGCCGCGATCTGCCAGGCGGTGGCGCAGATGCTGACGCGCATCGGCATCGCAACCACGCCCGAGGTGATGCCGCACGCCGTCTGGGTGCCGCGTGCCAACAAACGCGAGTTCAGCCTGTTCACCTATTTCTGGACGATCGATACACCCGAACCGTCGATCATGCTGATCAGCCAGCTTGCAACGCCGGATGCCGCACGCGGTCGCGGCGCGTTCAATCGCGGCCTTTACAGCAACGCCGAGTTCGACTCCGTTTTGGATCAGGCACTCGTAACGCTGGACCGCAGCGCGCGCGAGGCGCTGCTGATCAAGGCGACCGACATCGCGTTCCGCGACTACGCCCTGGTGCCGCTGCACCACCAGTTCAACATCGAGGCGATGGGGAAAAGCATCCGCCACACGCCGCGCATCGACGGGCGCATCCGCGCCGCCGAGATCGCTTTGCAGAAAGGAGAATAGCGATGGCCGACCAGCATCTGATGCCCACGCATCATCCGCGGATCATCGGCACGCGGCATATGGTCGCATCCGCCAACTTTCTCGCCGCACAGACGGGATTTGAAATCCTCGAGGCGGGCGGCAATGCGATCGACGCTGGTGTCGCGGGCGGCATCGCGCTCGGCGTGCTGCAATGCGAATACGTGCACTTCGCCGGAGTGGCGCCGATCATGATCCACATCGCCGACACCGCCGCGACGGTGTCGATCAGCGGCCTCGGCCCGTGGCCGAAGCTGGCATCCGCCGCGTGGTTCCGCGAGCACCAGGGCGGGCGCATCCTGTCCAACATCAAACGCACCGTGGTGCCGGCCGCGCCCGACGCGTGGATCACCGCGCTCGAACGCTACGGCACAATGAGTTTTTCCGATGTTGCCGCCTCCGCTATTCGCTTCGGCCGCGAGGGTTTCGGCTTCCAGTCGATCTCGCACGAGATCATGGCGGACAGCGCTGAGACAATCCGCCGATGGCCGCAGAATGCCGCGATCTACCTGCCGGGCGGCGAGGCGCCGAAGCCGGGACAGCGCTTCTTCCAGACCGATCTGGCGAACTCGATCCACTACATGGCGGACGAGGAGGCAGCCGCCGCGCGCAAGGGCGGACGTGCAGCCGGGTTAGCCGCCGCGCGGGATGCGTTCTACCGCGGCGACATCGCGCAGAAGATCGTCGCATATCACAAGGCCAATGACGGATGGCTGCGCGAGGACGATCTGTCGGAGTTCCGCGTCGATGTCGAAACGCCGCTGGCCGTCCGCTTCCACGACACAACGCTGTTCGGCTGCCGGCCGTGGTGCCAGGGGCCGGTGTTGCTGCAGACGCTGAAGATCTTGGAAGGCCTCGACCTGAAGTCGCTCGGCCACAACACGCCGGCCTATATCCATACGCTTGTAGAGGCGCTGAAGCTGGCGTTCGCGGACCGCCATGCGTATTACGGCGATCCGAAGTTCGTCGATGTGCCGATCGACGCATTGCTGAGCGACGCATACACGGCGCGACGTCGCGCGCTGATAAATCCGGACGTCGCCTGGCCCGAGATGCCGCCCGCCGGCGCGGCCGAGGAGCTTGGCATTGCGTCGCGCGGCGTGGCTCCGGCGAAGGCGGACAGGGAATACTCCGAGGGCGATCCGGACACGTCGTATGTCTGCGCGGTCGATCGCCACGGCAACTGCTTCTCCGCAACGCCGAGCGACGGCGCGATCAACGGACCGGTTATCCCGGGTACCGGGCTGGCGCCGTCCACACGCGGCATGCAGTCCTGGACCGATCCGGCGCATCCCGCGTGCCTGGCACCTGGCAAGCGGCCGCGGCTGACGCCGAACCCGGCGATCGCGATGCGCGGCGACCGCTGGATCATGCCGTTCGGCTCGCCGGGCAATGATGTGCAGCCGCAGGCGATGCTGCAGGTGTTCCTCAACATGTTCGTGTTCGACATGACGCCGCAGCAGGCGATCGAGCAGCCGCGATTCGCGACCGCGAGTTTTCCCGGTTCGTCCGATCCGCACAGCTACACGCCGCGGCGCATGAGCATGGAGCGGCGGTTCAGCGACGAGACGGGGTCGGCGCTCGACGCGATGGGCCACAACGTCAACTGGTGGCGCGAGTGGGAATGGAAGGCCGGCTGCGTCTGCGCGATCCTGAGCGATCGGGAAACCGGCATGATGGAAGGCGGCGCGGACGTGCGACGGCCGGGCGGCGTGCGGGGATGGTAGGGCAATGGCGCACACTGCTCCTCGCCGGACTCGCTCTTCTCACTCTGCCCCCCGCCCCGCATCCGCCGATGCCAACGCGCTGTGGCACATCGTGAGCGAGCAGTGCGTACCGGACGAGAAGCAGAACCACACCCCGTATCCCTGCGCCAACGTCGACCTTGCCAGCGGCTACGCGGTGCTGAAGGACCTCGTCGGCAACACGCAGTTCCTGCTCATTCCGACCGCGCGCATCAGCGGCATCGAAAGCCCCGACATCCTTGCGCCGAACGCACCGAACTACTGGGCCGACGCCTGGCAGGCGCGCACCTTTGTCGAAGTCCGCGCGCACCAGCATCTGCCGCGCGACGCGATCGGGCTGGCGATCAACGCGATCAGTGCACGCTCGCAGAATCAGCTGCACATCCATATCGACTGCGTGCGTCTCGACGTTCGCACTGCATTGCGCGAGCACGCTGCGGCCATCGGACCGCAGTGGCAGCGCTTCCCGGTGCCGCTTGTCGGCCACGACTACATGGCGATGCGGCTCGAGCAATCCGACCTCGGCGCGACCAATCCATTTGTGCTGCTGGCGGACGGCATTGCCGGCGCGCGCGCCGACATGGCGCATGAAACGCTGGTGGTGATCGGCGACAGCTTCCACGGCAAGGACGGCTTCGTGCTGCTCGCCGGCCACGCAACGCCGGCGACCGGCGACTGGGGATCCGGCGAGCAGCTTCTCGATCACGCCTGCGCCGCCGCGACCGTCACCGTGCAATAACACCGGAGACCATCATGCAACTTGGCTTCAACCTGCCGATCAGCGGTCCCACCTCTGCCCCGCACAGCTTCACGCGCATCGCGCAGGAAGGCGAGGCGCTCGGCTACGACTACCTCACGCTCACCGATCATGTCGTCCTGCCGGACATGAGCGTCCCCGGATATCCGTACTCCGAGTCCGGCGAATTCATGTCCAACGCGCCCACCGAGCGCCACGAGCAACTGACCGCCACCGCCTTCATCGCGGCGAAGACATCGCGCATCCGCCTGGTGCTCGCCGTCATGGTGGTGCCGCATCGACCGGCGGTGCTCGCGGCCAAGATGCTGTCCACGATCGACGTGCTGTCCGAGGGCCGGCTGGTCGTCGGCATCGGCACCGGTTGGCTGAAGGCGGAGTTCGATGCCGTCGTGACCACGCCGTTTGCCGAGCGCGGCGCCGTCACCGACGAGTATCTCGACGCATTCCGCGCCCTTTGGACCCAGGACCACGCGCGCTTCGATGGCCGCTACAGCAGGTTTTCCGACCTCGTGTTCCAGCCGCTGCCGGTGCAGCGACCGCATCCGCCGATCTGGGTCGGCGGTGAAAGCGGCCCGTCGCTGCGCCGTGCCGCGCGCTTCGGCGACGCCTGGTATCCCATCGGGTCCAACAACCGACATTTGCTCGACACGCTGCCGCGGCTGGAGGCGGGCATCGCGCGGCTGCGCAAGCTGACAGCCGAAGCCGGCCGCGATCCTGCCGGCGTTTCGGTGGTCTATCGCGTGAAGCGCTACGGCGACGCGGTCCCGCCGGTTGCCTCGGACGGCGAGCGCCGCCTGTTCTCCGGCAGTGTTGCCGACATCGTGTCCGACCTGCGCGGTCTGCGCGATCTGGGGGTGACGGCGATCGACGTCGAGGTGGAGGGGCACGACGCGGATGAGACCATCGCGAACATGCGGGGCTTCAAGGAGTTGATTTTCGAGCGCGTGTAGCAGAAGCAAGGGTTCTCACGGAGGTCACGGAAAACAGACGGAGCGCCACCGAGAAGGAATGTATGCGCTTCGCGCGAAGCGCCATTTTCCTGTTGTCCGTGGCCCTCCGGCTGTTTTCCGTGGCCTCCGTGAGAACCCTTAAGAACTTCGCACGTCGGCAACCTTGGCGCCGGTAATGCGGAGCAGATCCGCCGCACTGGTGCGGAACACATGGCTTGGCGAGCCGGCCGCGGCCCAGATGGGGTCGAGCGCCAGCAGGTCCTGATCCAGCAGCAGCAGCGGCTCGGTCAGGTGACCCACGGGTGCGACGCCGCCGATGGCGAAGCCGGTCGCCTGGCGCACCCAGTCGCCGTCCGCCCGGCCGAGCTGCACCCCGAGCGCCACGGCCGCCTTCACCGGGTCCACCCGGTTGGCACCCGAGGTGATCACCACCGCGGCCCGCATCCCGCAGCGGAACACGATGGACTTGGCGATCTGCGCCACGCTGCATCCCACCGCCGCCGCCGCATCCGCTGCGGTGCGCGTGCCGGCGGGGAACTGCGTTATGGTGTCGGGATGGCCCGCCTGGAGCAGGGCCGCGCGAACGCGCTCGACCGAACTGCCGGATTCTGCCCCGGACATCCCATATCTCCCCGCAATGGAACCGCTCGCCCTCTATATCCACTGGCCATTCTGCCTGGCCAAGTGCCCGTACTGTGACTTCAACTCGCACGTGCGCGACCGCATCCCGCAGGCCCGCTTCCGTGCCACCCTGCGCCGCGAGCTGGCATGGGAGGCCGCAAGGCTCGGGCGCCGGCGGCTGACCTCGATCTTCTTCGGCGGCGGCACACCCAGCCTGATGGAACCGGAGACTGTGGCCACGCTGATCGCGGACGCGAAACGCCTGTTCGAGCCGGGGGCAGAAATGGAAATCACGCTGGAGGCCAATCCGACCAGCGTGGAGGCTGGGCGTTTCGCCGCGTTCCGCGACGCCGGCGTGAACCGCGTCTCGATCGGCGTGCAGAGCCTCGACGACGCGGCGCTCCAGATGCTCGGACGCCAGCATTCCGCGGCGCAGGCGATTGCCGCGCTGGAGACGGCACGGGTGATCTTTCCGCGCCTGTCGTTCGACCTGATCTACGCCCGCCCGGGCCAGAGCCTCGTCGAATGGCGGGGGGAACTGTGCCAGGCGCTCGATCTGGCGGCCGATCATCTGTCGCTCTACCAGCTCACCATCGAGCCCGGCACAAAGTTCGAGGCCATGCACCGCCGCGGCGAGATTGTGCTGCCGGACGACGACACCGCCGTCGCGCTGTACGAAGCGACCGCGGAAGAGGCGGCGCGCCACGGCCTGCTGGCCTACGAGGTGTCGAACTATGCGGTGCCCGGCAGCGAGAGCCGCCACAACCTCACCTACTGGCGCTATGGCGACTATGCCGGCATCGGGCCTGGCGCGCATGGCCGGATCACCCTCCCGTCGTCATGCCCGGGAAAGGGGGCACCCAGGGGGGCGGTACAAGAGTTGAAGGATCTGGGTTCCCGCTTTCGCGGGAATGACGGGTTGGATCCGATGCGGGCCGCGATTCTCGCCACGCGGCGCCATCGCGCACCGGAGCCCTGGGCCGAGCGGGTGGAACGCGAGGGGCACGGCACGGTGGAGCAGGTGTCCCTGCGGCCGGCCGAGCGCGCCCACGAGATGCTCCTGATGGGAATGCGGCTGACCGAAGGCATCGATCCGGCGCTGTTCTCTGCGCGTACTGGCGTGGAACTCGGGGAGGCGCTGGACCCCTCGGTGCTGCGCCAGGCCCTGGACGAGGGCTATCTGGTCTGGCGCGACGCACGGCTTGTGGCCACGCCAGCCGGTCGGCTGCGGCTGGATGCGCTGCTGGCCGCCATCGTGCGCTGAACGGGTCGGCGCCTATAGCGGCCCGGCCGCGCTGAGAGCCAGCGCGCGCGCATAGACCAGCTTGCGCGGCAGACCGGTGGCAGTGGCGACCAGGGCGGCGGCATCCTTGAGGCTGTTGGTCGCGAGCGCAGCGCGCAGGCGTCCGTCGAGGTCCTCCGGATCGTCCTGCTCCGGCGGCCCCACCACGATGGTGACCTCCCCGCGTGCCACGTGGATCGCGTAGTGCGCGCCAAGCTCGGGCAGAGTCCCTCGCTGCACTTCCTCGAAGCGCTTGGTCAGTTCGCGTGCCACGGCCGCCGGCCGGCCGCCGAACGCATCCGCCATGTCGGCCAGGGTCTCGGCCAGCCGGTGCGGCGCCTCGTACCAGATCAGCGTGGCCGACAGGCCGGCGCGCTCGGCGGCACGGACGCGGCCGAAACCGGCGCGCCTTGCGGCCTGGCGCGGCGCGGGAAATCCCAGCATCAGGAACGGCAACGGCGGCAGGCCCGACAGCACCAGGGCGGTGATCGCGGCGTTCGGGCCGGGCACCGCACCCACGGTGACACCCGCGGCGATCGCGGCGCGCACCAGGCGGTAGCCGGGATCGGACACCAGCGGCACGCCGGCGTCCGACACGAGTGCAATGCGTCTGCCGCGGCGCAGCATCTCGACCACCGCCGGAATGCTGGCATCCTCGTTGTGCTCGTGCAGCGGCCGCAGCTTCCCCTTCACGCCGATGGCGGTGAGAAGCCTGGCGGTGTGCCGGCTATCCTCGCACAGGATCAGATCGGCCGCCCGCAGAGCCTCGCGCGCCCGCGGCGCCAGGTCTCCGAGGTTGCCGATCGGGGTGGAAACCAGCACAAGACCTTCCGGCGGGGCGGGCTGGCCGTCCTGCTCGGGCTCGGGAGATGTGGCGCATGCTTCGTCGGGCATTCGTGCTCCTTCTCGGCACACTAGCACTCGGCGCCTGCAATGACGGCGGATACCGCATCGGACCGCGCCCCTATGGATCGCCTGGCCCGCTTGGCCTGGGCCAGCCTGGCGGGGCGGGCGGACCCGGCGGTCAGCGCGTGGCGATCCTGCTGCCTTTGTCGGGCGCGCGGGCGGATATCGGCCAGTCGATGCTGCATGCCGCACAGCTCGCGTTCGACGCCCCGGGTGCAACGTCGCTCGATGCCAAGGACACCGGCGGCACACCGGAGGGCGCAGCGGCGGCGGCCCGCAGCGCGATCGGCGCCGGCGCCGGACTGATCCTCGGGCCGCTGACATCGGCTGAAACCGCCGCCGTCGCGCCGATCGCCCGCTCGGCCGGCGTGGCCGTGCTCGCCTTCACGAACGACCCGGCACAGGCCCAGCCCGGCGTCTGGACCCTCGGCATCACGCCCGGCCAGCAGGTGCGCCGCCTGGTGGCCGCGGCGTCCGGGCAGGGCAAGT
Organism: uncultured Alphaproteobacteria bacterium; assembly: GCA_963794185.1. Lineage (GTDB taxonomy): Bacteria > Pseudomonadota > Alphaproteobacteria > Acetobacterales > Acetobacteraceae > JAMXLO01. Next base: position 25,322 of record CAWCDM010000004.1, on the reverse strand, counting down.
CGCAGATTGCCGCCATGCTGCCCGAAACGGACTTCGGCCACGCCATGGGGCAGGCGCTGCTGCAGGCCACCGCGAGCGACGGCCTGCCGCCGCCGACCGTGCGCTACTATGGGCGCGGCATGCCGGCCATCAATGCTGCGGCCCGCGACGTGTCGGGGTACGCCACCAGGCGCGGCCCGATCGACGTGCAGATCCGCGAGGCACGCGCGCTCGGCACCCCTGAAGGACGGCGGCAGGCGCAGGACCTGGCCAAGACGGGAGTCGCGCCGCCGAGCTTCAACGCGCTGCTGCTGGCCGACAGCGGGGGAGAAGTGCTCTCCGAGATCGCCGCCGTGCTGCCGTATTACGACGTCGATCGTTCCTCGGTGAAGATCATGGGCCCGGCGCTCTGGGCTTCGCCGTCGAGCGGGTCCGGCCAGTTTCCCGGCGCCTGGTATGCCGCACCCGATCCTGCCGCGCGCGGCAATTTCGAGCAGAGCTATCACGGCGAAATTCGGCAGCCCCCCGTCGCCGCTGGCCGACCTGGCCTACGACGCCGCCTCGATCGCCCGCGTGCTGGGTGGCCGCGCCGGATACTCCGTCGGCGCGCTGACCCAGCCGGCCGGCTTCGTCGGCGCGGATGGCTGGTTCGCCCTGCTGTCGGACGGCCAGGTGCGCCGGGCGCTGGCAGTGTTCGCCATCGAGCGCGGCGGCCCACAGATGGTGGAGCCGGCGCCGCAGTCGGGTTCGGCGCCCGGAGTGTGAGCGCCAGGGCTCTGCCCTGAAACCCGCCCGGTGGCTTTGCCCCCGGGACCCCCACCAAAGGCATAGCCTTTGGAATCCTTTACTTTGAGTGATGGGTTCCAAGGGCTGCGCCCTTGGCGGAGTCCAGAGGCGGAGCCTCTGGTGGGGTTCGGGGTGAAACCCCGTGCCCTGCCTCTCGTGCCGCCCCGCATCGCTGCCCGCCCCTCGGTCGTCTTCGACGCCTTGACGACGCCTGCCGGCATCGCCTGCTGGTGGGGTCCCGATGGCGGACCGGTGCTTCTTGCCGAGACCGATATCCGCGTGGGCGGCCGGTTCCGCGTCCGGTTCCGCATGCTCGACGGCACCGAGCATGCGAGCAGCGGCCAGTATATCGAAGTCGTCAGGCCCACGCGTCTGGTCATGAGCTGGCGTCGGATCCACGGGGGCGAGCCCGAGGAAGCCGGCGAAGAGTCACGCGTTGAATTCGATCTGCGACCGATCGATGCGGGAACCGAGCTCACCCTCACGCATTCACGTCTGCGGACCGAGGCGTCGGGGGCCAGCCACGCGCAGGGCTGGAGCGGCGCGCTTGACAAGCTGGTGCGGCATTTCACCAGCAGACGCACGTGAAGCACAGGCTCGCAACGTCGGCTGGATGACCCTGTGCCTGATGCGCGCCTGCGAACGGCAACCGATGGAGACCGTGACATGATCCCGACCATCACCACCTTCGGCTGGGTCCCCGAGTTCGCCCGCGGCTTCGTCCGCGACCTGCGTCCGCGCTGGGCCTTCGAGGAGGTCGGCCAGCCCTACGCGGTGGACCTGATCACCAATTCGAAGACCCCGGAACATCGCTGCGTCCAACCGTTCGGCCAGGTGCCGACCTATCGCGACGACGCGGTTGCGATCTTTGAATCAGGTGCGATCGTGCTGCGCATAGCCGAACGCGCCGGCAGGCTGATCCCGACACATCCTGCCCCGCGCATGCGAGCGCTGCAATGGCTGGCGGCGGCGCTCAACTCCGTCGAGCCCTACGTCATGGCGCTCGCGATCAACGACATATTCGAGCCGGATCGCGAATGGTCCAAGGCGCGCCACGACAAGGTGGTCGCCGATCTGAGGACACGGATCGCCGACCTCGAGGCCGCGCTCGGCGACAACGTCTGGCTGGATGGCGACGAGTTCACCGTTGGCGACCTGATGATGATCTCCGTGCTCGGCCCGCCGCGCGGCACCGGCGAACTCGCCGCCTTCCCGCGGCTGGCTGCCTACGTCGCGCGCGGGGAAAGCCCGGCCGGCGCACCGGAAGGCGATGGCCGATCACTTGGCGACCTTCGACGCGCCGGCCCCCGCCTGATCAGTGACCCCGGCCACACATTGGGAGATCCCTCATGACGAACATCGACGCGAACCGGACGAAGATTGCGACCTGCCTGTGGTTTGACCATGGCCAGGCGCGCAAGGCAGCCGAATTCTACGCTGCAACCTTTCCCGACAGCCACGTTGATGCCCATCTCCTGGCGCCGTCCGAATATCCTGGCGGCAAGCAGGGCAGCGAGCTCACCGTCGAATTCACCGTGCTGGGCATGCCATTCGTGGGCCTCAATGGCGGGCCGCATTTCAAGTTCAATGAGGCGGTCAGTTTTCAGGTCTATACCGACAGCCAGGACGAAACCGATCGCTATTGGAACGCGATTGTCGAAAATGGCGGCGAGGAATCGCAGTGTGGCTGGTGCAGGGACAAATTCGGCCTGTCCTGGCAGATCGTCCCGCGCGCGCTCATGAACGCCATTGCTGATCCCGACAAAGCGGCGGCGAAGCGCGCCATGGAGGCGATGATGGGCATGAGGAAGATCGACATAGCCGCGATCGAGCGGGCGCGGGCCGGGGAGTTGGTCGCATGAGCCTGCAGCTCTTCGGTCATCCGTTTTCGTCCTACACGATGAAGGCGCTCATCGCGCTGTACGAGAACGCAACGCCGTTCGATTTCCGCATCCTCGATCCGGATCATCCGGAGAACTCCGCGGAGCTGGCACGGCGCTGGCCGATCGCCCGGTTCCCGTTGCTGGTCGATGGCGGAACGACGGTGTTCGAAACCAGCGCGATCATCGAACATCTCGCGGCGTTTCACCCTGGCCCGGTGCCGCTGATCCCGGCTGATGCCAGGGCCGCCGTGCCGGTGCGGATGCTCGATCGTGTGTTCGACAGCCACGTGATGGGCCCGATGCAGTCGATCGTGTTCGATGCGCGCCGCCCGGAAGACGTGCGGGATCCTTACGGCGTCGCGCAGGCCCGAACCGCGCTCGATACCATCTACGCCTGGCTCGACCATGCCCTGGCGGGGCGCCAATGGGCGGCCGGCGATGCCTTCACGCTGGCCGACGCAGCCGCTGCGCCCGCGCTGTTCTACGCCGATTGGGTGCACCCAATCGGCGAGGATCGCACCACGCTCAAGGCGTATCGCGCACGTCTGCTTGCGCGTCCCTCGTTTGCCCGCTGCATCGACGACGCCCGGCCCTATCGGCGCTTCTTCCCACTCGGCGCCCCCGATCGGGACTGATGTCACACCGGCGGCGCTTCGCCGCGGCTACCGGCTTATCAGTGTAAGGTCCTCGTACGGCGCCGTGTAAGGGAATTGGGCCATCAGGCCGAATCCCGACTGGCCGACCCGGGGTCCCACCCCGCTAATAAACGCCGGCTGCAAAATTGGCGCATAAATTGTGCGCTCGTGGACGAGTTGCTGCATCCTGTGCAGTATCGCCTCACGCTTCGTGCGATCCATCTCGCCTGCCTGCTGCTGGAACAGTGCGTCGATGTCGGGATAGCTGCCGTAGGCCATGGCTCCGCCTTTGACGGCGACCGCCTCCAGACGGGTCGCGGCGTTGCCGAAGGATGCGACCTGGACCTGGACAATGTTCTTGAACGTCTTCTCGGTATATCCTTTGTGAAACGCCGCGCGTTCAATCGGGCGAAGCTTCGCGCGGATACCGACTGCACGCAGGTTGTCGAGCACAGCCTCCCCGACAGCCGCGTAGGAACTGTCGGTATAGTAATCGCCTGCGTCGAAGCCGTTGGAATAGCCTGCCTCCTTTAGGAGCTGTTTTGCCATTGCCGGGTCGTACGCCGCGGCCGGAGGCTGCCAGAAGAACTCGAAATCCGCCGGGATGACGCTGTCGGCCACCTTGGACTGGCCCAACGTCAGCGCCTGGTTGATGGTCTCGCGATCGATAGCGAGGTTGGCAGCCAAACGAATCCTCCGGTCATGCCAGGGCGACTTTGGATCCCACTGCTCGGGGAAATCGAGCCATTGCGTCCCCGAGGCGACCGGCTTGAGGGTAAGCCCCGGGGTGCGCTGGAGTTCCTCGGCAAGCTCGCTGCGGATCAGGTAGGCGATATCCACTTCGCCCCGCTTCAGTGCAGCCAGCCGTGTGGACGCGTCAGGGATCACCTTGAACACGAGTTGCTTTACACTGGGTGTTCTGCGCCAGGACCTGCTCGAACGTCTCCATCACCAATTCCACGCCCGGCTTGAACGAGACGAACCGGTACGGGCCGGCGCCGACAGGTGCCTTCTTGAATCCCTCCTCGCCCACTTCAAACACGTATTTTTTCGGCACGATCCAGCCCGCGCCGGTTACCGTCGCGTAGATGGTAAGGAAGTCAGGCCACGGTTCGCGCAGACGGAAACCAATGTGCCAGGGATCTTGGATCTCGATCGTGGCGATGCGGGTCTTCATCTCGGTATGCAGCGTGCCGCGATAGCGCTCGAAGGAGAATTTCACGTCATCCGCCGTCACCGGATCGCCGTTGTGGAACCGGACATCCTTGCGAAGAACGAAGTCGTAGCTCAGGCCGCCCTCGGCGACCGACCACGACTCTGCCAGGCTCGGTGCCAGCAACTGGCCCGGCATCGCCTTCACCACGGCGTCGTGCAGGGCATACAACATCATGAACGGCGTAATGAGCCCGGCCGTCGTCTCCGCCGGGTCGAACCATGTCGGGGCAAGCGAGACGTGCACGCCCCAGGTCAATTGCCCGTCCGGACCGGCGGCGACGGCGGAGCCGACGGCGTTCGCACCGAAGACGGATGCAGCGAGACCCAAGAGGTTCCGGCGCGTCGGTTGCATCACATGACAGGTCGGCCGGCATTCCCCGCGGCTGTCAACAGAATGGCTCATCGTCGCCTCCCGACAGTTCCTCGTCGCAGCGCATCGTCGCCGTCGGCGTGAACGCTATTCGCGCTTCGACAGGTCGACGATCGCTGCGAACCCCTTCTCCGTGCCGAACGCGAGCTGCGTCCCGTCCGGGCTCCAGGCCAGCGCGGAGACCGGACTGTGCTCCGGGGGCGCCACCGGCAGGATGCGGGACGTGTTGATGTCGGCCAGAACCACCAGGCCATCGGCGAAACCGCCCGCGACCATCTCCTGGAGCGGATGGCTCGCGACCTGGGTGCAGAGAATGCCGTCGCCGCCGGCGAGTTCGATCGGCGCCTTGCCCATCGGGCCGCCGCCGAAGAACGGCCACAGCACCATCGCATCGGCGCCGCTGCTCGCCAGCCATTTGCCGTTGCGGGTGAACGTCAGCGTCTGTGTCTTTGACGGGTAGCCGCTCATGCGCATGTGCTGGCCGTCGGACAGCCGCCAGCCATGCAGCGCGTTCTCCTGCATCGCCGTCACAACCGCATCGCCGTCCGGGTGGATCGCCAGCGCGGTGTGGCTGCCCTTCCATTCCAGCTTGCGCGGGCTGTCGGTCTTCGCCGCGACGAACCACAGGGTGGCGCCGTTGTAGTGCGAGGCGCCAATGCGCTTGCCCTTGGCGTCGAATGCGAGCCCGGTCACCGCGGAAGGATGCGGCAGTTCCTTCAGCTTCTGCCCCGCCTGGTCGAACAGGTGGATTGTCTTGCCGACGGCACAGGCGAGCAGCCCCTTGCCCTTGTCGCCCGGATGGCTTGCAACGTGCTCCACCCACTTCATGCGGAAGTCGGCAATATCGCTGACCGTGCCGTCGCCGCCGACGCGGCGGAACGTCCCGTCATCGCCGCCGGAGATGAAGCCTGTCGGGCTGGCGTCCGGCGCGAGTGCGAGCGCCGCGCCGTCGTGCACCTCGACCTTCCGCCAGTTCTCCTTATCCGCGGTGGAGACGAGGTGCAGCGATCCGTCGCCAAGGGCGAACGCCGCCGTCCGGCTGGCGCGGTCGAAGCGGACGGCGACGACGAACGCGTCCAGGTCGCGATGAACGCCGCGGGTCCCGAGCAGGAATTGGGCCACGGTTTCGCTCATGGCGCGCTACCTCCTCCCCAACCCTCCCCCGCTTCGCGGGAGAGGGGGCACTGAACTCCCTGTCCCGCGAAGCGGGAGGGGGGTTGCGGGGGAGGGGGCCGCGACGCGTAATACTCATCCGATCACCCGGCCGCACAACCTTCGAACCCGCGCCGCAAACGCGGCCGGTTGAGATTGCGGCCGATGAACACGATGCGGCTCACCCGCGGCTCCCCGTCTTTCCAGGGGCCGATGAAATCGCCGTCGGCGATCATGTGCACCGCCTGGAAGGCAAAGCGGCGGTCGTCGTTCGCATACGACAGTATACCCTTCGTGCGGAGCAGATCGGGCCCCTGTTCCTGCAGCAGCGCTCCGATCCAGGCGTTGAACTTCTCCGCATCGATCGGCTTCTCCACCTCGAAGCTGACCGACGTCACCTCGTCGTTGTGCTCATGCTCGCTGTCGGTGAGGAAGTCGGGCGCCATCTGCAGCACGCGGTTCAAGTCGAACGCCCCGCGGTTGAGCACCTGTTCGATCGGCAGCGCGGCGCGCTCGGTGCGGTGGATGGTCGCGAAGCGGTTGATCGCGCGGATCTTGTTCTCGACCTCCGCCAGCTCATCCGGCGAAACCAGGTCCGTCTTGTTCAGCACGATGACGTCGGCGAACGCGATCTGGTCCGCCGCCTCGTGGCTGTCCTCCAGCCGCTGCGGCAGATGCTTGGCATCGACCACGGTGACGATCGCATCCAGCCGCGCCTTGGACCGCACACCCTCGTCCACGAAGAAGGTCTGCGCGACCGGCGCCGGGTTCGCCAGGCCCGTGGTCTCGATGATGATGCCGTCGAACCTGCCGCGCCGCTTCATCAGGCCGCCGACGATGCGGATCAGATCGCCGCGCACCGTGCAGCAGATGCAGCCGTTGTTCATCTCGAACACTTCCTCGTCCGTGTCCACGACGAGGTCGTTGTCCACACCGAGTTCGCCGAACTCGTTGATCACCACCGCGTATTTCTTCCCGTGCTGCTCGGTGAGGATACGGTTCAGCAACGTGGTCTTGCCGGCGCCGAGATAGCCGGTGAGCACCGTCACCGGCACCAGCGCCTCCGTCTCCGCATTCGCCATCAGGTCAACTCCGATATCAGGTTTCCCAGAATATAGGGCGGCGCCTAGCGATCAGCCAATTTGCCGCTCAAGGATGGCGCGGCGCAGCGATGCAAGCGCCGCAAGGGTCGGCGGCAGGTCGAACTGCCGCGCCCGCGAGCGACCCGCCGTCGCCAGGCTGTCGCGCCGCGCCGCGTCGCGGGCCAGGGCGACCATGGCATCGGCCAATGCCGCCGGATCGTCGGGGTCCGCATAGAGCGCCGCATCGCCCGCCACCTCCGGCAGCCCGCCGCGTGGGGAGCAGATCAGCGCCGCGCCGCTCGCCATCGCCTCGAGCGCGCTGAGGCCGAACGGCTCCTGCCAGCGGCTGGGCACCACCACGATGGCGGCCTGAGCCAACGCGGCGAGCACCTCGGGATGGTCGCGATAGCCTGGCAGAGTCACGCCGGCGGCCCGTGCGGCCTCGCGCACGCTGCGCACGAAGCGTGTGTCGGGGCTGTCGGCCCGGGAACGGTCCGCCCCGATGATCTCGGCGCGCCAGCCGGGAAGCCGCGGCAGTGCGATCGCACAGGCGGCGACGAAGGCGTCCGGCGCCTTCTCCGGCACGACCCGACCGATGAACAGGATGAGCTGCTCGCGCTGGCGCGGCATTGGTAGGGTAGACAGATCGATGCAGTTCGGCAGCACGACGGGCAGCACGGGCGGCGCGAGGACCCTCTCGAGCAGCCGACTCCGCAGATAGTCGGACACAGTGACCACACAGGCCAGGCGCGACAGCAGGGTATGCCGCTCGCCGGGCGAGTAGGCGGCCCGCATGCTCTGGGGGTCGTTGTGCAGGAACAGGCCGATCCGCGCGTCGGGCAGGCGCCGAGCCAGCGCGAGCGCGACCTCCGGCCGGTTGTGCACCTCGATCAGTGTGGGCCGCAGGCGACGCAGCAGCCGGGCGGCGCCGGCGGCATAGCGCGCGTTGATGTTCCCCGGCTGCCATATTGGCGGGCGGACGGCGTGGAACTCGGTGCCGGCGAACGTCGGACCGACCTGCTTCCCGCCGATCACTATCGTGCGGAAGTCGGGCGTGGCAGTGAGGCGGTGGGCGATCAAACCGATCGCGCCGGTTCTCCCAGGGCCGAACCCCTCACGCGGCGGCAGGACGACGGCCACCAGCGGAGCCGGGGCGGGTCTGGAATTACCGCCGCCGGTCCGCCATGGTGATGACAAATCCGCCTGCGACTTCTATCTGCACTTCGCACCTCTCGCCACCGACGCCCCGCACCCGAACTCCCTGGAACGGACCCTTATGGCGGCCCGCCGCGCTCTTGTCGTGCTCATCGTCCTGCTCACCGCCATTGGCCTGGGGTTGTTGCTGCTCCACGTGCTGGCGCCGGGCGGCTGGACGCTGCCCAAGCTGGCGATGCTGGCGGCCTTTCTCGGCACCGCGCCGTGGACCGGGCTCTGTCTCGCCAACGGGCTGATCGGTTTCTGTGTTCTGACCTTCTGCCACGATCCCGTGCGGGCAGTGTTTCCACCCCCTCCGCAACCCTCCCCCGCCTCGCGGGAGCAGGACTTCGGTGACGCCTCTCCCGCGAAGTTGGGGATGGTTGGAGGGGGGTGCCACGCACCGCGATCGTGGTGACGGTCCGCAACGAGGACATGCGCCTTTTGCTGCCGCCGCTGCGGCGCCTGTTCAACGAACTGGACAAGGTCGGCGCAGGCGATGCGTTCGGCGTGTTCATCTTGTCCGACACGCAGGACCTGCGGGCTGCGGCGGCCGAGCAGGAGCAGGTAGCGGCGTTCCGCGCCGAGGACGCCGATCCCGGCCGCATCCGCTATCGCCGGCGCGCCGCGAACACCGGCTTCAAGGCCGGCAACATCATGGATTTTCTCGAACGCCACGCTGACGGGTTCGAGCTGATGGTGACGTTGGACGCGGATTCGGAAATGTCGGCCCGCGCGGTGCTGCGGCTGGTGTGGGCCATCCAGGCCGATCCTACGCTGGCGATCGTGCAGCACCTGACGGTCGGGCTGCCGGCTCAGGCGGCGTTCCCGCGGCTGTTCCAGTTCGGCATGCGCGCCGGAATGCGGACCTGGGCGACCGGGCAGGCCTGGTGGCAGGGCGACGAGGGCCCTTACTGGGGGCACAACGCCGTGGTTCGGATCGCGCCGTTCCGCGCCCACTGTCGGCTGCCGCTGCTGCCCGACGGGCATCACATCCTGTCGCACGACCAGATCGAGGCGGCGGTGCTGAGCGGTGCCGGCTGGGGCGTGCGCGTGCTGCCGGACGAGGACGGATCGTGGGAGGCGAACCCGCCCGCGCTGCCGGAATTCCTCCGCCGCGAACTGCGCTGGCTGGCGGGCAACCTGCAGTACCGGCATCTGCTGAGACGGCGGGACCTGCGCCCGATGGGGCGATGGCAGCTCGTGCAGGCCATCCTGCTGTTCGCCGGCATGCCGTTCTATCTGCTGTTCCTGCTCGCCGCCGCCGCGGCCGCCGCGACCGACCATGTATCGTCGTTTCCTGCGGCTGCCGCCCTGACCGCCGCCTGGCTCAGCGCCCTCTATGCGCCAAAGCTGCTGGGTTACGCCGAGGTGGCGCTCTCGCCGGGCAAGCGGGCGCGCTACGGCGGGTTTTCCCGGTTTGCCGGCGGCGCCACGGCGGAGTTCGCGTTCAGCCTTCTCGTGGACCCGATATCGGTCGTGGCAAAGACCGGTGCCATGCTGCGCATAGGACTGGGCGTGCGTGCCGGTTGGGCGCGGCAGAACCGGGCTGACCGCGGCGTGGGCTGGGACGAGGCGGCACGCCTGCTATGGCCGCAGACGATACTCGGCACGCTGGCGTTCGCAGGCTTCGCCTCGAGCGGCTGGGTGGCGACGCTGTGGGCGCTGCCGCTCGCCGGCGGCCTTCTGCTGGCAATCCCGCTCTGTGTCCTGACGGCCGATCCACGCTTCGGGCGCTGGATGCGCCGACGACAGATCGCGGCGACCCCGGAGGAGATCGGTCTGGGGATTGGCCTCCGCCCGGCCTGGGAGCGCACTCGCGCCGCGCCGGTCCCGGCGCTAGCGTTGCAGGCGCAAGCCGAACCGGATTGAGGGGGAGACCAACAATCATGCTGACCCCGCCGCTCGCTGCTGGCCGCCTCGGCGGCTTCTCCCGTGTTGTCGTCTGTCGGCGGGATGCGCGCCGAAGCCGCCACGCCGAAGGACGCCGTCGTGATGGGCAAGCAGATCGACGACATGATCGCGCTCGACCCCGCCTAGGCCTGCGAATTCACCAACAACGAACTGGACGGCCACATCGACCGCAAGCTGGTGATGCCGGACCCGCAGACACATTCCGATGACAGCAAGCTGAAGATCCTCGCCTGGCGCAGCCACTTCGCCGACAAGGAGATGACGGACGAAGTGGATGAGGCGACCAAGGAACTGGACGGCAAGAAGCGCATGGCGATCTATGCCAGTCTGCAGCGCCAGATGTGGGAACGCGGGCCGTTCGTGTTTTTGCTGCAGGCCGACGAGATCGCCGTGATGCCGAAGAGCGTCACCGGGTTCCTGCTTGGCCCGACGCGAAGCACTGCAGTACACTTCGCCCGCTTGCGGGAGAGGTCAAGTCGCGTCAGCGACGCGGGAGAGGGCGCATCCCGCCCGCGGCAGGTGCCTGCTGATGAACCCTCTGGCATCGCGCCGGGCGCTCCGACCACTCCCGCAAGCGGGCAAGGTGGACGGTTCTCGAGCACTCCGAAAGTTCTAGCGGCTACCAAGTGAATCCAAGAGCCCGCGTATGTAGCCATAGCAATACGCGAAGGCAGTGCCGGACGGATCGCGCCCATCGATCTCCGGAACATGGTCCGGCATCAGCATGTACTGGTAGCCGACCTCCTGGTACACCCGCAGCGAGCGCGCCATGTCCATGTCGCCCTCGTCGGGAAACACCTCCATGAAGTCCAGCCTCCGTCCCCTGATGTTGCGGAAATGCACGTTGAACAGCTTGCCGCGTGTGCCGAACCAGCGGATCACGTCGTCGATCTCGCGACCCGGATCGTTCAGCATCTCCGCCACCGTCCCCTGGCAGAAATTGAGCCCGTGATATGGGCTTTCGTGCATCGTGACGAAGCGCTTCATTCCCTCCACGGTACCGAGCACGCGCGTGACGCCCTTGTAGCCGGGCGGCGTATATGGGTCGTGCGGATGACAGGCCAGCCGCACCTTGGCGGCTTCGGCAACCGGGACAACGGCGCGCAGGAAAACGTCGATGCGCTGCCAGTTCTCGTCCTCGCTGACCTTGCCGGCGACTCCAGGGGGCGCGGCCTGATCGACATTCCGCCAGCGGAACGCCGCGTTGCGCGATCCGCCGCGGCCTGGCTCGTCCGCGGTGCGCGGGATGCCGATGATGTTGAGGTTGTACTTCGCCGCCGGGATGCCCGCCGCGCCGATGCGCTCGATCAATCGGCAGATCGAATCGATCTCGCGTTGGCGGTCGGGATCCTGGCCCAGCAGGATATGCATGCTCTCCTGCGCCTCGAGCGGCGCCGACGACATCGGCAGCTGCACCATATCCAGCGTCAGTCCGAAGCTTTCCACGTGCTCGCGATGACGCTGCAGATCGTCCAGGCTCCAACGATGCGGGTTGCCCGGCGGATCGACGCAGACATGCATCACGCCGAGCTGCGCCCAGACCTGATAGTCGCTGTCGTCGCGTGGCTTTATCTGGGTGCCGAGATACATGAGATCGTCTCCTTTCGCGGTCGGAAGAACGGTCCCCGCCGCGCACTATACCAAGTCACAACACGCCCTGTTCGATCTCGCGACCTCGCGCGGACCAATGACGCGATGTTGAGTGAGGCAGCGTGTCCGGTGCACCGCTACTCGGCCGGCCGTTGGGCTGGTTCGGCAACCGGTGGTTCAACCTTCACAGTCTGTCGTCCCGTCAACTCATCGCCGGCATCGCGCGGCATCAGCAGGGCGATCGGCGCGGCGACCAGCGTGAACAGGGCAACCACCAGGAACGCGTGGCTGAAATCGGCGGGCTGCGGCGTCGCGTGCCCGGACAGCGCCATTGAGATCTCCAGCGACACCGCGCCCGCCGAGATGCCGATGGTCGCGGCAAGCTGCTGGCAGGTGACATAGAGGCTGGTCGCCGAACTCATGCGCGAGCGCGGCACGTCGCCATAGGCGAGCGTGTTGTAGGCGGTGAACTGCAGCGAGCGGAAAAAGCCGCCGATCAGCAGCGCGCCGTAGATCGCAGCGGCCGGCCAGGTCGGACGGAACCCGGCACACAGCCCGATCATCACCGCGGACAACAATCCATTCCACACCAGCGTGTCGCGAAAGCCGAACATCCGGAGCGCGGTCTGCGTCGCAGGCTTCATCACCAATGCGCCGGCTGAACTGGCGAACGTGATCATGCCACTCTCGACCGCCGAATTGCCGAAGCCCACCTGGAACATCATCGGCAGCAGGAACGGAATGGCGCCGATGCCAGTGCGGAACAGCATCATCGCCGAGAGCGCGACGCCAAAGCAGGGCAGGCGCATCAGCGACAGATCGAGCAGTGGCGCCGGATGCCGCCGCGCGTGCAGCAGATAGCCGGCGACGGCGACCAGTCCGACCGCGAGCATGGCGGCGGTCGTGGTCTGCGGCACGACGCCGCGACCGGCGGTCTCCAGCCCGAACATCAGGCCGGACAGGGCGATCCCGCACAGCAGCAGCCCCATGCCGTCGAACCGGCCGCGCGGCGGCTCGCGCACGTCCTCGACGAACAGGCTCACCAGCACGATGCCGAGAATGCCGATCGGCACGTTGATGTCGAAGATCCAGCGCCACGAGAAATAGGTGACGATGAACCCGCCGACCGGCGGTCCCATCACAGGCCCGAGCAGCGCCGGCACGGTGAGCCACGCCATCGCGGCCACCAGCTCCTGCTTGGGCGCCGTGCGCAGCAGCACGAGACGTCCCACCGGTACCATCATTGCTCCGCCGACGCCCTGGAGGATGCGTGAGACCACCAGGAACGCGAGGCTGTCGGCACGGCCGCACAGCACCGAGCCGAGCGTGAAGACCGCGATCGCAACGCGGAACACGGTGCGGGCGCCGTAGCGGTCGGCGACCCAGCCGCTGGCCGGAATGAACACCGCGAGCGAGAGCAGGTAGGCGGTGAGCGCCACGTTCATGTGCACGGGATCCGCGCCGAACGCCTTCGCCATCGTGGGCAGCGCGGTCGCGATCACGGTCGAGTTCGAGGCTCTGCATGAACATCGCGCACGCGACGATCATCGCAGTGCGACGGGTGCGGCCGCTGGTGCGCAGTCTGACTATACGGCCGGGATTGGGATCGGTGCCTTGCGGGTCGCTCATCGGTCAGTGGTCAGTAGCATCGCTCCCGACCACTGGCCACGGCTACGGCAGCAGCACGGTGCTGCCTGTCGTCTTGCGCGAACTCGAGCGCGACATGGGCGGCCGCGGCGTCCTTCAGGGGAAAGGTCTGGTTCACCTCGATCTTCACCACACCCTTCTGCACGACGTCGAACAGATCCGCGGCGACCTGTTCCAGGTCGGCGCGCTTCGCCGTGTAGGTGGCGAGCGTCGGGCGCGTCAGGTACAGGCTGCCCTTGGCGGCCAGGATGCTGATATCGACCGGCGGCACCGGACCGGAGGCGTTGCCGTAGCTGATCATCACGCCGAGCGGCGCCAGACAGTCGAGACTGGCGTTCCAGGTGTCCTTGCCGACGCTGTCGTAGACCGCCGGCACCATCGCCCCGCCCGTTATCCGCTTCACTTCGGCGACGAGGTTGGCATGGCCGACCACCGTATGCGCGGCGCCATGCGCACGGGCGAGTTCGGCCTTCTGCTGGGTCGAGACAACGCCTATGACGGTGGCGCCGACGTGCTTCGCCCATTGGCACAGGATCATCCCGACGCCGCCGGCCGCGGCATGCACGACAATGGTGTCGCCGGGCTTCACGGGGTAGGTGCGACGGACCAGATACTGCGCGGTCATCCCCTGCAGCATCATCGCCGCGGCGGTCTTGAAGTCGATCCTGTCGGGCACCTTCACCAGCCGGTCGGCGGCAATCACCCGCTCGGTGGCATAGCCGCCAAGCGCTCCGGCATAGGCGACCCGGTCACCCGGCTTCACATTGGTCACTCCTGGACCCACGGCGATCACAGTGCCCGCGCCCTCCTGGCCGATGATCAGCGGCATGGATGGCGCCTTGTAGAGGCCGGAGCGGAAGTAGACGTCGATGTAGTTGAGACCGACCGCCTCCTGCTTGATCAGCGCCTCGCCGGGACCAGGCTCGGGGCGGGGCACGTCCTCCCACTTCATCACCTCGGGGCCGCCAGGGGCGTGGATGCGGATGGCCTTGATCATGCTGTTCTCCGTGGCGGCGGCCGGATCAGGCGGCCCCAGAAAGGATTTTCTGACCGATGGGCTGAGCGTCTGGCTGAAGGAGCCGTAGCGCGTGGGCTTCGAGCGCGAGCAGGTAGCGCTTGGTGTCGAGGCCCTCGCCGCCGGAATAGCCGCCGAGATGGGTTGTGGCGACGACCCGGTGGCAGGGAATGATGATCGGCAGTGGATTGCAGCCGTTTGCCTGTCCGACCGAGCGGGCACTGCCGCCGGCCACCCGGGCGATGTCGATGTATGAACGGGTTTCTCCGTATGGGATCGCGCACAACGCCCGCCACACCCGTTGTCGGTATGTGGTGCCGGACGGGGCGAGCGGCAGGTCGAACTCGGTCAACTCGCCGTCGAAATAGGCGTGAAGCTGGTCGCATGCGCGCCGCAGCAATGGCGTGTGGGTCTGATCGCGGCCCCAGCCCCAGTCCACGGCAACGATGTTGCCCGCGTCTTCGGAGACCGTGAGGTCGCCGATCGGTGAGTGCAGGGAAAGCTGTGGCAGTGGCGTGGTCCTCTGATCCGGTGCAGCGAATGCCAGCGCCGGGTGGCGGCGGCTGTCAAGTGTGGGGTCCGCTGGCGGGCGCGAACCGAGTGGCCTAGATTGGCCGCATGAATGCCGAAGAAATCCGCGCGGCGCTGGAAAATGCCGAGGGTGTTCCGGAGGTTGCGCTGCGGGCGGCGGTGCTGGAGGCGGCTGCGCTGGCGCCCGCGGTGATCGCGGCGGCGCAGCGCATGGCCGACGGCGCCATGCCGCTGCCGCGCGAGGAACGATTGCTTCGCTGCGGCCTTCATGCGCTCGCCGTGGCCCGCGAGACCAGCGCCTGCCCGGCGTTCCTGGCGCTGCTGAAGCTGTCGTCGCTGGAACTGGAGTGGCTGTTCGGCGAGGACCGGACCAAGGCCGTCACGCGACTGCTGCTTGGGCTGTTCGACGGCGACGATGCGGCGATCGGCGCGGTCGCAGCCGATCCGGCCGTGGATGATGAGGTGCGGTGGGCGCTCATGCCGGTTCTGGCGCGCCTGGTATGGGAGGGCCGTGCGTCGCGCGAGCGGTTGATCGAACTGCTGGACCGGTTCGACCGCGAGGAACTTGCGGAGCCGCGCAGCCTGGCCTGGCTGGGGTGGCAGGAGGCCATCCTGCTGCTTGGCCTGACCGACTGGATCGAGCGCGTGCAGCGCGGCTGGGATGCCGGGCGGTTGCCGTGGCTGCAGCGCGATGTGGATCGGCAGGACTGGGTGGAGCAGACCCGGGAAGCGGCCGCGCACCCGGACGATACCGAGCGCTTCGTCGAGCGCTCCATCGTGCCGGTCGACGATCCGGTCGCCGAAACCGGCTGGTCGGCCGACCCGACGAGCGGTCCGGGCGAGGCCCCGACCGGCGATGAACTGGCCTGGCTGGAACTGCTGCTTTGGCGGCGGGTCACCAAGGGCACCATGTCGCTGGAGGCAGCCGACGGCTTCCTCACCGCGCTCGCCGTGGGGCCGGTGCGGGTATCGCCGGCGGAATTCCTGCCGGCGATTTCGGGCGGCTCCACCGATCGGCCGCTGTTCGACAGCCCGGAACACGACATGCTTGCGGGTGACCTGCTGGTCCGGCGTCACGCGGCAATCCAGGCCGCGCTGGGGCAGGGGAAGCCGATCGAGCCATGGGTCAGCGAGGCCGGCGGCGACCTGACGGCCGCATTGTGGGCGCGCGGCTTCATGCGCGGGGTGGCGTCTAAGCAGGCAGCATGGGATCCGCGGGCTGAAAAGCAGCAGGCGGCCCGGCGCATCCTGGCGCCGATCGAGGCGCTGACGCCGGAAATGGCGGGACGCGGGCCCGGTGGACGTGACGCCCGAGATCCGCGGGAAGATCGTCCGTGCGCTGCCTGGTCTCGTCACGGCCATCCGCGAAGTTCTGGCAGGATGGCGAAATCGCGCTGTTCGGCGCGGCACCGGCACCGCAGCGTGCGCACAAGGTCGGCCGCAACGAGCCTTGCCCCTGCGGGTCGGGCAAGAAGTACAAACGATGCTGCGGGGCGTTGGCGTAGGGATCGGACGCGGATGAGCCTCGGCCACGCTGCTGGCAGCGAACGATTTGACGTTGCCTATCTGGTGCTCAGCGGCACGACGACGGCGGCGCGCTGTCCCGAACTGCTGCGTGGGCTGGTCGGGCTTGGATTTGCCGCCGTCATCGCGCTGCCGACGCCGAACGCCTCGCGCGTGCTCGCGCCGCGCGAGCTTGCGGATGTCGAGGGCGCACGGGTCGTCGAGTTGTACTTCGATCTGGCCATCCGTCCGCGACCGCCGCGCGGGGTGGTGCTGTTCGCGCCGTGCAGCTTCAACTCGCTCAACAAGCTCGCGCACGGCATCGCCGACAGCCTGGCGCTGTCCGTCGTCGCCGAGGCGATCGGTCGGGGCACGCCGGTGATCGTGGCGCCATCACTGAACCAGCCGCTGCTGGACCATCCGCAGGCGCAGGCGTCGCTGCGGACGCTGCCTTGCTGGGGCGTGACGATCGTGCCGCCGGTGGATGCGGGCGAGGGGCCGCGGCTGGCGCCGTCGGTGCAGTTGCTGGACGCGGTTCGGCCGTACGTGCGCGGGGGCTGACCGCGGCGCACGGCCCGTCGTCGTGGCGGGCGTCGTGCATCAAGGATCCTGCTTATACCAGATCGCCTTGATGCTGACACTCGAACACCGCTCTCGTCGTCATGCCGACGGAGGTCGGCATCCACGGCTTTCCTTGGTGGGATCGGCGAAGACGTAGATGGCCAGCCTGCGCCCGCCATGACGGGGAGCGCCAGCCGAAGAGTTCGAATCTTATCTTCACCTGGTATTAGACCGGCGGCTCGCGCAATTGGGCGAGTTCGTGCCTGACCCGAGACTCGAAGACGATGGATGTCTCGATGCGGGTCACGCCCGTCCGGTTGGTGAAACTGTCGAGCGCCAGATCCTTCAGGTGCTGCATATCGCGCGCGACGACATGCACCACCAGATCGTAGCGGCCGGTGATCAGGAAGGCTGACCGCACCTCCGGAATATCGGCGACGCCGGCAAGGAAGTCGTCCACCGTGGTCCGTTCGTGCTTGGACAGTTCAACGAAGAACAGAGCCTCGAGCCCGATGCCCAGCGCCTTCGGGTCCACATCGGCGTGTGTCCCGCGCAGCACCCCGTCATCGCGCAGCCGCTTCAGTCGCTCATGTGCGCTGGATGGCGCCAACCCCACCGCGGCGGCGATCTGCTTGTTGGAGAGGCTCGCGTCGTTCTGTAGCAGGCGGAGGATTCCGAAGTCTGTTCGGTCGAGCGGCATGCTGGCGTGCCCTTTGACGAATTTGATTTTGTGGCCTGAATCATAGTCCGTCGTATATCTTGTGGAAATGGAAAACCACCGGACGGGGTTCGTCAAACCCTTCGATTTTCCTGATATGCACCGTGCCGATCCGGCTGCGGCCGATACGATGCACGACCAGGGCTTTCTCGTGATCGAGAAGTTCCTGTCCGACGAACGCGTGGCGACAGCCGCCTGGAGCTGGTGCACGCGACAAACGAAACCATGGAGGTAACAATGATCGACGAGGGAAAGCTCAATCAACTGATCGGTCAGATGGTGTCTGACCTCGGCGGCGCCTCGAGCGTCGCGATGGTCCGCATCGGCGACGCGCTCGGACTTTACAGGGCCCTGCATGCCAAAGGGGCGATGACGGCGGCGGAACTCGCCCGCGCGGTCGGCGCCCACGAGCGATATGTGCGCGAGTGGCTGGCGAACCAGGCGGCCTCGAACTACCTCGCGTACGATCCCGCCACACAGAAGTTTGCGCTTTCGGCCGAGCAGGCCATGGTGTTCGCCGCCGAAGACAGTCCGGCCTACATGCTGGGCGGCTTCGACCTGATGGCGGCGATGATGGCCAACCAGCCCAAGGTCGAGCAGGCGTTCCGGACCGGCGGCGGGGTCGCATGGGGCGAGCAGGCCGGCTGCATGTTCTGCGCGGTGGCGCGCTTCTTCCGTCCCGGCTACCACAATAGCCTGGTCGGTTCATGGCTGCCGGCGCTCGACGGTGTCGTCGACAAGCTCACCCGCGGCGCCACGGTGGCAGATGTCGGGTGCGGACACGGCTGGTCCACAGTGATGATGGCAAAAGCGTTCCCGAATTCGCAGTTCGTCGGCTACGACTTCCATCCAGGCTCGATCGAAGTGGCCCGCGCGCATGCTGACTTGCATGGGGTGTGGCAGAACGTTCGTTTCGAGGTGGGCACGGCGAAGGATTATGCGGCGACCGGACTGGACCTGGTGACCTGCTTCGACTGTCTGCACGATATGGGCGATCCGGCCGGCGCCGCCGCGCATGTCCGACGGTCGCTGAAGCCGGATGGTTCGTGGATGATCGTCGAGCCGATGGCGGGCGACAGCCTCGAGCAGAATTTGAACCCGGTCAGCCGGCTTTTTTACGCCGCATCGACGATGATCTGCGTTCCGACCTCGCTGTCGCAGGAGGTCGGCGCGGCACTCGGCGCGCAGGCCGGCGAGGCAAGGCTGCGCGAGGTCATCACCGCTGGTGGGTTCGCCACCGTGAGGCGCGCCACGCAGACGCCGTTCAACATGATTCTGGAGGCGCGGCCCTGACCGGATGTTGGCACGCTGTCACGACGCTCGACACCGTCGATAGCGGCTGGCATTCCGCTCCTGTTGTCATCCCCGCGAAAACGGGGACCCAGTTGTCGCCTGGGTCCCCGCCTTCGCGGGGATGGCAACAACAGGCGCCGTTCATCGGCGTCGCATGTAAAGCTATTCAAGCTGTCGAATGCTGCACTTGCAGTGCTGGATCGTTCTGGTTGAACACGAACTGGTTCGCGCCGAGTTGACCCGGCAGCACCCCGGCAACCTGCACGGTATTGTCGTTGAACTGGACAACCGCCGATCCAGCCGCTCCCGCGGTGATGGTGACGTCACTGAAGTCAGCCGGGGTCATTGTGTTTTCGAAGTCCAGCTTGTCGGTGCTCACGTTGAAATCGGCCACCGTATCGTCGTGTCCGGACCCGAGGAACACAAACGTGTCGCTGCCGCCGCAGCCCGTAAGCTGCTGGTTCGCTCCAAGGCCGGCGACGATCGTGTTGTCCACGCCGGGCGAGCCGGCAATCGTCGCGTTGTCGTCATCGACGCCGATGACCAGTTGGGGTGCGGACGGATTGGGCGATGCCACGTCACTCGCGTGTCGTACAGTTGCAACAAATGCGTCGGGCTGCATGGCCGTGGTGCGGGTGTCGCGGATGATGAGGTCGGAGAGTGTGGTATTTTGAACCTGGTTCATCAATGTCGGGCTGAATCCTTGATTTTCGAAGAACAGCCGGTCGCCGTCGCGCAGATTCTCGAACTGATCGGCGATGATGGCCTGGAATGTCGGGCCGACCATGGCGCCTGGCGCAGGGTCCTCCGCCAGTCCTCCGACGAACAGGTCAACCTGATCGACCGAGCCGTAGACCTGCTGCAATTGTGCCGCGAGCGTCGGGTCGGAGGTGATCTGGCTGAATGAGGTATGCGGCGTCAGGCCGATGACCTCCCGCGTCTGATTGAGGGTCGCAATGCCGAGGTCCCGCTCGCGCAGGATATCGATTGCGGCGAGATCTCCCTGATCGCCGGGTGGGTTGGCATTCAGCATGTTGCGCAGATCACTGTTGATCGTCGCGCCCTCCTGCTGCGAGTAGTCCTGGGCAAGATTGCGCAGCAGCGCATCGGCTCCACCGTCGGTCCCATAGGCGCCTGTCGGCTCGGCCGAGGCGGCAACCAGGTCCTGTTGTTCGAGCACCAGACCGTCATTCGCGATCTTGGTCTCCGTCGGCGAAACGATCGAGTGGCCGAACCGATAGGCGGCGGTCGAGAACTCCTCGAAGATCTGTGGCGAGACATTGGGATTGTAGCCCTGGTAGGGCGTCATCGCATCCGGTCCCAACAGGCTGGGAAGAAACTCACTGTAGACGATGTTCTGATATTCGGCCGTGGTGATGGCCCGCGCCATGTCGTATAATTGATCGCCGGTGAGGGTCGGATCCTCGGCGTGAAGCTGCGCGACCCAATAGTTGTGCTCGCGGACGAACAGCACGTCGAGCGATGTCAGATCGGGATTTTCTGCTGCGCGAACGTCACCGCCGACGAACTGGCCATCAATAATGGGTAGATTATCGCCGACCGATGTTTTCAGTGTGCCGTCGGGATTTCGTAACGACGATGCCGTCGTCGGATCCGATCCGTAGACCTGCGAGAGATCCAGGTACTGCGTGACCGAATTGATCGTATCTCCGTTGGCTGGGTCGACCTGGCCGCGGACGATGCTGATCTGGCTGCCGGGCGGCAGCGACGGATCATCAGGTGGAACGGTTATGCTGAGCGTGTTCGAACCGTCGGGGCTGGCCGTCTGGTCCATATTGAGATCGATGTCATGATCGATGAACTGGCCGAACGCGTACATGTATGCTGATCGCCCGCCAGGATCGTTGGCATTTGCGTCATTGGCAAAGATCGTATTGCTGATGACGCGCGGATCAGGCCCGTCGACCGGTGAATCGGACGTGCCGGCCGCGAAGTTGGCCGGCGCGATACGGATCTCATCGCTGTGGGCAGAGCCGAGTTTCTGATCCGACAAATTGTTGCCGGTTCCATCGATTGAATAGGCAACGACGCCGTCGAAGCCGACCGAGCGGTCCTCGATGGCAGTGTCGGGGCTCTGTCCGGCAGATGAGGCGTGATGATGTCGATGAGGAACATGGGGCATGACGGGATTCGACTCTGACATGATGTGTCCTCGCAATCTGCTCGCGGCCGTGTCCGTAGGGCGGCATTATCAATGGACAGGCGAGGTAGTGCGCGGCGGCCGACCGATGGCAAATGGTATTTAGTCCGACCGGCAGCCGGACGCACAAAATATCCATATCGGGGTGTGGATAACCGTCAATTCGGCGACAAGTTCCTATAGAAATAGTCGAATGGAATCGACCGCGGTCTGATTCCTGTCCCGTATCAAATCGACGTGGATTTGAGTCGGCTTCGATCTGTTGTGCGGCAGAGGATCTTGGAGAGGCCCGAAGCCGGCTGCGGAATCTCTGGCAACCCGACGTCGGCAGTGCTTGCACGCAGCGCGTTGCAGCCAACCGCAAGTTGCGAGTGCCGGACAGACCAAGCGCGATGATCAATCATATGCGCATTGGCAAGACCCGCAGCCTGGCTTGCGCCGCGATCGGCCTGTCCCCAGAGTATTGCCAATTTCGGAGCCCCGCTCATGCCCGCCAGCCTGTCACCCGAGCAGGTCGCGCAATACCAGCGTGATGGCTACCTCTTCCCGGTGGACTGCCTGCCCCCGGAGGAGGTGCGCCATTATCGCTCCCGCCTCGAGGATTTCGAGCGCGAGCAAGGCGACACATTCGGCAAACTCCCAGATCTGGTGCGATCGAAGTCGCACCTGCTGTTCACCTGGATGGACGAACTGGTGCGCCATCCGAAAGTGCTCGACGCGGTGGAAAGCGTGATCGGGCCGAACATCCTGATCTATCACCTGACCTCCTGGCTCAAGGAGCCGAACGAACCGTCGCATGTCTCCTGGCATCAGGACGGCACCTATTCGGCCTGGAGCCCGCCGAGCAGATCACCGCCTGGATCGCGCTGACCGACGCCACGCCGGAGATGGGCTGCATCAGGATTCTGCCAGGCAGCCACGTGATCGGCCAGCGTCCGCACAAGGACACGTTCACGTCCGGCAACCTGCTGTCGCGCGGCCAGACCATCGAGCACAGGCTGGACTGCTCGCGTGCCGTGATGATGCCGCTGAAGGCCGGGCAGATCTCGCTGCATCACACCCACATCGTGCATTCGTCCGAGCCGAATTGCACGGACCGGCGCCGCATCGGCATCGGCGTCAGCTACATCCCGCCGCATTGCCGCCTGGTCAACGACGTGCGTGTCACCGCTGCCCTGGTGCGCGGTCGCGACGAGTACGGGCATTTCGATCCCGAGCCGCGGCCGACCGGGGATTTCGATGCCGGCTCGCGCGCCGTTCATGCCGCGGCGGTGGCGCGGTTCTTCGAGTCCAACAAGTTGCTGGCGGCGCGCCGGAGATCGGGCAACGTCGGGATCTGATCCGACCCGGAGGGCCGTTGCCTTCAGTCGCGCGCGCCGCTGCTGTTCGTCCGCGCCGAGGCCCTCGAACGTGGCGTCGCTGCTCGACCACCCCGAACCGGCCGGCGAACGGCCGACCGGCTTGGGGGCGCCGATTAGAATGATCGAAACCGGGCGATCTGCCTATCGCGCGGGTTTATAGGTCTTGGCGACGGCGTCCGCCTTCTTCATGGCATTCACGCATTCCGTTCCGGTCATCAACACGGTGGTCTTGCTGGCCTTGACGGCGCCGCCCGCGGCAATGGCCAACGCAATTGCCGACATGCTTTCGTTGTTCGGTACATCGGCGATAAGGACGAGATCGTAGTCACCGAAGCTATACCAGCCACCAACAAATTTCCCGCCGACGGCCTCGCACGCCTGATGGCCCACAAATTCGACACGGTTCTGCGGGTTCTTGAGCTGGGCGGCCCAGCACTCTCCGGTGTAGGCTGCCTGATACATGTAGAGCGGCATGTTCAATCTCCTTGGTTGCTGTCGGTCCGTCAGGAAATGTCGAGGCTGAGCGACTGGTTCACGCCGACTGCCAACCCGGCAGTGACGACCCTCTCGGCCAACGGCTCGTCGCCTCGGCGTCACGTATAAACACTCGGAGTTACGTTGCCAGGTCATTGCGATTGAACCTGGCAATGCGTCTGCTCACACCTGGGCTGTGCCGCAGCCCCCCACAAAGTAGATTGATGACATGGGCGCTCCCTCTGGCGTTTTTCGCCGTTGCTTGGATCATCGACCGTCGAACAATGCACTTTTGCATTCTAGTAATCTTCTATTGACGGCTGCGCAAGCGGTATAATACGCGTGCAGCTACCGCTGGCAATGGGCCGTGGCCGCCTGTGCGCCGTTGCACGCCATGTTGGCAGCAGTCGCACCGGTTGGCTGCGGTGGCGCCAGTATCCGGTCCCATACACAGGTTGGTTCGACACGCGGTGGACCGCCTGCCGGGTGGGTGTGTGCAAGTTTGAAGTTTAGCTGCGCGAGCAGGACACACTACATCGAGAATCGTGCCCCATTGGGAGATCAAGACAAATGAGCGAGGCCATTGACACGCCAAACGTTGCCATTCGTCCGCCGGTCGCGTGGGGGCTTGCATTCGTTGCGGGTCTCGGAGCGGATTGGCTCTACCCGTTGCCGTTTGTTCCGGCGTCCGTTCCGCGCGCCTGGGTCGGCGGCGGCGTGCTCGCGGTCGGCTTCGTGCTTGCCATTTGGGCGATCGTAACGATGCGAAAAGCGGGCACACGTGTCGAAATCCATAAGCCGACGACGACGATCGTCGCGAACGGGCCCTACCGCGTTACCCGCAACCCGATCTACATCGGCATGTTCCTGGGGCAGACCGGCCTCGCAATCGGCTTCGACAGTCTGTGGATACTCGCTACCCTTTTGCCATTCTGTTTTGTCATCCGCTACAGGGTGATCGCCCGCGAAGAGTCCTATCTGGAACGCAGGTTCGGCGCCGTCTATCTCGGCTACAAGTCCCGCGTTCGCCGATGGGTGTAGGGGGCGGCGCGAAGTTCGAGACTTCCGCAGCAAAATTGAAGCCCGTGCCGTGTGCGGCCGAGCCGGCCCGGTTGTCAGCATGCGGTGGAGGTTTGCTGCGGCTTGCGTAGGCTCAGGGCGTAAGCACTTCGATCAGGGTTGCAAAGCGTCGGAAGTCGGCGCTGTTGAATGTCAGCAGTCGCGTCTCGCCATGCACCAGCATCGTCGCGACGATATTGGCGTCGTGGACCTGTCGGCCGCCGAAGGCGAACCCGCCGCACAGCTCCATCAGCGGATCCCACACCGGCGCCCCACCATCGAGAACCTCAAATCCCTGCGCCATCTGCTGTGCGGCAGCAGCCGCATCGACCGGCGTCATGGCCTGCATCTAGAACTGCGGCCGGGTGATGACGGCCACGAATTCGCGCAGCACCTGCCGGCTGATGCAGAGCGGCTCGCCGCCTGCCACGTGGTGCGCCAGCGCGACGCGCGCCCGCTGGCGTTCCGGCGCCGCCGGTAATGCGGCATGAACGAGGACGTTCGTGTCGACGAACATCACCGTCCATCTTCGCCGTAAATTTACTTCCGGCGCAGCGTCATCCCGTCGGGCCAGGGACCCAGGTCGATCGTCGGCAGGTCATCCAGGCTGAACGGTTTGACCGGCGTCCGGCGGCTTGCCGGCTCGCGTATGGTGATCCAGGCCTCGTGTTCCCCTGCGGGCACGTTTTGGGAGACCCTGCCGGATATCGTGCCGTCGTCGGCGACCCTAATTCGCGTGGTGATGACTGTCGTGGGACCGCCTCTGCGGCCAGGTAGGGTTCGACTGCCGGGCAGGTAGCTTCTACCACAGGTCCGAGCTGCCGCGCGCGGGGGCGCATCTGATCTTTCGCTTCGCCACCTTGGATGTAGGGGACGGGGTAAGGTGCGACGGCGCTGCGATGGGCCGACCCCCGCGGGCACGCAGGCTGCTTTCGCAAGTGGCGTGCTGATCGAGATAACCAATGAGCAAGGAGTGGCTTATCTAGAATGGAGGTTCGGCGCCATCTATCTCGACTACAAGTCCCGTGTTCGCCGGCTGGCTGTAAGATGCGGATAAAGTCGAGGACGGGCGTGGTGGCGAGCGGCTGGACCCACCCCGCCTCGGCGGTGAACAAGCTAGTCGAAGCCAACCGCATCTAGCGAAATCCGCCCCTGCGAAGGCGGGCCGCGCGCTCGGTTACGTTGTCGCTGGCGACGTG
>CAWCDM010000003.1:0-272667 GCA_963794185.1 uncultured Alphaproteobacteria bacterium | reverse complement strand
TACACCGCGTCCGCCTTTCCGCCGAACGCGCCGATCAACGTCCGGCCCGACTGGAAGCCGGCAAAGGGCAACGCCGGCACCGACGCCGATCTGCTGCGCAGCCAGGCGTTGTGGATGCGTTCGGCACGCGCTATGCCATCTGCAACGTGCTGCACGGCGCGCCGGCGGTGTTCAGCGAGGATTTGTCCGCGGCAATGTGCCGCGCCATCAACGACTGGCTCGCCGCCGAGTGGCTGTCGTCGCGCGACCGACTGCGCGCCTCCATCGTCGTGCCGATGCGCCAGCCCGGAACTCGCCGCGAAGGAGATCGAGCGCGTGTCCGCCGATCCGCGCTTCGTTCAGGTCCTGGTGTGGGAGATGGGCGAACTGCCGCTCGGCCGCCGCCAGCATTGGCCATCTACCGTGCGGCCGAACGTCGACCTGCCGATCGGCATCCACGCGGGAACAGCTACCGCCATCCGCCGACCAATCTTGGCTGGCCGTCCTACTATCTTGAGGGCTACGTCGCGTGGTCCACCGGATTCGCCGGCGTACTGAACAGCCTGATTATCGGAAGGCGTGTTCGTGGAGTTCCCGCGCCTGAAGGTCGTCCTGATGGAATCCGGCGTGACCTGGCTGCCAGGCTGGATGTGGCGGGCCGACAAGACGTGGCGCGGCGTGCGCGCCGAAGTGCCGTGGCTGGGGGAGTCTCCCGCCGCCTATGCGCGCGAGCATGTGCGATTGACGGTTGCAACCGTTTGACGCACGCCGCGTGCGGACCAATTGCAGCGCATCATCGAGGAGATAGGCTCGACGACATGCTGCTGTTCGCCACCGACTATCCGCACTGGCATTTCGACGACAAGGACGCGTTGCCGGACGGCCTGCCTGAGCACCTGCTGCGGAAGATTCTAGTCGAGAACGCAATGCAAACCTTTCCCCGTTTGTCCGCGTGAACATGGAGCTTATCCGATGAACGTCACGGTTATGGACCGCCAGGCCGATACGTCAGCGCAGCCAAGCTCGGCATTGTCGATTGCGACGTGCATCCCTACACAAAGTCGGCCGCCGATCTGGATGAATTCCTGCCCGAGCGCTGGCGCAAGCATCGCGCCTCGGTCGGTGGGCGTTCGCGCGCGCCGTTCTCGAATGCGCCCAACTATCCGCGGATGTCGCCGTTCACCGGAATGCGCATGGACTCCTATCCGAAGGACGGCACGCATCCCGGCTCCGATCTGGAGATGATGCAGGCGCAGTTGCTGGACCTGTTCAACGTCTCCTACGGGCTGATGATGCCGTTGCTGGGCCGCGGCTCCGACGAGCGCAATGTCGAATTCGGCGCGGCGATGGCGACCGCGGCGAACGAGTGGGAGGCACAGGTCTGGTGCGACCGCGAGCCGCGGTTGAAGGCCGGTGTGCAGATCCCGCTCGAATACACCGAGGCCGCGATCAAGGAGATCGAGAAGCGCGCGGGCGACCGCCGTTTCACGCATGTGATGATCCCGCCGCGCGGACTGGAACCTTTGGGCCGTCGCCGCTACTGGCCGATCCTGGAGGCATGTGCCGCCAACGGTTTCTCGATCGCGCTGCACTTGGGTGGCACCAGCGGGCATCCGTCGACTGGCGGCGGCTGGCCGTCGTTCTATCACGAGGAGCATCCGTCCTATCCGCAGAGCAAGGAGGCACTGGTCACCTCGCTGGTGATCGAAGGCGTGTTCGAGCACATCCCAAATCTGCGCGTGGCGCTGGTAGAGGGCGGCTTCGCGTGGCTGCCGTCGCTGACCTGGCGGCTCGACAAGCACTACAGGCGCCTGCACGACGAGGTGCCGCATTTGAAGCGGCTGCCGTCGGAATATATCCGCGACAACATCTGGGTGACGACGCAGCCGATCGAGGAACCTGAGCGGCTGGAGGACCTGTTGGCCACGTGCGAGTGGATCGGCTGGGACCGAATCATGTTCTCGACCGACTATCCGCACTGGGACCAGGACGATCCGCGCTACGCCTTCAAGGCGCCGCTGAGCGAGCAGCAGAAGCGGCTGGTGTTCGGCGAGAATGCGCTGGCGTTCTACGGCCTGGAGTGAGCGCATGGCCCGGCACGTTGTCGCACCCGCGAGCGAGATCGCGCCGGGCACCTGCAAGATCGTCTCCGTCGCCGGGCGGGAGATCGGCATCTTCAATGTGAAAGACGAGTTCTTCGCGTTGATCAACCGCTGTCCGCATGAAGGCGCACCGCTGTGCATCGGGCCGATTCTGGGCCGCTTCACCGCGGACCGACCCGGCGAGTACCGGCTGGAGCGGCACGGCGAAATGCTGCGCTGTCCGTGGCACGGCTGGGAGTTCGACATCAAGACCGGCCAGTCCTGGTGCCATCCGGAGAGCGTGAAGGCGCGCACCTATCAGGTGGATGTCGTGCCGGGTGAGGCGCTGGCAAAGGGACCGTTCGTGGCCGAGACGGTGCCGGTGTCGGTCGAGCAGAACTACGTGGTGGTAGAGTTATAGAATTCACCACAGAGGTGCAGAGAGGTACAGAGTTTCTCCGCGCCTCTGTGTCTCTGTGGTGAATTCTTCTTGGGGAGAAACCAAATGGCAGAAATCACACTGCGTGAGAAAGGCCGCGAGATGCGGCGCAAGTTGCTCGGGGACGCGGCGGTCGAGCGGATCGACAAGACCGTCTACAACGATCCGATCATGAGCAAATTTGCCGAGGTGACGCAGGAGACGATCTTCGGCGCGCTGTGGACTCGGCCCGGCCTGGACCTGAAAACCCGTGCGCTGATCTGCGTAATATCCGACGCCACCAACGGCCGCGATCCGGAGTTGAAATTGCATCTGCGCATGGCACGCAACCAGGGCTGGACCGAGGATGAACTGGTCAAGTCGCTGCTGCATCTCGGCGGCTATGTCGGCGTCCCGTTGATCCGCGAGGCACTGCTCACGGCGAAGGAAACCTTCTCCGAAATGCGCGCCGAGAAATGAGCGCCGACGAGGCCTGGCGCCAGGCGATGGCGCGGGCCGAGGTCCTTCTGCAGGAGGGCGAGGCGGCCGAAGATATCTCGGTCATCGCCGACGCGGTGTCCGGCTTCAATGCGGCGCTCCGGTTAGCGCCGCGCGGGGAGGTGCCGCTCGACTGGGCGAAGACGCAGAGCCGGCTGAGTGCGGCATTGCGCGCACTGGCCGCGCGCATCGACGATCCGGTGATGCTGCACGCGGCGATGACGGCATGCGACGCCGCGCTGGAGGTGTATTCGCCGCGAACCACACCGCAGGACTGGGCGCGTACCATGGCGCTGCTTGGCGCCGCGCAAGTGGTGCTCGGCGAGCGCGACAGCGATCCGGCCTGGCTGCAGGCAGCGCTCGGCAGCTACCGTACGGCAACGACCGTGTATACGCGGGAGGCTGCCCCGAACGACTGGGCGCGCATGCAGCGCAACTGCGGCGCGGTATCGTCGCTGTTGGGCGAGCGCACGGGAGATACCGCTGCCCTGCGCGATGCGGTCGATCACTACCGCGTCGCGTTGGACGAATATTCCCAGCAGGATTCACCGCTCGACCTGGCGCTGACGCAGAGCAATCTCGGCCAGGCGTTGCGCGTGCTCGGTGAACGCGACGGCGACAGCGATGTTCTGCGCGACGCCGTCGCAGCCTGTCGCGCGGCGCTGGAGGTCTATACCAGCGATGCCACGCCGTTGGAGTGGGCGATGGCCAGCACGAACCTCGCCAACGCGCTGACGGCTCTGAACGACGCGGCGCCGGTCGAAGAGGCAATCGCCATTTATCGCGATGCGATCGCCGCGCTGGATGGACCGGCGCGCCTGCAGCAGCGCGCCATCGCACGCTACAACCTCAAGCGGGCCGAGCAGCGGCTGGCGGAGCTCCGCCAGAGCCCGACCGGCCACCGTCAATGACGATGTGCGTTCCGGTGATGTCGCCGGCGAGGTCCGAGCACAGGTACATCACCACGTTCGCCACCTCTTCCGGTGTCGCGTAGCGGCCGGTCGGCGTGTTGGCGGCGGTCGCATCGTGCACCGCCCGCGGGTCGGCGGGATTTCGCTGCGCCTCGATCGAGCGCATCATGCGCGTCTCGACCGGTCCCGGACACACTGCGTTCACCCTGACGCCGAGACGCGCAACATCGGCGGACGCGACCTTGGTGAGGCCAAGCACGCCGTGCTTCGAGGCGACATAGGCCGACATCCCGGCTCCGCCGAACAACCCCGCGACCGATGCGGTGTTCACGATAGCGCCGCGCCCCTGCTTCAGCATCACAGGAAGCACATGGCGCATGCCGAGGAACACGCCCTTCAGATTCACCCCGATCACCGCATCGAAGATTGCTTCGTCGTATTCCTGGGTGGGCGCGGCCTTGCCCTCGATGCCGGCGTTGTTGAAGAAGCAGTCGATCGCGCCATAGGCATCCAGCGTGGCCTTGATGTAGTTCTGCACGTCGGCGGATTTGGTGACGTCCGCGCGCACGAAACGCGCATCGCCGCCACGCTGGCGGACCAGTTCGGCGCTGGCCTCACCCGCGGTTTGGTCGAGATCGACCACCACGATCCTGGCGCCGCGCCCCGCGAAGCCGATCGCGCTGGCGCGGCCAATTCCGCCGCCACCACCAGTGATCAGCGCAACCTTTCCGGCGAATTCCATGAGTGTCTCCTCCCTTTTGAAACATCAGTTCACGCATCTTCGTCATTCTCGCGAAAGCGGGAACCCAGGCGACCAATCTGCACTCACGGCCCCTGGGTCCCCCTTCCGCGGGGATGACGACTTGAGGTCAATTCACCAGCAGCACTGCCTTCCCTGGTACGGACCGTTCGCGCAATTGCTCTGCGACCTGTGCGATATCGCGCCAGCTCCGTTCCACGCCGATCCGCGGCTTCAGTGATCCCTCGGCGATCAGCGAGACCAGCAGCGCAAGGTCCGGCGCGAAGTGCTCCTCCGCTTCCGAGGTGAAATAGTGAAAGCTCTGCACACAAGAATTTTGCGCACCACGGAAATCCGCGAAGCTGATCGTCGTGGGCTCGGACGACGAATTGCCGTACACCACAACCGTTCCCTTGGCCTCGACAAGTTGAATCGCCCTGGCGAGCGACGCACCGCCCGCGGATTCCAGGATCAGCCCGAAGCGACCCTGTGCGCTGTCGATTCCCTGGACGACGTCCGCCGCGCCAAGCTCCCTGATCCCCGCTGCACGCTCCGGCCGGCCGACCACAGCGGTAACGCGCGCTCCCGAACTTGCCGCAAGCTGCACGGCAATGGTGCCGACGCCGCCGGCAGCCCCAGTGATCAGCACGCGCCTGCCGAGCAGCGGGGCGCCGTGACGCAAAGTGCGCAGCGCGGTGAGGCCGGCGACCGGCAGCGTTGCCGCCTGCGAGAAACTGACGTTGTCGGGCAGCGCCGCCATGCGATGACCGGGGACCGCTGCACGCTGCGCCCAGCCGAATTCGTCCATCAGCGCGACGACCCGTGTTCCCGCCGCCGGGCCGTTGCCATCCTCGGCTTGGCGCAGCACGACGCCGGCCACGTCTTGTCCCGGTACCCAGCCTTCCTCGTTATTGCGAAACGACCGCAATTCGCCACGGTTGAGCGAGAATGCGCGCACTTCGACGAGTGCCTCGTTGCGCGCGGGTTTTGGTTCGGGCAGCTCGCGCAGTTCGACCGGAGCCGTGCCGTTCGGTGTGTTGACGAGGCCAAGCATGGGGTCGCCCTCCCTTGTCATTGCGAGCGGAGCGAAGCAATCCCGAGGGTATTGTGCTCCGTGGTCCAGCTTGCTTCGTCGCTGCGTTCCTCGCAATGACAGGGGAGCGCCTCGCCGGCACTTTGCGTCGCCCGCGCTTCCGCGCGATGATCCAGCTCCCGCGACGGAGCCACAGAATGCGCCAGATGGTCATGGTCGGTTTCCTGCAGGCGCAGAACTGCACGAACCTTGTCAGCTCCTGGCGCCATCCGGAATCGCGCGACGATTCCATGTCGGCCGACTACTACCGCACGATCGGCCGCGTGCTGGAGGAAGGCAAATTCCATATCGGCTTCTTCGACGACCGCCTGGCAATGCCGGATCGCTACGGCAACGACCACCGCCATACCGTCGAGCACGGCATACGCTGCGTGAAGATGGACCCGATCACCGTGCTCACCGTGATGGGCATGGCGACCGAGCGTCTTGGCCTCGCTGCCACCTGTTCCACCACCTATTTCGAACCGTTCCATGTGGCGCGCACGTTCGCCACGCTCGACCTGATGTCAAACGGCCGTGCCGCATGGAACGTGGTGACGTCGATGAACGACGGCGAAGCGTTGAACATGGGATACGACGAGCACCTGGAGCACGACACACGCTACGACCGTGCCGATGAGTTCATGGAAGTGGTGCTCGGCCACTGGAATTCCTGGGATGACGACGCGATCGTCATCGACAAGCAGGCCGGCCTGTTCGCGCATCCCGACAAGGTGCGGCGGCTGGACCATCAGGGCCGCTGGTTCCGCTCGCGCGGCCCGTTCACCGTGCCGCGCTCGCCGCAAGGTCAACCCGTGGTCATCCAGGCTGGGCAGAGCGGCCGCGGCAAGCAGTTCTCGACACGCTGGGGCGAGCTGATCTTCGTCTCCACGCACACCAGCATGGCGCACGGACGACAGCTCTATCACGAACTGAAGGATGACGTTGCGCGCCAGGGACGCAATCCCGACCATTTCTCCATCACGCCATCCGCCTATGTGGTCTGCGCCGAAACCAAGACCGAGGCCGAGGACAAGATGGCGTTCATTGAAACATTGGCCACGGACGAGGACGCGCTTTCGTTGCTGTCGGAAGCGATGAACTTCGATTTCACCTCCAAGGGCCTGGACGAGCCGTTCACTGACGACGAACTGGCGAACATCTCCGGCACGCAGTCGATGCGCGACCGCGTGTTGCGTGCGAGCGGGATCACCAATCCGACGCCGCGCGACTTCATCAGCTACAGCCATCGAGCGCGCCCGAACAACCCGTTTGTCGGCGGGCCGAAGGAGGTCGCGGACGGGTTGGAGCAATGGTTCACCGAGCCGGTTGCCGACGGCTTCGTGCTGGCTGCCACACACGTGCCCGGCACCTACATGGATTTCGTGCGCCACGTCGTGCCAGAGCTGCAGCGGCGGGGCCTTTACCACAAGGACTACACGGGCGCGACGCTGCGGGAGAATCTCGGCCTGCCGATTCCGCGCGCGACACACGCGACGGAGAACACACGATGAAGCTTGGCCTTTCGATCGGCTATTCGCGCGCACATCTGGAAATCCCGGTGAAGCTCGTGCAGCGCGCCGAGGAGCTTGGGTATGACAGTGTATGGACAGCGGAGGCGTACGGCACGGATGCCGTCACGCCGCTCGCCTACCTCGCGGCGCTGACGAAGCGGATCAAGCTCGGCACCGGCATCATGCAGCTTGCCGCGCGCACGCCGGCCAATGCCGCGATGTGCGCCGCCACCGTCGATGCCATGGCCGGCGGCGGGCGCTTCATCGCCGGGCTCGGTGTGTCGGGACCGCAGATCGTCGAGGGCTGGTACGGCGAGCCATGGGGCAGGCCGTACTACCGCTACAAGGACTACGTCGCGATCATGCGGAAGATCTTTCGGCGCGAGGCGCCCGTTGTGCACGAGGGCCGTGAGATCAGCCTGCCCTACACCGGCGAGGGCGCACTCGGCGTGGGCAAGCCGCTGAAATCGATCCTGCACATGAACCCAGACATCCCGATCTATCTCGGCACCGGCAACGAGACGACCGTGAAGCTGACAGCGGAAATCGCCGACGGCTGGCTGCCGCTGGGCTTCGTGCCCGGCTCGCTGCCGGAATATATGCCGTGGCTCGAGGAAGGGTTTCGTCGCGCCGGCAACGGCAAGAGTCTTCGCGACTTTGCCATCCAGGCCTCGGTGCATGTTGCGGTCGACAGCGACGTGAAGGGCGCGCTGGCGAAGATGAAGCCGGAGGTCGCGCTGTATGTCGGCGGCATGGGCCATCGCGACAAGAACTTTCATAAGGACATGATGATCCGGCGCGGTTTCGGCGATGCCGCCGAACGCATCCAGGAACTGTATCTCGCGCACCGCAAGGAAGAGGCGATCGCATGCCGTGCCCGACGAATGGGTCGATCAGAAATCGCTGGTCGGTCCGCCGGAACGCATCAAACAGCGCTTCCGCGCGTGGGAGGATTCGGGCGCGACCAGCCTTACCGTGCGTTCGCGTCAGCCGGAGGCGATCGAAGTGATGGCACAGGCCGCGCGACTTAATTAGGGGGGAAAGTAAAAAAATGCGCTTCAAGGACAAGGTTGCGCTGATCACGGCGGTCGGAAGTGGCATCGGCCGCGCGACGGCTGGGATCATGGCGAACGAAGGCGCGATGATCGTCGGTGTGGACAACGACCCGCGCCGGCTCGACATGGCGATGGAAGAGATCAACATGACGGGCGGACGCGCGTTCGGTCGCCGCATCGACGCGCTGAACGAAGCCGACGTGAATGAGACTGTCGCCTGGGCCGTGAAGAATTACGGCATCGACATCCTGGTGAACGCGGTCGGCGGCAGCACGATCATTGAAAAGCCGGGCGCCACGGTGGACGAGCTGACATTCGACGAATGGCAGCGCCTGATCCACTTCAACCTGAGCGGCACGTTCCTGTTCTGCCATGCGGTGGTGCCAGAGATGAAGCGGCGGCGCAGCGGCAAGATCGTCAATCTCGCCTCGATCGCCGGGCGCGGTCTCAGCGTGTCGAGCAGCAGTGCCTACAGCGCGGCGAAAGGCGGCATCATCGCCTTCACTCGGAAGCTGTCGCTCGAGCTGGGGCCGTATGGCGTGAACGTCAACGCGATCGCGCCGAGCCGCACGCTGACCGAACGCATCCGTCCGCGTTGGAATCAGCAATCGCCGGAGGACCAGGCAGCGGAGATCGAACGGACGCCGCTGCGACGCATAGCCGAGGCGGCGGACCAGGCGAAGGTTATCTGCTTCCTGGCTTCGTCGGATGCCGACTTCGTCACGGGGCTGACGATCGATGTGACGGGCGGGCTGTAAGAAAAAGGTTCACCACAAAGACACGAAGTTCGACCTTTTCGTGCCTTCGTGTCTTTGTGGTGGACACTACTTGAATCGTGGCAGCTTCTCCGCCAGCGCAAGATAGGCGTCCTCGTCCGTCCGATCGTAACGCAGCGGCGTGACCACGATATTGCCGGCCCGCAACGCGTCGTAGTCACTCTCCGGTCCCTGCTGGCGGTCGCCGCGACGGAAGTTGAGCCAGTGATATTCCATGCCGCGCGGATCGACACGAGTATCCACATGCATGCCGGCAATCATCCCAACACCCTGCCGAGCCAGCGTCACCGGCCCCGCCTCGGCTGCCGAACACGCCGGAAAATTCACGTTCAGACACGCATCGTTGCTCCAGCCGATCGCGAAAAGCTGCTGCACCACCTTCGCTCCCAACGTGCGCGATGCGTCCCACAATACGTTGTTGCGGTCCTTGTAGGCCTGGCTCAATCCGATCGACGGCACGCCCAGCATCATCCCGGTCATCGCGCCGCCAACGGTGCCGGAGAACACCGTCTCCATGCCCAGGTTCAGCCCGCGGTTGACACCGGAAAGCAGCAGTTGCGGCGGCCCGTCGGTCATCAGATGGCAGATGCCCATCACCGCGCAGTCGCCCGGCGTGCCCGTGATGCCGAACCGCCGCTCGCCCTGCCGGCTGACGCGCAGCGCGTGGTGCAGGCTGATGGCATGCGACACGCCGCTCTGGTCGTGTTCGGGCGCAACCACCCACACCTCGCGCGCCAGCTCGGCTGCGATCGCTTCCAGCACCGTCAGGCCGGGAGCATCGATGCCATCGTCGTTGGTCAGCAGGATTCGATCCAGCACGTTCGTGCTCCGCTACACTGTTCCTGCCCTGTTTGACGCGTCGCGTCCGCCGCGTCCAGCATGACGGCGCGAGGGAGGAGACGAAGCATGCAGATCATCGACGCACAGGTGCATATCTGGGGCAGCGGCACGCCCAGTGGCCATCACCGGCAGACCTCGCGCTATACCGCCGAGGAACTGATCAAGGAGATGGACGAGGCCGGCGTGAACGGAGCGGTGCTGCATCCGCCGAGCTGGGACCCTGGCTCCAACGAGATGGCGGTCGAGGCCGCACGGAAATATCCAGACAAGTTCTGCATCCTCGGCTGGTTTCCGCTGGACAAGCCGGAGAGCCGCAAGCTGATCGAAACCTGGAAGCAGCGGCTTGGCATGCTGGGTCTGCGCTGGTCGCTGACGCGGCCCGAGCAGGAGAACTGGCACAAGGACGGCACGATGGACTGGGTCTGGCCGGCCGCCGAACGCGCCGGCACGCCGATCGCGACGATGGCCTGGCGCTTTTTGCCGCTGTTCCGACAGATCGCCGAGCGGCATCCGAACCTGCGCCTGCTGATCGATCATCTGGGTCTGGTGCGGTCAGCAAAGGGCGATGCGGCGTTCGCCGATCTCGATGCGCTGCTGTCGCTGGCGAAGCTGCCAAATGTCGCGATCAAGGCGACTGGTGCGCCGGGGTATTCCGCTGCGCCCTATCCGTTCCGCGACATCCATGACGGGCTGCATCGGATCTTCGATGCGTACGGACCGCGGCGATTTTACTGGGGCACCGACCTGACGCGCATGCCGTGCAGCTATCGCCAGTGCGTGACGCTGTTCACCGAGGAATTGCCGTGGTTGAAGGGCAATGATTTGGAATTGGTGATGGGCCAGGGCGTGTGTGACTGGCTGGGGTGGCAGCGGAAGACGACCTAGGCGGCACCCCCTCCCCGCCCTCCCCCGCTTCGCGGGAGAGGGGGAACTTGGACTCTCTCACCCGCTTCGCGGGAGAGGGGAACTTGGACTCTCTCACCCGCTTCGCGGGAGAGGGGCAACTTGGACTCCCTCTCCCGCGAAGCGGGGGAGGGCGGGGAGGGGGCCTTGCCTACTGCGCCGGCGCGTACTTCCCGCTGACCTGCGGCGTCGGCGTGTCGAAACCCTTGCCCTGACGATCGAGACGCGTCTCGCGTGACCAGGTGCGCTTCAAATCATCGCGCACCTTGAAGCTCAGCTTGCCCAGGCCCGCGCACTCCAGTTCAACCGTGTCGCCGTCCATGAAGCTGGACAGGCCGCGATGGTTGGTCCCGGTGGCCAGGATATCGCCGGGCTCCAGCGTGTGGATCGATGTGACCCACTCGATGCAGCGCGGGATGTTGTGCGCCATGTCGTCGGTGTTGAAGTCCTGTTTCACCTCGCCGTTCACCGACAGCTTCACCGCCACCTTGTGCGGATCGGCGATCTCGTCCGCCGTCACCAGATACGGCCCGATCGGCGCGAACGTGTCGCGCGACTTCATGGCGAAGAAGCTCTGCGGCGGCAGCCCGCGCGCCGAGCCGTCGATGAAGTTGGTATAACCGAACACATAGTTCATCGCATCGGCGGCCTTCACGTGGCTGGCGTGCTTGCCGATCACCACCGCCATTTCGGCCTCGCCCTCGAAGATGGTGGCGGGCACGTCTGGCAGCACCATGGTCTCGCCCGGGCCGAGGATCGATGTCGGCGCCTTGTGGAACGCGTTGATCGGCGCCGGCTCCTTGCGCGTGCCGTTCTCCATGTAGTTCACCGCCATGCAGACGATGTTGCCAGGCTTCGGCAGCGGCGCGCGCAGACGTACGCTGGATACCGGCACGCCCTTGCCGCTCGCGGCTGCATCCTCGAGCCGCTTCTTGTAATCGCCGAACCGCGCGATCAGCCCGTTGATCAGATCATGCGGGCCGAGATGCGGAATGTCGCGCACCGCCGACGACACATCGACGATGTTGTCGCCCTTGACCACGCCCAGCTTGTGGTCGTCGAAAAACGCCAGCTTCATGTCTGCCCCCTATTCAACCGGAACGAAGATCGAGCGTCGCATCTTGCCGCCGAGCGACTTCGAGAGATGACCCTTGCCGGTGGTGTCCTCCACGAGCACCACCTCGCCGGCGCCGATCGTCCGCGCTTGGCCGTCGCTCGCAGTGATCTGCACGCCACCGTCGAGGTTGATGATGTACTGTCGCCGCGGCGCGGGATGCCAGGACAGGTCGTAATCGCCCGAGGTCTCGCGGAAGATCACGCCGGTCGCCGGCAGGCGCGCCGAGAGCTTGGAGAAATTACGCTCCTCGACCCATTCCACCTCGATGTCGCGCCAGTGCGATTTGCCGCTCGCGTCGCAGTACAAATTGTGTATTTTCATGTCCTCTCCCTATCGGTTCTGCCAGTTCGGCCGGCGCTTTTCCGCGAACGCCTTCGGACCTTCGATGTAGTCCTGGCTCTCAAGATTCTCCTGCTGCGCCGGATACACCGTACGCATGGCGCGCTCTAGCGATACTTCGTCCTGGCCGCGATAGGCGGCCTGCTTGGAGGCGCGCACCGCCTTGGGCGAGCATTCGAGGATCATCGCCGCCCAGCGCTTCGCCGCCGCTAACGCCTGGCCCTGCGGCACCACCTCGGTGACGAAGCCGAGTTCGAAGCCTTCGCGAGCGGGAACGCGCCGCCCGGTCAGGACCATCCCCATCGCCTTCTTCATCGGGATCACGCGCGGCAGGCGGTGAACGCCGCCACCGCCGGCGATCAGCCCGACGCGCGGTTCCGGCAACGCGAACAGCGCATTCTCCGCGGCGATGATGATGTCGCAGGCGAGTGCGGTTTCGAAGCCGCCGCCCATCGCCCAGCCGTTCACCGCGGCGATCAGCGGCTTGTCGAGATCGAAGCGATGCGTGATGCCGGCGAAGCCGTTGGGTCCGTTCGGCCTGCGCCGTCCGGCGGCCTGCACCTTCAGGTCGTTGCCGGCCGAGAACGCACGCTCGCCTGCGCCGGTGATGATGCCAACCCACAAATCGTCGCGTGCGGCGAACTCGTCCCATACTGATGCGAGTTCGTCATTCGCATCGGCGTGCAGCGCGTTCAGCACCTCGGGCCGGTTCAGCGTGACGATGCGGACCCGGCCCTCGTCCTGCACGATGCAGTGCTGGTGTGCCACGTCCCGCTCCCTACGTCATGGCGGGCGGAGGCCCGCCATCCACGACTTTGCCGCGCACGTGACAGGAAAGCCGCGGATGGCCGGCCTGCGCCGGGCATGACGGGGGAGAAGTCATCCGCCGATCACCGCGGCGTTGCGCAGTGCACCGATCTTTTCGCTGTCCAACCCAAGCCAGTCCGCCAGCACCTCTGCATTGTGCTGACCGAGCAGCGGCGCGGCCTTGACCGGCGGCGTGGTGCCCGAGAAGCGCACCGGCCAGCCGCTCATCGTGTAGTCGCCCACCTTCGGATGCTGCATCACCTGGCGGATGCCGCGTTTCACGAAGCTCTGGTCGTTGGCCAGCTCCATCGTGTCCATCACCGCGCCCGACGGGATGGTCGCCGCACTCACCAGGCGCATCGCCTCGTGCTTGTCGTGCTGCTTCGTCCAGTTGGCCACGATGGCGTCGACCTCCTCGCGATGTTCGGTGCGCGCGTCGGGCGTGTCGTACATCGGATCGCCGATCAGGTCCTCGCGGCCCATCACCTTCAGCAGCCGGTTCCAGTGCTCCGGATTGGCGCGGCTGCAGTAGATATAAACGTAGTCGTTCGGTCCGCCGCCCTTGCACGGATACACGCCGATCGGCGGATTGCCGCCGCCCACCGTCTTCGACCCGGCCCGCGGGGCGGCCTTGCCGGTGCGCTCCATGTAGGTGAACGAGTTGCGGATGTAGTGCAGGATCGCGTCCTGCATGGCGAGTTGCAGATGCTCGCCCTGCCCGGTGCGCAGCCGCCGCACATAGGCCCCCATCACCGAAATCGCCATCAGCATGCCGGTGCCGGTGTCGCCGATCGTCGCACCTGGCTTGCAGGGAGGACCGTCCTCCTCGCCGGTGATGCTCATCAGGCCGCCGGCGGCCTGCGCGATCATGTCGAACGCGAGGCTCTTCTCGAACGGGCTGCCGGCGCCGAAGCCCTTCGTCTGGCAGTAGATGACAGAAGGATTTATTGCACGGATCACGTCGGGACCCAGGCCGAGGCGCTCGATCGCACCGGGCGCAAAATTCTCGCAGAAGATGTCGGCGTGCTTCGCCATATCCTTGACCAGCTCGACGCCGCGCGGGTCCTTCAGGTTGACCGTGACCGAGCGCTTGTTGGCGTTGTACTGCAGAAAGTAATAGGCGTCCTGACCCGGCTTGCCGCCCGCGGTGCGGCCGGGATCGCCCAGCTTGGGGTTCTCCACCTTCACGACATCGGCGCCCATCCAGGCGAGCGCCTCGGTGCAGGACGGGCCTGCTTCGAATTGCGTCAGGTCCAGCACCTTCACGCCGGTCAGACAGGTTTCAGGGCCATTGCTCGGCATCACTACGATTCCTCCGGAAGAGTGGCCGCCAGCCTACGACCCGGCGGGCCGGGCGTCGAGTTGTCCTGGCTGGGGGACGCAGCCTCAGTGGCCGTAGCGCGAGACCAGGCTCACGGATTGCAGCATTTTCCCGCCCGCCGCCTGCACGGCCTTCGCGAACTCGTCCGGCGCCATGCCCGCCGGGATCGCATCGGGCGCGATGTCGTACGCCATCAACGTGTAGACGTAGGGATGCGGCTTCACGCCCCTGGGCGGACAGGGACCGAAATAGCTGGGCAGGTTCATCGTGCTTTTGCCGCCCAAGAAACCGCTCGGCGCCTGTGCTGCCTCGCCTTCCTTGAACTCCGTCTTGGTTGCCGGGAGGCCG
Source organism: uncultured Alphaproteobacteria bacterium (assembly GCA_963794185.1). Taxonomy (GTDB): domain Bacteria; phylum Pseudomonadota; class Alphaproteobacteria; order Acetobacterales; family Acetobacteraceae; genus JAMXLO01. Next base: position 257,949 of record CAWCDM010000003.1, on the reverse strand, counting down.
TAGGCGAACCAGTGCACGACGCCCAAGGGCGCGCGGCCGGCCGTGTCGAACAGCAGGATGGCAAAGCTCTTGGTGCCGGCGGGCGCACCCGTCCAGGCGAGCGCGGGCGACACGTTCTGCCCTTCGCAATTTGGGTTCTGCGGGTTGTTGCCGCCATATTTCAGCGGCAGCTTGGCGCCGTCATCGAAGTCGGGCGACGTGAGGTCGAGATATGTTTCCGCCGCCCGGCCTGGTCCCGCGCTCCAGCCCGCCGCGACCGCGCAGGCAAGCGCAATCGTCAAAATTGGTCTGTTCATGGTGCCTCCCTCAGGTGTTCGTCAGGCCGCTCGCCAAGTCTCGCCCGGCGTGTCGCACTGTCAAGATCGGTCGCTCACCGGTCGTCAAACTGTCAAACGGGTACCAAGCCTCTGGTCTCTTCCACCACCGCATTCTGTGCGCTATCGCACCGGCAGATGCTGGTGGAACCATGCAACGGTGGGTTCCATCACCTGCCGAAACGGCTCGCCGGCATGAACTTCGTAATGCCTGAAGCCCTGCAGCACGACCAGCTTCTTGGGCTCGCCGGCGCGCCGGTACAGCGCCTCGCTTTCCTCCTGCGGCACCAGCCTGTCGTCGCTCGTGGTGATGAACAGCACCGGTCGCGGGGCGATCTTGTCCACCACCCCCTCCGGATGAAGGCCCAGCGTGTCGTCGACGAAGTCCAGCGGAATCTGGCTCACCGCGCCGGGATTGCCGCAGACACGCCGTTGAAAGGGGCAAGTTCCTGGTAGCCCTCCTGCCGGTACAGCGCCTAAGCCTCCTGTGGTCAGACATCCGTAAAGGGCAAGGGCGCGCTTCTGCGGTCTACGCCAACAGCAGCCGCTGGGCTCGCGGGAGAAGCACGTCGGGTGCAGGGAGAAGCACCCGACAGGCCCTTCTAAGCCGCCACGATAGCCTGCTTGCCCGATCTCAGGCCTGACCTGCCATCGCCTTCACGTCGGAAGCGGTCAGCGGGTTGCCCCCGATTGCCCATTCCCCGCTTTCGATCTCTTGCACGCGCACCCAGGTGACCGGCCGCATGGTCTCGCCTTCCACCGCAATCATCGCGTCGGTGACCTTCTGGATCATCTGCTTCTTCTGATCCGGGGTGAAAACGCCCCTGATGAGCTGAATATCAACGAGCGGCATGTGGAGTTCCTTTCGTCATAATCGAGCCAGGATCGGCTCGGTGCCGGACCCTACGCGCCACCCGAAGGGCGACGTAAGTTCAGCAACTGAATCGGCATGATACAAAAACTGAACTAGCTAGATCTGTCCGACTTCCCTAAACCCAGGGCGGCCTCGACGGCCGTGCCGATGCAGCTCCGGAGGGAACCATGACGCAGGGCAGCTACAAGCAATTTTGTCCGGTCGCGATGGCCGCGGAAATCCTGTGCACCCGCTGGACGGTGGTGCTGCTGCGCGAACTCATGGCGGGCTCGACGCGGTTCAACGAGCTTCGCCGCGGGGTGCCGCGGATGTCACCGGCACTCCTGTCGCAGCGGCTGAAAGAACTCGAAGCCGCCGGCATCATCACGCGCCAGCCATCCGATAGCGAACCTGGCGTGTTCGAATACCATCTGACCGACGCCGGTCGGGAGCTTAATCCCGTGGTGGAAGCCTTCGGCATTTGGGGACAGCGCTGGGTGGAATCCGAGCTCTCGCTGCAGCATCTCGACGCCTCGCTGTTGATGTGGGATATGCGCCGCAACCTCGATACGACGCCGATGCCGAAGACGCGCCGCGTGATACAGTTTCGCTATCCAGAGCTGCCGCCGGCGAAGCGAGCCTGGTGGCTGCTGGTGGAGCCGACGGCCGGGGTGGATCTCTGCTCGGTCGACCCCGGCTTCGACGTCGATCTTTATGTCTCGACCGATCTGAGAACGATGACGGCGATCTGGATGGGCCTCGACACGGTGCGCGACGCGCGCAGAACCGAACGATTGATGGTGAGCGGCGATCGCCAGCTGATCTCCGACATGCAGGCTTGGCTCGGTCTCAGCCCATTCGCCAAGGAGGAGAAAGTCACAGCCTGACCAACCCGACGCCACGAGGGTCGAAAGCGGCCATGCGTCTTGCGGACGTCAAGCCACTGTTCGCACGCCCTACCGCGGCGGCAGATGCTGGTGGAACCACTCTACCGTCGGCTCCATCACCTGCCGAAACGGCTCGCCGGCATAGACCTCGTAATGGCCGAAGCCCTGCAGCACGACCAGCTTCTTGGGCTCGCCGGCGCGCCCGTACAGCGCCTCGCTTTCCTCCTGCGGCACCAGCCGGTCGTCGCTCGTGGTGATGAACAGCACCGGGCGTGGCGCGATCTTGTCCACCACCCACTCGGGATGGAAGCCCAGCGTGTCGTCGACGAACTCCAGCGGGATCTCGTTCACCGCTCCGGGAGTGCCGTGCCGTGCCGCGGCGGCGAGTTCGGCGGACTGCCGGTCGGGGATCAGAATCTCGCTGCGGTCGACGAACTCCGACTGGCCCTGCATCACGCGTCGAACACGGTCAGCGGCCGATCGGTCCAGCAGGTCGTGATACTCGTCGGGCCGGCGGACGCTGCGCATCCAGCGCCGGCCGTTGCCGATGCCGACCACCGATACGACGCATTTCACCCGCGGATCGACGGCGGCCACCCAGACCACGGTCGCACCGCCATAGCTGGTGCCGTAGATGCCCAGCCGCTCGGCATCCACCATTGGCTGCGCGGCGAGCCATGTCAGTGCCGATTGCGCATCGATCACCCGGCCATACGGCGACAGCCGGCTTCGCGGTCCCTCGCTGTCGCCCCATCCCTTGTAGTCGAAGGTGAGCACCACATAGCCGGCCTCGGTGAGCACGCGCGCGATGTCCGGCAGGTACAGGTTTCGCACGCCGGTGTAGCCGTGGCACAGCACGATGCCGGCGCGCGCCTCGCCCTCCTTCAGGTCGGCGGGCACGAACAGGTCGCCGGCGAGCCTGACGCCCTCGCTGTAGAAGCTGATCAGTTGGCTGGGCATGGTGTTCCCTTTCGCCTGAAGCGTCCCATCTGAGGAGGCGCGGCACTTTCCCTACCCATGCGGCGCCCGGCAAGGGGCGCGTGACAAGGAGCCCTCGACAATGGCAGTGATCCCCGACGCGTACCTCGACCTGTTGACGCAGAAGAAGGCGTTCGCCGAGCTGGCGACCGTGATGCCGGACGGCTCGCCGCAGGTGACGCCGGTCTGGTTCGACTACACAAACGGCAACATTCGCGTGAACACGGCAAAGGGGCGCGTGAAGCAGCGCAACATGAAGGAGGGCTCGCCGGTCGCGCTGTCGATCATGGACCCCGACAATCGCGTACCGGTACGTCCAGGTGCGCGGCAAGGTCACGCGCATGACCGAGGAAGGCGCCAGCGCGCATATCGACTCACTGGCAAAGAAGTATCTCGGCAAGGACAAGTATCCGCTCGCACAGCCCGGCGAGGTGCGGGTGACCTACGAGATCACGCCTGCCGCCGTGCAGGCGATGGGCTGAAGCGCCCCAGGACGATCGTGTTCAATCGTCATCCCCGCGAAGAGCCTCCGCCCGCGAAAGCGGGGGCGGGGACCCAGGCGGGCAACACCGTTCTGCGGCCCCTGGGTTCCCGCTTGCGCGGGAATGACGACTGTAGGCAAGCGCCGGGAATCACCAGCCCCCATCGACGCCGATCGCCTGACCCGTCACGAACGCCGCCCCGTCCGAGGCCAGATACGCGATCATCGACGCCACCTCGTCGGGACTGCCGAAGCGGCCGACCGGGATATCCTTGGCGCGTTCCCTGAAGCCGACCTCCAGGTCGTCGCCATACTCGCGTCGATTGGTGCTGATCGCGCGGGAGGTGCGGATCGGGCCGGGCAGCACCGCGTTCACCGTGATGCCGAGCGGCGCCAGATCCAGCGCGAGCGATTTGGTGAAGCCGACGATGGCGGCCTTGGACGCGGCATAGGTCGCGCGGCGTGGACCAGGGCGGAACGCGGCGCGTGACGAAACGCTGACAATGCGGCCCCAGCCTGCCTTGCGCATCGCCGGCACCGCGGCACGCGACATCAAGAAGGCGCCGCGTGCATTCACCGCCATCGTCTGGTCCCAGGCGGCGACCGGCACGTCCTCGATCTCGTTGCGGTCGGCGCCCTGCGGCGCTCCCGCATTGTTGACCAGGATGTCGAGCCTGCCATGGCGCCGCAGCACGTCGTCGACCATCCGCGCGGCATCGGCCTCGATGCTGACATCGCCCAGCGTGGCGGAGGCTATGCCGCCGGCCTTGACGATCGCCTCGACGAGGCTGTCGACGCCCCCCCAGTTGGGATCCATGTCGCCCTGCACGTTGTGCTCGTTGGCGAGCCCGGTCGGCGCGACGTCCGACACAACGACGGTCACCCCGGCGGCGGCGAGCGCGCGCGCGGTGGAATTGCCGATGCCGACCGGCTTGCCGCAGCCTGTGATCAGCGCAACGCGTGCTTCGTTCGCCATGGAATCTTCCCCCGGATTTGGTTGACGCTTCGCTCTCGACTATACCGCCGAACGGCACAGGGAGAGGAGACGGCGATCATGGCACCGGGAGAAAAACTCGAACATCGTGCGCTGGGACGCGGCGGATTGTCGGTGTCGGCGATCGGTCTCGGCTGCATGTCGCTGTCGGGCATCTACGGCGCGGCCGATGATGCGGCATCGGAGGACCTGATCTGCTACGCGATCGACCAGGGCGTGGACCATCTCGATTCATCGGACATGTATGGCTGGGGCCACAACGAGGAGGTCATCGGCCGCGCCCTCAAGGGCCGCCGTGACCGCGTGGTGCTGGCGACGAAGTTCGGCCAGACGCAGAACCCGGGCGGGGCGAACGGCGTGAACGGGCGGCCCGACTACGTGATGGCCGCCTGCGAGGCGAATTTGAAGCGGCTCGGCGTCGACGTGATCGATCTTTACTACCAGCACCGTGTCGATCCGTCCGTGCCGATCGAGGACACGGTGGGCGCGATGGCGAAGCTCGTGCAGCAGGGCAAGGTGCGGCATCTCGGGTTGTCCGAGGCGGCGCCCGAGACGATCCGCCGCGCGCACAAGGTGCATCCGATCGCCGCGGTGCAGACCGAGTACTCGCTGCTGTACCGGACCGAGGCCGAAGAGACGCGCGAGACGACGCGCGCGCTGGGCATCAGCTTTGTCGCGTATGCGCCGCTGGGACGCGGCTTGCTCACGGGCGCGATCCAGACCTTCGCCGACATCGACGGCCGCCGCGCCGCGCACCCGCGCTTCCAGGAGCAGAACTTTGCGCGCAACCGCGAACTGGTGGCGCAGGTCGAGGCGATCGCGGCGGAAAAAGCCTGCACGCCGGCACAGCTCACGCTGGCCTGGCTGCTGGCGCAGGGTCCCGACGTGGTGGCGATTCCCGGCACCCGCTACAAGCAGCGGCTGGACGAGAATGTCGGAGCGTTGCGGGTAAAGCTCACGCCAGACGATATTTCCCGGATCTCCACTGCCGTCCCGCGCGGCTCAGCTGCCGGCACGCGCTACCCGGCGGGCGGAATGAAGGGAGTATACGTGTAGGCGCATTTTAGTACACCTCGCCCGCTGCGCGGGAGAGGTCGCGACGCGATAGCGACGCGGAAGAGGGTGCCGTCCAGTGGACCCTCTCCCGTCGCGCTGCGCGCTCCGACCTCTCCCGCAATGCGGGAGAGGTGTACGACTCACACGACCAGCAACAGCAGCAGGCTGCCTGCTCCGATGACGAAACAGTAATAGGCGAACGGGTTCAGCGCCCAGGCGTCGTGCTGGCGGAAGTAGCGCATGAGGAACGCGGTGCTGGCGAAGGCCGTGACGCCGGCGACCACTGCGGCCATCGTGGCCAGCCCGAACGTGCCGGGCGGCACGCTCTCGTGCAGCAGCTTCGGCACTTCGAGCACCGTGGCGCCGAGGATGATCGGAGTCGCGATCAGGAACGAGAAATGCGCGGAGCCTTCATGGTCGATCCCGCGCAGCAATCCGCCGACGATCGTCGCGCCGGACCGCGAGATGCCCGGGATCAGCGCGGTGCACTGCCAGCAGCCGATCAGCAGCGCGTCCAGTGCCGTGAGGGTGGACAGCGGCCGGTGGCCCTGCGCGCGCAGCTTTTCCCCGCCCATCAGCAACAGCCCGTTGACCACCAGGAACAACGCGGCGACCAGCGGCGCGCCGAACAACCCGCGTAGGAACTTCTCCAGCAGGAAGCCGATGATCACCGCGGGGATGGTGGCGATCACGATCAGTACGAACACGCGCCGGCTCTCGCTGACCTGGTGCGCCGCACCCAGACCCAACAGGCCAATCGCCAGCGCCCACCAGTCGCGCCAGAAATACAGCAGCAGCGCGGCAGCGGTGCCGAGATGCAGCATCACCAGGAACGGCAGGAATTCCGGTGAGCGCTGATCGAGCGGCCAATGCAGCAGCGCCGGCAGCACGACGGCATGACCCAGGCTGCTCACTGGGAACAGTTCGGTGGCGCCCTGGAGAATGGCGATGATGATGGCCTGCACTGCGTTCATGCGGGGTTACTGGCCGAAGGTGGATGATTCGGCAACCTGTGCGGCGCCATGGCATAATCGCGCCCACATGGCGCACCAGCACCATCATCAACACGACCACGCGCATGGCCACGGCCGAGGCGGACATGGCCGCGCCTTCGCAATCGGCACTGCGCTGAATGTCGGCTTCGTCGCGGTCGAGATCGTGGCCGGGCTTGCCGCCGGTTCGATCGCCCTGCTGGCCGACGCGGCGCACAATTTCGGCGACGTGCTGGGGCTGCTGCTCGGCTGGGGCGCAGCCTGGCTCGGCGGCCTGCCGCCCACGCGCCAGCGCACCTATGGCTGGGGCCGCAGTTCCATCCTCGCGGCGCTGCTGAACGCGACGATCCTGCTGATCAGTGTCGGCGCGATAGGCGTCGAGGCCGTGCAGCGGCTGATGGCGCCGGAACCTGTGGCGGAGGTCACGGTGATCCTGGTCGCCGCGGCCGGCATCGTCGTGAACGGCGCGACCGCGCTGCTGTTCATGCGCGGCCGCGGCCGCGACATCAACATCCGCGCGCAGTTCCTGCACATGGCGGCCGATGCCGGCGTCTCCGCCGTTGTCGTGGCAGCCGGGCTGCTGATCCTGCTGACCGGCTGGCTTTGGCTCGATCCGCTGGCCAGCCTGGGGATCGCCGCGGTGATTGTCGCCACCACCTGGGGACTGTTGCGTGAGGCGATCGATCTGGCGATGGACGCCGTCCCGGGCAGCGTGGCGCACGACGATGTGCAGGATTATCTGGCGTCGGTGCCCGGCGTGATCGAGGTGCACGATCTGCACATCTGGGGTCTCAGCACGACGGAAACCGCACTGACCGCGCATCTCGTTTGCGCGGACGAACCGGGCGAGCGCCGGCTGCACGAAGTGACGCACGCACTGCGCGACCGCTTCGGCATCGGCCATGCCACGCTGCAGGTCGAGACCGGCGCGGATGCCGAACTGTGCCGGTTGCGGCCGCACGACGTGGTGTAGCGGGTGGATCCCAGGCGCGTGGTGCTGGTAACCGGCGCGGCCAGCGGGATCGGCGCGGCGGTGTGCCGTGCGATGGCCGCGCCCGGCGTTGCGCTGCTGGTGCACACGCGCATGAACAGGGCGGGCGCCGAGCGTGTCGCGGCCGAGGCGCGCGCTGCCGGCGCCGATGCACAGGTGGCGCTCGGCGATCTCGCCGAACCCGCGGCCGCCGATGCGCTGGTCGCGCAGGCGGCGGTGGCGTTCGGCGGGCTGGACGTGCTGATCAGCAACGCGGGCTTCGCCGATCGGACAGCGTTCGCCAGCCTGACGGATGGGGCCATGACGGCATCGATGGAAACGATCCAGGGCGCGTTCTTCCGCCTGGCGCGCGCGGCCATGCCGCATCTGAAGGCGGGACGCGATGCGCGCGTGGTCGCCGTCTCCAGCTTCGTCGCGCACGCGTTTCGCACCGACACCGCGGTGTTCGCCGCATCCGCGGCGGCGAAGGCGGCACTGGAGGCTTTGGTGTGCGCGCTCGCGATCGAGCTGGCGCCATACTGCGTAACGGTGAACGCCGTGGTGCCGGGCTTCATCCGCAAGGATCCGGGCGCGCATGCCGCGATCGATCCCGACCGGCTGCGCCGACAGCTTGCCGCGGTGCCGCTGGGCCGCGTCGGGCTGCCGGACGAGGTGGCGGCGGCGATCGCGTTTCTGTCCTCACCCGCGGCCGGCTACATCACCGGCCAGGCACTGCATGTCGATGGCGGGCTGGTGATCTGATCGCTATCTCTCGACACAGCGCCAATCGTCTGGGAGGCCGCGCCACCTACCCAGCGCAGGCGATGACGCGTCCGCCGTCCCAGATGCCGAGGCACACCATCTCGCCATCGCGTGCCAGCACGAGATAGGGGTCGAGCACCACCTCCTCCTGCACCAACTCGCCGAGGATCAGCGCCGATCCGGGCGCCTCGCGGTGCAGGCTCAGCGCGATCGCGGTGATCGGCTCCGGCACGCCGAGGCCGCGCAGCCAGCCTCCGGCGACCCATCTCTCGTCCCAGTGCGATCCGGCATGCCCGCGGAAAACGCCGAACAGCACGAGCAGCGCGATCACGCACATCCATCCGAGCGTCAGCCAGGACGGCAGCACCGAGCCGGGCATGACCTGATTGGCGAAGCCGCCGCTCGCCGCCATGCAGCCGACCGAGCCGAGCAGCCCCAAGGGCAGCCATGTCTGGTTCTGGTGCCAAAAGCTCGGACGGAACGACTCGAGCTGCGCCCGCTTATGTTCGGTCAGCGTCTGCCAGCTCACCGGCGTCAGACCCTGTTCCAACAGGACATCCGCCAGCAGTCGTGGGCGGGGCGGGGCGACAAGAGCGTCGAAGGGCATGGGCCGTGTCTCTCCCGTTCGAGTATCGCGCGGCAGACTGCCATGTCGCCGATCGTCCGGCCAGTGCCGGCGCGCATAGCGCTTCTGGCATCCGGTCAGCCGACGAGGTGGCAGGCGACTCGGTGGCCTGGTGCGGGTTCGGTGGTCCTCGGTTCCTGCTCGCGGCAGATGGGCATGGCGTACGGGCATCGTGTGTGGAAGCGGCAGCCCGAGGGCGGGTGCAGCGCGCTCGGGATATCGCCCGCCAGCCCCTCGCGTTCACCCCGGCCGCGCCGGCGCTGCGCCGGATGCGCCACCGGCACGGCGGCGATCAGCGCCTTGGTGTAGGGGTGCAGCGGTTCGGCGTAGAGCGTGCGCTTGTCGGCCACCTCGACGATCTTGCCCAGATACATCACCGCGACCCGGTTGGAGATGTGCTTCACCACGCCAAGGTCGTGGGCGATGAACAGGTAGGTCAGGCCAAGCTCGCCCTGCAAATCCTGCAGCAGGTTGACGATCTGCGCCTGCACCGAGACATCCAGCGCCGAGACCGGCTCGTCGCACACCACGAATTTCGGATGCAGCACCAGCGCGCGCGCGATGCCGATGCGCTGGCGCTGGCCACCGGAGAATTCGTGCGGGAAGCGGTCGCGCACGCGGGGCGGCAGACCGACCAGTTCCAGCATGGCGGCCACCTGCCCTCGTGTCTCCGCGCCGGCCCTCGCGCCGTGTATCAGCAGCGGCTCCATGATGATGTCCTCCACCGACATGCGCGGATTGAGCGCGCCGTACGGGTCCTGGAAGATGATCTGCATCGAGCGCCGCTTCTCGCGCAGCGCCGCGGCGCCGAGTTGGGTGATGTCGGTGCCGTCGAACCGGATTTCTCCCGCGGTCGGTGGGATCAGCCGGATCAGCAGGCGGCCGAGCGTGGATTTGCCGCAGCCGGACTCGCCCACCAGGCCCAGCGTTTCGCCGGCGACGATGTCGATCGTCACATCGTCCACCGCGCGCAGCGGAATCGCGTGGCGGTGCAGGAAGCCGCCGGCGCGGACGAGGAAATGCTTGGTCAGGCCGGTGGCCTCGATCAGCTTCGTCACGCGGGGGAAAGCTCGGCCACGCGGATGCAGGCCGCGGTGTGGCCCGCGTCGAAGCTGGCGAGCGGCGGGATGCCGGCGCGGCAGGCCGGAATGGCGTAGCGGCAGCGGGGGGAAAACCGGCAGCCGGCGGGGCGTCGCGCCGGGTCCGGCAGTGCGCCTGGTATTGCCACCAGCCGCTGGTGGTCCTGGCCCAAAGAGGGCACGCACTCGAGCAGGCCGCGCGTGTAAGGGTGCAGCGGGTTGTCGAACAGGCGTGCGACTGGCGCTTCCTCGACGATGCGCCCGGCATACATCACCAGCACGCGGTCGGCGGTCTCCGCCACAACGCCCATGTTGTGCGTGATCACGATGATGGCCATGCCGAATTCGTCGCGCAGGTCCATCATCAGGTCGAGGATCTGCGCCTGGATGGTGACGTCGAGTGCGGTGGTGGGTTCGTCGGCGATCAACAGGCGCGGACGGCAGGCGAGCGCGATGGCCAGCATGACGCGCTGGCGCTGGCCGCCGGAAAGCTGGTGCGGATAGTCGCTCATGCGCCGCGCGGCGGAGGGGATGCCGACCTTCTCCAGCATCTGCAGAGAACGGTCATAGAGCGCACGCTGCGACAGCCGTTCGTGTGCGCGCAGAGTCTCCATGACCTGCTCGCCAATGGTGAACACAGGGTTGAGCGAAGTCATCGGCTCCTGGAACACCATCGCGATGCCGGGTCCGCGGATGCGCTGCATGCGGGCGTCGGACAGGCGGGTGAGTGTCTGGTCGTCGAAGCGCACCTCGCCGGTGGCGACGCGTGCCGGCGGCTGCGGCAGCAGGCCCATGATGGTGAGGGCGGTGACGCTCTTGCCGCTGCCGGATTCGCCGACGATGCCGAGGATTTCCCCTGCGTCGAGGCTGAAGCTGACGTTCTCGACTGCGGTGATTTCGCCGCGGGAGGTGGCGAAGGCGGTGGTGAGGTTGCTGACTTCGAGCAGGCTCATGTGCTGCACCTGTACACCTCTCCCGCTGCGCGGGAGAGGTCGGAGCGCTCCGCGCGACGGGAGAGGGTGCCGCGGGCGAGGCCCTCTCCCGTCGCGGCTCCGCCGCTCCGACCTCTCCCGCGTAGCGGGAGAGGTGTAATCGGGCACTGCGTCACTGCTGAATCCTCAACCTTGGATCCAGCACGTCGCGCAGGCCGTCACCCAGCAGATTCAAACCCAGCACGGTAATCATCAGCGCAGCCCCGGGAATGGTGATGATCCACGGCGCATCGATCATATACTGCCGGCCCTCGGCCATGATGTTGCCCCAGGTCGGCGTGGGCGGCACCGCGCCGACGCCAAGGAACGACAGCGTCGCCTCGGTGAGCACGGCATAGGCGAACAGAAATGAAAGTTGCACGATCAGCGGCGCCATCGCGTTCGGCAGGATGTGCCTGCGCAGGATGCGCCAGTGACCCGCCCCGGCAGCCACCGCCGCCTGCACATACTCCATCTCGCGCAGCACGATCACCGATGAGCGCACGATGCGCGCGGTGCGCGGCGTGTAGACCACGCCCAGCGCGATGATCACGTCGTTCACCGACGGCCCCAGCACCGCGGTCACGCCGATCGCCAGCAGCACGGCGGGAAACGCCATCAGCGCGTCGTTGATGCGCATCAGCACGTTGTCGAGCGGACGAAAATACCCGGCCGCCGCGCCGATCAGCGTGCCGAACACGGCGTTGATCGCGACGACCGCGGCGCCGATGAACATCGAAAGCTGTGCGCCCCACACCACGCGCGACCACAGGCTGCGGCCGAAATTGTCGGTGCCGAACAGATGCTCCGGCGACGGCGGCAGGAACTTCTGCCGCATCGCCAATTTGTTCGGATCGACCGGCGCGATCCACGGCGCCAGCGCGGCCACGAACACAATGATGGCGAACAGCAGCAGGCCGGTGACGAACAGCCGATGGTGCAGCAGCCGGCGCAACGTCGCCCAGGCGGGACTGTGGCGACGGACCGGGATGTCGTCGTCCAGCTCGATCGCCGGCAGCGCGATCGTGGTGTCAGGCGCCATCGTAGCGCACCCGCGGGTCCAGCAGTGCGTAGCAGACATCGACGCCGATGTTCACCAGCACCAAGAGCGCGGTGGTGATGAACAGCCCGCCCTGCACCATCGGATAGTCGCGGTTCAGCACCGCCTGGGTCAAAAGCTGGCCGATGCCGGGAATGGAAAACAGCGTCTCCGTCACCACCGAACCGGAGATCAGCAGACTGACGATGATGCCGACGACGGTGGTGATCGGGATCAGCGCATTCGCCAGCGCATGCTTCACCACGACAACGCGCCGCGGCAGCCCCTTGGCGCGCGCGGTGCGGATATAGTCCTGGCGCAGCACCTCCAGCATGGTGGAGCGCGTGATACGTGCCAGCAGTCCGGCCAGCAGCAGCGCCAGCGACACCGCCGGCATGGTGGATGTCGCCAGCCAGCCCAGCGGATCATCGGTGAAGGCGATGTAGCCGCCGGTTGGCAGCCAGCGCAGATCGACGGCGAAGAATATGATCATCAGCAGGCCGAGATAGAAATTCGGCAACGAGATGCCGATCATGGCGAAGATCATCGCCGCCTGGTCCACCCAGGAGTTCTGCCGCAGCGCCGCGATGATGCCGCTGCCCAGGCCAATCAGCAGCGTGATCACCAGCGCATAGGCGGACAGCGCCAGTGTCACCGGCAGACGCAGCATCGTCGCCTGCACCACCGGCTGCCCGAGCAGCAGCGAGCGCCCCAAATTGCCGTGCAGCAGCCCGGCATACCAGCGCCAGAGCTGCGTCAGCAGCGGCTGATCGAGCCCGAGGTCGTGACGGATGTTGGCGATCTGCTCCTGTGTGGCCGACAGACCCGCGATCGCCGCGGCGGGATCGCCCGGGATCAGATGGATCATGGCGAAGGTGATCAGGCTGACGATGAGCAGGATCGGCAGCGCGCTGCCCAACCGCCTTATGATGATCCCTCCCATACCGCCCGCTCAGTTTTCGAACCAGACGTTCGACATGCGCGGAATGCGATAGGGCACGTAGCCCTTCACGTTGGAGCGCACCGCCTGCACCTTGGTGAGCGAACCCAAGGGCAGTGTGTAAACCTGCTCCAGGGCGTATTTCTGCATCGCGCCGAAGGCGTCCTTGCGCCCCTGCACGGTCGGCAGGCTGTTCATCTCATTCCACCGCGCAAGGATTTCCGGGTCGTCGATGCCGCCCTTCGGCATGTAGACCGCGCCGGGCTGCACGAAGAACTGCATGGTGGCGAGCGCGCCGAGCGCAGGCTGCGTGCCCCAGCCGGTATAGAAGAAGTTCCAGCCGGTGTCGGCGTGCAGCGCCATGTTCGCCGAGGTCGGCCAGTCCACCACCTTGAGCTGTGCATTGATGCCGACGGCCTGCATCTGCTGCTGCATTACCAGCGACGAATTGTACATCGCCGGATAGTCCTTGTCGGTGAGCAGCACGACCGGCTCGCCCTTGTAGCCCGACTGCGCCAGGTATTTCTTCGCGAGGGAAGCGTCCTTGATGTTGTAGGTCTCCTTGCCGGCGTCGGAGTAGCTGGCCTGATTGGGATACTGGAAGCCCACGTTCAGCCGGTAGTTGCCGTCCGACGCGGCATCCATGATCTCGTCCATGTCGAGCACCGCCTGCACCGCCTTGCGGAACATCAGATTGTCGGTGGGCGGCACCGAGGTGTTGGGCTGCGCGATCTGAATCCACCAGTTCAGCAGCGGCATGATCGTGATGTGCGGATCCGCCTTCAGATCGGGCAGCGACTTGGTGGGGAGGTCCTCGACACCTTGCAGCTCACCGGTCTTGAGGCCGGCGACGCGGGCCTGCGGCTCGGTGACGATCCGGAACGTCACCGTGTTGAAGCACGCCTGCTTGTAGCCGCCGAAACCGGTCTTCTGCTCGAAGTTGGTGTTCGGTCGGTAGCCGTCGTAGCGCTTCAGCTTGACGTAGCCGCCTGGAATGGATTCCACGAGCTGCCACGGACCGGTGCCGATCGACTTGAGCTGCATCGGCGGGTCGTCCTTTTGCTCGGCGGGGACGATGACGATGGGCGCGCTGAACGAGCTGAGAATTTCCAGGAAGGTCGGCTGCACCTTTTTCAGCGTAATGACAAACGTGTCCTTGTCCGGCGCGTCCCATCGCTCGACGTTGCCGAGCGTGCTGCGGTAGAGGCCGATCCGCGCATAGCGGTCGAACGAGGCGACGACATCGGCCGAGGTCATCTCCTTGCCGTTGTGAAAGCGCACCCCCTGGCGCAATTTGAACGTGTAGGTCAGGTGGTCTGGCGATTCGGTCAAAGTGTCGGCCAGTTCCAGGATCGGGCTGAAATTCTCGTCTCGCGTCATCAGCGATTCGAACATGTTCATCGCGATGTTGCGCGTGGAGATCGTGCCGGAGGTCATCTGGTCGAGGCTGTTGATGTTGGCCTCCTGCCCGAAGGTGAAATCTCCGCCGACATGTGGGCATTTGAACGGCTCCGCCCGCGCGGGCGCCGCCTCGAGTGCCAGGCCGGCCAAGCAGACCGAACGATATGGCAAGTGCGTGTCGCATGTAGCCCCCTCTGGCCGCCCTGCTCGCAGACTGATCGCTGCTTTCGGCTGGAACCTGACGAGGCCGCCATAGGCCGTCAAGTGATCCCGGACGTTGCGGCATTGCCTTGACACCACCCGGGCGCCGCCGCCAGCCTCTCTGCACATGACCCAGACCGAGCTGCCGATCACCGGCTATCTCGACCGCTTCTCGCACCGCCCGGGCGAAACCTTCTCCGCGTTTGTCAGCGTTCGCGACGCCGGCGCATATCGCGCCAGGCTGGCGCGCGTGCTGAGCGGCGATCCCAACCCGGATGGGCCCGGCCTGCGCTTCGAGGATTTCTCGCACCGTTTCGACCGGTCGCTGCCGGGGCGTCGGCAGCTTATTCGTCACGGCTCCTGCGGCATCGTTGATGCGGGTCCGGTGCGCGACGCAACTTCTGCCTGCACATGGACGGCGCTGGTGTATCCGACGCTTCCTGACGATGGTCGGGTTCTGCTGGCGGAGGAGGGCAGCGACGCCGGCATCGCACTGCTGATCGGCGAACGCGGCGCGACGGCACGGCTCACTTTTGCCGCTTCAACCATCGAGGTCGCCACCGGAACGGCAATGCAGATGGCACGCTGGTATCGCGTCTGGTGCAGCGCGGACCCGGCGACCGGACGGGTCTTCGTCGGACAGCAGCCGCTCGATGGCGAGGCGCCTGTGGTGGCGGAGACGCTGTCGCCGGGGCTCGTCCTGCCGTCCGCCGGCGCCGTTCTGTTCGCGGCGGAGAACGCCGCCGCGCCGCTTCACCATTTCAACGGCAAGCTCGAGGATCCGGCAATCCTGTCCGGCTTCGTGACAACCTGGAACGATGCGCGCGCGACGCTGCATGCGCACGTGAACGACCTGCTGGCCGGCTGGGATTTTTCCCGTGGGATCGACACCCAGTCGATCTGCGACATCGGCCCGCAGTCATGCCACGGCCGGCTCGTGAATCTGCCGACGCGGGCGGTGGTCGGCGCGCGATGGACCGGGCGCGAGCAGTGCTGGCGTCACGCGCCGCACGACTACGGCGCGATCCATTTCCACGACGACGACCTCGGCGATTGCGGCTGGCAGGCGGATTTCACCTGGACCGTGCCGGACGATCTGCGCAGCGGCGCCTACGCACTGCACCTGACCTGCGACGCCGGCGAGGACTGGCTGCCGCTCTACGTGCTGCCGCGCCGCGACGGCCCGTTCGCGCCGATCGCGTTCCTGGCCTCCACCTTCACCTATCAGGCCTATGCCAATCACGAGCGATCGGCCATGCGACCCGGGCTATGACGAGCGCGTCGCCGCATGGGGCGCGTATCCGTACAATCCCATCCGGTATCCGATCTACGGGCGCTCGACCTACAACAAGCACCGCGACGGCAGCGGCATTTCGTTCTCGTCGCGCCGTCGGCCGATCCTGACGATGCGGCCGGGTTTTCTCACCTTCAACGATCCGCGCGGCTCCGGCATGCGGCACTATCCGGCGGACCTGCATCTGCTGGCCTGGCTGGAGGCAAAGGGTATCGAATTCGATATCGTCACGGACGAGGACCTCGACGATGAAGGCGTCGGCCTGATCGCGCCGTACCGCGCGGTGCTGACCGGGTCGCATCCCGAGTATCATACGCTCGGCACGCTCGACGCGCTGGCGGCCTATACGCGGCAGGGCGGCAGGCTGGCGTATCTCGGCGGCAACGGCTTCTACTGGCGCGTCGCGCGCGGCCGCGGCCGAGCCGCATGCGATCGAACTGCGCCGGGCGGAGGGCGGCATCCGCACCTGGGCGGCGGAACCCGGCGAGTACTACCACGCGACCGACGGCCAGCTCGGCGGGCTGTGGCGGCGCAACCGCCGGCCGCCGCAGATGCTGGTCGGCGTCGGCTTCTCCTGCCAGGCGTCATTCGAGGGCACGCATTACCGCCGCCTGCCCGCCTCGCGCGATCCGCGCTTCGCCTGGATGTTCGCCGGCATCGAGGACGACGTGATCGGCGATTACGGCCTGTCGGGCGGCGGTGCGGCCGGCTTCGAACTGGACCGCGCCGATCCGCTGCTGGGCACGCCGGAGGGCGCGGTGATCCTGGCGCGCTCGGAGAACCCGTTGCCGTCGTTCCTCACCGTGCCGGAGGAACTGCTGTCCAACGTCGCCACGATCAACGGCGAGCCGATCGAGGACCTGGCGCGCGGCGAGATCGTGTATTTCGACACGCCGTCAGGCGGCGCGGTGTTCTCGGTCGGCTCGATCACCTTCTGCGGCAGCCTGTGGCGCAACGGCTTCGAGGGACCGGTGTCGCGGCTGCTGGAGAACGTGGTGCGCCGGTTTGGACGCTTGCCGCCGGTGGAGTGAACAGCATGCCTGAAAAATCGCCGCAGCGTCGCTCGCGCAGCTTCAAATTGCCGGTCGAGGACCTGGACTTCCTGTTGCGCGACGAGATGCGCGACATCCGCTTCGCGCTGGAATACGCCAAAGCCGAGCTGCTGCTGCGCGACTGGGGCATCCGCTCGACGATCATCGTGTTCGGCAGCGCGCGCACGCCGTCGCCCGAGCAGGCGGAGGCGGCGATGGCGGCGGCGCAGACCGACCCAGAACGGGTCCTGGCGCAGCGGATGCTGCCTCGCTCGGCGCGTTATGCCGCGGCGCGAGAGCTTGGGCGGATCATCTCGGAACGCGGTGGCGCGTTCGCGCCACACGATCGCTGGCGCGACAATGTCATTGCCACCGGCGGCGGGCCAGGGATCATGGAGGCGGCCAACCGCGGCGCCTTCGATGCCGGCGCACCGAGCATCGGCTTCAACATCACGCTGCCGAAGGAGCAGCAGCCCAACCCCTACAGCACGCCGGAGCTGACCTTCCAGTTCCACTACTTCGCCATGCGCAAGATGCACCTGGCGATGCGTGCCAATGCGCTTGTGGTGTTCCCTGGTGGCTTCGGCACGATGGATGAGCTGTTCGAGATTCTCACCCTGACGCAGACGCGCAAGGCGCCGCCGGTGCCGATCGTGCTGTTCGACGAGAGTTACTGGCGGCGGATGATAAACTTCGACGCACTGCTCGACGAGGGCATGATCGAGGCCGCGGATGTCGCGCTGTTCGAGTTCGCCGACACCCCCGAGGCAGCGTGGGACAGCCTGGTTCGTCGTGGTCTGAAGGCGCATTCAGGCGACGGGCACTGAGCCTTCTCGCCGCCCCTCCCCCGCCTCGTGGGAGAAGGAACATTGGCGATTGCGTTTAAACTCCCCGTGGAGTGGGAGAGATTCGGAGAGGGTGCAATCAGAACAGCGACATCTGCGCTTCCGTCACCCGCGCCTTGCCATCGTCCGGCACCGCGAACCGCCCGCAGTCCAGCCCCTCGCGCGCCTCGTCCAGCCCCCATTGGCGCGTCGCCCGCGCGAACCGGCGCAGCAGCAGATCGGCATACACGCCCTGCCCGGCGAACCGGTGATGGAACCGCGCATCGCTCAGCGCGCCGGCGCGCGTCTCGCGGATCAGGTTCAGCACATGCTTCGCGCGATCGGGAAAATGCGTGGCGAGCCAGTCCTCGAACATCTGCCGCAGCTCGTGCGGCAAGCGCAGCAGCACGTAACCGGCATGGCGCGCGCCGGCGCGGGCGGCGGCCTCGACGATCTTCTCCATCTCGGCATCGTTCAGCCCGGGGATCATCGGCGCCACCATAACGCCCGCCGGCACGCCCGCGCGCGTCAGCTCGCCGATCGCATGCAGCCGCCGCTCCGGCGTCGCCGCGCGCGGCTCCATGCGGCGGGCGAGCGCGGCATCCAGTGTGGTGACGGACACATATACGCGCGCCAGCCGCCGCTTGGCCATCGAGGTCAGAATGTCGAGGTCGCGCAGCACGCCGGCCGATTTGGTCACGATGCCGACCGGATGATTGAACCGATCGAGCACCTGCAGCACCGCACGCGTCAGCTTCAGCGTGCGCTCGACCGGCTGATACGGATCGGTGTTGGAGCCGAGTGCCAAAGTGCGTGCCGTGTAGCCCGGCTTGCGGAACTCCTTTTCCAGCAGTTCGGCGACCTCGGGCTTGAAGATCAGCTTTGTCTCGAAGTCGAGGCCGGGCGAATAGCCGAGATAGGCGTGTGTCGGCCGCGCGTAGCAGTAGATGCAGCCATGCTCGCAGCCGCGGTACGGGTTGACCGCCCGGTCGAAGCCAATATCGGGTGAGGTGTTCCAACTGATTGCCGACCGGGTCGCATCGCGCGTCAGCGTCGTGGCAAGCTTCGGCAGTTCGGCGAATTCGCTGCCGAGCGTGTCCCAGCCGTCATCGAACGGGCTAGCCGCCTGCGTGTCGTAGCGCACCGGCGGATTGGTGGTGGCGCCCCTGCCGCGCCTTGCGAGCGACGGCATCGGCGCGGCCGGAGGCAGCTCGGCCAGCGTATCGGCATCGCGCGACTGCTTGCCAGCGTGGCCACGATCGTTCATGGTTCTGTTCCCCGTCCGTTCGCGCCGGAGATTGGCAAACCGGGTGACACCGGTCAAGAACATAATGGAAACATGCTGTCGGTCGTGATACCTGCGCTGAACGCGTCACACTCGCTGCGCGAAACCCTTACTTCGGTAGCGGCGGCGGACGAAGCGGTGGTGGCGGATGGCGGCAGCAGCGACGAAACCGGAAGACTGGCAGCGTCGCTGGGAGCGCGGGTGGTCCAGGCGCGACGCGGCCGGGGCAGCCAACTCGCTGCGGGCGTGGCAGCCGCACAAGGCGACTGGCTGCTGCTGCTGCACGCCGACACGCGGCTCGCAGTGGGTTGGCAGACCACCATCGGCGCGCACATGGTTGCCTCGCCTGGGCATGCCGGCTATTGCCGTTTCAGGCTGGACAGCGACGATCGGCGGGCGAGGCGGCTCGAGCGGCTGGTCGCGTGGCGCTGCCGGGTGTTCGCGCTGCCGTACGGGGATCAGGGCCTGCTGATCCATCGTGACCTGCTGCGCGCGACCGGCGGCATCAGGCCGCTGCCGCTGATGGAGGACGTGGACCTGATCCGCCGCCTCGGACGCCGACGGCTGTGCACCCCTGGACGTTGCCGCGATCACCTCGGCCGAGAAATGGCAGCGCCACGGATGGTACCGGCGTTCGCTGCGCAACCTGCTTTGCCTGACGCTGTATTTCGCCGGCGTCCCGCCACGGCTGATCGCCCGGATCTACGCATGAAGGGCATCGTGGTCGTGTTCGCCCGTGCGCCTCGACTGGGAGCGGTCAAGCGACGGCTGGGGCGCGAGATCGGCGCGCGTGCCGCATTGCGTTTCCATTTGGCGACTCTGACCCGACTGACGCGCGCTCTGGCTGCGGATCGGCGCTACCGGACGGTGCTGGCGATCACGCCGGATCGCGCGAGGCTGCGTCTGCCGGTGCGGGTGGCGTGGATGCCCCAGGGCAGCGGCCACGTCGGCAGCAGGATGCACCGCGCCTTCCGGCGGTTTCCGCGCAGCCGCGTTGCACTCATCGGCAGCGACATTCCGGATGCGGGACCAGCGGATGTGTGGGCGGCGTTTCGCGCCCTGGGCAGCGCGCAGGCCGCGTTCGGCCCGGCAGAAGATGGCGGCTACTGGCTGGTGGCGCATGTCGCCCCGACGCCCGGCACGGCCGTTCGCCGCGGTTCGCTGGTCGAGCGAACATGCGCTGGCCGACACCCTGGCAAATTTTGCCGGTCGGCGGGTCGCCATGCTGCGCACGCTGCACGACGTGGACACGGCGGCCGATCTGCGTAGGCTGACGCGCAAGGGAGAAAGTTCCATGACGAAAATCCGCATTGGCCTGCTGCTGTTCCCGCACCTGACGCAGCTCGATCTCACCGGCCCGTTCGAGGTGTTCGCAAAATGCCGGACGCATCGGTGCATCTGCTGTGGAAGACGCGCGAGCCGGTGGCGGCGGAGACCGGCATGCGCATCCTGCCCGACACGATGCTGGCCGAATGCAGGCAGCTCGACGTGCTCTGCGTGCCGGGCGGTCCCGGCGTGTCGGCGATGATGGAGGATGCGGAGGTGCTGGCGTTTCTGCGCGCAGCAGGCACGCGGCGCGCGGTTCGTTACCTCGGTGTGCACCGGCGCTCTGGTGCTGGGCGCGGCCGGACTGCTGCGCGGCAAGCGCGCGACGACGCATTGGGCATCGCACGATCTGCTGAGCGCGTTCGGCGCGATTCCCACCAGGGGACGCGTCGTGCGCGACGGCAATCTGATCACCGGCGGCGGCGTGACGGCGGGCATCGACTTCGCACTGACCGTGGTGGCGGAGATCGCCGGCGCGGACGTGGCGCAGGGCATTCAGCTGCAGATCGAGTACGCACCGGCGCCGCCGTTCGATGCCGGCACGCCCGAGACGGCGCCGCCGGACGTGCTGTCGGCCGCGCGGCAACGCAATGCGCAGGCACACTCGGCGCGCGAGGCGCTGATAGCGCGCATCACGCGCACGTTGGTTGGTGTCGGCCAGGTGGAGTGATGCGTCGCGCCTGCCTGGTGGCGAAGCTTCGGCCTTGACACGCAGGCGTCGAACTGCCGAGCCTGTTGCGGTCCAAGGCGATCTGAAAAATCGGGGGGAACCATGAACAGACGCGGATTCCTGGCTGCGTCGGCGGCAAGTGCGACGGCTGCCACGCTCAACATGGCACGTGCCGCCACCGAGGGCCCGTTCGGCGAAACCGGCGTGCCGCTGGCAACTTCGCCCTCGGAACGGCTGCCGCTTGGTCCGTTGACCGGTTCCCGCTATCCGGACCCGCACATCGAGGCTCTGGACAAGAAGCGGTTCAAGGGCAGCGTCGGAACCGGCGCGGTCGAACGTGTCGCCACCGGGCTTCCGCTGGGCCGAGGGCCCCGCCTATTTCCGCGCCGGCCGCTACCTGATCTTCAGCGACATACCGAACAACCGGATGATGCGCCTGCTGGAGGACGACAATCACTTAAGCGTGTTCCGCTCGCCGTCGTTCAACTCGAACGGTAACACGGTCGATCCGGAGGGGCGCCTCGTCACCTGCGAACACGGTGGCCGGCGCGTGACGCGCACCGAGCGCGACGGAACCATCACCATCATCGCCGACAGCTACAACGGCAAGAAGCTCAATTCGCCGAACGACGTGGTGGTGGCCTCGAACGGCTCGATCTGGTTCACCGATCCGAGTTACGGGATCAAGGGCAACTATGAAGGCCTGCGCGCCGAGCCCGAGCAGGCGAAGCACAATGTCTACCGGGTCGATGGCAAGACCGGCAATGTGACGGTCGTGGTGGACGACTTCGTGCAGCCGAACGGCATCTTGTTCTCGCCGGACGAGAAGCGGCTGTACGTGATCGACAGCGGCCTGACCGATGGCGGCCCGTCCCATATCCGTGTGTTCGACGTCGACATCGAGGCCGGCCGGGTCGGCAACGGCAAGGTTTTCGCCGAGGGATTCGCGCCCGGGATTACCGACGGCATGCGCTGCGACGTCGAGGGCAATGTCTGGTGCAGCATGGGCTGGGCCGATCCGAAGGAGGATGGGGTGCGCTGCTACAGCCCGGAGGGCGACCTGCTGGGGAAGATCCACATCCCGGAGACGGTGGCCAACCTGACGTTTGGCGGCCTGCAGCGCAACCGGCTTTATATCTGCGGCAGCACCTCGGTTTATGCGTGCTACGTTGACACGCAGGGTGCGCTGAAACCCTAGCTAGCGTCGTGCGTACACGGCGCGAACTGTGCACAGGGAGTTGAGCGAAGCAGGCGGGAAATTTTGTACGACCGACGTCGTTTGCCCCGGCATCAGGAGACTCGCTCATGCGTGCATTCATCGTTGCCGTCGTAGTCGTGTGTGGGCTGGCAGCCGCCGCCCACGTGGAGGATAGGAAGCCGGCCGGCGCTGCAAAAGGAGCGGCAGTTGGTGCGCTGGCCGGCCACGAAGTTGGCAACTAACACTTTTGGCTGCCTGCTTCTAACGAAAGTGGCCCCAAGGAGACACTGTGAAAGCATTCGGGCGAGGTAGCCGCTGGTCTGCGGTCGCCTCGCCGTTTCGAGGGTTCGATCACTCGACGACGAGGGTCGCTTTGAGAGTCACGGGCCGGGACACATTGTAGAAGTTGGGCGATGTCGTCATCACGGCCTTGTGGATCTCGGCGAATTGCTCCTTGGTGCCGCTACCCTTGATGCGGACGGTATAACACAGGCTCTCGTAGCCCGGCTGCACGGTGGGATCGATGCCGAGGAAGCCGCGGAGATCGATCTCGCCGTCGGTCTCGATCTCCAGGCTTTCGAGGGTGATTCCGCGCACCGCACACTGAGCCGCGTAACCCACCGTCATGCAGGCGTTGAGCGCCGCGATCAGGTGTTCCTGCGGATTGGCGGACCGGTTGGTTCCACCCAGTTCGCAGGGTTCGTCGATGTCGATCGAGAAACGACGCGGAACCCGCTCGCCGCCGATCCCGAAGCCCTCGACTTCCGCACGGCTCCGAGTTTGGCCCTTCCAGGTCGTGGTGACGCGCCAGTTTGTCTTGCCTTTTGCGGCGTCCCTCTTGACGCCCTCGATCAGGGCAAACAGGTCGTCAACGTTGATCCCGTTGACGATGGTAGGTTCGATGGTCTTCGTTTGAGCATCCATGGTAGACCTCCTTCGCTTTGGTGGTGTTGAAAGTTCACGTTGGACTATCGGAGCGTTGCGAGCGCCGCCTGAATGCGCTGGCCCTGGTGTTCGGTGATCAAGCCGGACATCACCTTCCCGAAGTGTGGGTGCTGAGCGCCCGAGTGGATGTATTGCCAACGGTATGCTTTGAGGAACGCGACTTCGATTGCCCGCGCCTCGGTCTCATCGACCGCGCGACCGCACTGCGCCGCGAAATAACCTGCGTCGGCTTTGGACTGGACTTGCAGGATGCCGTCCACCGCGGCGACCAACTCGATGAACTCGTCGACCGCCCGGTCGCGTTGCTCCGTCGTTAGCCCAGCGTCGTGACGCACCCACTCGAGTTCGTCGATGATCGCGTGCTGGCTTTCTTCTTTCCAGTGATAGAGGAACACATCCCTGAACAGTTCCGAGAGTTCGGTGTCGGGATCGATGCTCTGGCGATAGTGCAGTTGAGTGAACAACTCGATATCCAGCGTCAGGGCCAGCACTGCCCATGTACTCTTGCCGAGCACGGCGTGGGCGACAGCGTCGGAGTTGACGTCGAAGCGATAGCCGTCGGGCAGAACTTCGCCGACCATCGTGTCGATGCGGCGGAACAGCGCCTGGTGCTTCAACTCCTCGTCGCTGAACCGAACCAGCGCTTCGAGCGCGACCTGGTCGCCGAACCAGTGATCGCGGCTCAGTTCCAGAACTTTGGCATTGATGAAGCGCTCGACCAGCCCAAAGACATTGGCGTAGGTGCGCCCCTGGATCTGGCTCACGAACCGCTTTTCGTCGGCGGACAGGGTCGTGAACGCATCGGCCAGCGAAAGCCCGTCCGGAAGGAACTTGTGATTGGCATCGAAGCGACGCCCCCGAATTACGTCCTCGTCGACGTCCCAGCGCACCCGCTTGGACGTCTGAACGCAGCGTGCATACCGTTCGCTGTCAGAGAGCTTGGTGATCGCATTCATTTTTCGTCTCCTGTGCCGAAGCGGTGCGCCGACGGAATGGACGAACCAATCGGCTGATGCGGCCATTTGTAAATCGGCAGTCCGTCGAGGTTCTATGACCGGCCCGCCGGGAGACGTGACCGAAACACCGGATCCGGGTAGGAAAGCAAGTATGGACGCTTTATCCGACGTCTTGAGGGTGGCGCACCTGACCGGCGGCGTGTTCCTGCACGCCGAGTTCTTCGCCCCGTGGTGTGTCGCGGCGCGCGTCTCGCCCGAGCATTGCATGCCGGCTCTCGGGCCTGCGTCCCATCTGATCATTTATCACTACGTCGTCGAGGGCAGCCTTCATATCCGGGTAGAGCAAGAGGATGCAGAGGACCTCGCGATTGGGGCCGGCGAGGTCGTTCTGCTGCCGCGCAATGACCTGCATCTGATGGGAAGCGACCTGAGCCTGCCGCCGGTGCAGGGCAGCGACATCATCCGTCCGCCCACGGACGGCGGCCTTTACTCGATCCATCATGGCGGCGCCGGCGGACGCACGCGGATGCTCTGTGGGTTCCTCGGTTGCGCCAGCGCCGAAGGCAATCTCTTGATTTCGACCCTACCGCCGCTGCTCAAGTTCAACGTCGAGCAAGGTGGGGCCGGCGAGTGGATCCGCTCGACGCTCCAATACGCTGCGAAGGAGGTCTCCGCTGGCCGTCCAGGATCGGAGACCGTGCTGGCCAAGCTTTCGGAACTGTTGTTTGTGGACGCGGTGCGGCGTTACGCTGAGGCCCTGCCGGAAGGCCAGACCGGATGGCTCGCCGGATTGCGTGACGTTTACGTTGCGCGGGCACTGGCGCTTCTGCACCACGACGTCAGCCGGCGTTGGACCGTCGATGACCTTGGCCGCGAGGTCGGCCTATCGCGTTCGGCATTGGCAGACCGCTTCATTCGTCTGATCGGCGAGCCGCCGATGCACTACCTCGCCAGTTGGCGCATGCAGGTCGCGACCCAGAAGCTCCGCAACACCAGCGCATCCCTCGCACAGATTGCCGAGATTGTCGGCTACGACTCCGAAGCCGCATTCTCCCGCGCATTCAAGAAGGCGTTCGGTGTGGCGCCGGCCACGTGGCGACGTTCGAACAGCCAGACCAGGCTACCTTGAGACCAGACCTTCGACAGTTGGTTCGAGCCGCGTCGACGCGGCTGCAAGAAGACCGCCAGGCCGCAAGACCGACGCCGCTATTCTGCCGCCGGCTTCAGGTGCTCCTGCAGCCGCGGCATCAGTTCCACCAGGTTACAGGGCCGGTGCCTGTTGTCGAGCTGCGCCAGCAGGATGTCGTCCCAGCGCATCCTTCACCGCGCCGGTGCTGCCCGGCAAGGCAAACAGATAGGTGCCGCCCGCAACGCCGCCGAGCGCGCGCGACTGCATCGTCGAGGTGCCGATCTTCTGATAGCTCAGCATGCGGAACAATTCGCCGAAGCCTTCGATGCGCTTCTCCAGCACGCGGTCGAACGCTTCCGGCGTCACGTCGCGCCCGGTGATGCCGGTGCCGCCGGTGGTGATCGCCACATCGATCTGCGGGTCGGCGATCCAGGCGCGCAGGTGCCGTTCGATCGCACCCGCATCGTCCTTCTCGATCGCGCGCGCCGCCACACGATGTCCCGCCGTGGCGATCCGATCGGCCAGCGCATCGCCCGACGTGTCGTTGGCCAGCGTGCGCGTGTCGGACACGGTCAGCACGGCGATGTTGACGGGAATGAACGGACGGCTTTCGTCGATGCGTGCCATGATGCTGCCTCCCGACGCGCCGCCGTCAGTGCACGCGCGGCGCGGCGACCGGCAGTTTGCCCTGCGGAGCGAGCGGCGTGAAGCGGGGGAATTCCCCGGCGGCAAGCTCATCGAGGCTCGGCGCTGGAAGCCGCAGCCGTGCCGCATAGATCCACGTGTACGTCAGCACATGCTGTACGAACGCCCGCGTCTCATCGGTCGGGATCGCCTCGATGAACAGCAGCGGGTCGTCCTCGTCGCGCACCGCGCCGCTCCAGCGCAGGAAGCTGCCGGGACCCGCATTGTAGCTGGCGAGCAGACGAATCAGGTCGCCCTCGATCCCATCCTGGCGTCCCAGGAACGCAACGTAGCGCTGGCCGACATCGAGATTGAGCGACGGGTCGTGCAAGTCGGGACCGCCAGGCGACCCGCTTCCCATGACGTAGCGCGCGGTGACCGGCATGATCTGCATGAGCCCGCGAGCGCCGGCGGGCGACACCGCGGCGGCGTCGAAGTTCGAACTCGAGGCGGGTCAGCGCGTAGACCAGCGCCGGATCGATGCGGAACCCGCCGGCTGGACGAAGTCGCGGCACGACGAAGCGCAAATCATCGCGCGGATGATCCTCCTGCGCATCGCTCACCGCCGCAAGCTGGGCGGCGAGTTCCGTGAATCCGACGCTGGCCGCGATCAGCAGCATCGAGCGGCGCAGCGGTGGATTGTCCTTCATCTCGGGCCAGAGCAGCCGTAACTCGGCCTCCGCCCGCTCCGGCTGACCGACCTGCAGCAGCGCGAAGGCCCGCCAGCCTTGTGATGTTGCAGCCAGCGCCTCCACATCGGCTTCGGTGGCGAGGTCGCCGCCGTGCATCAGGCTGGCATCGAGGCCAAGAGTGCGGCGCGCGATCAGTCCGTAGAAGGTGTGCCGCTCCTCCGCCGCTCGCCGCAGCCAGCCAACGTAGCCCGCCTCGTCCCGCAGCCGCAGATGCGCCCGCGCCGCCCAGAACGCAGCGGCCGCACGCAGGCGGGCCGGCGCGACGGCCACCGCCGCGGCCTCGAAGCATGCTTGTGCAAGGTCGATGCGACCGAGCCGCCACGCAGCGAGTCCGGCGACGATGCCAACGTCGCCGACAGGCCGGTTAGGCCCGGCCTTACGCAGTACCGACATGGCGGTCCTGAGCGCATCCGGATCGTGGTTGCCGGTGAACAGCGTCCGTGCCGCGCCCACTGCCCGGGATCTCCCGCTGGCTTCCTCGTCTGGTGGACCGGCCTGCGACGGCGCCGGCGCAACCGGATTGGCATTCGGCAGAGCCTCCAGCCGCGGCGGCACGGGCGTTGTGGTTCCCTTGGGAAGGCGGCGCATCAGCAGGGCATAGACAGCCGGCGCATCGGGCAGGTCGGGATAGTGCTCCAGCCAGCTTGCCAGTTCGTCCGGCGTCGCGCGGCGGTACCGCCCGAGATAGCGGTCGGCCAGGATATGGCCGGCGAGCAGCGGATCTGTGATCTCCGCGGCGTCGCGTGTCGCGGCTTGGATGTCCCCGTGTGCCTGCAAGGCGAAGATCCGACGGATGCGTGCGGCGTCGCTCGGGTCCAGCGGGCGGGGCAGCGCAACGCCCGGGTTTGTGCCGGGAAGCGCCACGCGCGGGATCGCCATGGCGGTCTCGTCACTGTTCGCCGACGCGCTGCCGGAGCCAGCCGATTCCGCGTGTGCAGCTGCCCCCGCGAGTATCGCGGCCCCGGCAATCAACGCCCGGGCAACGGGGAGGCGGGAGAGCGTTCGACCGATCCCTCGCATGACCAAACGGCGCTACACGCTCCGCCGGTGAGACACAACCCGTGCTAAGTGGGACGAATCTATTGCTAAGAGACGGTGTGTTAACAGATCAAAGGCTTGGCGTGGCTTCCTGTGTCACTTCTCCGCAACATCGGCGTCAATAGTGCGCCGCAGCAGCCGCAGATCGGCCCAGGCGGACCGACGGTCGCGCGGGGTTCGCATCAGTTCGCCAGGGCTGAATGTCGGCAGCGCCGGCAATGCCTGGGGCAGGCCGGGTATGGTGACGTCGAGCCATGCGCCGGGCGGCCGACGGCGCGTGCCCTGGCCGAGGACGGCCCGCACCGCAAGCGGGCCGAGCAGGACCAGGCGCCGAGGCGCGGCGATGGCGACCAGACGGAACAGGAACGGCAGGCAGATCGCCAGTTCCGTCGGGCTGGGCGGTCGATCTCCGGGCGGGCGCCACGGGATCAGCGGGCTCAACAGCATACCGGCGCGTGCCAGTCCGATACTGCCCAGCATCCGATCGAGGTAGGCGCCTGACACACCGGCAAATGGCATGCCGGACCGGTCCTCGTCCGCACCGGGCGCATCGCCGATCACCAGCAGCCCGGACGATGGATCGCCTTCCGCGAAGACCAGGTTGCTCGCGGTGTCGCGCAAGGCGCAGCCGTCGAAGCCGGCAATTGCTGCTCGTAGGTCGGCAAGCGTACCCGCGCGGGCAGCCGCGAGCGTCGCACGTTCAGTCGGTGTGTTGCGGGGGGTGAGAGCGGGTGGCACCCCCTCCCCCCGCCCCGCTCCCGCAAGGGGAGGGGGAGTAGTCACGTTCAAACTCTCCCCCGCCCCTTGCGGGAGGGGGGCGGGGGGAGGGGGTGCCGGAACAGCTCGCAGCCGATCGACCGGCTCCGCCTCAAGCGCCTCGTCCGCGCCCCACTCGATCTGCAGCCGCAGCGCAGCGAGGTCGTCCATTTCCGACCCGACTACTCGGCGGCTTCGGCACGCGCGTAGTCGATCGGTTCGGCGCACCAGCCCTCGCGGCGGAAGCGCCAGTAGGCGTCGTGCAGCCGTTCGGTCACCGGGCCAGGCCGGTCGTTGCCCAGGATGCGGTCATCCAGCCGCGTAACCCCGATCACCCCGCCGGCCGTGGACGAGATGAACACCTCATCGGCGCTCCGCAGTTCCGCCAGAGGAACGGTGCGCACCTCGCACGGCATGCCCAGTTTGCCGCACATCTCGATCACGGAAAGTCGGGTAATGCCTTCCAGCACGCCGCGATCCGGCGTCGCCACCACGCCGTCGGTGACGGCAAACACATTGAACCCCGGACCCTCGGTGACATTGCCGTCGAAATCGAGCAGCACGGGATTGTCGGCGCCCTTGTCCTGCGCCTCGAACAGCGCGCGCGTCATGTCGGCCCAGTGGAAGTTCTTCGCCCGCGGATTGACGCAGACCTCGGGGATGCGCGGATTGGACGCGACGATGAGATGCGCGCCACGCTCGATGATGTCGCGCGGCATCAGCCAGACATACGGCACCGCAAAGGCGAGCAGGTAGTTGCGCGCGTTGGCGGGATGGCGGCGCAGATGCGGCGGTGCCGCGCCGCGCAGGCAGTCCATCGCGACATAGGCCTCGCGCAGCCCGGTGCGCCGCACCAGTTCGTGCAGGATGCCGCGGATGTCGGTGTCGCTTTCGCGCGGATGCAGGCGGAAATAGTCCATCGAGGCGCGGAACCGCCGCATGTGGTCATCCAGCTTGAAGAACGCGCCGTCCCACACGCTGACCACATCGTAGGTCACGTCGGAGCGGCGATAGCCCCAGTCGGTGACCGGGATCATCGCCTCGGCGACCGGCATGAAGCGGCCATCGACGTAGGCGGCGCCGGACGGCCAGATTGCGGCGGTTGCGGACATGGTGTCGGCTCCTTCCCCTGGATCGACCAGCATAACAGAAGGACGCCGCACATGAACGAGCATTCGCCAAGGGGCCGGTCGTGGTGCTGGGCCCGGACGAGGGCGAGTCGCTTCTGGCAGCCGCTGCCCTCGACGCGGCTACATCGCCAACAAGCTGACGCCGTACAACACGCCGTACGACGGCTTCTCCCTCGGCATCCAGGTGCTGGAACCCGGCGCGCATATCCGCCGCCACGCGCATGAGCGCCAGCACGAGGTGCTGTTCTGCTACGCGGGCGAAGGCTGGGCGGAGGTGGACGGCCAGCGCTACGAGGTGCGGCCGGAGACCACGATGCTGATCGGCCGCGCGCGTGGCACACGGTGCAGAACAC
The DNA here is from genome assembly GCA_963794185.1 of uncultured Alphaproteobacteria bacterium. GTDB lineage: Bacteria > Pseudomonadota > Alphaproteobacteria > Acetobacterales > Acetobacteraceae > JAMXLO01. The sequence goes on along the minus strand of CAWCDM010000003.1, from coordinate 228,095 downwards.
CGGGACGCGGGCAGATGCGCCTGCTGTGGATGATCGCGCCGGCCGGGCTGGAGGACTGGTTCCGCGCCATCGGCCGCCCGCGCCGTGCCGGCGAGCCGATGCCGGCGCCGTTCGAGCGTCCGGCGGATGTGGCGGAGGTGCAGTCACGGATGCGCTTCATCCGGTCGGAGGAGGGGTGAAGAGGCTGCCCTACGAGAGAGATACCGTGTCGGCGGCGAGAATTTCGTTTCGAGGGATATCACTTTAGTGTCGGACTTCGTCGCGGGTACGGGCGGAACAGCCGAGAACTTTGGTGTCCTACCCGAGGACCCCCAGAGATGGACGCGCTTGCAATTTAGGTCGAACAACTCGACGTCGCGGGCCTTCATATTGGCTTTGGCCGCCAGACAACCGCGTGGTTTGATGACGGGCGGTGCGATAGACGCAGCGCAGGCTCTATCCAGATACGACAAGAAAGAGTTTCACCATATCCATCCTACGGCCTTTTTAAAGCGTGAAAAGACACCGGGTCAGCATAACTCGCTGGCCAATATCTGCATGCTGCCTGCCGCAGAGAACAACAAGATCAGTGACTCGGACCCCAGAAAATACCTGCCTGCTTGCATCGCTGGTCTAGGTGCGCAGGCAGATCAGGTGTTTCGGTCGAATTTCCTGCCATCGCCTGCAGAACTCTCTTACGGCACGGCGACCTTCGAGGAATTCACGAATGCACGGTCGGTGTTATTATCTGGCTGTATCGCGAGGCTTTGCGCGGGAGACAAGCCGTAATCAGCCCTTCATTGGCAATGGCGGGGTCAGCCCTATTCAGTCATGCATCGCAGGTGTTTAGCAGATATGGCCCCCTGTTGATTTTCCGTAAGTTATAGCGGCTCGATGGTCTTGAGGGCGATGGCCCGCGCTGTCAGGACCGATCATCGTTCTCCACCTCGAACAGTGCCAGCAAATTCCGGCCGCCATATAGGATGCGGTCGATGACGACCTGTATGGTGGTGATATGAAAGGCGATGATGACGCGGCGCCGATAGGTCGTGGTCCGCAATCCCGGCCGCACATCGTCCAGAGCCGTACCGCGCTCAGGGAAGGTCCCCAGGTTGCGGCATGTCGCCACAATGCGATCGGTATAGTTGCGCGCTCGCTCGGCGCCGGAATCGGCTGCGATGTAGTCGTAGGGCGCGAACAGATCTGTCAGCGCCTCGGGGGCAAAGATGACTTCACGCCCCACCGCTGGCGTTCTTCAACCGCGCGGCATGGCGCGCGGCGAGTGCCGCCGTGACCTGGTCGGCGGAGAGGCCACGCTCAGGGTCCGCCACCATCGCGTCGTAGACCGGCGCCACGTCCTCGCGCACCCAGCGTGCGACCGCGGCATCGCGCTCCTGCAGCGCGCGCAGGCCGGCACGCACCACCTCGCTGGCCGACGCATAGGTGCCGGCCTCGACCAGGGCGTCGATGTAATTCGCCTGCGCGGCCGGCAGGCTGACGGTACGTTTCTCGATCCCGCGCATGAATGATCCCTCAGGGTATGAAATCCTCATACCAAAAGCTCCGCCGCCTTGCAAAAGACATGACGTGCGGCATTCGCGAACCTGAGGAATATTTTCCTTGACATTCTCCGCCGCACATGTTCTGGTCCGGTTCATGTCCGCTGCGGCCAGCACTCCCACTCCAACCACCGAGCCCAGCCGCAGCGGCCGCCTGCTCGACCTGGTCCACAAGCTGATCGACTACGGCCGCGAACTCGCCGGCACGATCCGCCGGCGCACCGCCACCGACCCCATCTTCGCCAAGTGCTGCTTCGGCACCACCGTTCTCGCGCTGATTTTCTCGCGCATTTCCCGCGGCCTGCACCGCGCCAACGCGCTCGAAGCGAGAGTGCTCCGCCGCGCGACCCACCTCGACGCGGGACCGGCGCCCGGCAGGGCTCGATCCGCAGCCAGGGCACCTGCCGCCCCGCCCACCGCCGAGGCCGATCCGCGTCTCGCGCGTCTGCCCACCCCGGCGCGGATCGCGGCCGAGGTCCGCGGCCGGCCGATCGGCGCCGTCATCGCCGATATCTGCCGCGACCTGGCATCATGCCGAACCATCCGCTGTGGCGGGACGTGCAACGGGCCATGATCGAGCACGGCGGCAGCCTTGCCGGCCTGGTGACGGACATCATCAGCCGGCCTTTCTTCCCGGCTGCCCAGCCCGCGACCGCAGTCATCCCAGCCGCATCGCGACGACCGACCTTGCGGTTCGAGGCACGAGGCGGCACTGGCCCGCCCTGAACCTGTCACCTGACGATCGAGGCGTCACGCACGGGGCCAGCCCAGGCCGGCCCCGCCGCCCTGATTCGCCCAAAGACACCGCCAAAATGGATGATCGCGCCGGCTGTCCGCGGCGGCGGGTGACGCGATGCCGGCGCCATTCGAGCGCCCGGAACCCGCTACTTTAAGTGAGGGATTGCAAAGGCTATGCCTTTGCTGGGGGGTTCAGGGGGGCAAAGCCTCCCTGGTTCACTCCAGTGCACTGCTCCCGGAGGTGACCTCCATGACCGATCCTGAGGCGATCTATAACTGGCGTCGGCTCGATGACCGCGTCACGACGTCCGGTCAACCGACCGAGGCGCAGCTCGGCGATCTCCACGGACTAGGCGTCCGCCACATCGTCAATCTCGGCCTCCACAGCCACGCCAAGGCGCTGCCGGACGAGGCATCCAGCGTCAGCGAACTCGGCATGGAATACATCCACATTCCGGTCGATTTCCAGCATCCGACCGACGCGGACTTCGACCGTTTCTGTGCCGTCATGGCGGAGTTGCAGGCGGTTCCCGTGCATGTTCACTGCATCGCGAACTATCGCGTTTCGGCGTTCTTCTATCGCTATCGCCGCGATGTGCTCGGCATGGACGAGCGGCAGGCGCGGGCCGATATGGAGCAGGTCTGGAAGCCCGACGGCGTATGGCTCAAGTTCATCGGCAGATAGCGTCTCGGTTGCGATGCAGGCGCCTCGCGGAAACGTTTGTCCGTTACGCAGCCCCGGCGTCATGTTCGTCGGGAGATACAAGGTGCCCGCGTCGTCATCGATGAAGTGAAATCACAGTCTGTATTGCCCAAAAAGGGCGAAAACTGCAGATCCTGAACCTCGCCAATGGATGCTGCCCGGGACCCAGCCGTTCCGTCATCGGGCAGTGCCGGCAATGCCAGCCAGAGCCTGATCGGCGTCCCCTTGTGCGCCCTCCCCGTTGTCATTAGTCTTTTTCGATACGAAAATCTACGGTGGGGACTAGGGTCGCCGCTGCCAAGGCGTAGGTTCGGGAGGAAAGGCTGATGGCGAGCTCGGGGCCCGTCGCAACCGTTGCATTCAGACAACAGTATATACCCGCGGTGAAACGCGGGCCGATCACCCGTCTGCTCGAGGACGAGCACCGGCTGGCCATATGCCTGATGCTGCCGACCGTGGTGCTGCTCGCGCTTTTTATCGCCTATCCCTTCGTCAACGGCATCTTGCTGGCGGTGACCGACACCAGGGTCGGCGTGCCCGGCCATTTCGTCGGCATGGACAATTTCACCAAGATCTGGAGCGACGACATCTTCCATGTCGCGGTCTGGAACACCTGCCTCTACACGTTCGTCACCACGGTCTTCAAACTGGCGCTCGGGCTGTGGCTGGCGCTGCTGCTCAACCGGCATTTCCGCGGGAAGGCGTTGATGCGCGCCTTCATACTGCTGCCGTTCATCATCCCGACGGTGCTGTCGACCTTTGCCTGGAAGTGGATGTTCGACCCGACATTCAGCGTGCTCAACTGGATGCTGTTCCACGTCGGCATCATCCGCACTCGGATCAACTGGCTCGGCGACCCCGTCATGGCCATGGTGTCGGTGATAATCGTCAATGTTTGGCGCGGTGTGCCGTTCTACGCGATCAGCCTGCTGGCCGGGCTGCAGACGATCAGCCCCGAACTGCACGAGGCCGCGGCGATCGACGGCGCGCGCGCCTGGAACCGCTTCCGTCATGTGACGTGGCCGTTGCTGTTGCCGGTGACGCTGGTGATCGTGTTGTTCTCGGTGATCCAGACTTTCGCCGATTTCCAGCTCGTTTACGTGCTGACCGGCGGAGGCCCGGCAAACGCCACCCAGCTTTTCGCCACCTATGCCTATCAGCTCGGCATCGGCACCGGATTGCTGAGCCAGGGCGCCGCGATCTCGCTGGCGATCTTCCCGATACTGCTGCTCGTGGTGATCGTGCAGCTTATCTACATCCGCCGGACGGAGACACTGTAAGTCATGATCGAGGGAGCTCACTGGCGGCGCTGGGTGTTTTTCTACGTGCCGGTGACGGCGTTCGTCGTCGCCCTGCTGTTTCCGTTCTACTGGATGGTCATCACCACGATACGGCCGGACAGCGAGCTTTACCGGCCCTGGAGCGCCGCCAATTACGCGCCGTTCTGGACCACCCATCCGACGCTCGAGCACGTCAACGCCCTGTTGACCGAAACGCTGTTCAGCACCTGGATGTGGAACACGATGCTGATCTCGCTGGCGGCGACGGCGATCTCGCTGTTTTGCGGACTGCTCGCCGGCTACGCGCTGTCGCGGCTGAAATTTCCGTTTGCGGGCAGCATCGGGACAATGATCTTCATCACGTATCTGGTGCCGCAGACGCTGCTGTTCATTCCACTGGCCGACATTATCCGGAATTTCCGGCTCGGCGACTCGCCATGGGCGCTGATCCTGACCTACCCGACCTTTCTGATCCCGTTCTGCACCTGGCTGCTGATGGGATATTTCAAGTCGATCCCGAAGGAGCTCGAGGAGTGCGCCCGCATCGACGGCGCGCCACGCTGGAAGGCAATGGTCTACATCATCTTTCCGGTGGCGATCCCGGGCATCCTGTCGGCCGGAATCTTCGCCTTCACCCTGTCGTGGAACGAATTCATCTACGCCCTCGTCTTTTTGTCCTCGCCGGAACAGAAGACGGTGCCGGTCGGCGTCACGTCCGAACTGGTGCGCGGCGATGTGTTCTTCTGGGGAGAACTCATGGCCGGGGCACTGCTAGGCTCGATCCCGGTCGCCTTCGTCTATTCGTTCTTTGTCGAATACTACGTGTCCGGCATCACCGGGTCAGTGAAGGGGTAAGCCTATGGCTCGCGTCGCGATGCGCGGCTTGAACAAGAAATATGATGAGGTGCACGCCGTCATCGATGTGAACCTGGAAATCCGCGACCAGGAGTTTGTCGTCCTGGTCGGCCCGTCGGGCTGCGGCAAGACGACGACCCTGCGCATGGTGGCGGGACTGGAAAGCATCACCGGGGGTCAAATCTCGATCGACGAGAAAGTCGTCAACGAGTTGCCGCCGATGGACCGCGACATCGCGATGGTGTTCCAGAACTATGCGCTCTACCCGCATATGACCGTCTACGACAACATGGCCTTCGGCCTGAAAATGCGAAAATTCGACAAGCCGGAGATCGACAAACGAGTCAAGGAAGCGGCGGACATCCTCGGCATTCAGGAATTGCTGAAGCGCAAGCCGCGTCAGCTATCCGGCGGTCAGCGCCAGCGCGTCGCGCTCGGCAGGGCGATCGTGCGGCATCCGCAGGTGTTCCTGTTCGATGAGCCGCTGTCGAACCTCGACGCGAAACTGCGGGTGCAGATGCGGGTCGAATTGAAGAAACTGCACGAGCGGCTCGGCACCACTGCGATCTACGTCACGCACGACCAGGTCGAGGCAATGACCCTCGGCGATCGTGTTGTCGTCATGCGCGATGGCCGGGTGCAGCAGGTCGGCGACCCGATGGAGCTCTACAACGAGCCGGCGAACCGCTTTGTCGCGGGCTTCATCGGCTCGCCGGCGATGAATTTTGCCCAGGTCCGCATCGCGGCCGAGAACGGTTCGCTGTGGGCCGAGAGCGAGGACCTCCGCATCAAGCTGCCGGCGCCGATCGTGCAGCGGCTCGGACCCTACGCCGGGAAGGAAGCGACGCTGGGCGTGCGGCCCGAGGACCTGCGGATCGCCAGCGCCGGCGACAACGGCGATCTCAGCTTCGACGTCGATGTCGAGGTGGTCGAGCGACTCGGCTCGGAGATCCTGCTTGACGTTGCCGCCGGGTCAACGTCGATGGTTGCTTCGGTTGAGCCGACGGTTACTGCAAAGGTGCATGAAAAGCTGCGCCTCGCGATCAACCCGGACCGGGTGCATTTCTTCGACAACCAGACCGAAGCCGCGATTTAGCGCGCTCGTCTGGCACGTCGCAGTCGCGCGAGCGGCTCAGGGCCGTTCAACACAACAAGGGAGGCAAACATGACCCAAATCCGTCGGCGCAAGACAATGCAACTTACGGCCGCCAGCGCGCTTGCCGCGGGCACCGGCGGCCTGGCAGGCATCCTGGCGAGCGGGCGGGCCCCCGCCTACGCCCAGGCCCAGACGATGCACTGGCTCCGCTGGGCCGATTTCGTCCCTTCCTCCGACCAGCTTCTCAAGGGTGAGATCACCAAGGCGTGCGAAAAAGACCTGGGCATGAAGCTGACCGTCGAAACGATCAACGCCAATGACATCCAGGCGCGCATCACCGCGGCAATCCAGTCAGGCGCCGGTCCCGACATCTTCATGACCCTCAACAACTGGCCGCAACTTTACGCGGACAGTTGCGTCGACGTCAGCGACGTGGTCGAAGACCTGGGCAAGGCGCAGGGCGGCTACTACGACATTTGCAAGGTCGTCGGGACTGTCGGCGGCAAGTGGATCGGCGTGCCCTGGTCCACCGGCGGCGGCCTCGTCGCCTACCGCAAATCCTGGCTCGACGAAGTGGGTGCGAAAGAATTCCCCGCGAACTGGGACGACTTCCGCACGGTCGGCAAGAAGCTGAAAGCCGCCGGGCGTCCTTATGGCCAGACCGCCGGGCACACCTTCGGCGACGCGCCGGGCTGGTGGTATCCGTATCTGTGGTCGTGGGGCGGCAAGGAGGTCGAGGCCGACGGCAAGACCGTGGTGCTCAACACCAAGGAGACCGTCGAATTGGTGAAGTTCGCTGTCGCGCTGTGGAAAGAGACGATGGACGAAGGCGGGCTTGCCTGGGACGACACCAGCAACAACCGCGCCTTCCTCTCCGGCAGCATCAGCGCCACCAACAACGGTGCCTCGATCTATCTCGAGGCGAAGAAAAAGCCCGACTCCTACCTGACCGCGAAGGGCACGCCGATGAAGGACGACATCCTTCATGCCGGTATTCCCGGCGGCGCCGGCGGCCAGTTCAACCTTCCGGGCTCCCAAATTCACCTCGTGATGAAATACTCGAAGAACCAGGACGCGGCCAAGAAGTTCCTCCGCTGGGCGTCGTCGAAGGAGATCTACGAGAAGTGGTTCGTCTCGCAGCAGGGTTATGCCAGCGGCCCGACCAAGATGTGGGAAGATCATCCCGTGTGGAACGTCGACCCGGTCCTCGCCCCGTTCAGGAAGCTCCCAGTCAGCGGGCGCCTGACCGGATATGCCGGAAAACCAAACCAGAAGGCAGCCGAGGTGCAGACTAAGTACATAGTCGTTGATATGTATGCGAAGGCGATCCAAGGCATGGCCGCAGAGACATCGGTGAAAGCAGCACATGACGAACTGGTGAAGATCTACGGAGCCTGAGCAAAAGCCGAACGGCGAACGGACGGGCAACCGGCCCCGCCCACCAAACAGAAAACACAACCAACAGGGAGGCCGGCGATGCGGCAGATCCATCGACGCAGGCTGTTGAAGCTTTCGGGCGCCACTACGCTGGCCGCGGGCGGCGGGCTCGCCGGGATCCTCGCCTCCGGCCGGGCTCCAGCCTTTGCCCAGGGAACGGCGCTACACTGGCTGAAATTCGTCGATTTCGTGCCGGTCTCCGACCAACTGCTCAAGGGCAAGCTCAGGGACGAGTGCCAGAAGGCGCTGGGCATCTCGCTCACGATCGAAACCATCAATGGCGATGGGGTGCAGGCGCGCATCACGTCGGCGATCCAGTCCAAGACCGGCCCCGACATCATGATGGCGGTCAGCAACTGGGCGCAGCTTTATGCCGAGAGCCTTGTCGATGTCAGCGACATCGCCGATGAGGTGGGCCAGGCGCAGGGCGGCTATTTCAATACCGCTCGCGCCGTCGCCAACGACGGCAAAAAATGGATCGCGATGCCATTTACGATCCTTGGCGTGCTGTTCGCCAACCGCACCTCATGGTTCGCGGAGGAAGGCATCACGCCCGATAGGTTTCCCAAGACCTGGGAGGACTATCGCGCGGCCGGGAAGAAGCTCAAGGCCAAAAATCGACCGCTTGGTCAGACGCTGGCCCATGCATTCGGCGATGGGCCAGCCTTTTGGTATCCCTATCTGTGGTCGTGGGGCGGCAAGGAGGTCGAGGCCGACGGCAAGACCGTGGTGCTCAACAGCAAGACGACCGTCGAGTCGGTGAAGTTTGCAGTCGGCTTCTGGAAGGATGCGTTCGATGAGGGCGCCATGTCGTGGGACGACGCCGGCAACAACCGGGCCTTTCTGGCCAACACGATCAGTTCGACCAGCAACGGCGCATCAATCTACCTTTTGGCGCGCAGCAAGCCCGACACCTACATGACCGAGACGGGCAAGCCGCTCAAGGACGACTGCTTTCATTCGCCGCTGCCGAGCGGTCCGGCCGGCCAGTTCAGCTATCATGTGCCATTCTCGAATCTTGTTCCCGCGTACGGCAAGAACCAGAAAGCCGTGAAGGACTTTCTGCGCTGGTTCCATTCCAAGGAGGTTTACGATGCCTGGTTCACCTCGCAGCAGGGCTTCTCGGTGGGAGTGACCAAGGCGTGGGAAAGCCACGGGTTGTGGAACGACGACCCGGTGATGGCGCCGTTCCGCACCGCGGCGGAAAGCGGCCGTTTTGCCGGTTATGCCGGGCCCGCCGGCCGGGCGGCCGCCGAGACCATCAGCAAGTTCATCATCGTCGATATGTACGCCAAGGCGGTGCAAGGCATGCCCGCGGAAGAAGCGGTCAAATGGGCCCATTCCGAACTGATGAAGATCTACGCCTGAGGCGGCGATGCGATCACACTTAGGAACTCGCCGCGAATAAACTGCGTCAGTTGCGAACAGCCCTCCGTTCATGTTGTCATCCCCGCGAAAGCGGGGACCCAGTTGTCGCCTGGGTCCCCGCTTTCGCGGGGATGACAACAAAAGGTGCAGTCCCGCGACACCTTATTCGATCAATTCGGCTCGAGTCCTTAGGCCGCACTCGATTGTAAATCGGCCAGCTCAAAGCGGGCGTCCGTCTGCGTTTGCCGTCGCGCTCATCGCGAAGCCGCAAAACGCTGCCGCCATTATGCCCAGCAGGGCTCCCAGCCATGCCGGCGCAAAATTTCACTTGGCACAGGTCGGGCAGTGGACGCAGGATCGCCGTGCGCCAAGAAATACCAACCCCAAAATAACCCCTGCCAGAGGGCATATCGATGCTGTGTGTGCTGCTCCGATCGAGCACTGCCTGGCGTTCCGTCGTACTTGGCGCCGCTCTTGCGGCCGCTAGTGCCGACTGTCCGCGCGCCGCCGAACCATCGCTGCCGGCGTACAACGTGGATATTGGCCAGACATCCGTCTCCGGCATCTCTTCCGGCGCCTTCATGGCTGTGCAGTTCGGCACGGCATGGTCGTCGATCACCCGGGGCGTCGGCGCGATCGCGGGTGGACCGTTCGGCTGTTCGGAGGGTTCCACCTCGGCCGCGCTCAGCACCTGCATGGGTGGTGCGCCGCCTGTCGATCTGCCGGAGCTGTTCAAACGCACCGACGCATGGAGCAGAAACGGCGCCATCGACGATACCAGCAATATTTCCGCGCAGAAGATCTATCTGTTCCACGGTTACAATGACAACGTCGTGGCCAAGCCGGTGAGCGACTGGCTGCACGCCTACTACGCACACTACCTGGACCCGAATACGGGAAACCTGTTCTACCAGACCGCCATCGGCGCGGGACACTCGCAGGTCACCGTCGCCCATGGCGACAAGTGCAATGAAAATGGCGGCGAGTACATCAACAAGTGCAACTACGATCAGGCCGGTGTCGTTCTGCAGCACATCTACGGTGCGCTGGCTTCGCCCAATGCCGGCGCATTGACCGGAAACCCTCAGTCGTTCAACCAGGCTGAATTCACCACGCCGGACCAACCGATCGACGACAGCATGAATGACAAAGGCTTTGTCTATGTCCCGGCTTCCTGCGGCGCGAACGAGCCTTGCAGACTCCATGTCGCCCTGCACGGCTGCCTGCAATCATTCGAGAACATCGGCGAGGACTTCGTCAGGCATGCCGGCTATAACGAATGGGCCGATACAAATCACATCATCGTCCTCTATCCGCAAACCCATGCCGTGACCCTGACGGCGCTGGGCATCACCAATCCCCAGGCATGTTGGGATTGGTTCGGTTATCTGGACGCCAATCCCACGGAATCTCCCACGTACCTTTTGAAGTCGGGCAAGCAGATCAGCGCCATCAAAGCGATGGTTGACCGAGTGGCCGGCGGCGCTTCGGCATCATCTACTCCCGTCGCAGCGCAAACGGCCGCGCCGGCGACGGTGCTCGCTGTTGATCGCAGCGACACCGCGATCGATATCGTCTGGTCCTCGAACCCCGGAGTGGCCAGCTACGACGTGTTCCGCGCCGGCCCAGGCGACGCCGACTTCCGTCAGATCGGCACCATCTCCGGCCTGAGCTATGGGGATGCGGGACTGCAGGCCGGCGACCCAGTATCAATACAAGGTGCGGGCATCCTCTGCTGCCGGGGCTGGAGCATTCTCACCCATCGCATCGGCGACGACATTTCGGCGGGTGCCGCCGTGCGACGATCCCGGCAGCTGCCCCGTGCATTGAGTTCCCTGCGTTTGACATGACGGAGAGTCCCGACTTGGCGCGCGCCCACCTTCTTGACAGGATGCGGCCGGGCCACTCAATCCAGCCATAAGGAGCTGCCGGTGCCGATCACCAGGACAACACGGGGAACGTTGATTGCGCCGACCAGACGCAGCGTGCTGGCCGCGGCCGGCGTCGCCGCATCGCTGCCGCTGCTTGGCCGTCGGGCCCGCGCGGCCGGCGAGCCGGTTGCCATCGGTTGGGTGGGACCGCTGTCGCCTCCCGGCGGCTATGCCGAAGGCACCAACATGAAGAACGCCGCATTGATCGCTGAGGCAGAGATCAACGCGCAGGGCGGTCTGCTCGGCCGGCCGGTCGAGATCACCTATTCCGATACGCGCGGCATGCCGGCGGAGGGCCGCACCGCGGCCGAACGGCTCGTGCAGCAGAACAAGGTGGTCGCCGTGTTCGGCGAGTTCCACAGCCCCGTCGCATTGGCGGGCATGGAGGTCTACCACAAATACGGCACGCCCTTCATGGCCTGCGACGTGTGGTCCGATCAGATCACCGCAAAGGGCTACCCGGAGGTGTTCCGCAACGCGCCCGCCGTGTCGCTGATCGACGTGACCATCGGTCAATGGATCGCCGCCGCCGGCTTCAAGAATGTTGCGATCATCGCTGAAAAGAACGACGTCGGCCTGGCCGCGCGCACGCTGGTCGCGCAGGAGCTGACGGCGGCGAACATCGCATTCACCGCGGTGGACGCCGACCCCAACCTGACCGACTTCACCGCGCAGATCCTGCGGTTCAAGAGCAACGCGCCGCCCTACGACTTCTTCCTCAGCATCTACTCCGAGGCGGGCGCGTATCCGATGATCCGCCAGGCGCATGACCTTGGATTTGCGCCGACCGCGAACTGCGGCATCTACAACTCCGGCGGCGAAGCAGTCGATCCGACGTTCTGGGAGAATGTCGGCGAGGCCGGGAAATATCTGGTCACCGAGAATGTCGGCCTGCCCAAGGCTGCCTGGAACGACAAGACCAAGGCATTCGTCGCGGCGTACAAGGCGAAACACAATGCCGATCCGTCGGGCGCGGTGATGGAGAGCTACGACGGGGCGTGGCTGCTGTTCGATGCGATCAAGACCGCCGGCAGCACCGAGGCAAAGGCGATCATCAATGCGTTGGAGAATACGAAGTATATCGGTGCTCGCGGCCAGTACTCCTTCTCCACCAGCCACGAGCCGGCCTGGCACTATCATCAATTTCTGGATGCGCCGCTGAGCATCCTGCAATACGCCGACGTCAAGCAGGGTCAGGCCGATGCGCCCATCGTCTGGCCGCGGCAATACGCGACAGTTCCGTACACCTACAAGAAGCCGGGAAGCTGATGCATGACCCCCTCCCCAACCCTCCCCCGCTTCGCGGGAGAGGGGGTTCAGGTACGCCCCCTCTCTCGCGAAGCGGGGGAGGGTTGGGGAGGGGGTGACGCCGCCTCATGACCGACTACCTGCTGATCCAGGCACTCAACGGGTTGGTCATCGGCGTGATCTACGCCGTCATCGCCGCGGGGCTGACGGTGATCTTCTCGATCCTGAAGATCGTCAACTTCGCGCACGGCGAAGTCTACATGATGGGCGGCTACTTCGGCTATTTCGCCATCTCGCTCGCCCGCATCCCGCCACTGCCGGCCGTGCTCGTCGCGATGGCGCTGTCGTTCGTGCTGTCGGTGCTGGTTGAGCGAACATTGCTGACGCCGCTCTACAGTCCCACCACCGAACGCAAGGGCGACTACGGCATCCTGATCACCTTCGGCATCTCGATCTTTCTCCGGGCACTGGCGCTGATCATCTTCGGCCCATACCCGCTGCGCCCACCGTCCTTCTGGCCCGGTGTGTTCACGGCGGGCGGGCTGATCATGACCTGGGACCGCGTATTCGCCGGCGGCGCGGGCGTGGCGATGCTGGTCGGGCTCGTGTGGTTCATGAACCGCACCGCCTGGGGCGAGGCGCTGAACGCGGTCAGCCAGTCGCGTGAATTCAGCGGCCATCGTCGGCATCAACGACCAGCGCTTCTACATGCTGGCGTTCGGCCTTGGCGGTGCGCTGGCGGGCGGCGCCGGTGCGCTGGTGGGACCGATCTACTCGCTCTCGCCGTCGATGGGGCTTCTGCCCGACACACAGGCCTTCGCCATCGTCATCCTCGGCGGCATGGGCTCGGTGGCCGGCTCGATCATCGCGGGGCTGATGATCGGCGTTTCGGAATTGATGTTCGTGGCGCTGTTCCCGGATCCAAGCCGCAGCCTCACATACGCTCAGGCATTCAGCCTGCTCATCCTGATGCTGGTGTTGCTCATTCGGCCCACCGGCCTGTTCGGACGCGCGCATGTCGCGATGGAGTAGCGTGTGCGGGCACTGACGGTCGCTGCATGGCTCGCCGTGGCGATACTTGCGCTGGCGTTTCCATTTCTGGTGAACGCCTATTGGTTGTCGGTCGGCGTCCTGGCGATGTTCTACGCCATCGTCACCGCAAGCTGGGCGCTGCTCGCCGGTTACGCGGGACAGTTTTCCTTCGGCCACATGGCGTTTGTCTCAATCGGCGCCTACACCTCGGGCCTGTTGGTGAAGTGGTTCGACCTTCCGATCCCGCTCGGCATGGCAGCAGGCGTGCTGATGTGTGCCCTGGTCGGCAGCGGCATCGGCTACATCTGCCTGCGCATGCGCGGCCCCTATCTCGCACTGTTCACCGTGGCGTTCTCCGAAGTCCTGCGCATCGTCATCGTCTCGGAGAACGAGGTCACCGGCGGTTCCGGCGGGCTCGAGGTAACACCGCTGTTCCACGACCGCACCGACACGCCGTTCTACTATCTCGGGCTGGTACTTCTGATCGCATCGCTGGCGATCATGCAGTTCCTGGTGACGTCGCGCTGGGGCCTGTTTTTCCGGGCGATCCGCGAGAATGAGGACGCGGCCGCGGCATCCGGAGTGAAGGTGGTGCGTTTCCGTATCCTCGCCTTCGCCATCACCTCGAGTTTCGCCGGTTTAGCTGGTGGTTTCTTCGGCCACTACATCGGCATCCTGACGCCGGACATCGGCTCGGTCGATCAAATGGGTCTGGTGGTCGCCATGGCGGTGATCGGCGGGGCCGAAAGCATCGTTGCCGCGATGATCGGTGCGCTCGGGCTGGAGTTCCTGGTCGAGGCGCTGCGCAGCTACGGCCAGTGGCGCCTTGTGCTGTTCGGCGCATTGCTGCTGCTGACCATCCGCTTCGCGCGCAACGGCCTGCTGGCCTTGGCGTGGCAACAGGTGGCGCGGCTCGATTTCCGCCGTCGGCACGATCGATCGGCACATGCTGAACTGTAAAGAATATTTACCGCAGAGGCGCAGAGTGCGCAGAGAAACAAGAAATGCACTTCGCGCGACGCGCATCATAACCTTGCTCTGCGTCTCTGCGGTGAATTTGCCTTGCTAGCCGTGCCAGCACCCTCACCGCTGATCGAAGCGCGCGACCTCACCAAGCGCTTCGGCGGCATCGTCGCTGTGGACAACCTCAACTTCGCTGTCCAACAGGGCGAGCTCGTCGGGCTCATCGGCCCCAACGGTTCCGGCAAGACCACCACGATCAACCTGCTCACTGGTCACCTGGCCCCAGCCAGCGGCCACATCGACCTGCGGGGCAAGCGTGCGGACGGCCTCGCTCCTAGCGACTTCGCGGCACTGCGTGTCGGGCGCACCTTTCAGATCACCCAACTCTTCAGCCGCATGACCGTGCTGGAGAACATGCTGGTGCCCGGCCTCGCACGCCTCCATTCACACTGGACAGCGGCGACCCGCGAGGCGCGCCGGCATCTGGAATTCCTCGGTCTCGCCGCCCTCGAGACGCTGCAGGCAAAGAACCTGTCGGGCGGCCAGCAGAAGCTGCTGGAACTCGGACGCGCTCTGATGCTGGACCCCGATATCCTGTTCCTCGACGAACCATTTGCCGGCGTGAACCCGTTCCTGCGCGACGAGATCATCGTGCTCGTGCGGAAGCTCCACGCGGATGGCCGCACCTTCGTCATCGTGGATCACGACATCGAGGCGTTGCAGCGACTGGTGCACCGCATGGTGGTAATGTCGCGCGGCGAGAAGATCGCCGACGGCACGGTGGCCGAGGTGCGCGACAACCAGGAGGTACTGCGGGCCTATGCCGGTATCTGATCCCGCGCCAGTGCTCACCGCGCGCAATCTGGTGGCGGGCTATCTGCCGGGGATCAACATCCTGAACGGCATGTCGGTCGACGTGATTCGCGGCGAGGTGCGCTGCGTGCTGGGACCAAACGGCACCGGCAAATCGACGCTGCTGAAGGTGCTGTTCGGTTTCCTGCCGGCCAACCAGGGCGAGATGCATCTGGGCAAGACATCGCTGAAAGGCGTGGCCTCGCACGACATGAGCAGTCACGGCATCACCTACCTGCCGCAACGACCGAGCGTGTTCCCGTTCCTGTCGGTGGAGGTGAATCTGCGCCTGGGCGCCTGGCAGTTCCGTCGTAACCGCGCACTGGTGCGCGAGCGGACCGAGCGCGCCTATGCACAGTTTCCGATCCTGCAGGAGCGGCGGCGTCAGGCTGCCGGCACGTTGTCCGGTGGTCAGCAGCGCCAGCTCGAGATCGCGCGCGCGCTGATGGCCGATCCCGCGGTGATGCTGATCGATGAACCCACCGCCAGCATCGAGCCGCGCATCGCGGCGCAGATCTATGCGCTGATTGCCGGCCTTGCGCGCGACGGCAAGGCGATCCTGCTGGTGGATCAGAACATCAAGGGCGCGCTGGGCATCGCGGACCACGTCTATGTCATGCGCACCGGCACGCTGTTCGCGGAAGGCCCACGCGACGATTTCGGCGACGATGTGGAGACGCTGGTCAGCCGCTGGCTGTACACGACCTGACGATTGACGGCCGATCCGGCGGACCACCATCATGGCCGGCAGGAACCGGGGGAAGCCGCATGGAGAGTTGGGCCACAAAGCACATACTGTTGCTGGCGAGCGTCACGCTCACCTGGACCGGCGTGGCGCATGCGGAAAAATTCCAGTGCGGCCGGACCGGCGGCGACTTCACCTATGGGCTCGAAGCGAATGTCGCCGGGCTAGACATGCAGGCCAACGCCGCCGCCTCGGTGCGCGACATCGCGATGAACACCTACGAAACGCTGGTCACGCGCGACGAGAGCATGAAGCCGCTGCTGCAGCTCGCGCAGTCGGTGGAGGCCTCGCCGGACAGCAAGACCTTTACCTTCAAACTGCGCCAGGGCGTGCACTTCCACAACGGCAAACCGTTCACATCGGCCGATGCGCGCGCCTCGTTCGAACGCTACGCCCGCGTCGGCATCGATCGTTCGATCCTTGCGCCGGTGGATCACTACGACACGCCGGACCCCGCCACCTTCGTCATCGCGATGAAGGATGCGCGGCCGAGCTTCGTGGAGGCGATGTCGTCGATCACCGTGCCGATCATCATCATCCCCGAGGAGAACAAGGACGCACCGCCGCAACAGCTTCCCTCGATGGGGACGGGCCCCTGGCAGCTCGATCAGTTCGTCGCCGATGCCTACGTGAAGCTGAAGCGCTTCGATGGCTACACGCCGGACACACGCTACGACGATCTGTCTGGCTTCGGCGGCTACAAGATCGCGTGCCTCAATACGGTGACATTCCGCATGGTGCCGGAACCGGGTGCGCGCGTCGCGGGACTGGAAACTGGCGAGCTGCAGGGCGTGCAGGACGTGCCCACGATCGTGCAGAAACGCATCGCGGCGAACAAAGATATTCGACTCCTGAAGCTGGAGAACTTCTGGCTGAACGTCACCTATGGGAACTGGTCCGCCCCGCCCACCGACAATTTGAAATTCCGCCAGGCTGTGCTGGCGGCGCTGGATTTTGACGAGGTGATGGAGGCGGCGAGCGATGGGGATTTCAAGCACAATCCGTCGTTCCAGTATTCCGGCACCAACTACTACACCGAGGTCGGCAAGGAGCTTTTGGACCAGCACAATCCGGACAAGGCAAAGCAGCTTCTGAAGGAGGCCGGCTACAAAGGTGAAAAAGTCGTGCTGCTGACCAACAAAGATTATCCCAGTCTCTACAACACCGGGCTCGTCGTGGCGCAGCAGTTGAAAGGTGTCGGGATCAACGCGGAGCTTCTGGTGCTCGACTGGCCGACCGCATTGCAGAAGGCGATGAACGGCACGCCGGACTGGAACTTCTTCTTCACTGGCTGGATCACCTACGTGGCGGTGGGCGGGGTGCAGACGCTGCGGCCGATGGCCGAACCGAATCCCGTGTACACGCCACCGGGCGGAAAAACCGATCCTGCCTTCATGAAGGCGTTCGACGAGGTGGCGAACGGCCCGACGCTCGAGGCGCGCCAGGCCGCGTTCGTGCGCGCGCAGAAGATCGCGCTGGACGACGTGATGGTGATCCCGATGGGCGTGATGCCGAAGGTGCAGGCGGTGCGCGCCAACGTCGAGCACTACGTGCCGTTCTACAATCCGCGCATGTACAATGTCTGGGTGAGGAACTGATGCGGGTCATCGTGATCGGCGCCGGCGTGATGGGCGCCTCGGTTGCGTTTCGCGCGGCGTTGGGCGGCGCCGCGGTCACCGTTCTGGAAGCAGGCCGCATCGGCGGCGGCACGTCGGGGATCAGCTTCGCGTGGACCAACTCGAATGGCAAGACGCCGCGCCCCTACCACGACCTGAACGTCGCGGGCATGAAGGCGCATGCCGCCCTGGCCGAGGAGTTCGGTGCGACGCCGTGGTGGCATGGCGGCGGCAACGTCGAATGGACCGCGCCGGAGGATCGCGCGGCGCAGCAGGCGAAGGTGGAGCGCCTGCAATCCTGGGGCTACGCGGCGGAATGGATCACACCGGCGCAACTGCTGGAACTTGAGCCCGACATCGACCCGGCACAGATCGGCGATGCGCCGATTGCGTACTTCCCCGAGGAGGGCTGGCTCGATCCCGTGGTGTATGCGGCTGCGATGCTCGGCGCGGCGCGGGCGCGCGGCGCGTCGGTGCACTGCGGTGTCCGCGTGTCGGAAACGGTGCTGCGCGCTGGCCGGGTCACGGGGGTGAAGACGGCGGACGGCAGGCTGTTCGAGGCCGACATGGTGGTGAACTGCGCCGGCCGCTGGACGAACGATCCGGTGTCGGATGCCGGCTTGCATTTACCTCTGGCGCCGACTGTCGGGTTCCTCGTATTCACCCCGCCGGTTGCCGCCCGCGTCGGGCGCGTCGTGCACGCGCCGATCATTCAGGCACGGCCGGACGGTGCCGGACGCCTGA
Source organism: uncultured Alphaproteobacteria bacterium (assembly GCA_963794185.1). Taxonomy (GTDB): domain Bacteria; phylum Pseudomonadota; class Alphaproteobacteria; order Acetobacterales; family Acetobacteraceae; genus JAMXLO01. The sequence goes on along the minus strand of CAWCDM010000003.1, from coordinate 209,949 downwards.
TACTGCATTGGAATGCCACGGATGCGACGCTTGCCTTCGATCCGCGGCCGAGTGCGTCCATGCCCGAGGCGCGCGACCTGGTGCAGCGCGCGCGTCGGCTGCTGCCGTGGATCGGCGACGTGGAACCGGAGGCCGCGCGCATGGCGATCCGCCCCATTCCGGGCGATTCCTTCTCCGCCGTCGGCCCGGTGCCGCGGGTCGCAGGCTACTACCTCGCGATCACGCACAGCGGCGTGACGATGTCGCCGTTCCTGGGTGCTGCGGTGGCCGACGAGATCGTGCACGGCCGCCAGCGCCCGGAACTCGCGGATTTCCGGCCGGCTCGGTTCTTCAACTGAGGTTGCGCGCGCCGCCGTCGGTCGCCACATTGCGGCTGGAGCCAATGCCATGAACGTCGCGTTGCGCAGGCCGATGACCGTCACCGAGTTCCTCGCCTGGGAGGAACAGCAGGAGCCACGTTACGAGTTTGACGGGTTCAAACCCGTCGCCATGGTCGGCGTGACCAGGGCGCATGCCACGATCCAGGGCAATCTGCTGGTTTTCCTTGGAAATCGGCTGCGTGGCACGCGATGCCGCGCCTTTGGCAGCGACCTCAAGATCGGGGTTGCGGGCAGTATTCGCTATCCGGATGTCTTCGTCGCCTGCACACCTGGTGCCGGAAGCCAGGCTGTGGTCAGTGATCCTGTCGTGGTCTTTGAGATATTGTCGCAGGGCAGCGCGCTCACGGATCGGGTCATCAAGAATTCGGAATACCGGCAGACTGAGTCGATCCTCCGTCACGTCATGCTGGAGTAGGGCAGCCAGGCAGCGACAGTTTTTGCGCGTGAGGGCGAACGCTGGGTAGGTTCACTGTTGACCGGCGAGGTGGTGCTGTCGATGCCGGAAATTGGCGTCGAGGTGCCGCTCACGGAATTGTATGAAGGGCTCGACCTCACCGTGTCGTCCGGCGAGGCAAGCGCGTGATGGGCGTCTAAGGACCGCACGACGCGGACGAAGGCAACCCCGCGCCCAGACAGGCCCGACGGGTGTGCGGAATTTCATTCACGCCAGGAAAGCATCCGCCGCGACGTTGCGGCAGTGAGGTCACGCCATGAGATGCCCACTCTTCATCGCGATGCCGATGATCGCGATCCTGGTCTCCACGGCAGCGCGGACTGAGATGTTCGGACCCCAATACAAGCCCTGCGGGAATGAGGACAATACAATGGCGACCGTCGATTGCGTGGTCGCCAAGACCAGGGTTTGGGATCAGCGGTTGAACGCGGCGTACAAGGACCTGATGCAACAGGTCTACGCCGGGCAGCGCGACCCGCTGAAAGCCGCGCAACGGCTCTGGATTCAGTATCGCGATGCCAATTGCCGGTTCTACGGCTCCAGGGAGGGCACGATCCGGCAGATCCAGGAGGCCGAATGTCTGCGCGCAATGACGGAGGAGCGAGCACTCGAACTGGAGCAGGCCATGAAGTTCTGACTGGGTCATCGCGAAACGCCCACACCCGAGATCACGCACGCGTCAGGCCGGCGAACCTGGGGCATCGCTGCGTCACCGTATCGGCCTGCTGAGATATTTCATGGCGACGATCTCGATAACCATATAAAAGACATATAAAGGGTTGCAGGGCATGCTTCCTGCACCGCATCCAGGGTAGCGAAGCGTCCATCTTACCGAGCGTCCATGAGCCATTCCGAGGTCCGGGCCATTCGCCCGGCGCAGTCATTCGCCCGCCCTGTTGTCGCGGCCGCCAGCATGCTCCTGCTGCTGATGGTGCTCGGCATCGTCCTGTTCGTTATGCTGCGCACGCCGCTCAAGGACGACGTCGCCTGGCTGCTGTACGTCGCGCGGCGCTGGCTCTCCGGCCGGGAACTCTATGTCGACGTCGTGGAGGTAAATCCGCCGCTGATCGTGTGGATTTCGGCGATTCCGATCCGTCTCGCCAGCGCGCTGGGGATCGACGCCCAGTTCACCGCCATCCCGTTCTTCGTTGCTGCCGTGCTGGGCTGCGCCTGGTGGACCGCCTCGCTCCTGCAGGGCAGCGGCAAGCTATTCGAGGACCGCGTGCCGGTGTTCGCTGCGATAGGCACCGTGCTGCTGGTCGTGCCGGCCGGCGATCTCGGGCAGCGCGAACACCTGCTGGTTGCCGCGATCCTGCCCTATCTGGTCCTGTTCGCCCGGTCGCTCGATGGCGAACGGCCCGCCTTTCGCGCATCGCTGATCGCAGGCGTGCTCGCCGGCCTCGGTTGCGCGCTCAAGCCGCGCTATGTCGGCGTGTTCCTCGTGCTCGAGGGCCTGTCGTTGCTGCGTGGCCTGAGCCCGATCCGCACCCAATCGCTCGCCGCCGGGGTCGCGCTGCTGGTCTACGGCGGACTGGTCGCGCTGTTCTGCCCCGCCTATCTGCGCCGCGCAGTGCCGCTTGCGCTGGCCCTTTATGGGGCGAGCGATGCGCCATTCCGCCACCTGCTGCTCGACAGCCTGCGCCTGATGTTCGGCCAGGCGATCGCGCTGCTGCTATGGTGGAACCGTAGGTGGTGCAGGCCCGAGGGTAGTCTGATGCTGACCCTCGTCATGTTCGCCATAACCAGCACAGTGATCTGCTTCGTTGATGGCAAGGATTGGTTCTATCACCGGTTGCCGGCTACCATTGCGACCCTGCTGGCATTGCTGTGCTGGGCGGCATCGGTCCTGCTGCACCGGCGGCGGGCTTCCACCCGGATCGCGTTCCTGCCGGTCGGGCTTGCCGGCGTCGGCGTGGTCGTGTTCCTGGTAGCGGCCTTTCAGCGCCTGGAGCCGCAGGTGGCGCTGGCGGTGCAGCCGGACCAGATGACGGTAATGAAGCTCGAGCGTCTCATTCGCCAGCAGAAGGCGCGGACCTACATCGCCTTTTCAGAATGGATCGCGCTCGGCTTTCCGGTGGTGAACAACACCGGCGTCGCCTGGGCCTCGCGCTTCGATTCGATGTGGGCGCTAAAGGGCGAACTCTGGCGCGCGCGGTTCGACGCGGCGGCGGCGAAGGAATGGCCGGTCCGCCGTTGGGTGGCGCACGACTTCATCATGGGCTGCCCGGACATCGCAGTCGTCGATACCCGGGAGGGGGTGGTCAACTATGTCGGTGTGCTGAGCGCGTCCGACCCTGCCTTCGCCCGCGCCTGGTCGCGCTATCGCCAGATCGCGGCGTTCGATGGCCTGGAAGTGTATCGCCGCGCCGCGACGGGATGCATCGATCCCTGGGTCGCGGCAGAGGCTCCACAGGCCATCGACGCACGCTGAACACAGGATCTCAGGCAGCCTGCAGCATCACCTTGCCACCGCCCGCCTCGCCATCCAGCACCGCGGCGGCGGCATGCACCACCGCCACGATCCGCATCGCCGCCTGAACCTGCTCGGCGGTCAGCCCGTGCTGGCGCACCGCCCGCTCACGGCTCTCCATGCCGATGCCGCAGCCGTTCACCGCTGAGACCGCCAGCGACCAAAGCTCGAACGACGCCTTGTCCACGCCCGGACGCGCCATGACGCTCATCCGAAGCCCTCGGTTCAGCGCAGGTCCATTCATCGGCAAAATGATCGGATGGGGGTGCACCAGTCAGTTGCCCGCACTTCAACGCTTCCTCAATCGTTCGGCCGTACTGTGGCGCCCGGAGGTGTGGCTGGATGCTGCTCGACACCGTGCGAAAACTGCTCGGATGGCATGCGTCGGCAACCGAGGCGCTGTTCGCAGCGACACCGACGTTGCTTGCGCCGGATGTTGCGCTCGCCGAGGACGACGATCCGGAGTGGCCGAGCGCGCGCATCGGGATTGCAGAGGCGCTGTGGGGCGAGGGGTTCCTGTGCCCCGGCGGCGCGGCTGAAACGCTGCGTCTTGCCAAGCCGATGGGACTGTCGGCCGCGTCGAGTCTGCTTCTGGTTGGCGCCGGCAGCGGCGGGTCGACCCGCAGCATCGCAACCAGCCTCGGCGTTTGGGTCAGCGGTTTCGAGGCCAATCACCGGCTGGCCGCACTGGCCAGCGAACGCAGCGTCCGTGCCGGACTTGGGCGGCGGGCGCAGGTCGAAACCTGGGATCCGCTAGCGCCGAAATTCCCGCTGCACTATTACCACCACGGCATGGCGTTCGAGCCCTTGCGCGGAGCCAGGCCGGAACCGACGCTGGCCGCGGTGTCGCTCGCACTGAAGCGAGGCGGGCAGCTCGTATTGGTGGAGCTCGTGGCGGACCTGAAGCTCGATGCGGCCGATCCGATGGTTGCCGCCTGGACGCGGCTCGATCACCGCACCCCCGACGTCCCGAGCGAGCTGACGATCACGAGGGTGCTGGGGCGGCTTGGCTTCGATGTGCGGATCGTCGAGGACATCTCCCGCCGCCACATGCAGCAATCGGTGGCGGGGTGGCTCACGGCGGTCCAGGCGATGGAGGACACGCGTCCGACGCTGCACGAACTGGCACTCGTCGTGAAGGAGGCGGAGCTGTGGCTGGAGCGCTACCGCCTGCTGCGGGCCGGCAGGCTGCGGCTGGTGCGCTGGCACGCGATCGGCCGCGGCGGGATCGAGCCGCCTGCGGGTTGACAGGCGCGCCCGCGGCCCCTATCCAGCGCCGCTCTTCACGAGGCGCCGCCATGAGAGTCCGCAACAGCCTGAAGGCCGCAAAGGCCCGCGACAAGAACTGCCGCGTGGTGCGCCGGCGCGGGCGCGTCTACGTGATCAACAAGAAGAACCCGAGGATGAAGGCCCGCCAGGGCTGACCGCCGCGCACCCATGATCCCGCCCAAGGACCAGCTCGTCGTCTGCTTCGCGCATGCCGCGTATCAGATGAAGGCCTGCTTCGATGCGCTGAACACCGCAATTGCCAGCTTCGAGGTGCGCGAGCGCGAGGCGTTCGAGCGCCGTGCGCCCGAGGCCGATGTGATCGTCGTTTCCGGCATGTGGCACAACGGGCTGATTCCGTTGGCGACAAGGCTGCGGTTCATCCAGTCGATCGGTTCGGGCACCGACCAGTTCGACAAGACGCAGCTTGCCGCACGCGGGGTGCGCCTGGCGAGCGCGGCCGGGGTGAATGCGCGCGCGGTGTCGGAGCATGCGATTGCGCTTATCCTGGCGTTGGCGCGGCGGCTGCCGGAGGCGCGCGACAACCAGGCGCACCGTGTCTGGCGCGGCATGATCGGCGATCTGACGCAGCGCGAGGACGAGCTGACCGGCAAGACGGTGCTGATCATCGGGCTCGGGCGCATCGGCGGTCGGCTGGCGCAGCTCGCCAAGGCGTTCGAGATGAACGTGGTCGGCTTCCGCCGCGATCCCGCCGCCGGACGCGGTGCGGCGGATTCCGTTCACACGCTGGCCGAGCTGCCGGGGTTCCTGCCGCGGGCCGACTTCGTCGGTACTGACGTGTCCGCTGGTGCCGGAGACCAAAGGCGTGATGGACGCCCGGGCGTTGGGGCTGATGCGGCCTTCGGCGTACCTGGTCAATGTCGGGCGAGGTCCGTGCGTCGTGGAGGCCGCGCTGATCGAGGCGCTGCAGGCGGGCCGCATCGCCGGCGCCGCGCTCGATTGCACCGACCCGGAGCCTCCCGAGGAGGCTTCTCCGTTCTGGTCCATGCCGAACGTGTTCATCACCCCGCACACCGGTGGCGAGACGCGCAAATACGAGGCGAACGTCAACGAGATTCTGGTCGAGAACCTCGATCGCCTGTGGCGCGGCGAGGCGACGTTGCGCAATCAGGTCGTCTGATACCAGCGGCCCCGTCCGTTGATTGCTCTCGACCCAAGTCCGCCATAGGTCGGCCGGCCAGGCGATCCAGGATTCCGGACGTTCAGCACAGCCGAGCTCCGGCGGCTCCGCGCCCATAGCTGTAGCTCACTTGATCGGCCTTGCTCCTCGAAAGCGAACATGCCTTGGGCAGACTTTCCCGCAGCTGCAATGGGTCTCGCGCCGCACGACAGAGTGGGACGGATATTGTTGAAAATCCGAACCGCGTCCCATAAGCTTGCCTTTGAGCGCAAAGGACGGCGCTTCCTCCAGGAGATTGAGCGCGAGCCGAATGGACTGACTGCGGTGGCGATCTGACGTGTGGGGGGCGCAATGCCGATAGAGCAAAGCCGGCGCCGTTTCCTGAGCCAACTTGGTGTATCAGGCTTTGTCGGCGTGGGTGGACTTGCTGGCGCCCGGTTCGGCAGCGGAGTGAGCTCGCTTGTTGCAGAGCCGCCGCCGGAAATCACAACAATCACTCTCGAGAAGGCGTCGACCACCTGCCTTGCGCCGCAGTATGTGGCCGGAGAGCTGCTTCGGGCCGAGGGTTTTACCGACATCCGTTACCAGGCCGTTGATGAAGCCCCGGCGTTGGCGGTGGCGCATAACCAATTGGACTGGGACATGGACTTCGCGCCAGAAATCATAGCCGCTGTTGATATCGGTGCAGCCCTGACAGCCGTTGCCGGAACGCATGTTGGTTGCTACGAGCTCATCGCACATGACCACGTTCGCAGCATTGCCGGTCTGAAGGGCAGAACAGTCGGCTGGTCGCCCAGCTATAGCACGTCCAAGGACCTTGTGGCCCTGATGACAAGACTTGTCGGCCTCGATCCTGGCAAGGATATCCACTGGGTGGACGATCGACAGGCCGATCCGATGGTTTTGTTCATCGATAGGTAGATCGATGCCTTCCTGGCCGTCCCACCTCAGACCCAGGAGCTGCGCGCCCGCGGGATCGGGCATTCGCTGGTCAATAGTGCCACCGATCGTCCGTGGTCGCAGTATCTCTGCTGCACGCTGTTCAGCAGGACCGAGTTCGTCCAGAAATACCCGGTAGCGACCAAGCGCATTGTTCGGGCTTTCCTGAAGGCCACTGACATGTGCGCCAATGAACCCGCGCGCGCGGCCCGCCTGATGGTCGATCAGGGGTTCACGCCTCGCTACGACTATGCCCTGGAGACCCTGCAGGAGCTGCCCTACGGCGCCTGGCGGGATCACGATCCCGAGGACACAATGCGCTTTTTCGCGCTGCGAATGAACGAGGCGGGGCTCATCAAGTCCGATCCACAGCAAATCATTGCTTGCCACACCAACTGGCGTTTTCTCAACGAGGTCAAGCGTGAGCTGAAGGTGTAACCGCATCAATGGAGGTTGCAATGGTTGAGCACAGCCGGCGCTGTTTCCTGAACCAAATCAGTGTAGCAGGCGTAGCCGCTATGGGCGGTCTTGGTACTGTCGGGCTCGGCGGTGGCGTCAGATCGTTCGCCGCGGCGCCGCCACCGGAAGTCACAACAATCACGCTGGAAGAGACGCCCTCCACCTGCATTGCACCGGAATTCGTTGCCGAGGGCCTGCTTCGGGCCGAGGGGTTTACCGATATCCGTTATCGAACCAGGGATACGAACCCGGTGCTGGAGTTGGCCCACAATCAGGTAGATTGGGACCTTGTGGTTGCGCCCGACTTCATTACGAACCCGGACAACGGCGCTCCCATGACATTGGTTGCTGGTGTGCATCTCGGTTGCTACGAGCTCATCGCACATGACCACGTTCGCAGCATTACTGGGCTGAAGGGCACGACAGTCGGCTGGTCGCCCAGTTTTGTATCGTCCCGGCACCTTGTAGCCCTGATGGCAAAATTCGTCGGCCTTGATCCTGACAAGGACATCCATTGGGTGGATGATGCGAAGGCCGATCCTATGGCTTTGTTTGTCGATCGGAAGATCGACGCCTTCCTGACCGGCCCGCCACAGTCCCTGCAGCTTCGCGATCGCAGGATCGGGCATACGCTCGTCAACAGCGCCACTGATCGTCCATGGTCGCAGTATTGCTGCTGCACGGTGTCAGTAGCACATGATATGTCCGGTTTAGGTAGCACACGATCTGTCCGGTAACGGCTTTCCAGCCAGGAGGTTGGGAGGATGCGCCTGACGGAAGCCCGACAGGGTGTTCGTATGCTGAAGTTCATGGACGTATTTGGCCGCTGGGATTGGCGGAACTGAACCAAGTGGAGGCGGCCGAGTTGCTGGGTGTCGGCGAACGAACCTTCCGCCGCTGGTGCCGGCGCTACGAAGAAGAAGGCGAGGGCGGACTGCTGGACCGCCGGATTGGCAAGGCGTCGGGCAAGCGGGTGCCGGTGGACCGGTGCGAGGAGGTCGAGCGGCTGTATCGGACGCGCTATCAGGGCTTCACCGCGCGGCATTTCCACGAGCATCTGGTTCGGGACCACCGGTTCGCCTGGAGTTACAGCTGGACGAAGGCGTTCCTGCAAAGCCGGAATTTGCTGCCGAAGGCGGAGCGTCGCGGGGCGCACCGTCGGAAGCGGCCTCGTCGTCCCCTGCCCGGCATGATGTTGCACCAGGACGCTTCACGGCACGCGTGGCTGGCCGAGGGGCCGGCGCTCGATCTGGTGGTGACAATGGACGATGCGACAAGCGGGATTTATTCGGCGTTCCTGGTCGAGGAAGAAGGCACGGATTTAACATTCCGGGCGCTGCTGGACGTATTCGGGCGGCACGGTTTGCCGCGGAGCCTCTATACCGATCGCGGAAGTCATTACTTTTACACAGCCGAAGTCGGCGGCAAGGTGGATCGCGGCCAGCCCACCCAGGTCGGGCGCGCGCTGGCGCATCTGGGCGTCGAGCATATCGCGGCGTATTCGCCCCAGGCGCGCGGACGGTCCGAGCGTTTGTTCCAGACCTTGCAGGATCGCGTGCCGAAGGAACTGGCATTGGCGGGCATCGCGACGATGTCCGAAGCCAACGCCTGGCTGCGCGACACTTATATACCGGCGCACAACGCGCGCTTCGCGATCACGGCGGAGCAGGAAGGCAGCGCCTTCGTCGCGGTGCCCGGATTGGATCTGGCAGAGGTGCTGTGCGTCCAGGAAGAACGCATCGTCGGCAACGACAACTGCGTATCGTTCCTGAATTGCAAGCTCCAGATCCCGGAGAGCCCGCTGCGTCCGCACTTCGTCAAGGCGACGGTGAAGGTGCATCAATATCCCGATGGGGGCCTCGCTGTTTTCCATGGACGCCGTTGCCTCGGACGCTACGACAGCAATGGCGTTCCAATCGGCGAACCTCGTGTCGGGGACCGCGAAAAAAAGGATATCGGCCCGTCCCGTCGTCAGCCTCGCGCCGTGCTCGGGGCTGTCAAGGACGCTTCGCGCCGCGGCGCGGTGACCTCGCCTTCGGCGAGGCCATCCCTGACAGCCCCTCCGCGCGTCGCGCGCTCGCGCGGCAGGTCGGCTCCGGGAAATGGTCCTGACAGTCCCACCAGGAAATGCCCGACGGAGACACCGCTCCCCCGCAGGACAAAACGTGAACGAGCGGCCACATGATGTGTCACCTAGACCGGCCAACTCAATTTGCTCTCGACATATTGCTGCTGCACAGTGGCGGGCAGGACCGAGTTCGTGCAAAGATATCCGATAGCGACCAAGCGTATTCTCCGAGCTCTCTTGAAGGCGACTGATCTGTGCGCCAGTGAACCAGAGCGAGTAGCCCGACTGTTGGTCGAGCGCGGGTTCACCGACCGCTACGATTATGCATTGCAGACGCTGCAAGAGTTGCCCTACGGCGTCTGGCGGGATTTCGATCCCGAGGATTCGGTGCGCTTCTTCGAACTGCGACTGAACGAGGCCGGGTTCATCAAGTCCACCCCAGACCGGATCATCGCCGAGCATACGAACTGGGGCTTTCTCAACGAACTCAAGCGAGAGCTGAAGGTGTAACCGCATCATTAGAGGTTGCAATGGTCGAACACAGCCGGCACCGTTTCCTGAGCCAACTTGGTGTCGCGGGGACCGCTGGCCTGGGCGGGCTGGGCATTGCCCGGTTCGGTGGTGGGGCCAGATCATTCGCCGCGGACCCGCCACCGGAAATCACCACGGTCACCCTGGAAAAGACTGCTGGCACCTGTCCCGCGCCGCAATACGTGGCCGAGGGGCTGCTTCGGGCCGAGGGGTTCACTGACATCCGTTACCGAACCAGGGACACGAACCCGGTGATGGAGGTGGCGCATAACCAAATTGACTGGAGCCAGGCTGTCGCGGCGGATGAAATCGCGGACCTGGACAACGGCGCTCCTCTGACGTTGGTTGCCGGGGTACATCCCGGTTGCTAGGAGCTCATCGCGCATGACCACGTGCGCAGCATTGCCGGACTGAAGGGCAAGACAGTCGGCTGGTCCCGCGGCTATGTGTCGTCCAGGTATCTGGTAAGCCTCATGGCCAAGTTCGTTGGCCTTGATCCACACAAGGATATCCATTGGGTGGACAATTCCGAGACCGATCCGATGGTCTTGTTTGTCGATCGGAAGATCGACGCCTTCCTGACCGGCCCGCCACAGTCCCTGGAGCTTCGCGATCGTAAGATCGGGCACTCGCTCGTCAACAGCGTCACCGATCGTCCGTGGTCGCAGTACTTTTGCTGCATGCTCGTCGGCAGGACCGAATTCGTCCAAAAATACCCGATTGCGACCAAACGCATCGTACGCGCCCTGCTGAAAGCGACCGACCTGTGCGCCAGAGAACCGGAACGGATTGCACGGCTGATCGTCGATCAGGGATTCACTGATAATTACGGCTATGCCTTGCGCACGCTGCAAGAGTTGCCCTATGGCGCTTGGCGGGACTTCGATCCCGAGGATTCGGTGCGCTTTTTCGCACTGCGGCTGAACGAGGCCGGGTTCATCAAGTCCACCCCAGACCGGATCATCGCCGAGCATACGAACTGGCGCTTTCTCAACGAGATCAAGCGTGAGCTGAAGACCTGAGCCATGCGCGCGGCCGCCATCCTGTTGGTAGCGGCTCTGGCGGGTTCGACGCCCGCGCTACCTGATATTGCCCCGGACAATTCCGGACTGCCGGTCATCGGCCAGGCACCGGATTTTGTGCTGCGCGCTCAGGATGGAACCCAGGTGACGCTTGCGCAGTTCCGCGGCAAGGCTGTAGCCCTCGCCTTTATCTTCGCCTCGTGTTCGTCCACCTGTCCGATTCTGACGGCGAAGATGGCGACCGTTCAGGATCGGCTCGGCAGCGACTTCGGATCCAGGGTCGTCTTTCTGTCGATCACCGTCGATCCGGAGCACGACAGCCTCGACGTGCTGAGGCGCTACGCCGAGACGTTCGGCGCCAACGTGACCGGATGGAAATTCCTCACCGGTCCACCGAATACGATTTAGGCCATCGAGCGTCGCTACGGCGTATTTGCCGCGCGGGTGCCCTCGGGCGACGTGGACCACACCAACCTGATCTCCGTGGTCGATCCGCGTGGTATGATGCGTGTGCAATATCTTGGCGTCCGCTTCGATCCCGACGAGTTGCGCCGTGACCTCCTCAGCCTGACGGGGAAATCATAAACGACTTGGACCAGAACCTTCGGTCGAACCTCCTGGGAGCGCGCAAGGCGCCCCTGCAAAGGCAGGTCGTCGCTTCCCGTCTGCACCTCCGACCGCTCCGCCGCGCCGCCCGCACTCTGGTTGGCCTGCGCGAGGCAATTGTCGCATTTGTGGCGCGCATTCCCGCGCGAGTGGAAACTAAGCTTCTGGTGGCGTTCCTGGCGATGGTCGCGCTGCTCGTGGCACTGGGAGCCGTTGGTCTGAGTGTCCTCGGCGGTGCGCACCGGCGCACCAACGACTTGATCGGACTGCAACGCAAGATCGCCGTTTACCGCCAGGTACAGCAGGACACGACGACGCAGTTGTACGAGGTGTCGTCGGCCATGCTGTTGTCCGATGACAGAGCACTCGCTGTCGCGCTCCGCAAGCTGAACCAGTTCGACTACGATCTCGAACGGCTGCAATTCGTCACGGCTGAAGATGTGGCGCTCTCCGGCCAGGTGAGGCAGACCTACGACCGGTTTGTCGCGATCGTCACCCAGGTCGCCGAGCTATACCGCGCCGGTCGGATCGCCGAAGCGCGTCAGATTCAGTTGCGGCAGGCGGGGCCGCTCGCCGATCGCCTCGAACGCCTGACCAATCAACTGGTCAATCGCGCCGAAGCCGAGGTGCTCACCAGCATCACGGTCGGCCGGCAATCCTACGCCGCGTCGCAGACGGTGGTTGTCGCCTTCGTTTGCGGCAGTGTCATCCTCGCGCTTGTGTTGGGCTATGTGATTTCCTGGTCCCTCATCGGGCCGGTCACCGAGATCGCGACGCGGCTGCGACGCATTGCAGAGGGTGATTTCTCGCAGCGCGTGCGTGTCACCAATCGTGATGAACTCGGCGCATTGGCGGCCGACGTCAACCGGACCTGCGAAGAGCTTGGTCACCTGTACGAGCAGCTTGAGACGCGCCAGCCGGCACAAGTCCGAGTTCCTTGCCAATACCAGCCACGAGCTGCGCACACCGCTGAACGCCATCCTGGGTTACACCGAACTCGTGCTGGACGACATTTATGGGGAAGTGCCGGAGAAGATCCGCGAAGTGCTGGAGCGGGTTCAGAGCAACGGTCGTCACCTGCTGGGCCTGATCAACGACGTGCTTGATCTTTCTAAGATTGAAGCAGGCCAACTGGACCTGTCCGTTGGCGAATACTCCATGAAAGAAGTGGTCCAGACTGTGATCGCAGCGACCGAAGCGCTGGTCGCGGAGAAGAAGCTGACCTTCACCACCACCATTGCGGATGACCTGCCGATGGGCGAAGGCGACGAGCGGCGGATCACGCAGGTGCTGCTGAACCTGGTCGGAAACGCGATCAAGTTCACCGAATCCGGTGGAATCGCCATTGATGCCGCCTCTATCGGACGGCGCTTTTCAGATTGCCGTTTTCGATACCGGCCCTGGAATTGCGCCTGAGGATCAGCCAGGTTGTGTTCGAGGAGTTCCGGCAGCTCGACAGTTCCAGCACCCGCACCAAGGGTGGCACCGGTCTCGGCCTTGCCATCTCGAAAAGAATTGTGGAGCTGCATGGCGGACGCATCTGGGTCGAGTCCGAACCGGGAAAGGGATCGACGTTCCGGTTCACGCTGCCTGTGCACGCCCCCGCGCGGAGTATCGCTACATGAGCCAGCGCATTCTCGTCGTCGAGGACCAGGAAGACAATCGGCGCATCCTGCGCGATCTGCTGACCAATGCAGGATTCGAACTGATCGAGGCAACCACCGGGGAAGCGGGCGTGCGGCTGGCCGAGCTCAACCGTCCTGATCTCATCCTGATGGATGTGCAGATGCCGGTGCTCGACGGCCACGAAGCCACGCAGCGAATCAAGGCACAGCCCGAGCTCCGAAGCATTCCGATTATCGTGGTCACCTCGTATGCGCTGAGTGGTGACGAAGCCAAGGCAAAGGCAGCCGGTGCAGAGTGCCTATGTGGCCAAGCCGTTCAGTCCGCGCGCCCTGCTTGCCGCTATTCGGCGGCTTCTTCCGAACCCGGCGAGCTGAATGCGATGAGATCGCCGCCGCTGATCCTGATCGCGGACGACAACGCGGCGAACGTCGATATCTTGCAGGCGCGGCTGGCGGCCAAAGGATACGCCATCATTACAGCATCAGATGGACAGCAGGCGCTGGCCAGCGCGCAGCAGAACCTGCCCGATCTGATCCTGCTCGATATCATGATGCCAGGGCTCGATGGCATTGCGGTGACACGACGGCTGAAAGGCGATGCTGCAATTCCCTTCATGCCGATCATCCTGATCACCGCAAGGACCGACGTGAAGGACATCGTGTCCGGACTTGACGCTGGCGCCGACGACTACCTGACCAAGCCGGTCGACCATTCCGCGCTGCTCGCACGCGTGCGCTCCATGCTGCGGATCAAGGCGCTGCACGACACCGTCGAGGCGCAACGCGAGGAGCTTAGGTCGCTCAACGCCGGCCTCGAGCAGCGGGTGGCGGAGCAGGTCACCGAACTCCAGCGTATGGAACGCTTGCGTCGGTTCCTGGCACCCAAGCTTGCAAAGATGATCATCGCATCGGGTGACGAAAGTATTCTTGCCAGCCATCGGCGTGAGATCGTCGTTCTGTTCTGTGACTTGCGAGGGTTCACGGCGTTTTCCGAAACCGCCGAACCCGAAGAGGTGATGGCCGTGTTACAAGCCTATCACAACGCGGTAGGTCCGCTGATACACCGGTACGAAGGCACGCTTATGCACTTCGTAGGCGATGGGCTGATGGTTTTCTTCAACGATCCGTTTCCCTGCCCTGACCCCGCTATTCGTGCGGTGCGCCTGGCGGTTGACATGCGCGAAGCAGTCACGGCGTTGGCCTCCGGGTGGCGACGGCGCGGCCATGAGATCGGCTTTGGGGTCGGCATTGCCCAGGGATATGCGACCTTGGGCCGCGTCGGCTTCGACGATCACATCGAGTATACTGCGATGGGGACGGTCACCAACCTCGCGTCGCGACTTTGCGATGCGGCCCGCGATGGCCAGGTCTTCATCAGTCAACGGGTCGCGGCCGGCGTCGACCAGGCCGCGAGCCTTCAGGAGATTGGCGAACTGCCACTGAAGGGGCTGACCCGACCCGGCATCGTGTATCAGGTGGTGGGGATAGAACCTCCTCAGTGATCCAACGAGCACGTTGGCGCCGCGCTCCACCCCCCGAGCAAATTGGTTGTGCCCATGGGAGGGGGAGTTGAAGCGCGCTCGCTATCGTGGCGATACTGCGTAGAGAACCAACAAGCGCAGGGAGGGAAACATGGCCAAGGCCGCCGCCAAATCGAAGTCGAAGTCCGCCAGCCGTGTCACGACACGCGCCAAGCCGCCGGCCAAGCGCCGCGCCGCCCGTGCCGCGCCGGCAGCGCAGCCGCGCACAGGCGCACCGCGCAAGAAGCCGCAGACCTTCACCGTCGCCCACGCGCGTGACGGCGAATTCAAGACCGACGGGCTGCGCCCCTATGCCCGCTATCGCGACCTCGGCATTGCCGCCGCCAGCAACGGTCTGTGCCAGGCGCATGTGATCCGCCCGATCGGACCCTGCACCGACGAAGTGCGCAAACGGCACTACCACGATACGGAGCTGCAGTTGATTTACGTGCTGAAAGGCTGGATGAAGAACGAGTTCGAGGGCCACGGCGAGCAGCTCATGGAGGCCGGAAGCTGCTGGCTGCAGCCGCCGAAGATCAAGCACACCGTGCTCGACTATTCGGACGACTGCGAAGTGCTGGAGATCATCGTGCCGGCAGACTTCAAAACCGTCGAGCTGAACAAATAAGTCCGACGCTTCGGTCGGGCAGGCAAGGGAGGACCGGGATGGCCGCAACCTTTGGTATCACGCGGCGGGGTGCGATGCGTACTGGCGTCGCCGCTCTCGCTGCGCCTCTCGTGCTGCGCCACGCGCTGGGCGATGCCCCGATCAGGATCGGCATGCCCTGCGCGCTGACCGGTCCGGGCGGCGAAGTGGGCGAGCAGATGCGCCGCGGCGCCGAGTTCTGGATCAAGCAGCAGAACGCCAAGGGTGGACTGCTCGGCCGCCCGCTGGAGCTGCACGCGGAGGACACCGGCGGCGACCCCGCCACCTGCGTGCGCAAGGCGCAGCATGTCGTGGAGCGCGACGGCTGCCGGCTGCTGTTCGGCATGACGCTGTCGTCCGAAGCGCTCGCCGTGGTGCCGAAGCTCGCCGAGTGGAACGCGATCTTCGTCTCGTCCGACAATGGCGATGGTCGGCTCACCGGATCGTCGTTCGTGCCGAACTTCTTCCGCCCGAACATTTCCGGACCGATGGAGACGCGCGTCATCGCGCTTTGGCTGCGCCAGTCGGAGATGAAGAACTTCTTCGCCATCGGGATGGACTATGCCTGGGGCCACAACAGCATCGACGTGTTCCAGGACGAGGTGAAAAAGGCGAAGAAGAACTTCGTCGGCGCGGTGTTCTCGCCGATCGGCACCAAGGATTTTTCCACCTACATCACGAAGATCCGCCAGTCGGGCGCGGATGCCTGCTTCATCGTCATGCAAGGCGACGACAACAACGCGTTCCTCTCGCAGTCGCACGAGTACCGTCTGGCTGCCAAGGTGCAGCTGCTGACCTCCATCGTCGATCTGAACAGCATCCATGCGGTCGGCGAGGCGGCGCTCGGCCTGGTCGGTTCCACCCGCTACTGCTTCACCTTCGACAATCCGGCGAACCAGGAGTTCGTGGCGCTCTGGCAGAAGGAGTATGGCGTTGTGCCGGACGTGTTCGAAGGCGAGCAGTGGCAGACATGCCAGGTCCTGACGGCGGGAATTGAAAAGGCGGGGAGCATCGAGGCCGACAAGCTGCGGCCGGCGCTGGAAGGCATCGAGGTCACCAGCATCAAGGGAACGGTGACGGTCCGCGCGTGCGACCATCAGGGGGTGCAGCAGGGCTACATGGTGAAGGTTGCGAACAAGGAGGGCTACAAGACCCCGATCCCCGAGCTGATCGCGACATTCCCGGCCGATCAGGTCACGCCGGCCTGCCGCCAGATGACCTACGACACTTGAGTGGTCCGGACATTAGTCGTGGCGCACAACCGCATACACCTCTCCCGCCACGCGGGAGAGGTCGACGCGCCGCGCGCGTCGGGAGAGGGTGGCGCCAGTGAGACCCTCTCCCGGCATCTCTGCGCTCGCCGACCTCTCCCGCGTAGCGGGAGAGGTGTACCCGTGCGGCCCATCTGAATGGACTTCCTCGGCTTTCTCATCACCCAGTGCCTGAACGCACTCTCGCAGGCCGCACTGCTGTTCTTCCTCGGCGTCGGGCTCACGCTGATCTTCGGCATCATGCGCATCGTCAACTTCGCACATGGCGCATTCTTCATGCTGGGCGCCTATGTCGGCTATTCGGCCGTGCAGCTCACCGGCGACTTCTGGGTGGCGCTGATCGCCGCACCGCTGCTGGTCGGCGGCTTCGGTGCGGCGTTCGAGCTCGGCATCCTCCGCCGGCTCTACCGCCGCGACCACAGCGCCTTCCTGATGGTGACGTTCGGCCTCACGCTGATCATGGGCGAGGCGATCCGGCTGATCTGGGGCGTGCAGGCGCTGCCCGTGCCGGCGCCGCCCGCGCTCGCCGGCATCGTGTTCATTTTGGACGAACCGTTCCCGGTGTACCGCCTGTTCCTCGCCGGCGCCGGCGTCGTGGTCGCGATCGCGATCTGGCAGTTCCTCGAGCGCACGCGCCTCGGCCTGCTAATCCGCGCCACCTCGCAGAACGCCGAGATGGTGCACGCGCTCGGCACCGACGTGCGCCTGGTCCGCTCGGCGGTGTTCGGCATCGGCTGCGGACTGGCCGGTATCGGCGGCGTGTTCGCCGCCCCCCTGGTCACCGCGTCGCTCGCGATGGCGCCGAATGCGGTGATCGACACCTTCGTCATCGTCATCATCGGCGGCATGGGAAGTTTCGCCGGTTCGCTGATCGGCGCGCTGCTGGTCGCCTTCGTGCAGGTGTTCGGCACCTACTACTTTCCCGACCTTGCGCTGGCGCTGATGTACCTGGTCATGCTGACGGTCCTTGTGGTCCGGCCAGGCGGCCTGTTCGGCAAGGAAGCGTGACCCGATGATGCGATCGCGAAGCGCCGAAGGTGCGAAGCGTGAATTGCATCATCCGATTAGCGGTTGGCATGGGCTCGCCGTGGCGGCGTTCGTTCTCGCGCTTGCTCCACTGGGTCTGCCGCCCTACGTCATGACGTTGCTGACCGAGGCGCTGATCCTCGGCCTGTTCGCCATGAGCCTCGACCTGATGGTCGGCTACACGCGCCTGCTGTCGTTCGGCCATGCCGCAGCCTACGGACTTGGCGCCTACACCGCGGGCAACCTGCTGCTGCACACCGATCTGCCCTTGGTGTTCGCCGTGCTGCTCGCCGGCGCGTTCAGCGGCATCGTCGCGATCGGCGTGGCCTGGGTGTGCACGCTCGCCTCCGGCGTCTCGTTCTCCATGCTGACCCTGGCGTTCGCGCAACTGCTCTACGCCGTGGCATTCAAATGGACCAGCGTCACCGGCGCCTCCGACGGGCTGGCCGGCATTCCGCGCAATCCGGGACCGTTCGGCATCACCGTCTTCGCGACCAAGGCAGGATTCTACTACCTCGTGCTCGCCTGCCTCTGTGGCGCGTTCGCGTTCTGCCGCTCGCTGGTGCGCTCGCCGTTCGGCGCGGTGCTGCAGGGCATCCGCGAGAACGAGGCGAAGACCCGCTCGCTCGGCTACGACACGCGCCGCTACAAGATCGCGGTGGTGGCGATCGCGTTCGCACTCGGCGGCCTTTCCGGCGCGCTCTATGCGCCGTTCGCCGGCTTCACCAACACCGAGCTGCTGTTCTGGCTGCTGTCCGGCCAGGTGCTGATCATGGTCATCGTCGGCGGCGCGGGGACGCTGATCGGACCGGTCATCGGCGCGGCGTTCTTCATGCTGGTGTCCAACCTGCTCAGTTCGTGGACCGATTCCTGGGCGCTGTTCTTCGGCCTGATCTTCATCGGCTTCGTGCTGTTCGCGCCGCAGGGCATCTGGGGACTGGCGCGAGGCTGGTTCGGCCGCGGCCGCGCACCCGAGGCAAAAGGACGGCGATGGCGCTCCTTGAACTGGACGGGTTGACGCGCCGCTTCGGCGGCATCGTCGCGGTCGACGATGTGACGATGCGCGTCGAGGCCGGCGAGGTTCGCGCGGTGATCGGCCCGAACGGCGCCGGCAAATCCACGCTGTTCAACCTGATCACCGGCGTGGTGAAGCCGAGCGCGGGCGCGGTGCGGTTCGCGGGCGAAGAGCTGACCGGTCTGCCGCCGCAGCGCATATGCCAGCGCGGCATTTCCCGCACGTTCCAGCTGACCGCGCTGTTTCCTGAGATGTCCGCGCGCGACAATGCGCGGCTGGCGGCGCAGGCGCGTCACGGACGGCGCTGGCAGCCCTATGGCGGCGGCGCGGTGTTCGCCGCAGCCGAGCGATTGGGCGATGCCGCGCTGGAACGCCTCGGCCTGACGCATGTCGCGCAGCGTCCGGCGGGGCTGCTGTCGCATGGCGACCAGCGTCTGCTCGAGGTCGCGATGGCGCTGGCGCAGGGACCGCGGCTGCTGCTGCTCGATGAACCGACGCAGGGCCTGTCGGTCGAGGAGACCGAGCAGGCGGTGGCGACGCTTGCAAGCCTGCTGGCCGACGGCAGCATGACGGTGCTGCTGGTGGAGCACGACATGGAGGTAGTGTTCCGGCTCGCGCGCATGATCACGGTGCTGCACCGCGGCGCGGTGATCGCCGACGGCGCGCCGGACGCGGTGAAGGCCGACGCGGAGGTGCAGAAGGCGTATCTCGGAGGCCTCGCCTGATGCTGGCGATCGAGGGCCTCAACACGCACTACGGCGCAAGCCACGTGCTGCAGGGTGTGGATCTGGCAGTGCCGGTCGGGAAAATCTGCTCGGTGCTTGGCCGCAACGGCGTGGGAAAATCGACGACGCTGCGCACGGTGATGGGACTGGTGCCGCCGAGCGGCGGACGCGTGCTGCTCGACGGCGCCGACATCACCGGCTGGCCGCCGCACCGCGTCGCGCGCGCGGGCGTCGCCTACGTGCCGGAGGGGCGGCTGATCTTCCCCGATCTCACGGTGATCGAGAACATTCGCGTGGCCGAGCGGCGGCCATCGCAGAGCTGGCCGCTGTCGCGCCTGATGGATCTGTTTCCGCCGCTGCGCGAACGCGCGGGCAGCCGCGGCGGCAATCTGTCCGGCGGCGAGCAGCAGATGCTGGCGATCGCGCGCGCGCTGGTGAGCGATCCGAAGGTGATGCTGCTCGACGAACCGAGCCAGGGCCTGGCGCCGCTGGTGGTGCGCGAACTGGCGGCGGTGATCCGGCGCCTGCCGAGCCAGGGCGTGACGATACTGCTGATCGAGCAGAACATGCGGCTGGCCGAGGCGGTGGCGGACGAGATCCACATCATGGTGAAGGGCAGGGTGGTGTATGCTGCCTCGCCTGAGAAGTTCCGCGCCGAGGAAGCGGAAATCCGCAGCCGGTATCTGACGGTTTGAACGTAGGGGGCGTGTGATGGATTTGAATCTGCGTGGCAGGACGGCGCTGATCACCGGCGCCTCGAAGGGGATCGGTCGCGGCGCGGCCGAGGTGCTGGCCGAAGAGGGCGTGAACGTCATCCTGGTCTCGCGCACGCAGGCGGACCTTGACGCGGTGCGCGACGGCATCGCGTCGCGCTGGAACGTGCGCGCCGAGGTGCACGCGTTCGACATCTCCGACAGCGCGAACGTCGATCGGCTGGCGGCGCTGCATCCCGACATCGACATCCTGGTGAACAACGCCGGTGCGATTCCCGCCGGCAACCTGCAGGAGATCGACGAGGCGCGCTGGCGCGAGGCGTGGGACCTCAAGGTGTACGGCTACATCAACATGTGCCGCCGCTTCTACGCCGCGATGCAGCAGCGTCGCCGCGGCGTGATCATCAACATTCTCGGCATGGCGGGCGAACGAATGGACGCCGGCTACGTCGCCGGCTCGACCGGCAACGCCGGGCTGATGGCGTTCACCAAAACACTCGGCGGCGCGGCCTCGGCGGACAACCTGCGCGTCGTCGGCATCAATCCGGGCGCGATCGCCACCGAACGCCTGGTGACGATCATGAAGAAGCGCGCGCAGGACCGGCTCGGCGACGCGAACCGTTGGGAAGAGTTGATGAAGCCGCTGCCATTCGGACGCGCCGGCTCGTCGGAAGAGATTGGCTGGATGGTGGCGTTTCTCGCCTCCGACAAGTCCGCCTATACCAGCGGCACGATCATCACCATCGACGGCGGCGCCGCCAACCGCGGGCCGATGTTCTGAGGAGCCACCATGAACCTGCAAGGAAAGGTCGCCGTCGTCACCGGCGCGAGCGGCGGCATCGGCTCCGCCACCGCGCGCAGGCTGGCCGAGGCGGGATGCACGGTGGTGCTCGGCTACAACGCCCGCGCGGTGGATGCGCAGACGCTGGCGGCGGGCCTTCCCGGCAGCGGCCATCGCACGGCGCGCATGCCGATGGAGGACTCCGCCGCGCTGCGCGAGGTCGCCGCCATGGTGGAGCGCGACCTCGGGCGCTGCGATGCGCTGGTGAATTCCGCCGGCTTCACGCGGATGATTCCGCACGCTGATCTGGAGGCGCTGACGGACGAGCTGATCGACGCGATCTTCGTCGCCAACGTCCGCGGGCCGTTCGCCACGATCCGTGCCTTCGCGCCGCTCATGAAGCGCTCGGACGCTGCGGTGATCGTCAACATCTCCTCGGCCGCGGCGCTGTCGGGCGGTGGCAGCAACATCGCCTATGGCGCCTCGAAGGCGGCGATCGACGCGATGACGAAGTCGCTGGCGCGCGTGCTGGGCCCGACCATCCGCGTGCTGTCGGTTTCGCCGGGCGCGGTGGACACCGGCTTCGTGCCCGGCCGCACCACCGAGATGGTGGAACGTGCGGCGCAACGCACACCGCTCAAGCGTGTGGTTCAGGCCGATGAGGTTGCGCAGACGGTGATGGCCGCGATCACGCACATGACGGCGACCACCGGCACGGCACTGTTGGTCGAGGCGGGCTCGCTGCTGGCATAAAAGGTACACCTCTCCCGCGCTGCGGGAGAGGTCGCGTCGCTCGAGCGACGCGGGAGAGGGTGTACGAAACAAGCGCCAGTTTGGCAGCACCCTCACCCGCCGCTCCGCGGCGACCTCTCCCACTTCGTGGGCGAGGTGTACTGTCTTACGTGGCCAGCGCCGCCTGCTGCCCGCGCACCAGCCTGCCGGGCAATTCGCCCGTCGCCTCGCCGTCGCGATACGTGACGCGCCCCGACACGATCGTCGCGTCGTAGCCGTGCACCTTCTGCAGCAGCCGCTTTCCGCCCGCCGGCAGATCGTGCACCACGTATGGCTTGTCGCAGCCCAGCCGGTCCCAGTCGATCACGTTGACATCGGCCTTCTTGCCCACCGCCAGCACGCCGCGATCGTGCAGCCCCGCCGCGCCCGCGGTGTCCGACGTCAGCCGGCGGATCAGCTCCGGCATCTCCCAGCGCTTCTGCGCGCGTCCCCAATGCGTCAGCAGCCAGGTCTGGTAGCCGGCATCGAGGATGAACGCGACATGCGCGCCGCCGTCGCCGAGACCCATGATGGCATTGCGGTTCGCCAGCGTGGTCTCGCTGACCGACAGGTCGTAATCGGCGTAGTTGCCGAGCGGCGTGTAGATGAACGCGCTGCCCGTCATCCTCCAGCAGCACGTCGTATGCCACGTCCTGCGGCGTGCGGCCTTCGCGTTCGGCGATCGCGGCGAGCGAGTTCTCCCGCTGCGGCTGGTAGTTCGGCGGATTGCCGAAGCGGAACATCTGCGTGAACGACAGGCGATGGAACAGCGGGAAGGTGCTGTCCTTCTTCGGGTCCTCCGAAAGCATCTGCCGCCGGAACGCCGGATCGCGCATGCGGCGCACGCGTTCGGCGAGCGGCAGATGCGCGATCGACCGATAGGACGGTGTGGCCGAGAACGGGTTCTGGCTGCCCTCCAGCCCGAGCAGCACGCCGATCGCGCGCGGCGCCACCACGGGTCGGATCGACAGGCCGGCGGCATTGGCCTCGTCAGCGTAGCCGAGCAAATCGCGCCAGACAGTCGGGCGCGCGTGGCGCTGGGTCAGCGTGAACACCGCGCTGCGGCCGCATTTTTCCACCACGCGGCGGATCATCGCGAACTCGGCCGCGGGATCGGGCGCCCATTCCGACACGATCTCCAGGAACCCGGACCCCGCGTCGCGCATGCCGAGCGCGATGCCGGTCAGCTCGTCCTCCTGCGCGCGCAATGTCGGCGTCGGATCGCCCTTCAGGCTCTTGTGCGACAGGCTGCGGGAGGTGGAAAAACCGAACGCGCCGGCGCGCATTGCATCGGCGGCGATGTCGCGCATCTGCGCAATGTCGGCCTGATTCGCGTTCTCCAGTTGCACCGCGCGCTCGCCCATGACGAACACGCGCACCGCCGCGTGCGGCAGCAGCGCGCACAGGTCGATGTCGCGGCTGCGGCGCTCGAGCGCGGTCAGGTACTCGTTGAACGATTCCCACTCCCACTTCAAGCCCTCGTGCATGACGGGGCCGGGAATGTCCTCCACGCCTTCCATCAATTCGACCAGCTTCTCGCGGTCGGCCGGCTTGCAGGGTGCGAAGCCCACGCCGCAGTTGCCCATCACGGCTGTCGTGACGCCGTGCCAGGAGGACGGCGTCATGCTGGCTGTCCCACACGGCCTGGCCGTCATAGTGGGTGTGGATGTCGACGAAGCCAGGCGTGACCAGTTTCCCCTTGGCCTCGATCTCCTCGGCGCCGGCTCCGGCGATCGTGCCGATGGCGGCGATGCGGTTGCCCTTGATGCCGATATCGGCGTCGATGGGCGCACGCCCGGTGCCGTCGACGACAGTGCCGCCGCGAATGACCAGGTCGAATTCTGCTGCCATCGGACTTATCTCCGTTCCCTGACCGGGTATTGTGCTCCGGCCAACCGTATTCGTCACCCCCGCGCAGGCGAGGGTCCAGCTTAGGAGCCGCTCGCCATGCCTCTCGACGTCAGTTCCGCTCCGCCGCAGACCATGCCGCGCGAGACGCGGCTTGCCGACTACCGGCCGCCTGCCTTCCTGATCGATACCGTGGAACTGTCATTTGACCTGGACGACGCCGCAACCGGCGTCCGCTCGCGCCTGACGTTGCGGCGCAATCCGGCATCGGCGGACAGGCACGCGCCGCTGTTGCTGGATGGCGAGGCGCTGACGCTGGTCCGGCGTGGCGATCGACGATGCCGACCTCGGCGCCAACCGCTACCGCATCGAGGACGGCAAGCTGGTCATTCCCGATATGCCGGATGCCTGCACGCTGGAGATCGAAACGCGCATCGCGCCGAAGGACAACACCGAGCTGTCCGGCCTCTACACGTCCGGGCGGCAATTTCTTCACCCAGTGCGAGGCGGAAGGTTTTCGTCGCATCACCTGGTTCCCCGATCGTCCGGACGTGATGGCGCGCTTCACGACCACCATCACCGCCGACAAGACACGTGTTCCGGTGATGCTGTCGAACGGCAATCCCGGCGCGGTCGAGGACGTCGGCGGCGGGCGCCATCGCATCACCTGGACCGATCCTCATCCGAAGCCATGCTATCTGTTCGCCCTGGTGGCCGGCGATCTCGTCGCGGTGAAGGACAGCTTCACCACGCGCTCCGGCCGACATGTCGATCTGGGCATATGGGTCCGTCGTGGCGACGAGGATCGTTGCGCTCACGCGATGCGGTCGCTGAAGAAGGCGATGCAATGGGATGAAGACGTGTTTGGCCTGGAATATGACCTGGACGTGTTCAACATCGCCGCAGTGTCCGACTTCAACATGGGCGCGATGGAGAACAAGGGTCTGAATGTCTTCAACACGAAATATGTTCTTGCGAAGCCCGAGACGGCAACCGATAGCGACTACCAGGGCATCGAAACCGTCATCGCGCACGAGTATTTCCATAACTGGACCGGCAACCGCGTCACCTGCCGCGACTGGTTTCAGCTTTCGCTGAAGGAGGGGCTCACCGTCTATCGCGACCAGGAGTTTTCCGCCGACCAGGGCAGCCGTGTCGTCAAGCGCATCGGCGACGTGCGTGGCCTGCGCGCCGCGCAGTTCCGCGAGGATGCCGGCCCGCTGGCGCATCCCGTGCAGCCCGACCACTACATCACGATCGACAACTTCTATACCGCCACGGTCTACAACAAGGGCGCCGAGGTCATTCGCATGATGGCCACGATCATCGGGCGCGAGAATTTCCGTCGCGGCATGGACCTGTATTTTTCCCGGCATGACAACCAAGCCGTCACGATCGACGACTTCGCCCAGGCGATGCAGGACGCGGCGGGGATCGACCTGTCGCGGTTCAAGCTCTGGTATCGCCAGGCCGGCACGCCGGAGGTCACGGTTTCCGACAGTTATGATCCCGCGGCGCGCTGCTACACGCTGACGCTGGCGCAGCGCACATCGCCAACGCCGGGCCAACCGGAAAAGTCGCCGCTGGTCATTCCGGTCGCCATGGGTCTGCTGAATGCCGAGGGCCAGGAAACGGCCGCGCGCACGCTGCTGCTGACCGAGGCGGAACAGAGCTTCGTATTCGAGATGTGCCGGGTCCGCCGGTTCCGTCGCTGCTGCGCGACTTCTCGGCGCCGGTCAAACTGGCTGGCGTAACGCTGGCGCAATTGCAGTTCCTTGCCGCGCACGATACCGATCCCGTTCGTTCGCTGGGAGTCCGGCCAGCAATATGCCACGCATCTGCTGCTCGATATGGCGGCGGCGCTTGCACCGTGGCGAAACACCGGCGCTCGAACACGGCCTGATCGATGCATTGGCCACCACGCTTCGCCAGGCCGATGCGGACCCGGCGTTCGCCGCCGAGGCGCTGGTGCTGCCGGGTGAGGCGTTCCTCGCCGATCAGATGGCGGTCGCGGACGTCGATGCGATTCATGCGGTTCGCGACATCGCACGCCGGGCGATTGGCCGCGCGCTGCATGCGGAGTTGCGGGCGACCTACGATCGGCTGACTGATACGGGGGAATACCGCATCGACGGCGTCGCCATCGGCAGACGCGCCCTGCGCAACGCCTGCCTCGGCTATCTCGCCGCCAACGCCGAAGCGGAGGGGATCGCACGGGCGAAGGCGCAGTTCGATGCCGCACAGAACATGACCGACGTGCTGGCCGCACTTGCAGTGCTCTCGGCGATCGACTGTCCGGAGCGACGTGCCGCCCTCGACGCATTCCATGCGCGCTGGCACCACGACGATCTTGTGCTGGACAAATGGTTCGGCATCCAGGCGATGTCGCCCTTGCCGGACACGCCTGATGCGGTGCGTGCAGCTTGCCGCGCATCCGGACTTCGACCTGAAAAACCCCAACCGGGTGCGCGCGCTGGTGGCCAGTTTCGCCTCCGGCAATCAGGTACGCTTCCACGATCCTTCGGGCGGCGGCTATCGTTTCCTGGCCGACATCATCGTCCGGCTCGACGCGACGAACAGTCAGGTCGCCGCGCGTCTCGTCCCACCGCTCGGCCAGTGGCGCCGCGTGGAGCCGGCACGGCAGGCGCTGATGATGCAGGAATTGCAGCACATCCTCGATGCACCGGGGTTGAGCAAGGGAACCTACGAGATGGCATCGAGGAGCATTGTCTAACCCACTCATGTGCGCGGTGTAGCCGCAGAAATGAGCTGTGAGCCAACGCGGGTCTGGCGGGCCATGCGCGGGCCGCGCGCAACCGAAAACGATGCATCGATATCGCCCAATGCACGTTCGATCGCACTGTCCGAAGCAGGGCCGAACGTATCGCGATGGGCGCGCGCCCGGTGCAGCATATCGGCCGCCAGCACACGTAGGCCGACCAACGCGGGCAAGCGGCGCGCAAGTTCGCCGGCGTCCAGCGCGGCTACCACCGCATCTGCTGTCTCGGCGAACACCGCGGCCAATGCTGCCAACCCGCCCAGCGACAGTGCCGCCTGCTCTCCGGCTGCGCTCTGCCTGGCGAAGCATGACAGCAGAAAGCGGAACGCGCCGAGCAGCCCGAACGTGCTGACCGCGTCCTCGACATCGCGGAACGGCAGCGCCATCGTTTCGTACGCGGTTCCCGCCGGACCGAGCAGCGCCGAGTGCGGCACGTGGCAGCCGTCCAGCACCAGACCGCAATGCCGCGACGGCGCCAGCGCGCGATACTCCGCCATTTCGTTGACCGACAGGCCGGGCGTGTCCTGCGGAACCAAAAATGCGCCGTAGCGCTTGCGGCCGTCCTCGATCGCCATCACAGCAAACACCACAAACACCGCGGCCAGCGGACCATTTGTCACCCAGGCCTTCTCGCCGGTGATCCTATATCCGTCGCCGTCAGCCTCGGCGTGTGTGGCGAGCAGCTTTGGATGCGCGCCAACCCGTGGTTCGGAGATCGCCACCGATGCGATACACTCGCCGGATGCGAGCCGCGGCAGCCACGCCGCCCGTTGCGCCTCGTTACCAAAGCCTGCAATGAAGAACAAGGAGACCATCTGACGCCCTGCCCAGGACCCGCCCTGGCCGAGCAGGCCGGTGCGCTCGACCAGCGCCGCTTCGCCACGCGCGATTGCCGCGTAGCCGTCACCCTGCAGCCCGATCGCATGATCTTCGGACACCGATGCCTCCTTCTGCGCGCCGCCAATTTGACCCGGCCGACGCGCAATGCCCAGACTCAAGCCGTGAATCGACCGGAGGAACCAGACGATGCCAAACCAACTGGTAGAGAAGGACGCAATCCGCGAAGTCATGGCCGAGGACCTGCTTCTGCCTCGACAATGGCCGCTTCGCCGACATGGCGGCGCTGTTCACCGAGGACGGCACCTGGGACACGGCATTCGGCAAGGGCACCGGCAGACCTGCGATCGAAGCGCTGGTGCAGCGAATCCGCCAATCGGGAACCGCCCGACCGCGTGCCATCCACCACGTGACGAACGTCGTCATCAAGCTGGACGGCGCCAGTGCGACGGCATTTTCCAACTGGGTCGTTGTGCAGAACAGCGATCAGGGGCCGAAGATCGGTTCCGCCGGCAGCTACGCCGATGAATTCGTCAAGCACGATGGCGTATGGCTGTTCCGCTATCGCAAGATAGATCGGTTCATCCATGACAAGGCGTGAGGCCGAACCCCATCCACCAGCCGAGTGCACGCTGATGTGAGGTAGGCCAAAGTCGGGTTCCCCGCGTTGAGCGCACAATCGCGGTGACGAATGCGGTATTGCACGCGACAGGCGTGCGCGTGCGCGATCTTCCGATCCGCGTCGGCATGTGGTGTAGCAGCCCACGGCCACGTCTCGCCCTGTCGCTGCTCGCGCCTTAGTGATCTGGCCATACGTGAACAGCGGCGCCATTCTGCGCGGCCGGCCTCGTCGGCCGGAAGGGAGCCTTTGAACGTTCAGGAGAACGAAACATGATCAGCCGCAGAGCTGCGCTGACGGCCGGGCTTGGCATCGCC
This sequence comes from uncultured Alphaproteobacteria bacterium, assembly GCA_963794185.1. Taxonomy (GTDB): domain Bacteria; phylum Pseudomonadota; class Alphaproteobacteria; order Acetobacterales; family Acetobacteraceae; genus JAMXLO01. The sequence goes on along the minus strand of CAWCDM010000003.1, from coordinate 182,120 downwards.
GCAACCGCCGGACTGCCGCGCGCGCGTGCAGCGGGCACGCCAGGAGTGTCCGCCACGTCGGTAAAGATCGGTAACACCATGCCCTACAGCGGGCCCGCCTCGACTTATGGCGTGATTGGCCGCACCGAAAGTGCATTCTTCAAGATGGTCAACGACCAGGGTGGCGTGGCCGGACACACGATAGACTTCATTTCGTATGACGATGGCTATAGCCCGCCGAAGACGGTCGAGCAGGTTCGCAGGCTGGTCGAAGAGGACCAGGTGGACTTCTGCTTCCAGAACCTGGGCACGCCGTGCAATTCGGCGATCGCCGAATACCTCAATCACAAGCAGATCCCGCATCTGTTCGTCGGCTCCGGCGCCAGCAAGTGGGCCGATGCCAAGAAGTATCCCTGGACGATGGGCTTCCAGCCGGGCTACCGCACCGAGGCGCAGATCTACGCCAAGCATATGCTGGCAAACGTCAAGGATCCGAAGCTCGCGATCCTGTACCAGAACGACGACTTCGGTAAGGACTATCCGCTCGGCGTACGCGACATCCTGCGCGATGACTGGGACAGGATCGTCGTCAAATCCGCCAGCTATGAAACCACCGATCCGACGATCGACTCGCAGATCGTGGAGATGCAGAGTTCCGGCGCCAACGTCCTGTTGGTCGCGGCGATCCCCAAGTTCGCCGCGCAGTCGATCCGGAAGGTGTATGACAGCAACTGGAAGCCGACGTTTTACATGACCAACGTGGCGATCTCGGTCGGTGGCGTGATAACGCCGGCCGGGCCGGAGAAGGCCATCGGCATGCTCAGCACGGCCTATCTGAAGGATCCGACCGAGGCGGCGTTCAACGACGATGCGGGGATGAAGGAGTGGCGCGCCTTCATGGCGAAGTACATGCCGAGCGGCGATGTCACCGACCTGAGCTACGTGTTCGCCTATGCGGTCAGCATAACGATGCGGCAGGTGCTGCAGCAGTGCAACGGCGACTTCTCGCGCGACAACGTGATGAAGCAGGCGGAGAGCCTGCATGATGTCGAGTTGCCTGTGCTGCTGCCGGGCATCAAGGTCAGCACGAGCCACACCGACCATCGCCCGATCACGTCGATGCAGTTCATGCGGTGGGACGGCAAGACCTGGGTACGCTTCGGCGATCTGCTCACGGGCGCGACCGTGTAACGCTGACCGACAGGCCGGCCGTTGGATGCGCCGCTAATCAATCTGATCAGGTAACATACGAACGGCGCGTCTGATCGTCCAACCCTGCGAAAGAGGGGTCCGGTCGCTGCATGGGACCCTGCATTCGCCGGGATGACGATGCGGCGAACCCCTCAGGTGACGACGATCCGGATCTTTCGCGAAACGATAGGTGGGTCGAACGGAATGTGGTCTGCGTCGCCCAACACGAGCTGAAGGGTGTGCGGGCCGGGCGGCAGGTCGAGGCGAGCCTCGGTCTGGCCCGCGCCGAAATGCAGGTGCTTCTTGTCCGACGGGATGGGTTGGTTCGGGTCGAGCGGCTCGTCCACGTCGATGAACAGATGATGGTGCCCCATGTTCGCCGTTGCGTCGCCGGCATGCGTCACCCCCATGTTGCGCAGCCCGAAGCGGCACCAGAAGGCCCCTCTGATGCGGTCGCCGTCAGTCGGCCAGATGATGTAGAGATAGGCGTCCTTGGGCGCGGGCGTCTTGCCCGCGAAGGCCGCGGCGGATGCCAGCTGCAGCAGCGATGACAGCGCCAGGCGTCGTGTCAGCATCTCGGCTCCTTCATCGATCAGGGTGAGCGCGCCAGGCGGACCCCGTGGGTCGGGTAGCGCACGGAGGCGTCGTAGTAGTCACGGCTGGCCGAGCGGACATAGCTCGGGTCGTTGCGCCACGATCCGCCACGCAGGACACGCTCCCGGCAATCCGGGCCGAGCCAGGCCGAGCCATCGGCCGGCGCGCCGCGGTAGTCCTTGTGCCAGCAATCGTCGACCCACTCCGCGAGGCCGCCGCCGATGTCGTGCAAGCCGAACGGATTGGCGGGAAGGGCGCCGACTTTCTCGGGCTGCACGGCATCGTGCGGCCCACCGCATCCCTTGCAGTCGGCAAGGCCCGGTTTCATTGCATTGCCCCACCAGTAGCGCGTATCGGTGCCTGCGCGGGCCGCGTATTCCCATTCGGGTTCACTGGGCAGGCGATAGCGCTGCTGCGTGGCCTGCGAGAGCCAGCCTGCGAATTGCTGCGCATCGGCCCAGCTCACGTTGTTCACCGGCGCATCGTCGTCACCGCTCGGGACGTAGCTGCAGGCCTTCGCCCGCACGCACTCGCGCCACTGGCGGATGGTGACGAGATATTTCGCCATCAGGAACGGGCCGACCGTCACGCCGTGGACCGGCTGTTCCGAAGGGTCCTCATTGCTGCCCATCCGGAACGTGCCGCCGGCGATGGCAACCATCTCGGGCTGGGCGATTGCACGGACTGCGTCGGGCTGCCCGGTGTCTGGCCGCGGCGGGACTGCCGCGGCCAGCATCTGGGTGGTGAGCATCGGGTCGATAGCGGACCGCGCGGGAGGGGCCGAATTGGTGGAGGCCGGGCTTGGCGTAGCGGCGGGTACCGGCAGCTCGGCATGAGGAACCGCCGGCGGCGCGGCATGCGGAACCGCCGGCGACTCGGCATGGGGAACCGCCTGCGGCACGGCGATCGGCGCGACCGTGGCAACCGCGGCCGGCGGCATCGCGGGCTGCACCGGCACCGGCGACGGCGTCACCGCGGCGAGCGTCCGCAAGTTCTGCGGGGCCGTGTGCTGCCAGATGTACCAACCGCCGCCACCAATGCCGACTGCAATGATCGTTCCTGCGGCGAACAAGCCGAGCCGTACCCTGCTGAAGCGCGTAGCCTTGGCGAGCGCGGCCGGATCCGGCAGGACGCGATAGATTGGAACCGGGTCAAGAATGTTCTTGATCTTCCGGTCACCGAGCGACTGGTAGCCGCAGACCAGCTTGTATCGGATCTGCTCGTACACCCCGCCCGAAATGTAGATGTTGCCGGGCTCGGCGAGCTGCTCGAGCCGGGCCGCGACGTTGACGCCCTCGCCGTAGATGTCGTCCGCCTCGACGATCACGTCACCCGAGATTGACCCCAATGCGGAAGCGGATCCACTGATCGTTGGGCAGCTCGAGATTTCGGCCAACCATGCTCTGCTGGATCACGATTGCACATCGTACCGCTTCGACCGGGCTGTCGAACATGGCCAGAAAGCCGTCGCCACGGATCCTGGCCATCCGCCCACGATGCTCGGCGATCGTGGGCTCGATCAGCTCGCGGAGCAGTCGTTGCACCCGCTCGTGAGTGCCTCGCTCGTCAGCTCCCATCAGACGCGAATAACCCGCGATATCACCCATGATGATCGCAGCGAGTCTTCGCGTGCTTCCCCCAGACATGGCGCGCCTCGGTACTCCCGCCGTGATTATACAGAAGTCCTTGTATGTGCGGCAACGCACCGCTGGACCGGCAGGTTAGGCAGGACGCCCGGTGCCGATTTGGCGTTCTGCCACGGCTCGTGCCGTCACAGAGGCGGCGTCAGCATGCCGCCGCGGGGGGCTCCTCCTCGTCGACCTCCGCCATCCAGGCGTTCGCCAGCGTGTAGGCGATCGCCAGCACGGTGGGGCCGAGGAAGATGCCCAGCAGGCCGAACGCGATCAGGCCGCCGATGACGCCGAACAGGATGAGAAGCAGCGGCAGGTCGGCGCCCTTGCGGATCAGCACCGGGCGCAGGAAGTTGTCCATCGTTATGGCAACGATGGTGAAGGCCAGCAGCACCGTCGCCCACAGCGTGTTGCCGGCGTAGTACATCCACACCACGGCCGGGATCAGCACCAGGCCGGGGCCGATCTGGGCCAGGCACAGTACCAACATCAGCGCCGTCAGCAGCGCCGCGAAGGGCACGCCGACGACCGCCAAACCGATGCCGCCCAGCACGCTCTGTGCCACTGCGGTCACCACCACGCCGAGGGCCACGCCGCGAATTGCCAGACCGGCAAGGCGCACGGCCATCTCGCCGCGGTCGCCGCCCAGCCGGCGGCCGAAGCGAATGGCGGTGGCGGCAGCCCGTTCGCCGCCCGCATACATGACCGCGGCAATGCCGACGGTGAGCAGGAACTGCAGGAACATCCCGCCCAGACCGCCGACAGCGGAGGCGAACCATTGGGTAAGATCCCCGGCATAGGGGGTCAGCCTGGGTGCAAGCTCGCGCACACCCTCCGAGGTGAGCTGTTCCCAGGCCTGGGTGACCCGCGTCCCGACCAGCGGGACCTCGGCCAGCCATTCCGGCGGCGGCGGCACCCTGAGTGACAGGACGGTCCGCGCCAGGTCGGCGATCTTGTCCAGGTTGGCCACGATCGTGCTGACTGCCAGCCAGAACGGCACGATCAGCACCAGCAGCAGCGCCAGCGTCATGACCAGGACGGCGAGGCCGCGGCGGTTGCCGACACGGTGCTGCACCGACAGCATCAGCGGCCAGGTGGCGACGACCAGGGTTGCAGCCCAGGCGATCGCCGGCAGAAACGGCCGCATCACCCAGAAGCTGGCAGCGATCAGACCACCGATGAACAGCACGGCGAGCGTCGAGCGGGTGAGGTCCTGGTGCGGAAGGGGCATGGACTCGGATTTCTCTGGGCCTGGTGCGCTTCACTGCGCCATTGGAATGAGCGTGATCAACCCGCGATGGATGGATGCATCGTCGAAGGTCTCAGCGCCCTGGCCTGCCTCGGGGCTGAAGCGGTGCACCGAGCCTGGCCGACGATCGGATCGCTGCATAATGCCTGTGCGCAGCAACCTGCCGCCAGGCATGCTCGCCCACGGTTACGCCAATATTGACCTCAGCACGATCTGGAACACCATCCAGACGAACCTGCCCAGCTCGAATGCCAACTGAGGGCATTGCTCGACCACACCTGAAGCCCTGCCACGTCTTGCCACTCGGGCTGCGCAGACCTGGCTATGATGGTCGGCCCGCCCGGTGATATGGATGCCCCGCCGCGATCGAGCGGGCGCGGTATACCTGCTCGACCAGCATCGCTCGCGCGAGGAAATGCGGCCAGGTCAGCCGCCCGAACGACAGCACATAGTCGGCGCGGGCGATTACCGGCCCGTCCAGGCCCTCCGCACCACCGATCACGAAACAGACCGGCCGGCCCCCGGCCAGCCAGCGCTCCAGCAGGCGAGCCAGACCCTCGCTGTCCGGCGCTTCCCCGCCGGGATCGAGCGCCACCACGAAGGCGGCGTTTGGCATGGCGGCCAGCAGCGCCGCACCCTCGCGGCGCTTCACCTCTGCTGCGGAGCCGCGCGCCTCGGGGACCTCGGCGACGGCAAACTTCGGCCGCAGCCGCGCGTTGTAGCGGGCGAACAGTTCGGCCTCGGGTCCGTCGCGCAGTCGTCCCACGGCGATCAGACGCAGCATGGGCGCAGCACCTATATTGGCTCCATGGACACGCCCGATACCACAGACAACGCCTGTGCCGGTCTGAGCGATGCCGACCGCGCCAGGCTCGCCGAGGCCGCCCGCATCCTGCTCGACGCGCGCGGCATCGTCATCCGTGCCAGCGAGTGGTTGGGCGGCAGGCTCCACGGCATCGGCAGGCGGTTCGCCGATTTCGGCCCGCATCTGCTCGGCGACGACTGGCAGGCGCGGTATCAGGCGCTGGTCGAAGGCGCGCTGCGCAACGCCTATCGGGTCGGCACGCTCGGCCTCGATGCCGCCAGTGCCCGCCGGCCTCGGCGCAGGGCCAGCAGACTGGTCGCCGCGGCGACAGGCGGCGCCAGCGGCTTCATCGGTGCGCCAGGGATCGCGGCCGACCTGCCGTTCACGACCTGCCTGATGATGCGTTCGATCGCCGAGATCGCTCGCGCGCACGGCGAGGACCTGGCATCGGCGGAAACCAGGCAGGCCTGCATCGAGGTGTTCGCCTTCGGTGGTCCGGAGATCGCCGACGAAGACATCGACATCGCCTGGTGGACGATCCGCGGCAGCCTGAGCCACGCATCGATCGCACTGCTGATCCGCCAGATCGCCGCGCGGTTCGGCGCGATGCTGTCGCAAAAATACCTCGCGCAGACGGTGCCGCTGATCGGCGCCGCGGCGAGCAGCACGCTGAACTATGTGTTCATGGACTACTACCAGCGGATGGCGCGGGTGCATTTCACGCTGCGCGAACTGGAGCGGCGGCATGATCCGGATGCCGTGCGGGCGTGCTTCGACGGCCTGCTCCGGGCGGCCAGGTCGCGGCGTAGCGCCCCGCGGCGCCGCGCGCCCGCACGGCTCTTGCAGGCCGAGGCCGGGATGCTGGACCATGCGCCTTCCGGGGATGGGGGGCAGGGATGGACTGGCGCACGCAGCAGGGCACGTTCGATGCCGGCGACCTGACGCTGCAATCCGGCGCGGTGCTGCGCGGGGCGCGGCTGTCGTGGAAGGCGCACGGCACGCTGTCGCCCGCGCGCGACAACGTCATCGTCTATCCCACCAGCTACGGCGCGCAGCATCCGGACCTCGAATGGCTGATCGGTCCGGACGGTGTGCTCGACCCGACGCGCTGGTTCATCGTGATCGCCGACATGTTCGGCAACGGGCTTTCGTCCAGCCCGTCGAACAACGCGGACTATCCGTCGCTGGTCACCATCTTCGACAACGTGCAGACCCAGCGCCGCGCGCTGCGCGACCTGTTCGGCATCGAACGCGTCGCCTGCGTCTATGGCTGGTCGATGGGCGCGCTGCAGGCCTACCACTGGGCCGCGCTGTTCCCCGAGGCGGTGGACCGCATCGTGGTGAACTGCGGCGTCGCGCGAACCGCCGTGCATAATCAGGTGTTCCTGCGCGGGCTGATGGCGACGCTGGAGGCCGCGCCGGAACACATCGGCGATGGCCGCTTCTCCGCCGAGCCGCTAGCCGCGAAGCGCGCCTTCGGACGCATCTATGCCGGCTGGGCGCTGAGCCAGGATTTCTATCGCGCCAATCTGCATCTCGCCGCGGGACCGCAGCCCAATCTCGGCGCGCCGGACCTCGAGACGTTCCTGCGCACCGACTGGGAGGACCGGTTTTCCGCGCGCCCCGCCGCCAACCTGTATGCGCAGCTCCGCACGTGGGACGCGGCCGACATCAGCGCCAATTCGCTGTATGGCGGCGACCTGGAGCGCGCGTTGCGTGCGATCCGGGCGCGTGTTCTGTTGCTGCCCGGCGAGACGGACCTCTACTTCCGCGTCGCCGACAATGCCGCCGAACTGCCGTTTCTGGCCAACGCCGAACTCAAGCCTATCCCCAGCATCTGGGGCCATCGAGCCGGCAACCCGGTGCCCAATCCGGAAGATGCCAGCTTCGTCAAACACGCCGTGCGGGACTGGCTCGCGCGGTAGCAGATCAAGGAGAACGGAAATGGCGACTGTCACAATGAGCAATCCGCCGGCTGTGCGTGCTCCGACGGGCTACACGCATGGAATGCTGCTGCAGGGTGTGGAGCGGAGGCTGATCGTTTCAGGCCAGGTCGGTGTGGCGCCGGACGGCTCGGTGCCGAGCACCGGCGAGGGCCAGATCACACAGGCCTTCGCCAACCTCCGCGCGGTGCTGGAAGCCAACGACATGAGTGTCACCAATCTGGTCAAGACCACGGTGTTCCTGACCGACCGGTCGCTGCTTGCCTCGTTCCGTGCCGCGCGGGATGCGGTGTATGGCGGGCATGCGCCGTGTTCGACGCTGCTGTTCGTCGCCGGGCTGGCGGATCCACGCTTCCTGGTGGAGATCGAGGCTGAGGCGGTGGCTTGAAGCAAGTTCTGAAAAGAAGGTTCACCACAAAGGCACAGAGACACTGAGAAGGCTTTTTGTACGCTTCGCGCGAAGCGCATCGAGTCAATTTTCTCTGTGGCTTTGTGTCTTTGTGGTGAATTCTCTTCTTCACTACACCACACCCATGCGGTTCCACGCATCGAGCGCGGCGATCTTGTACGCCTCCGCCAATGTCGGGTAATTGAACGTGTTGTCGATGAAATAGTCCAGCGTGCCCTGCAGGTTCAGCACGGCCTGGCCGATATGCACCAATTCGGTCGCGCCCTCGCCGACGATATGCACGCCCAGCAGGTGCCGCGTTTTGAGCGAGAAGATCATCTTCATCATGCCGGCGTTCAGGCCCATGATGTGGCCGCGCGAGGTCTCGCGGAAGCGCGCGATGCCGCATTCGTAGGGGATGTTGCGCTCCCGTACCTCCTGCTCGCTCATCCCCACGGTGGAGATTTCCGGCACCGAGTAGATGCCGTAGGGAAAGAACTCCGGCGCATTCGGCGGCGGCGCGCCGAATGCGTGGCAGGCCGCGATGCGGCCCTGCTCCATCGAGGTGGATGCGAGGCTCGGGAAGCCGATCGCGTCGCCCGCGGCGTAGATGTGGTCGATCTCGGTCTGGAATGTCCGTCCATTGACCTTGAGCCGGCCGCGCTCGTCGGGTGTCAGGCCGCAGGCGGGAAGGTTCAGCGTGTCGGTCGCGCCGACCCGCCCGGCGGTGTAGAGCACCATCTCGGAGCGCACGCGGCGGCCGCCCTCGAGGATGGTAACCGGCCAGTCGTTCTCGAACTCGATGCGCTCCACCTTGGCGCCGAACCGCAGCGTCACGCCGCGGTCGCGCAACTGGTGGGTGAAATCGTCGATCAGCTCGTGGTCGATGAACTCGAGCATGCCAGGCCGCGCCTCGACCAGCGCCACCGCCACGTCGAGCGCGCTGAAGATCGTCGCGTATTCCACGCCGATGACGCCGGCGCCGATCACCGTCAGGCTGCGCGGCAGGCGCGGGATCTCCACGATCTCGTCGCTGTCGAAGATGTTGCGGCCGTTGAACGCCACGCCGGGGGGACGGTGCGGACGGGTGCCGACGGCGATCAGGAACCGCTCGCCCTCGAACGTCCTGACATCGCCGATCTCCGAGGTCACCTCGACGCGGTTGGCATCGACAAAGCGCGCCGTCCCGGTATGCGTCTGCACGGCGTTGCGGGCGAACTGGTGCTCGAGCACGTCCACCTCGTGGTCGAGCGTCATGTGCAGACGCGCCATCAGGTCCTTGGCGGCGATGTCCTTCTTCACGCGGTAGGCACGTCCGTAGAAGCCGCGCTCGCGCCAGCCGGTCAGGTTCAGCACGGTCTCCCGCAGCGTCTTCGAGGGGATGGTGCCGGTGTGCACCGAAACCCCGCCGACGCGGTGGCCTTTCTCCACCACCAGCACCGAGCGGCCGAGCTTGGCGGCCTGGATCGCGGCGCGGCGGCCGGCGGGTCCGCTGCCGATGACGATGAAGTCGAATGTGGTCACGGCAGCGACGTTGACCAAATCGGGGTGGCCTGTCTATCGCAATCGGCGACCGCGGCGGCGGCGAATAGGTTTGGATCGCGCCCTGGGCGGCCTTAGCATGACACCGTGCGGTTCCGAACGGCCGCGGGGGAGACATGATCACAAGGCAGAATGCGCGGGGGCGGCGTTTGATCCTGGACGGAGCAGCGGCATGACCGCGCCGCCGGACGACATGACGGCCGACCTGCACGCCACGATCGCGGCGCTGCGCCGGCAGCTCGACGAACGCAACGCCGAGCTGGCCGCGCGCGACAGCGCGTATGGCGAGCGGATCGAGCACCAGTCCGCCACCATCGACGTGCTGCGGGAGATGGCGGCTTCGCCGGGCGATGCGCAGCCGGTGTTCGACCTCATTGTTCGCCGCGCGAGGGACCTGTGCAACGCGCCGACCGCGGCCGTGTTCCAATTCGACGGCGAATTCGTCCATCTGCGTTCAATCGTGGGGACGGAAACCTTCGGCAGGCCCGCTGCACTGGACACCTACAGGCACTTGTTCCCGATGGCGCCGACACGCGCTTCCATCACCTGTCGGGCAATTTTGGACGCGGAAATCGTCCATGTGCGCAACCTGGACGCCGAGTCCGGACTGATGCCGGCCGTCCGCGACCTTGGCCACAAATCGCAGATCGCATTGCCGCTGCTGCGCGGTGGTGCCGCGATCGGCGCCGTCGTGCTTGCCAGCGCGGAGGCCGGCGGCTTCTCGGACAGCCAGGTTGCCTTGCTGAAAACCTTCGCCGAGCAGGCGGTGATCGCCACCGGCAGCGCCGAGACATTTCGCGCATTGCAGACGCGTACGCGCGACCTGCAGGAGTTGCTGGAATACCAGACCGCAACGAGCGAGGTGCTGAAGGTCATCAGCCGCTCGGCCTTCGACAACGCCTCGCGCAGCGACCTGGCGCCGGTGTTCGATGCGATGCTGGAAAAGGCGATGCGGCTGTGCGACGCCGCGTTCGGCTCACTCTACACCTTTGACGGCGAGCGCTTCCAGTCCGTCGCTCAGTGTGGCGTCCCAGTCGCCTACGCCGAATTCAGAGCAAAGAATCCGCCGAATTACGCCGACAGTGCCGCGCTCATGCGACTCATCGAAACAAAACGCCCAATCCAGACGCTGGATATGATGGCGGACGATGCCTACAAGGCCGGCAGAGTTGGCGCCCTCGCAATGGTCGACCTGGGCGGCGTTCGCACGATTCTCGCCGTGCCGCTCCTCAAAGATGACGCTGTGCAGGGCATCATCTCGGTCTACCGCCAGGAGGTGCGGCAATTCTCTGACAAGCAGATTGCGCTTTTGGAAAACTTCGCCGCGCAAGCGGTGATCGCGATGGAGAACGCGCGGCTTATCACCGAGCAGCGCGAGGCGCTGGAGCAGCAGACCGCGACCGCCGACGTGCTGCGGGTCATCAACGCCTCCCCTGGTGACCTTACTCCGGTATTCGACGCGATACTCGACAAGGCGCACAGCCTGTGCGGTGCGACCGTGGGTAACCTGACGATCTACCGAGACGGGTATTTCCATGTGCTGGCGACGCATGGCTTCCCCGATCAGGTTGCCTCGCTGATGCAGCATCCCTCCCCGCCCAATGCCTACACCCGGGCGCTGATACGCGGAGAACGCTTCCATCAGATCGAGGATATCAGAGCGATCGAGATAAACCCGGACTACCTGATCCTGCGTGCACTGGTGCAGCACTCGGATGTGCGTACCGTTCTGTTCTTGCCGCTGCGCAAGGACGGTGCCTTGCTCGGCTTCATCAGTGTGAACCGCCCGGAAGTCCGGCTGTTCGCGGAGAAGGAGATAGCGCTGCTGGAGACCTTCGCCGCCCAGGCGGTGATCGCGATGGAGAACGCGCGGCTGCTAAGCGAGCTGCGCCAACGCACCGGCGATCTGCAGGAGTCGCTCGCATACCAGACGGCGACCAGTGACGTGCTGAAGGTCATCAGCCGTTCGACCTTCGATCTTCAGCCGGTGCTCGATACGGTGGCCGAAACAGCCGCGCGATTGTGCGATGCCGATCAGGCGGCGATTTATCGGCGTGAAGGCGAGTCGGCCAGGTTGGTGGCGAACTTTGGGTTTCCACCCGAATACGAGGCCTATACAAGAGCCCTCGGGGCATTTCCGATTGACCCGAAGGCTGCAGCTGTCGGACAGCGAACCTTGGTCGAGGGCCGGCCCGTGCATGTTCACGACGTGGCCGCCGTTCCGGGGTATTGGGAGATCGCGATCACTCTGGGCAAGCAGCGGACTTCGCTTGGGGTGCCTCTGTTGCGCGAAGGCGAAACGATTGGCAACATCATGCTCGCCCGCCAACGCGTCGAGCCATTTACCGATCGTCAGATCGAGCTTGTCAGCACCTTCGCGGATCAGGCGGTGATCGCGATCGAGAACACACGGCTGCTGACCGAGCAGCAGGAAGCGCTGGAACAGCAGACCGCGACCGCCGAGGTGCTGCAGGTCATCAACAGCTCACCGGGTCAGCTTGCGCCGGTGTTCGACGCGATCCTGGAAAAGGCGCACAGTCTCTGCGGCGCTGTTATTGGTTCATTGCTGATCTATGATGGCGAAAATTTCCGCGCAGCCGCGACACATGGACACCCCGAACAGATCGAGTCGTTCGTCCGCCAGCCGTTCCGTCCGAAATCATTTTCTGCAGGAGCTGCTACGCGGCGAACGTCTGGTCCACGTCTCTGATTTCGAAGCGGCTGCTGTCGATCCGGGCCACGATCTGACGCGGGGCACTATCGAGAGCACGAACGTCCGGACGGGCCTTTGGGTTCCGCTTCGCAAGGATGGCGCACTGCTCGGCTGTATCAGCGCCTTCCGCACGGAAGTCCGTCTCTTCTCAGAGAAGGAGATCGCGCTGCTCGAGAACTTTGCCGCGCAGGCGGTGATCGCGATGGAGAACGCGCGGCTGATCACCGAACAGCGCGAGGCGCTGGAGCAGCAGACCGCGACCGCCGAGGTGCTGCAGGTGATCAATGTCTCGCCCAGCGATCTGGCGCCGGTGTTCGACGCGATGCTGGAGAAGGCGATGCGGCTGTGCGGCGCCGCGTTCGGCTCGCTCTACACCTACGACGGCGAGCGTTTCCATTCCGCGGCCCAGCGCGGCGTTCCGGTCGCCTACGCCGAATTCAGAGCAAAAAATCCGCCGAATTTGGCCGCCAGTGGCGCGCTCATCCAGCTCATCGAAACAAAACGCCCGATCCAGACCCTGGATGTGATGGCGGAGGGGGCCTACAAGGCCGGCGCCCCTGGCGTCGTCGCGATGGTCGACCTGGGCGGCGTGCGCACGATCCTCGCCGTGCCGCTCCTCAAAGATGACGCTGTGCAGGGCATCATCTCGGTCTACCGCCAGGAGGTGCGGCAATTCTCCGACAAACAGATTGCGCTGTTGGAGAACTTCGCCGCCCAGGCGGTGATCGCGATGGAGAACGCACGGCTGATTACCGAGCAGCGCGAGGCGCTGGAGCAGCAGATCGCGACCGCCGAGGTGCTGCAGGTGATCAACGCCTCGCCCGGCGTCCTTGCGCCGGTGTTCGATACGGTGCTGGAGAAGGCCATACGTCTTTGCGAGTCGGAGTTCGGCATCCTCAATTCGTACGACGGCGAATACTTCCATGTCGTGGCGGCGCGGGGCATCAGCGATGGCCTGGCAGACTATCTTCGAGCACCGATCCGGACGCGTCCCGGATTGGCCCTCTACAGGATGGTGCAGGGCGAGAGCGTCGTGCATATCGCGGATATCACCGACGACGACGCATACCGGTCGGGTGATCTGGGGCGCAGAGCGGTTGCCGACCTGGGCGGCGCGCGCAGTCAACTCATGGTCGCGCTGCGCAAGGACCGGACCTTGCTGGGCGCAATCAATATTTTCCGCCAGGAGGTCCGGCCGTTCACGGACAAGCAGATCGCGCTGCTGGAGAACTTCGCCGCCCAGGCGGTGATCGCGATGGAGAATGCGCGGTTGATCAACGAGCAGCGCGAGGCGCTCGAGCAACAGACCGCCACCGCCGAGGTGTTGCAGGTCATCAACGCCTCGCCCGGCAATCTGGCGCCGGTGTTCGATGCGATGCTGGAAAAGGCGATGCGGCTGTGCGGAGGAACGATCGGTGGCATCTTTACGTTTGACGGTGACCATTCGGTGACCTCTGCTTTGCGAGGCGTCACCACGGCGTTCGAGCAATACAATGACAAATACCCGATGGACAAGATTCAGCCCGGAACTATGCCGGCGCGCATCATCGAAACCAGAGGCCCGGTGCAGATTCCGGATGTGACGGCTGGCGAAACATATCGTGCCGGGCACCCCTACGCGCGTGCCCTTGTGGAACTCGGCGGAATTCGCGCCGTCGTCGCCGTGCCTCTTCTCAAGGACGGTGTTGCAGTGGGAATGGTTGCTATCTATCGCCAGGAGATTGGTACCTTCTCGGACAAGCAAATCGCCTTGCTGCAGAATTTTGCCGCCCAGGCGGTGATCGCGATGGAGAACGCACGGCTGATCAATGAGCAGCGCGAGGCGCTGGAGCAGCAGACCGCGACCGCCGAGGTGCTGCAGGTGATCAATAACTCGCCGGGTGAACTCGCACCGGTGTTCGATGCGATGCTCGACAAGGCTCTGGGTCTGTGCGACGCCGCTTTCGGCGTCCTTTGGACCTATGATGGGGAGTACGGTCATGTGGTCGCGCTGCGTGGCGTGCCGCCGGCGTTTGCCGAGTTCTTGACGCGAACGCCGCATCCGGTCGGCCCGGGCAACGCGCACGATCGTCTGCTGAGTGGCGATCCCATGGTGCATGTTGCAGATGTTGCAGACGACCAGGTCTACCGATCTGGCGATCCCATCCGCCGCGCTCTTGTCGAGTTGGGCGGCGGCCGCACCCTGCTCGCAGTCCCGCTGCGCAAGGACAATGTGTATCTCGGCCACTTCGTCATCTACCGGCGGGAAGTGCGCCCATTTTCCGACAAGCAGATCGCACTTGTGCAGAACTTCGCCGCCCAGGCAGTGATCGCGATGGAGAACGCTCGCCTCTTGGACGAAATCCGCCAGCGCCAGGAAGAACTTCGGATAACTTTCGAGAACATGGGCGACGGTGTCGCTATGTTCGACGAAACGCCTCGCCTTGTGGCCTGGAATCGCAAGTTCCAGGAGATCCTCGATGTGCCATACGAGGCGCTGGTCGAGCGCCGCGGCTTCGAGGACTATATCCGCTATCTCACCGAACGCGGCGAGTTCGGCCCCGATGCCGATGCGGAGGACCAAATTCGACGTCTGCAGGCGTCCCGTGGACAGTCGACGGTATCCGAGCGTACCCGACCCAACGGGCAGATCATCGAAGTCCGCCAGAATCCCGTGCCCGGCGGCGGCTTCGTGCTGATCTACGCCGACATCACCGACCGCAAGCGCAACGAGGCCGAGATCCGCGCCGCCCGCGATGCGGCGGAGGAAGCGAGCCGCACAATCGAAGCCGCCTATCGCGATCTGAAAGCCGCGCAGGCCAGCCTGATTCAGGCCGAGAAGATGGCGTCCTTGGGCCAGCTCACGGCCGGCATAGCGCACGAAATCAAGAACCCGCTAAATTTCGTCAACAACTTCGCTATCCTGTCTGTGGAATTGTTGGCCGAACTACAGGAAACCATCGCGAAGGCGCTCGGATCGCTCGATGAGGGTCAGCGTGCCGATGTCGAAGAGTCCGTCGGCATGCTGACCAGCAATCTGCATAAGATCACCGAGCACGGCCGCCGCGCCGACGGCATCGTGAAGAGCATGTTGGAACACTCGCGCGGCGCGTCGGGCGAGCGTCGGGCGGTCGATCTCAACACGCTGGTCGATGAGGCGCTGAACCTCGCCTATCACGGTGCCCGCGCCCAGGACCAGAGCTTCAACATCACGCTGGTTCGCGACTATGGCGAGGATGTCGCGCCCATCGAACTCGCCCCGCAGGACATGACCAGGGTGTTCCTGAACCTGTTCAGCAATGGCTTCTATGCCGCCAGCAAGCGTGCACGGAACGGTACGGAACCTGACTTCGAGCCCACGCTGAAAGTCACGACCCGCGAGCGCGGCGGGACGGTGGAAATTCGGGTGCGGGACAACGGCACCGGCATTCCCGCCGAGATCAAGGACAAGCTGTTTCAGCCGTTCTTTACCACCAAGCCGACGGGCGAGGGCACCGGCCTCGGCCTGTCGATCAGCTACGACGTCGTGACGCAGCAGCACGGCGGTACGATCACGGTGGACAGCGAGGTCGGCGCCTACACCGAGTTCATGATCAGCCTGCCGCGCAGGGCATTTGGGAGCGAATGACCTCAGGCATCACGATGATGGTGCGCGCTTACGAACCTATCAGCCGTCGCCTGACGCGCGCCGAAAGCTGATCGATCACCGCCACGGTAACAAGAATCAAAATGATGATGAACGATACCTCGTCCCAGTAGCGCACCTTGATCCGTTCGGCAATCTGCAGCCCGATACCGCCCGCACCGACCACACCCAGGATCGCCGCGCTGCGGGTGTTGCTCTCGAAGCTGTAGAGCGTCTGCGCCAGCAGCACCGGCAGCACCTGCGGGATCAGGCCGTAGCGGATCGCCAGCAAGCGCGACCCACCGGCCGCCTCCACCGCCTCCTTCTGGCGCGGATCGGCATTCTCGATCGCCTCGGCGAACAGCTTGGCCAGCACGCAGATTTCCGCCGCGGTGATCGCCAATACGCCGGCGAGTGGGCCCAGCCCCACGGCGCGCACGAAGGCCAGCGCCCAGATGAGCTGGTCCACGCCG
Source organism: uncultured Alphaproteobacteria bacterium (assembly GCA_963794185.1). GTDB lineage: Bacteria > Pseudomonadota > Alphaproteobacteria > Acetobacterales > Acetobacteraceae > JAMXLO01. The sequence continues at coordinate 166,008 of CAWCDM010000003.1, read as the reverse complement.
CGAAAGCCGTCGAACACACGGCGGATCGAGAAATGCGCCAGCGCGTTCACCAGCACGTTGCGCGCGCCGAGGAAGCCGAGCGGCACGGCGATCACCGCGGCGACGAAGGTGCCGAGGAATGCCATCGCCACGCTCTCGGCGAGGCCCTGCAGGATGTCCGGCCACTGCAGTCCGGGGCTCGGCGGGATCATCTGGCGCAGGATCACGAACAGACCGGAGATTCCGCGCGACAGCCGCGCCGGCGTGATGTCGAACCAGACGAACAGCGTGACGAGCCAGGCGACGAACAGCATAGTGCCAAACCATCGCAGCACGCGCGTCAGCGACGACGGGCCGAAGGCGCGCGGGAAACGCGCGCGGACACGTGCAATATCTGCCGGTGCGATCATGCAGCGAGTGTACACCTCGCCCGCTTGCGGGAGAGGTCGTGTCGCACTAGCGACGCGGGAGAGGGTGTCGCCAGCAGCACGTTGCCGGTCTGGCACCCTCTCCCGGCGCTTCGCGCCGACCTCTCCCGCAAGCGAGCGAGGTGTACTCGTTCTGCTGCCTTGACCATTCGCTAGGCCGCCCGGCCGATGGCAATCGTCCGCAACCTCTCCGAGGTCAGATCGATCAGGCTCACCGCCAGGATGATCAGCACGATGACGGCGCCGATCTCCTGGTAGTAGTTGAAGCTGATAACCGAATAGAGCTCCTGGCCGATGCCGCCGGCGCCGACAAAGCCGATCACCGTGGCGCCCCGCACATTGATCTCGAAGCGCAGCAGCACGTAGGACAGAAAATTCGGCAGCACCTGCGGCAGGATGGCAAAGCGAACCGCATGCGCCCAAATACCGCCGGCGGCACGCACCGCCTCCCACGGGCGCATGTCGGCATTCTCCACCACCTCGGCGAACAGCTTTCCCAGCGCCCCCACCGTGTGCAGCGCGATCGCCAGAATCCCCGCCAGTGGGCCGACACCGAAAGTCCAGACCAGGATCAGCGCGTAGACGATGTCCGGCACACTGCGAAACAGCTCGAGCACGCGGCGGAAGATGAAATGCACCGTCGCGGTTCGGTGCGAGGTTGGCGGCCGCCGGGAAGCACAGCAGCATCGCTGCCGCGGCTCCGCCCAATGTCGCCAGCGCCGCCATCTGGCTGGTCTCGAACAGCAGCCACAGCCAGAGATCCAGCCGGTACATCCAGTAGGCCAGCGAACCCTGGACACCGGTGCCGGCGAACAGCACGGGCAGCACGCAGATCGGGCACCAGCTTGACAAGGTACTCGCCGATCCGCGGCGCGCCGGCGACCAGCGACGCGGGAGAAACCTCAGATACCCACGCCGAGAGAACCAGCGCCGCACATAGCATCGCGCCGCCGCCAAGACACGGCAACAAGCCGACCACGCCGACGCGCCTGAAACGCAGCCTCCAGTGCGATCGACGCCCGACATGGCGGTCAGCGACGCCTGCGCTCGGCCGCCTCCTGCTGCAGCATGTCGATGAACACCTGGAAATCCGCGTGCTTCACCGGCACCCAGCCCTTGCCGTTGCCCATGTCGAACGTGTGGTAGATGTCCGGATACGCCTTCGGCAGCGCGAGGTGGAACGCCAGCATGTCGGCCTGGTAGCTCTCCGGCGTGCTCTTCCGCACGGTCAACGGGCCGTTCAGGATCGGGCGCGACTTCCAGATGATGCGCAGGTCCTTCATGTCGAGCATCTTCTTGTCGACCATCATGCGCAGCGTGCCGCGCGTGAAGCCCTCCTCCTCGTCGCCGATGCCCGAGGTCCAGGTCACGCCGGCGTCGTACTGCCTGTTGAGCACCGCCACGACGGTCTGCTCGTGTCCGCCGGCAAATCCGGTGCGGCTGAAATACCGGCCTGCCTCCGGATCGATCCCATGGGCGCGAAATTCGGCACGCGGGATGAGATAGCCCGACGCGCTGTTCGGGTCCGCCCAGGCGAGCGAATGTCCCTTCATGTCGTCCAGCGATTTGATGCCGCTGTCGGCACGGGTGTACAGCACGGACACGTAGGAGGTGCTGCCGTCCTGCTCCTGCGTCACCACCAGCGGCACGACATCGCCGTTGCTCTCCAGCCAGGCGGAGGCATAGGCGGCCGGGCTCATGTACGCGGTCTCGAGCTGTTTGGCGGCGAAGGCCTGGATCACGCCGGCATAGTCGGCGGCGACCAGCAGCTTCAGCGGCACCTCGAACGTGGTCTCCATCAGCTTCTTGTAGCCGTCCACGCGGGCCAGCCGGTCGGCATCGTTCTCGCCGCCGAGCAGGCCCACGCGCATGACCGGAATTTCCTTGGCCCAGTCGCGTTTGCCCGGCTTCGGCATCTCCTGCGCCAGCGCGGTCCGGCCGAGCAGGAGTGCGCCCAGTCCCGCCGCGGCGCCACGTCGTGTGATCATCGGATGGCTTCCCTTTACCGCGTCCCCGGCGAGACTAGCGCATGGCCGCCCGCATGCTAACGGCCAGGCCTCGAACCGATGTCCAACGGGTTCCGCTACGGCGATGGCCTGAAATGGCTTATGGACGCATGCGCTGCATTGCGGCCGCCGCACGCGTGGCTGACGGCCCGCACCCGCGCCGCGGCCTGACCGAATTCGTGCCTGCAACCAGCCCCTCTGCGCACCCTCGGCGTGGTGAGCAAGCTACTCCGCGGGTACCGTTGCCGGCCGCGCGCCCGCGACCGAGCGCGCGGTGCCGACGCAGAGCAGGCTGGCGAGCGACAGCGCGGCGACGAGGACAAGAATGAACTCGGGATGGCCGCGGTCGATCAGGAAGCCGAACGGCACCGGCGTCAGCGCCGAGCCGAGCGGCAGGCCGGCACTGACGAAGCCGAACACCTTGCCGATCTGGCCGGGGGGTGCCGCGTCCTTCAGCATGACGTCGCGCGGCGTCCGGCTGGAGCCCAACGCGAGGCCGGAGCCGAACATCAGCGCGATCACCGCCAGCCCCGGCAGGGCGAGCCAGCCCACCGCCAGGGTCAGCCCGGCCGAGACGATCGTCAGCACGACGGCGAACGCCAACACGTGGCGCTTGTATGTGTCGGCGAACCAGCCGCCGACCAGCACGCCGACTGTGGAGCCGGCCATGTAGGCGGTGAGCGACGTCGATGCGGCCTCCAATGTCATCCCCTTCACCGTGTGGAGCACGGTGATCAGCCAGGACTGCACGCCGGCGCCGGCCATCGAGCCCAGCAGGAAGAAGGCGAAGAACAGCAGCATGGTGCGGCTCAGCAGCAACTCGCGGCCGGAGAGCCTAGGCCCGGCGTGTCTTGGTTCGTGACGCACCTGATCCTTCAGGATGCCGCTCTGCAACAGGATGGAAACCACCACCGGAACGCCGAGCAGGCCGACCAGGATCAGGCTGCTGCGCCAGCCGAGCGCCACCATGAGCAGCGCCATGACCGGCGGCGCGGCGGAAAAGCCCAGATTACCGCTGAAGGTATGGAGCGCGAAGGAGCGCCCCATCCGGTCCGTGTCGACCGAGCCCGACAGGATCGCGTAGTCGGACGGGTGGATCACCGAGTTGCCGACGCCGGACAGCGTCGCCAGCGCGAGGATCTGCCAGAAATTGGCGGCCAATCCCATGGCGGCGATCGTCAGCGACATCAGCAGCGTGCCGCCGACCAGGTACGGCCGTGCGCCGTGGCGGTCCACCAGGAAGCCGACCGGCGTCTGCAGGACGGCGGTGGTGCCGGACATCAGCGCGATGGTCATGCCGAGCTCGGCGAAGCTGACATTGAAGGCGGACTGCCAGGCGAGGAACATCGGCGGCAGGCACAGCACATAGAAGTGTGACAGGAAGTGGCCGTTGCCAATCAGCAGATTGACCCGGGTGGTGCGGCTCAGGGCCATCGTGCGGCGTCTCCGGGAGGCGATGGCAGGATGCGGTGGCGGGGCGGCGTGGTCAACGGCGGGGCGCCCCGGGCCGCCGTCAGATCGTGATGAATGTGTTCAGCTTGGCGCGTACGAGCTGCGCGATATCGGCGGTCACGGCGGCACCGGCATAGCGCACGGGGCGGGCCTGCGTGTCGATGCTGCGGATGTGGCTCGTCAGTATCTCGCCGGCGATCGGCAGACCCGCCGGCAGCACCACGCTGGTCGGGAACGGCCGAACGCGCGACGTGATCGGGCAGACGACGGCCAGCCCGGTATTCTCGGTGAAAGCCGCCGGAGACACCACCAGCGCCGGGCGCAGGCCGCTTTGTTCGCGACCCTTGGTCGTATCGAAAACGGTCCAGATCAGGTCGCCGCTGTCGGGGACATAGCCGGCGTCGGTCACTCTTCGACGGCCTCGCGGCCGAGGTCCGGACCCCAGTCGCAGGCGCCCGCGTATTCTGCCCGCCACTCGGCAGGGCTGTGGCCGCGGAACAATTCGTCCAGCGTGAAGTGCGGGGCCGAGCGACGAATGATGATTGCACCCTCGTGGGTGCCAATCTCGACACGCTCTCCCTCGCGAAGCCCCGCCGCATTTGCTATGTCGGCCGGGACGCGGACCGCGAGGTTCTTACCCCAGCGGCCGACCCTGATAAGCGTCATTGCTGATCCCCTCGGTTGCATCAGGATATCTTTGGAATATCCTGATGCACCAGACGAATCAGCCGTCACGCCGTCCGGTCGCCCTCCACCCCCAGCGCCGCCTGCGCCGCGCCACCGGCACGCGGAACGGGCTGCACGAGACATAGTTCAGCCCGACCTTCTCGCAGAACGCGATCGAGGTCGGATCGCCGTTGTGCTCGCCGCAGATGCCGAGCTTCAGCTTGGGCTTCGTCGCCCGCCCGCGCTCGGTGGCGATGCGCACCATCTCGCCCACCCCCTCCACGTCGATCGAGATGGACGGGTCCTTCGGCAGAATGCCCTGCTCCACGTACAGCGGCAGGAACTTGCCCGCGTCACCGCTCGGCAGGTAACCCTCACCTGCGCCGTCAGAATACAACTGCCCGCCTCATCGGGTGGGTGCTGTCGAATGTGCTCTCAAAAAGCCGCATGATCTTGCGGCTGAAATGATGGCCTTCATTTTTTAGTGTCCGTCCGAGAACAAATTGAGTCTTTAGAGTTGGTTAGCGGAGGGGCTTGCCCGGCTCGAATCGACTGTGACTTTATACATGGCACCGAATCGCGAGGTGCCGGATGTGGACCGAAGAGACCCGCCGTCGCCATGACCGCAGCGGCCTGCGCTACAGCCATGACCTGACCGATGAAGAATGGGCCGAGGTCGCGCCGCTGATACCGCCCGCCAAACCGGGTGGCAACAAGCGCACGGTCGATATTCGCGAGGTGCTCAGCTCGACTTTCCGCATTTTCGGTGATGGGGCACCGCTATTGGATAGCCCAGAAGATGTCCTCTGAGGCGATGAACTTGAGGGCTTGGTCGAGCGGCAGTACGGTGCGCCCGAATGGGCCAGCCCTGGTCCATCGTTCCTTCCACAGCGACCAATAGAGCACTTCGACCCGATCGTCCTGGCCGGTCGGCCTGAGGCGCGCGACGAGCGCGCCGGAACTGGCACGATAAAGCGTGTAGCCACGGTTGCGGCGTTCGGCGAACAGTTGCCCGCGACGGCAGCGGAAGCTCTCGATGCGCTGGATGATCGGATCGTCGGCCATGGCGTTGACGATAGAACACTGGGCCGGCGGACGTCGCCGACAGACGCTTGCGGCGTCGGCACGACTCGAATTCTACGACTGGGATGGCACCGAATCGTCTGCGCGCCGCTGCGGCGTCCGATCCGCATCTGATCCCACCGGCGCTGGCCGCCTGGCTGTCGGTGTTCCGTTGCTGCTTCACCGCGCCGGTGTGGAACCGTGTTCTGGTCCTGGTGGCCGGCGCAGTGCTGGCTCCCGGCAAGCGCACCGTCACCCAGGCGCTGCGGGTCATGGGGCTGGGCGAGGAGCCGCAGTTCCGCCGCTACCATGAGGTGCTGGGCCGAGCCCGCTGGGACGCACGTGCCGTGGCGCGACGGCTGCTGCTGCACCTGCTGGATCGCCTGCTGCCCAGCGGTCCGGTCGTCGTCGGCATCGACGACACGATCGAGCGGCGTTGGGGCGCGCGCATCAAGGCGCGCGGTATTTATCGTGACCCGGTGCGGTCCTCAAAGGGGCACTTCGTCAAAACCAGTGGGCTGCGCTGGCTTTCACTGATGGTGGTGGTGCCGATAAGTTGGTCCGGCCGGCACTGGGCGCTGCCGTTCCTGACCGTTCTCGCCCCATCGGCGCGGTGGAGCGAGAAGCACCGCAAGCGGCACAAGACGCTGACCGACTGGGCGCGGCAGGCGATCCTGCAAACCAAACGCTGGCTGCCCAACCGTCTGCTCATCTTTGTCGCCGACAGCGGCTTCGCAGCGCTCGAACTGTTGGCCTCGGTGCGCTGCCACGTCTGTGTGATCACCCGGCTCAGGCTGGATGCCGCCTTGTTCAAGCCGGCGCCGCGGCGCCGGAAGGGTCAGCGCGGACGTCCCCCGCTGAAGGGGCGTCGCCTGCCGACACTGCGTGCCGTGCTGGCCAGCAGGAAGACCGTTTGGACGACCGTGGTCGTCTCGCAATGGTACAACGCCCAGCAGCGTAAACTGCTCACCGCCACCGGCACCGCGGTCTGGTACCATGCCGGCGCCCCGCCGGTGCCGATCCGCTGGGTGCTGGTGCGCGATCCAACCGGCGAGCACGCGCCGGCAGCATTCCTCAGCACAGACCTGGATGCGACGCCCGCAATGATCCTCGGCTGGTTCGTCTCGCGCTGGCGGGTGGAAACCACCTTCCAGGAGGTACACACCCATCTCGGGGTCGAGACCCAGCGTCAGTGGTCCGATCTCGCCATCCTTCGCACCACCCCGGCACTACTGGGGCTGTTCTCACTGATCACCGTGTGGGCCGATGGCCTGGCGCGCGACACAACGACAGCACTGCGTCCTAATGCCGCCGCCTGGTACCGCAAGCAGGAACCGACATTCAGTGACGCCATCGCCGCCGTGCGCCGCGTGCTTTGGTGCCCGCCGAATTTCTCCACGTCCCGGCCAATCGGGGAGATCATCGAAATTCCCACCAGCTTGCTAAACCGAGTCTTCCAGAACTCTATGCCTCGCAGCCTGAAATGCGGAAAGTCGAGCTCAATGGGGTGATGTATATCACCGGTTCGGGCTGCCAGTGGCGTGACATCCCGAAGGACCTGCCGCCGCGCAGCACGATCCATGACTATCTCGATCGCTGGGAGCATGATGGGACACTGGAACGGATCCATCATGCACTATGCGTGAAATGCCGGGAGCAGGCCGAGCGAGAGGCCAGTCCGACGGCGGCGGTGATCGATAGCCAGAGCGTGAAAAGCGCTGAAAAAGCGGGGCCTGCATTGATCCGCACGGCTATGATGCGGGGAAAAAGATCAAGGGCAAGAAGCGACACATCCTGGTCGATACGACCGGCCTGATGTTGCAGGCCATCGTGCATGCCGCAGATATTCAGGACCGTGACGGCGGTGCGATGGTGATGGCGACCTTGTTCGGCTTGTATCCATTCCTGCTCAAGCTCTACGCCGATGCCGGCTATCGGGGGCCGGTGTTCCAGACGGCCGTGAAGAAAATCATGGCCCAGGTGGACGTGGAGATTGTCAAACGGTCGGACCAGGCCAAAGGGTTCGTCGTTCTTCCCAAGCGCTGGGTCGTTGAACGAACGCTTGCATGGCGCAATCGCTGCCGCCGACTCGCCAAGGACTGGGAATGTCTCAACCGCAAGGCGCGAGCGTATCTGTTGCTCGCATCAATCCGCCTCATGGTGCGTAGGCTAGCCAGGGTAACGGAATGATTCCGGACAAACTCTTAGCGAGCCCGCCGAGTAGGTCCTTCCTCTGAAACTCCCTATCTCGTGCAGTCGGCGACACGGTCTCGGTGACCGCCCGGGCGCCGCCCCACCCTTGCGCTCCCCCCACCCTCCCGCCTACAAGGCGCCGCCAAGGTAGCGGAAAGGCCCTCCCGCCGATGGCGTTCGACATCCCCAAATCACAGTCCGGACCCTCGGGTCGAGTGCCCGAGGGCTTTGCCCGCGTCGAGGAAGCCCTCGCGTTCGACGACGTGCTCGTCGTCCCGGCCTACTCGCAGGTCCTGCCATCGGCCACCGACACCCGCACCCGCCTCACCCGCGCCATCCCGCTGAACGTCCCGATCATCTCGGCGGCTATGGACACCGTCACCGAAGGTGCGATGGCCATCGCCATGGCCCAGCTCGGCGGCATCGGCGTCATCCACAAGAACCTCGAACCCGCCGAGCAGGCGGCACAGGTCCACCGCGTCAAGAAGTTCGAATCCGGCATGGTGGTGAACCCGCTCACCATCCACCCGGACCAGACGCTGGCCGATGTCACCGCGCTGATGAACACCCACCGCATCAGCGGCATCCCGGTCGTCGAGCGCGACACCAACCGCCTGGTCGGCATCATCACCCACCGCGACGTCCGCTTCGCCACCGACCCGGGGCAGAAGGTCTACGAGCTGATGACGCGGAAGGGCCTGGTCACCGTCACCGACGGCGCCTCGCCCGAGCAGGCCCGTCACCTGCTGCACGAGCATCGCATCGAGAAGCTGCTGGTGGTGGACGGTGCCTATCGCTGCGTCGGGCTGATCACCGTGAAGGACATGGAAAAGGCCGAGACCCACCCGCTCGCCAACAAGGACGAGCTCGGCCGGCTGCGCGTCGCCGCTGCGACCGGGGTGGGACCGGAAGGCCACCTTCGCTCGCGCGCCCTGATCGAGGCCGAGGTGGACGTGATCGTGGTCGATACCGCGCACGGCCACTCGCGCGGCGTGCTGGATGCGGTGACCGCGATCAAACGCTACTCCAACGCGGTGCAGGTGATCGCCGGCAACGTCGCCACGCCCGAGGGCGCGCTGGCGCTGATCGAGGCCGGCGCCGACGGGGTGAAGATCGGCATCGGCCCCGGCAGCATCTGCACCACCCGCGTCGTCGCCGGCGTCGGCGTGCCGCAGTTCACCGCGGTGCTGGAATGCGCCGCCGCCTGCCGCGAGGCCGGTGTGCCCGCCATCGCCGATGGCGGCATGCGCACCTCGGGCGACATCGTGAAGGCGATCGGCGCCGGGGCGGATGCGGTGATGATCGGCTCGCTGCTGGCCGGCACCGACGAAGCGCCGGGCGAGGTGTTCCTGTATCAGGGGCGGTCCTACAAGTCGTATCGCGGCATGGGCAGCATCGGTGCAATGGCGCGCGGTTCGGCCGACCGCTATTTCCAGCAGGACATCAAGGACCAGTTGAAGCTCGTCCCGGAAGGCGTTGAAGGGATGGTGCCCTACAAGGGGCCGGTCGCCCAGGCGATCCACCAGCTCGTCGGGGGACTGCGCGCCGGCATGGGCTACACGGGCAGCCGCGACATTGCCGAGCTGCAGCACAACACCCGCTTCCGCCGCGTCACCGGCGCCGGCCTGCGCGAGAGCCATGTGCACGACGTGGCGATCAGCCGTGAGGCGCCCAACTACCGCCAGGACTGACACCTGACTCCCGCCGGGCAAATCGCCTCCGCGATCGAACTGCTGGCTGTGATCCTCGCGTCGGGCGCCGATAGCGGACCGGATGCGGGACAGCGCCCTGCCCCTGCCTTCCCTGTCACGGCAAGGCGTACCAGTACCGGTACCGCGACAGTTGACCGAAACAAGCCCCATAACCATCAGGATAAGCTGCGCCGGGGACAGGATACTCCCCCTCTCCTTGCGGGAGGGGGTTGGGGGGAGGGGGCTGCGGCGCGCGTAAAATCTGCGACGGAACCCGCACGAACCCCTTCCCCCAACCCCCTCCCGCAAGGGGAGGGGGAGGATGCTTCAGATGCGCGCCGCTTTCCTGATGCTCGTGGGAACAAACCCGGCCATGATGGGGCGAGAACCTCGGCGTGGCCGGCCGATGCCATCGCCAACGATTACTTCCGCGCGCGCCGGTTCATCGGGTCGAGTGACCGCCGTGCAGTGTCGGACCGGGTGTGGCGTGTCCTGAGGACCTACCGGCGCCTGACCTGGTGGCTGGCCGGCCGGCCGACGCCGCGCCTGTTGGTCGCCACCTCGCTGCTGCTGGAAGGCGCCACGCTGGCGGATCTGGCGTCGATGTTCTCCGGCGGCCGCTTCGGCCCGGCGACGCTGGCGCCATCGGAACAGGCGGCACTGCAGCGGCTTGCGGGGCGCTCGCCGGATCACGCCTCCATGCCCGACGCGGTGCGGATGGAAATGCCGGACTGGGTGCTGCCACTGCTGTCCGAGCGCTTCGATACAGCGGAGCTGGCCGCGCTTTTGCAGCCCGCCCCGCTCGATCTGCGTGTCAACCTGCTGAAGGCCACGCGTGAGGAGGCCAGTGCCGCGCTGGCTGTCGAGGGGCTGGAAACCACGCCGACGCCGCTCTCGCCCTGGGGCCTGCGCATCGCGGGCCGCCGCCAGGTCACCACCGGCCCGGCCTTCCGCGCTGGCCTGGTGGAGATCCAGGACGAGGGCAGCCAGCTGGTCGCCGCGCTGACCGGCGTCCGGCCGGGGATGCGCGCCGCCGACCTGTGCGCCGGCGCCGGGGGAAAAACGCTGGCGATGGCCATGATGATGCAGAATCGCGGCCAGCTCGTCGCCTGCGACGTTTCCGCCGCACGGCTGGACGCCGCGGTCCGTCGCCTGCGCCGTGCCGGTGTGCACAATGTCGAGCGCCACCTGCTAGAGCCCGGCGACAAATGGGCCAAGCGCCGCGGGGAAACATTCGACCGCGTGCTGGTGGACGCGCCCTGCACCGGCACCGGCACGTGGCGGCGCAACCCCGATGCGCGGCTGCGCCTCACGGAGGCCGATCTGGCCGAGCTGCTGCCCAAGCAGGCAGCGATCCTGGATCAGGCCGCCGCCCTGGTTCGCAGCGGCGGTCGTTTGGTTTACGCTACCTGTTCCCTGCTCTCCGAGGAGAACGAGGACCAGGTGACCGCATTCCTCACCCGCCACCCCGGCTTCGCCCTGGTTCCGCTTGCGCGCGCCTGGCCGGGAGGTGCGCCGCCGAACCCGGGCGATTTCCTGTCCCTCACGCCCGCCCGCCACGGCACCGACGGGTTCTTCGCGGCCGTGTTCGAGCGGCGCACATAATGGCCTGGTCGAGCCCGGCCATGACGCGTGAAGGCCGGGCTGGCGCCCGGACGCAACCATGATCTCGATCCGCCGCGCCCGCACCTCGGATGCCGTCTCGATCGGGGCGGTGCACGTGGCGACCTGGCGCAGCGCCTATGCCGGCATCCTGCCCGATCGCTTCCTCGCGCGGATGTCCGTCCCCCGTCAGGCGGCGCACTACGACGCGGCGATCCGCTCCGCCACCGCGGTGTTCGTGGCCGCCGCCTCGGGAGCCGATGTGCCGCCCGGCAGCGGCTCGCGCATCGTCGGCTTCGCAACCGCCGCCCGCGCCCGAACCGGCGGCGATATCGGCGGGCGCCGCCTGGCGGAAGGCGAGGTGGAGACGCTCTACGTGCTGGACGACTGGCGCGACCGCGGGGTGGGCCGCAAGCTGATGCGGGCCGCCGGCGCGCACCTGGCCGAGACCGGCTGCAAGTCCTGCTTCGTCTGGGTGTTGCGCGAGAACCCGAGCCGCTGGTTCTACCAGCGCCTGGGCGGCAAGCCGGTGGCCGAGGCGATGATCCAGTTCGCCGGCCAGAAGGTGCCGCAGATCGCCTTCGTCTGGGACCCGATCGAGCGATTGTTGACGGCCTCGCCCCAGGCATCCTGAGAACCGTTCGGCTTGTTCCACGTTTCCGGTTCCCCAACCGGGAAAAGGACAACGCCCATGCGGTATCCCGTTATCCTGGCCGGCACCCTGCTCGCCGGCACATTGTCCGCCCTGCCCGCCGCGGCACAGCCCGTGCCGCCGCCGCTGGCCTACGTCCAGCCGGTGCCCCCGCAGGCGGTGCAGGACGTGCAGAACCGGCTGCGCCAGGCCGGCGTCTATAGTGGCCAGATCGACGGCATCTGGGGTGCGGACAGCCAGGCAGCGCTGGAACGCTACCAGCAGGCGCACCAGTTGCAGGTGACCGGGCAGCTCAACCAAGCGACGGCGGCGACGCTGGGCCTCGATCAGGGCACGCTGCTGAGCGTCCCCGCCGCCGCTCCCGTGCCGCCGCCCGGGGATCAGCTCCGAACGGCCTCGGTGCAGGCCATCCAGGCCCGGCTGCGCTCGCTCGGCTTCTACAACGGCGCGGTCGACGGCGTCTGGGGCGGGGGCACGCAGGCCGCGATCGAGCGTTTCCAGCAGGGCCGCGGCCTGCAGCCGAACGGGCAGCTCAATCCGGCGACGGTCGCCGCGATGGGTCTCGCGCCGGACGTGCTGGCGTATCGGTAAGGCCAATTTCGCCGCAGGCTATTGCGCGCGCGTGTCGAGCAGGTGACTCTCGGCCAAATTCCAAGTGGGGTCTGGCCAAGGGGGAAACGCTATGCGACGAAGCGACACACGCATTCTCACCACGCATACCGGCAGCCTACCGCGCCCATCGGGGCTCGTCAGTCTCTACATGCGGAAGAACCGCGGCGAACCCGTCGATGCCGAGCTTGCCGAAGCCGGGCACACCGCGCTGGCGCACGTCGTGCACAAGCAGCAAGAAGCCGGCATCGATGTCGGCAACAACGGCGAACAGCAGCGGGAAGCCTTCTTCCTCTATGTGCGCAATCGCATGAGCGGGTTCGGCGGCGCCTGGACCCGGATGCCGCGTGCCGATGTCGAACGCTATCCCGACTACCGGGAAGCCATGGCACGCGAGCAGCAGCACACGCAGCAGGTATCCAGCCGCGCGGAGATTCCTACCGCGATCGGCGAGGTCCGCTATCTCGACCGCGCCGCCATCGAACAAGAATGCACCGACTTCCGCGCCGCACTCGACGCCCAGAACAATCCATTCGTCGAACCGTTCCTCACCGCGCCCTCGCCCGGCATCGTCGCCGCTGCGCTGCGCAACGACTATTATCCGAACGAGACCGCCTACCTCGAAGCGCTCGGCGAGGCGCTGCGGGTGGAATACGAAACGATCGTGAACCACGGATTTTTGTTGCAGCTCGACTGTCCGGACCTCGCGATGGAACGCCACATCTCCTACCAGCACCAGCCGCTCGGCGATTTTCTCGGATTTGTCGATCGCGTGGTTGCCACGATCAACGCGGCGCTGGTGAACATTCCGCGCGACCGCGTCCGACTGCACGCGTGCTGGGGCAACTACGAAGGCCCGCACGACTGCGACGTCGAGCTGCACGAGATCATGCCCATCCTGCGCAAACTGAACGTCGGCGGCTTCGTGCTGCCGTTCGCCAACCCGCGCCACGCGCACGAGTACGCGGTGCTGAAGGATTTTCCGCTCGATGCCGATCAGACAATCGTCGCCGGCGTGATCAACTCCGTCACCAACTTCATCGAGCATCCGAAGACCATCGCCGAACGCATCGAGCGCGTTGCCGAGGCGGTCGGCGATCCCACGCGCGTGCTGGCCGGCACCGATTGCGGCTTCGACACCTCGGCGGGCCAGCGCCGCGTCGCCGAGGACATCGTGTGGGCCAAGCTCGCCGCGCTTGGGGAAGGCGCGCGCATCGCATCGGAGCGGCTGTTCTGAGCCTGTCCAAACATGTTTGAAATTGTCCGGCCAAGGACTCGCCGCGAATTGACTGCGTCAGTTGCTAACAGCTCGCCGATTTTGACAGCAGGAGGTACCAACCTGCGACACCTGATTCGACTAATTCGCGGCAAGTCCTGGCTCTGCCGATCCAATTCGACGAACGCCGGTTCCGCGATGCGGTAGCGGCCATTCCAACCAATGGCGACCGCAGCATCGGTTTCCTCGACGCGCGCCGGTCATGCCACGACGCCAATGGGAATCCGCCCGCTTGCTCATTGTGTTGCTGTTGCAGTCGAGCGATTGTGGTCGGCATTCGCATTGCGGTCAACCAGCCTGTTCATCGGGGAGGACATCATGGCAAAAGTCGCGGTCATCACCGGCAGCAACGGCCTGATCGGCCAGGCAACCTGCCGTCGTCTCGCGCAGTCCGGCCATCTTGCGGTCGGCATCGATGTCGGCGCGGACGGCGCCGGCAACTGGCCGCACTATCAGTGCGATCTGTCCGACCTCGCCCGCATGGAGGCGACGCTCGCAGCGATCGAGCGCGATCATGGGCTGATCCAAGTGCTGTTCAACAACGCGGGCATCTATCATCCCGAGAATGACTTTCTCGATGTGCCGCCAGACCAGTTCGACGGCACCATGTCGGTGAACGTGCGGGTGCCGTTCTTTGCCACGCAATGGGTGGTGAAGCGGCTGATCGCTGCCGGTCAACCCGGCGCAATCGTCAATACCGCGTCCTCCGCCGGGCAACGCGGCAGCACCGTCGTGGAGTACGGCGCGTCCAAAGCGGCGGTCATCAACCTGACCAGAAGCCTCGGCGCGCGGCTCGGCCGGCACGGCATTCGGGTGAATGCGATTGCCCCGGGACTGATCAACACCGCGATGGGCGCACGGACGCCGCAGGTGGCGAAGGAACGCGCGAAGGCCAGCGCGCTGGGTCGCGCCGGAGAACCGGAGGAGATCGCCGCGGTGGTGGATTTCCTGGTCAGCGATGCCGCATCGTTCATCACCTGCGCGACGATCGACGTGAACGGCGGGGCGTGAAGCAGAAGGCAGATTCACCGCGGAGGCGCAGAGGCGCGGAGAAAAAGGACACCACTTTGCGCGAAGCGCATTCCCCACTTCTCAGCGTCTCTGCGCCTCTGCGGTGAAATCTTTCCTACCTGCCGCTCAGAACGTCAGCGTCGAACGCACTGCCAGCACCAGTGCGTCGCGACGCTGCGAGCCGTCCGGGTTCAGCACATTCCCACCCGGATGGAATATGCGCTGCAGGTCCGGCTGCATCGTCATCCAGGGCGTGACCTGGAACTGGTAACTGACCTCCAGCACAGCCTCATGGTCACGCACCGGGAAGAACGGGTTGCTGCTGAACACCTGCACGTCCTGGTCGAGCCCGCGTGCATTGTCGCCGATCCGTGCATAGGCGAGCGCGATGCCCGCGGTATCGTCGCCGCGCCCAGGGATCAGGCCCTTATAGGTCAGGCCGGCATCGGCATAGAGCGAGATCAGGTTGCGGTCGTTCGGGTACTGGCGCCGATGCGGGCAAATCCCGACAGTGCGTCCGAAGATCGTGCCATCCGCGATCGCGTAGACGCCCCAGTCGCCCTGGTGATTGAGCGGCGCGCCGTTCGAAAGCGGACTTGCCAGCGAAATTCCCGCGGTATCGAAGCGCTGGTCCTGGAAGTGCGTACTGGTGTGGTACCAGCCGCCCAGCTTTAACGCCAGCGGCGGGCCCTTCGCTTCCTTGTCCTGGTTAATGGCGTAGCCGCCCTCGGCAATGAAAAAGGCGCCGCCCGTGAAGCTGACGACCGTGCCGGAGGGAATGCCGGTGCTCGGGCTGTTCGACCCGCTGTGCCCGGTCGGATCGCCGCTGAATACCGCGCTCTGGAGGTAATACCCCTGGGGCGATTGCAGTTTCACGCGCACGCCGGGTCCCGACAGCGGATAGGCCGGTCCGCCGCCCGGCAGGTCGATCCCAAGCCACCCCGGCCAGCCGAACGATCCGTTCATGAACAGCGAACCGGTCAGGGTGGTTATGAACTCGGCATCGACGTTCATCAGTCCGGCGCGCACGGAGACGACATCATCGAACAGGTTCTGCTGCAGCCACAGGTTGTACAGCCGCGTGGCCGGCGGAACCGCGACGTCGTTCGATACATTGAGAAAATTTCCGACCCAGCCCGTTGACAGCGCGGGACCGTGGCCCTGAACCATCGAGGCACTGAAGCTGGCGCCATGCCAGCCGACCAGCTTCTCCAGATCTATGTCCAACTCCGGCAGGAACAGACCGTCATACGAGGCGCCACGCTTGATGCCGCCCTGGACGTTCGCAAAGACCTCGCCGGTGTATTTCACGCTGAACGCGACGCCGTGTTCCTCGAGAGCGGTCCGCAGGCCGCCCCAATCGCCCGTCAGCGTGTCACGCTGCCAGAAGCCCGGCGGTTCCTCCGTGGGCGACGGCTCCGATTCCTCCCGCTGCCCGTACGCCGGCGCGCCGCCCGCGACTATCGCCAGCAGACCGGCAACCGCAGGGAGCCACGGCCGGCTCCGCATTATGCGGCCTGCGCGCGGAGGCCGTCGCGCAATCTGCCCATGGCGCGCTCGATCAGCTTCGCCGACTGGGCGAAACAGATCCGCAGATAGCCCTCGCCGGCTGTACCGAACGCCATGCCTGGTGCCACGGCGACATGGTGATCGGTCACCAGCTTCTTCGCAAGAGCGAGGCTGTCGGTCAGCCCCTCCACGCCGACGAACGCGTAGAACGCGCCATCCGGCGCGGAATAGCGCACGCCGTTCAGACCGGAGAGCGCGTCGCCCGTCATGGCGCGGCCGGTGGCGCAGTAAGCGCGGAACCGCTCCACGGCTTCGGCGTCGTGCACCGCCGCAAGCCCGGCGTGCTGGATGAACGGCGCAACGCCGGAATGGGTCACCTCGACCAGTTCGGTGATGGCATCGCGCGTGCCCTCCGGCACCACCAGCCAGCCGAGGCGCCAGCCGGTCATCATCCAGGTCTTGGAGAAGCTGTTGCAGACCAGGACCCTGTCGTCTGGCTCCGCCACATCCAGGATCGAGGGCGCCGCGGCCGTGCCGTCGTAGACCAGGCGGGAATAGACCTCGTCGGAGATGAGCCAGACACGGCGACGGCGGGCGATTTCCAGAATGGTCGCCAGCTCATCACACGTGGAGGTCCATCCGGTGGGGTTGTTCGGGCTGTTCAGGATGAAGGCGCGCGCACCCTGCAGCATCGCGTCCAGCCGGTCGAAATCCATGTGGAAGCCGCCCTCGGGGACCGGAGTCAGATCGAGTTCTTCCACGTGGGCGCCACGCAGCCGCGCGGCGTTGCCGACGTTTGGCCAGGACGGGCTGTGCAGCACCACGCGGTCGCCGGCGCGAACCGTCGCCGCCAGCGCGACCGAGACGGCGGTCATGCCGGAAGCGGTGATCTGGATGCGATCCTCCGCGACCGGGCGCGCATGCAGCTCCGTCAGGTAGTTCGCTAGGGCGGAACGCAGTTCCGGCAGGCCGCGCACGTCGGGATACCTGGTGTCGCCGGCGTCGAGCGCGGCGACGGCGGCGGCGTGTGCGGAAGCCGGGCTCGGCAGGTCGGATTCGCCGAAGGCAGAGAAGATCGACGTCCGGGGTCGCGAACGCGACACGGGCGATTTCGACGATGCGGGAGCCGGGGATGCTGATGATGTCCATCAGCAACATTTGGCCTCGGCGGCCCCTCCCCCCAACCCCCTCCCGCAAGGGGAGGGGGAGTAATTGCACCTGCCGCAAAACTCCCCCTCCCCTTGCGGGAGGGGCTGGGGGAGGGGGCCTCCGTCAGCCCACGCCGTAGACCACCCTGGCGTTCTCCCGGAAGATTTGCCGTCGTTGCGTCTCGGTCATCTTGATGGGCAGCGCGTGCGCCGGGTCGTCGAAGTCCCAGTGCGGATAGTCGGTGGCGAACAGCACGCGATCCCAGCCCATCCATTCGATCGCATCCGCCAGGTGCTCGCGCGGTTCAGGTTCCTCCACCGGCTGGGTGGTGAACCACACGTTGCTCCGCATGTACTCCGACGGCAGACGCTTCAGATGCGGCACCTCGCGGCGCAGCTTCGCGAATTGCCGGTCCATGCGCCAGGCATGCGCGGGCGCCCAGGCGAAGCCGGCCTCGACCAGCACCACCTTCAGCGCCGGAAAGCGCTCGAATACGCCCTCGAAGATCAGGCTGGTCAGCACCGCCTGCTGGCACTGCGCGTGACCGACCATCTCCTCGATGTAGTAGGACGGCCAGCCGCCGGAGGTCATCGCGCTGCCGCCATAGCCGAAGGCATGGATGCCGATCGGCAGGTTGGCTTCGACGGCCGCCTGGTAGATCGGCCAGTAGCGGCGCTGGCCGAGCGGCTCGGCGGTGCGGGTCAGCAGCAGCACCTGGGCGAAATTTGCGTCGCCGGCGCGCGCGTCGATCATTTTGGCCGAGGTCGGGCCGTCCTCGAACGGCACGACGACGGACGCCTTCAGACGCGAGTCTCGAGAAGTCCATTCGGCGACCTGCCACTCGTTGGTGGCGTGCGTCAGGGCGGCGGACAGATCGCCATCCTGCGCACCCTGCCCGCTGGTCAGCGGATTGAGTATGCCGAGCGCGACGTTGTTCGGATCAAGGTGCTGCTCGGCCATGAAGGCCAGGTCGCTGCCGGGCGAGTCGCCGTTCGGCCACGCATCGCGACGGCATGCCTGCGGCTGGCCCTTCGGATAAGCGGAACCCTTCTCCCAGGGCTGGCGGTAGCGGACCCCGAACGTCTCCACATGCTCCTGCCAGCGCCGCGACAGGTAGGGATAGAGCGACTTGCTCACCCCACCGATCCCGACCCCCCGCGGGCGGGGATGCACGTCGCAGTCGGCGATGGCGAGCCTGGACTGTGCGGCAGGCTGCAGGCCGGAGCGGTTGAGGACGTCTACGTTCATGTCACTGTCTCCCTCAGGCGAGCATACGTCTGCAGCGGGTTTTCGACCATGATCTTTCGCGCGAGGCCCGGGTCAAGCCCATCCGGGATGGCGGCGGTCCCCTCGAACTGCCAGTGCGGGTAGTCGGTGGCGAACAGCAGCAGTTCGTCCGAGCCCATGTGCTCCATGAAGCGCGTGATCGTCGCCGAATTCGGGCGGCCCGTCGAACGGCTGCAGCGTCAGGCGGACCCGCTCGCGCACGATGGTGGCGGGCGGATCGGCGACCCAGGGCACCTCGCTGCGCAGCCCCTTCCAGAATTTCGTCAGCCGCCAGAGATAGCCAGGCAGCCAGGTCACGCCCGATTCCATCAGCACGACGGTAAGATGGGGGAATTTGGCGAACACGCCCTCGGTGATCAGGCTGGTGAGCTGGGTCTGAAACGCGCCGGCCTGATTGATGTATTCCTCGCTGTAGTAGCTGGACCAGCCAACGGGCGTGTTCGGATGGCGATAGGTGCTGCCGGCATGGATGCCGAGCGGCAGGCCGAGGCGCTCGGCGGCGGCGTAGATCGGCCAGTTCTGCCGCCGGCCCAGCGGTAGTTCGCCCGAAACCAGCAGCATCACCTGCACGAAACGCCGGTCGGAGGCGCAGCGTTCGATCTCCGCCACCGCCAGTTCCGCGTTCTGCTGCGGCACCACGATCGATGCGCGTAGCCTCGGGTCGCGGTCCAGCCATTCCCGCGCGATCCAGTCGTTCACCGCGCGCGCCATGGCGGCGCCAAGGTCCTCGCTGAACGTCGCCTGCACCCCGTAGAGACAGTTGCAGATGGCAATGCCTGTGCCGAACGGATCCAGCGCCTCGGTTCCCAGGCGCTCGGCAGTGGTCGCGGGCTTACCCTTCGCGTCCCGCCAGTCGGACCGCACGGTGAGCGGACTGTTGGACGGGTAGGCGATCGTGTTCAGCTCATCGATGCCGCGCCGCACCACCGTCTCGCGCCATACATCGTCCAGATATGGCATGAGTGCCGACATCGCCGGCACGGTCGGGTGCAGGTCGCAGTCGATCGGCGCCGTGGTTGTCATCCCGCTCGCCATTCCCGCATCACACCTCGCATCTCTGCTGGATCGCAGTGGCTCGGAGCTCCACTCGAAGCGGAACCGCTGGCTAGTCGAACATGGCCTGAAGGGTCACGGGAACGCCTGCCAATCCGCCTACGAACAGAAATCCCCACGTATCGCCGATCGCCCTCATCGTTGGCTCGGAGAAGAAGCCCAATATCAGCATAGTCGACGTCGCGAAGGTGACCGAGTCGAAACTCCAATAGTGCAACCGAACACTGTAACTCGGCTTGATCCCAGCCAAACCAGCGGATCGCTTCTGCTTGACCAGTTCGATCTGATACTCGCAACAAAAGATATGCGAGGGCGGCTACAGCAGTCCAGACTTTCAGTTCCGCAATGTTCTGAGGCAAGGTCATCCACTGGGCGGGTGTATTTTTCGCGCATGGGCATAACCCGACACAGCCCCTGCGATAGCACACGCGACGGAGACGCTGACCTGCACGACTTCCGCCATTGCGCTCCGATGCTCCGTGCAACAGGAAGTGCACGAATGAGGCCCGCCAAAGTGAATCCCAGCAATCCGTCCCCCAGGGCGTTCCGCAAGATTTCAAGCCACCGGAACACACCGCCTTCAGCCTTCTCCGGAGAGAGATGCGTCGAGCTTTGCTGCATTCGATCTGGCCTCCCTCTCAAGCACGCCAAAGAGACCAATGCCGTCCATGTAAGTGCGCCGGCGAACCGGCGCAATCATGGCGCCACGTTCAGCCCGGCATCTTGATTAGCAGGTCGCTGCCCTCGATCCGGGTCTCGAACACATCGATGTCCTGCTCGGCCGGCGCGCACAGCGCCTTGCCGGTCTTCACGTCGAAGCGTGCGGCGTGCAGCGGACACTCGATGCAACCGTTCTCCAGCCAGCCGTCGGAGAGCTGTGCATACTCATGCGTGCAGATGTTGTCGGTGGCGCGATAGTCGCCGCCCGGCAGGTGATACAGCGCAATCTCCCGACCGTTCACGCGCACCGCATGAACCTGGCCCTCGGCCACATCCGATGCCGCCGCCACCCGCACCCAACCCGCTTCCGCCATTTCGCTCTCCCGGTATGAATCGCAGCTAACATGCCAGCCACGGGGGACGCGGCCAAGACTGTGGTTGCCGGTCACGGTGGCAGGTACCTATGCTGCGCGTATCATTGCGCCTTGGGAGGAATAGTAATGCTTGCGCCGCGTCCCTGGTGGAGCGTCCTGATCGCTCTGGCCCTCGCCTGTCTTGCGCCTCCGGCATCGGCGCAGGTGATTCTCGACGCCCCCGGTCTCCTGGGTCAGAAGAAGCCGCCGCCGCCGCCGGCGGCGCCGCGCGCTCCACCCACCGTGTGGCCGCGGCTGGACCCGGGCGCCGTGCTCTGCCACACCGAGGACGACCTTGACCGTCACGCCTCGAACATGACGGCACGGGTCAGCGGCGGCACCACGCAGGCGACCGATTGCCGCATCATTGCGCAGCCGACCGGCATCCAGATCCTCAGCCGGCAAGGCCCGGGCCGTACCCAGGTCAAGCTGAGCACCGCCGGCGACGTGACCGGATGGACCGATGTCTGGCTGCCGGACAAGGCGCCGACCGGGCGGTAGCGCTGCGCGCCCCGCATGACCGGGACCCACATCATCGTCGGGGCAGGCCAGGCCGGCGGCTGGGCGGCCATCTCCATGCGCCAGGCCGGCTTCACCGGACGGATTCTGCTGATCGGCGAGGAACCGTGGCGGCCCTATGAGCGCCCGCCCCTTTCCAAGGCGGTGTTGACGGACGAACCGGAGCCGCCGATCGCCTATTTCCATGCGGCGGAACGCTACGCCGAGCAGGACATCGAACTGCTCCTGGGCAGCGAAGTCACCGAGGTGGACAGCGCGGCGCACCGCATCGGGCTGCGCGACGGGCAGAGCCTACCCTACGACCGGCTGCTGCTGACGGTGGGCGGCAGGGCCCGGCATCTCCCCATTCCCGGCGGCGAGAAGGCGCTCTACCTGCGCACCATCGAGGATGCACAACAAATTCGGGCCCGGCTTACCACGGCGCGGCGCGTGGTGTGCATCGGAGCGGGCGTCATCGGGCTGGAAATTGCGTCATCGGCACGCGCACGCGGCGCAGAGGTGACGGTGCTGGAGGGACTGCCGGGTGCAATGGGCCGCAGCGTCTCGCCCGAGGGCGCGCGGTTCGTCGAGACGCTGCACCGCGATGCGGGTGTGGCGCTGCATTTCGGCGTCATCGTCGATGCGATCGAGGACGACCCGACCGGCGGCCTGCGCGTTGTCTGCCGTGACGCGGAGGTATTCACGGGCGATCTGGTGATCGCCGGTGTCGGCATGCAGCGCAATCTGCCGCTGGCCGAGACTGCCGGACTGGCGCTGGAGGGTGGCATCGTGGTGGACGAACTGGGCCGGACCAGTGGCGCCGACATCTACGCCGCCGGCGACGTCACCGCCTTCCGCCATCCGCTGTTCGATCGGCGGCTCCGCCTGGAGTTGTGGCGACACGCGCAGAACCACGGCATCGCGGTCGGCAAGGCGATGTGCGGCGACGCGACGCCGTATGACGACATCCCGTGGTTCTGGACCGACCAGCACGGGGTCAACCTGCAGGTGGCGGGTCTGCCGGCCGATGCGGCGGAAACGATCGTCCGCGCGAATGCCCCGCCGAACGTCTTCACCGCCGTGCACCTGGCCGAGGACGGCAGCGTGATCGGCGTGACCGCCGCCAACAACCCGCGTGAGATCCGCGCGGGTCAGGCGCTGATCAAGTCACGCCAGCCGGTGGACCGTGAGGCGCTTGCCGATCCGACCGTGCCATTGCAGCGGCTGATCCCACGGCCTGCCTCGCCAAGCGCTGGTCCATAAGTTCAGAGGAAGTAACCGTCGGATCGGCCGACTTGCCGGTTTTGCATTCCCCGTCATGCTGACGAAGGTCAGCATCCACGTCTTTGCCTTACGCACAAAGGGAAGCCGTGGATGCCGACCTTCGTCGGCATGAGTGCGTCCGTGAGGGCGCTTTGTCAGCACGGTGGAAGTCCGTGCGGGAGTGTGTCGTAGCTCCGAAGTCGAAGGTAACTGCGTCGTGCAAGCACAAGAGCGAGGCGGGGTGGGGAGCAACCGGAGACGAACTGACAGTCCGCAGAGCCTGCCCCCGCGAATGCGGGGGATGACGAACCTGTTTCGGCGGGAGTTTGTGGCGAGCCTGCTCATGTGTGGTGAAGCCTGGAAGGAACCGTTGGCGCTGAGACGACTGGCAAAGCGGCCAACGGGCAGCTCACGTGGTTGGGGGCGGAATGTCGGGAAGGCAAGGCGTTGTAAGCGGAGAGACCTGGGGGGCCGGGTGAGCCTTCCAGGAGTCAGAGCCTTCATAGTACCGCAGCCGCGATTAACGGCGGAAAGGCCGGGCAGCAGAACCGGTCCGAGGGAAGGGAGGCAGGAAACTGGATGTTTGAGGTCCGGAATGGGGCAAGCGGAAGTTTCGGCAGTGCCGGAAACGGCTAAACAAGGAACAGACGCCACCGGCGGCGATCGCCGCAAACTGTGGTGGACGGAAGCCGCGATCTGGACGGAACGCATGGTGTCGGCCTAGTCCCACCGCTGGAGAACAGCCTGCCCCGAGCGAAGGCCGGGGGCGTCAAAGGGGGCAAGTGGTTTAGTATGGTGGACAAGGCCATCCGGTCTTCGACCCTGGAAGCGGCGTGGCAACGTGTTGCGCGGAACATGGGGGCGGCGGGGGTGGAAGGCCAGAGCACGGAACGGTTCTCGATGCAGGCGGAGCGGTACTTGCGAGAACTCCAGGCCAGCCTGGAAGATGGCAGCTACCGCCCGGACCCGGTGAAACGGGTGGAGATCCCCAAAAGCGACGGCAAGACCCGTCCGCTGGGGATCCCCGTGGTCAAGGATCGGATTGTGCAAACGGCTCTGAAGATGGTCATTGAGCCTATCTTTGAAGTGCAGTTTCGGCCGGGAAGTTACGGCTTCCGTCCGGGACGCGGCTGCGAGGATGCGCTGCGGGAAGTCGATCGGCTGTTAAAGGAAGGCAACACCTTCGTGGTGGATGCCGACCTCAAAGGCTACTTCGACTGCATCCCGCACGACCGGCTCATGGCCCCCCGCCTTCGCTGGGGCAGGCCTGGTGGCGGGATCGATCAGCGACGGCCGCGGGCTGGCGCTGATCGAGGGCTTCCTGAAGCAGGACATCGTGAAGGATATGGAGCGCTGGCAGCCGACGGCTGGCACGCCCCAGGGAGCGGTGATCTCGCCCCTGTTGGCCAACCTCTACCTGCACCCGCTCGACCTGCTGATGGAGCAGAGCGGGCGGCAGATGGTGCGGTATGCCGATGACTTCGTGATCCTGTGCCGGACGGAGGCTGAAGCCCAGGCTGCCCTGCGCGACGTCGCGGCGTGGGTGGCAGAGAACGGGTTGACCCTGCACCCGGACAAGACGCGAATTGGCGACAGCCGACAGCCGGGGCAGGGGTTCGATCTCCTTGGCTACCGGTTCGAGGCCGGCCAGCGTCTTGTGCGCAGGAAGAGCCTGATGGCGCTCAAGGACAAGGTGAGGAGCCGAACGAGCCGCTCCCGAGGTGCCAGCCTCGGGCGGATCATCGACGACCTCAACCCGATGCTGCGCAGCTGGTTCGGCTACTTCCAGCACGCCGCACCCTGGGTGTTCCGCGTCATCGACGGGCTCGTGCGGAGGCGGTTGCGCGCCATCCTGCGCAAGCAGGAGAAACGCCCCGGCTTCGGACGATCCAAGGCCGACCACCAACGCTGGCCAAATGCCTACTTCGCTGAGCGTGGGCTGTTCACCCTACAGACCGCTTACGTGCAGGCGAGACACCCCCGATGAGGAACCCGGCGACTGGAGAGCCGTGTGCGGGAGAACCGCACGCACGGTTCGGAGGGCGGGGAGGGCGAGAGCCTTTCCCGACCCCTATCGGCGCGGGGGTCACCGCATACCGGTCATCTTGTCCCACTCGCGCACGAACTGAGTGTGCGTCTTCAGGAACGTGTCCCAGTCGGTCGGGGCGAGAACCTTGAACTCGGCGATCGGGATGCCGCCGGCCGGCGGCGGCACGTCCGCGCGCGGCGAATAAAGCGCAGTCGCATCGGACAGCGCCTTCTGTCCTGGCACACCGAGAATCCAGTCCATGAACAGCTCCGCCGCCGCGGGGTGCGGCGGGTTCTCCAGGATGCCGTAGACGCCGGGCGTCGCCGTCAGACCCTCGGGCGCGTTGACGAAAGCGATCGGCGCGCCCTTCGCCTTGAACTGGAGATAGCCCGAGTACCTGCGCGGTGGAGATCACCTTGTCCTGGCCGTTCACCGTGCGATCGAACTGCTGCACGTAGGAGTCGAACGCGCGCGGGTTCAGTTCGGCGAACTTCTTCCAGTAGTCGTCGCCGTAGATCTGCCGGATCATGTACCATGTTACGTGCTGCAGGCCGGACGTGGACACCTTGACGTTGATCGCGTCCTTCCACTTCGGGTCGAGCAGATCCTTCCAACTCTTCGGTGCCTCATCGGCCGGCACCAGATTTGGATTGTAGGCGATGCCGGCGACGATGATCACGCCCCAGGTCCACAGGCCTTCCGGATTGCTCTTGTACTCCGGCCTATAGGCGCCCAGCTCCGGCGAAACGTACGGCTCGTAGCCTTTGCGCTTCTGGAAATCGAGCACGAAGCTCATGTCGGTGATCTGCATCACGTCGGCCAGGTACTGGTGCGCCTGGCGCTCGGCGAGCACCTTGGCATAGAGCGCGCCCGCCTGCAGGCGAACATAGTTGGTGGCGATCTTCGGGAACATCTTGTGGAACGCTCCCAGATACTGCGCCATGTTGGTTTCCGGGTCGGTGCTGTAGAGGATGAACTGTCCCTCTTTCTCGGCCTGCTCGACATCGGCGCAGGTCTGGAACCCGTCCATCTGATGCGGATGCTCGCACGCGGCGGCTAAGGCCGAGGACGCAAACGCACAGGCCGCGATTACCGAAAGCAGCCGTTTCATTGGGGTTCCTCCTGATGAAAACAAACTCCCCCTCCCCTTGCGGGCTTGGGCCGCGAAGCGGACCAAGGGTTGGGGGGAGGGGGCGGCGGACAGTGGCAGAACCTCTCCCCCCGACCCCCTCCCCCTCCCGCAAGGGGAGGGGGAGGTTCTTTGTGCAGCTCTATCCGTTCAGTATCGCTACCGCCCTGGTCCATCCGGCCGACGCGCGATGCACCTTCACGGGGAAGCACACGACATCGAACCCATCCGCCGGCAGCAACTCGAGATTGTGCAGCTTCTCGAGATGCGAGTAGCCAATCTCGCGGCCGGCGCGATGGCCTTCCCAGATCAGCCCTGCATCGCCCGTCTCCGCCACCTTGCGCCGCGTATGCGAGAACGGCGCGTCCCAGCTCCAACCATCGGTGCCGACCAGACGCACGCCGCGCTCGAGCAGCCACAGCGTCGCGGCCTTGCCCATTCCGCAGCCCGAATCCACGTAGTCATCCTCGCCGTACTTTTCGCCCGCGGCGGTGTTCACCACCACGATCTCCAGCGGCTTCAGCGTATGCCCGATGCGCTTCAGTTCCGCCTCCACGTCGCCGGGCGTGGCGACATAGCCGTCCGGAAAGCGGCGAAAATCGAGCTTCACCCCCGGCTGGAAGCACCATTCCAGCGGCACCTCGTCGATCCGCCATGACGGCTCGCCACCCGGCTTGAAGCGATGGTTCATCGTCGAGAAATAGTGGTATGGCGCGTCGAGATGCGTGCCGTTGTGCGTGCTGATGTTGGCGCGCTCCACCGCGGCGTATTCGCCGTCTGGCAGCTGATCGATCCGCACCCCCATGTAGTCCGCCATCGCCGGCGCGGTCATGTGGTGGTCCATGTAGTCGATCTTCGGCAGCGAATGCGGGGGATCGCTTTTGATCCCCGCCTTCAGCGCCACCGAGATATCGATCAACCGGCGCGGCATGTCGGCGCCCCCTATTCCGCTGCCTTCATCAGCTTCGACGGATCGGCGCCGACGCGCCCGGTTTCGCCAGGCTGTGCATGCGCGAGACGGAAATCGTAGTGCACCGCCTTCCTGCCGGGGATCGGCGATGCCGGATCGTCGTTCACCGCCACCACCAACGAGCCGGAAACGCCGAACACCGTATCGGAATCGATGTGCTCGTCGTCGCCGAAATACAGCGCGGTGACCAATTCGCGAAATCCGTCGCCGCCGATCAGAAAGTGGATATGCGACGGGCGGAACCCGTGGCGATTCTGAGCGTGCACCATGTCGCCCACCGGCCCGTCCATAGGAATGGAATAGCCAAGCGGACGCACCGTGCGGAAGTGATATTTGCCCTCCGCATCGGTGCGGAAATTCGCCCGCAGGTCCATCATGTCGGCGGCGTTCTCCGCCTGCAGATCATACAGGCCGTGCTCGCTGGTCTGCCACACCTGCACCAGCGCGTGCGGGATCGGCTTGCCGTCGTTGTCGGTCACCCGGCCGTAAACCACGATCTCGGGCGCCGTCGGGTGCTTGGCGATGCTGGCGCCGAGCGGCAGTTCAGGCGCGCCCTCGCGATAGAACGGTCCGAGCAGGCTGCTCTGCGAGCCAAGCTCGCGCGCCTTCTTGTCGTGCATGGCGTTGACCAGCGCGCTGACGCCCAGCACGTCCGCCAGCAGGATGAACTCCTGGCGGAACGGCGTGCACGCCTGGCCCACCGCGGTGAGGAACTGGATGCCCTGAAGCCATTCCGCCGGGGTCAGGCGCACATCGCGGGCGAAGGCGTGCAGGTGGCGCACCGCTGCGTCCATGATCTCCTTCAGTCGCGGATCCGGCGTATTCGCCATCTGCGCGAGCGCCGCTTCGGTGACGGTATTTTCGTCCAGGTCCTGCATCGGAACGCTCCTGTGTCTGTCTGTCTGTCCCGCAGCATAGGCCAACCGAACCGCACACGCGACCCGTCCTCTGGCGCGTCACTGCCCCGGCACCATAGGATGCGCGCAAGCAATCAATCGGAGGGAATTCGGATGCAGCCCAGGCGCCTCGTCCTCGCTGCCGTCGCAGTCGTCGCGTTCCTTGGGCTTGGCCCGAGGATCACGCCGGCCCATGCAGAGAACCCCATAACCATCGGCTTCGGCATGGCGCTGACCGGTGGGCTCGCGCCCAACGGCAAGGCCGCACTGCTGGCGATGCAGATCTGGGAGGCCGACATCAATGCCAAGGGCGGATTGCTCGGCCGGCCGGTGAAGCTGGTCTATTACGATGACCAGTCGAATCCCGCGACGATACCGGGTCTTTACACCAAGCTGCTCGACGTGGACAAGGTGGACCTGGTCGTCAGCGGCTACGCCACCAACATGATCGCACCCGCCATGCCGATCATCATGCAGCACAATCGGACCTTTCTGAGCCTGCTCGGTCTCGCGGTGAACAGCGAGTTCCACTATCCGAAATACTTCTCCTTCACGCCGACCGGCGGGCCGGAACCCAAGCAGAGCTTTGCCGCCGGTTTCTTCGCGACCGCGATGGCGCAGAATCCCAAGCCGCAGACGCTTGCGATGGTCGGTGCGGACGCGGAGTTTCCGCACAACGCGATGGACGGCGCGCGGGCACTTGCCAAGGCGGCGGGGTTGAAGGTGGTCTATGACAAGACCTATCCACCGACCACGACCGACTACACGCCGATCGTCCGCGCGATCCAGGCGACCGATCCGGATCTGGTGCTGGTGTGCTCCTATCCGCCGGATACCGTCGGCATGATCCGCGCCGCGAACGAGGTGGGGCTGAAGGCGAAGCTGTTCGGCGGCGGCATGGTCGGCCTGCAGAGCACCGCCATCAAGGCGCAGCTCGGCCCGCTGCTGAACGGCATCGTCGATTACGATTTCTGGCTGCCCTGGTCGGGGCTTGCCTCACCGGAAGCCAAGGCGTTCCTGACCCAGTATCAGGCGAAGGCGGCATCGGCCGGAGTCGATCCGCTGGGCTACTACCTGCCGCCCTTCGCCTATGGCGACATGCAGGTGCTGCAGCAGGCGGTGGAGGGAACAAAGAGCCTCGATCAGGACAAGCTCGCCGACTGGCTGCGCTCGCACACGTTCAAGACCGTCGTCGGCGATGTGAAGTTCGGCCCGGACGGCGAATGGGCCGAGGCGCGCGTGCTGGAGGTGCAGTTCCGCAACGTGAAGGCGAATGATGTGGAGCAGTTCAAGGATCCGAATACCGAGGTGATTCTGTGGCCGCCTGCGCTGAAGACGGGCGACGTGATCTATCCTTACAGCGACGCGAAGAAATGACAACGCCTTCTCCGCGTCGTCATGGCGGCGCTATTCCAAACATGTCATGGCCGGGCTTGGCTCGGCCACCCACGTCTTTTTTTGGCGCGAACGACCGGCATATAACGCGTTGCTTCGGTGTTGCCGCCGCAGGCGCCGAGGCGGAAGCTCTTCTCCCCTTGCGGTCGTGAGATCGAGACCACTCGGTTGCATTGGATCACAATAATCGGCAGTAGCGACTGCGGGCGATAGAACTTGTAGGTGTCGCCGATGAACTGAGCCGTGCCGCCGCCACCCGTCCAGATTCTGGATTGGATGAGAGCGCCGTTCATTGTCCTTCCCATTCTGCGTTGACTCACTGGCGCTGCTCGGGACAACTCTCTGCGACAAGTGGAGAAACACGATGGGGGACATAACGCCCAATCAGAGGGTTGAGCTTTACGCGCGGTTCAGGGCCGGCGGCACGGCAATAAACGGCCGGGACGGCTACGAATGCACATCGCTTGTGGAAGCTGGCCTAAAGGCCGCACGCGCCAATTCGTTTGAGGATTACGAGCAGCCGGGCAGCGATGATTATGTCTGGGGGCGGGTGATCACCGATCTCAACGATCTGCAGCCGGGCGACATCCTTCAATTCCGCGACTACACATCCACCGTACGGACAGATGCAAGCGACGGTAGCTGGCGTTCGCAGGATCTCAGGCGCGACCACCACAGCGCGATCGTGACGAAGATCATACAGAAAGGCCAGTCAGTTCAGGTCATAGAACAGAACGTTGATCCCGATCACCGCAAGATTTTCTCGAATACGATCTACCTAAAGAATAGCATATTCCACACCGGGAAAAGCTCAGTGACGCATGTCACGGTAGACGGCACAATCTGGGCCTACCGGCCTCAGACTAGAAACCTACGCCCTCCCGAGCCGGTTCTGCGGCGTCAGCCCTGATCCCGGTGGAAAGCCGAGAAAGATGAATTTGTCAGCCTCTTACGCGCCCAAATAGAACTGGCGGATCAGCTCGTTGTTGTTGAGTTCCGTCGCGGAACCACCCTCGAATTCGATCCGCCCGTGTACAATCACGTATCCCCGGTCGGCGATCCGGATCGCCTGGGTAAAATTCTGCTCGGCCATCAGCACGGTAAGCTGGAAGCCGTCCTTCAGCTCCTTGATCTTGTCGATCGTGCGCGCGACCAGCAGCGGC
Source organism: uncultured Alphaproteobacteria bacterium (assembly GCA_963794185.1). Taxonomy (GTDB): domain Bacteria; phylum Pseudomonadota; class Alphaproteobacteria; order Acetobacterales; family Acetobacteraceae; genus JAMXLO01. The sequence continues at coordinate 135,967 of CAWCDM010000003.1, read as the reverse complement.
GCGAGACCGACCGAGGGCTCATCGATCAGCAGGATGCGCGGCGCCGACATCAGCGCCCGTGCCAGCGCCAGCATCTGCTGCTCGCCGCCGCTCATGCTGCCGGCCATCTGGCGGCTGCGCTCCTTCAGACGCGGAAACGTCTCGAAGCAGAACTCCATGTTGCGCGCGATCGCGGGGCGCGCCTTCCGGCGGAACGCGCCGAGCAGCAGGTTCTCCGTAACCGAAAGCTTCGGGAACAGCCGACGCCCTTCCGGCACAAAGCCGATGCCGAGATCGACGATCGCCTCGGTCGCCATGCCGATCAGGTCATGCCGTGTGCCGTCGATCTCCGCGGTGATGCTGCCGGCCGACGGCCGCACGATGCCCATAACGCTCTTCAGCAGCGTGCTCTTGCCGTTGCCGTTGGTGCCGAGCAGCGCCACGGTTTCGCCGGTGGCGACGGACAGCGACACGTCGTGCAGCACGCTCACCGCGCCGTAGCCGGCATCGAGACCGGAAATGTCGAGGCTACTCGCCAAGATAGGCCCGCACGACATCGGGGTCGCGCACCACATCGGCCGGGTCGCCATCGGCGATCTTGCGTCCCGCCACCAGCACGACGAGGCGCTGGGAGAAGTGCATCACCGCGCGCATGATGTGCTCGATCAGGATCACCGTCACGCCTTGTTCATTCAGCCGGATCAGCAAGGCGAGGATGTCGTCCACCTCGCCGTGCGACAGTCCGGCCATCGCCTCATCGGCGATCAGCAGGCGCGGCGACGCCGCCATCGCGCGCGCCAGTTCCAGCTTGCGCATTTCGATCTGCGTCAGATCACGCGGCAGTCGCGCAGCCTTCTTCGGCAAGCCCGACCATGTGCAACAGATCGCTGCAGCGTTCGTCGATGGCGTGCGCGCCCAGCGTCGGACCGGGGCGCGCATTCACCGCGTAGAGCAGCGGGATGCGCAAATTCTCGGCGAGCGACAGCGTGTTGAACGGCCGCGGCAACTGGAACGTGCGCGCCAGGCCGAGCCGCGTGCGCTCGTGCGCGGACAGGCCATCGAGCATGTGGCCGGCAAAACGGACGCTGCCCATCTCGTGGCGCAGCGTGCCGCACATGCAGTTGACCAGCGTGCTCTTGCCGGAACCATTGGGGCCGATCAGGCCGACGCGCTCGCCGTCGCGGACCGCAAGCCCGATCGCCTCGAGCGCGACGAATCCGCCGAAGCGTTTGCCCAGGTCCACCACTTCGAGAAGTGCAGCGCTGGTCACTTGGGGGTGGCACCAAGCAAAGTTTCACACAGAGAACACTGAAGAACATCGAGGGCCACCGAGAAAGCAAATGGCGCTTCACGCGAAGCGCATTCAATTCTTCCTCTGTGGCCCTCTATGGTACTCAGTGTTCTCTGTGTGGAACCTTCCTTGCTTTCTGTCATGCATGCGCCCGGAATCGCAGCAATCCCAAAATGCCATTCGGCGCGATAATAACGAATCCCACCAGCATCAACCCGACGATCAGCAGGTTCAGCGCCGATGAGATCGTCACTGTGGCCACCTGCTGCAGCGTGCCCAGCAGGATCGCCCCGATCACCGGGCCAAGCCAGCTCGACGTCCCGCCCACCAACGGCATCGCCACGCCGTTCACCGCATAGGCCAGGCTGAAGCCCGACGCTGGGTCGAGATACGTCACGTAGTATGGCAGCGGCGCACCGGCCATCCCCATGAACGCACCGGACAACGTCGTCGCCAACAGCTTCAGCCGCAGCGTCGGCACGCCCGATGCTTCGGCCGCCACCTCATCGTCACGGATCGTGGCGAACCCATAGCCCAGACGCGAGCGTTCGATGGCACGCGCGGTCGCCAACACGATAACCACAAGCGCGAGCATGATCAGGAACAGGTATTCGATATAGTCGATGCCGAGCAGCGGGGTCTTCGCCGGCCGCACGATATAGGCGCCGCGCGAGCCACCGACAAAATTCCAGTTCGTGATCAGGGTCTGCGCCACTACGGCGAGCGCCAGCGTGGCGATGGAAAAGAATGCGCCGCGCAAACGCAGTGTCAGGTAGCCGGTGCCGAGCCCGACAATGCCCGAGACGATGCCGCCGATCGGCATCATAAGCGGTAGCGGCAGCGATGTCAGCTTGTGCAGCACCACGGTTGTATAGGCGCCGAGGGCGAAGAATGCCGCGGTGCCGAAATTCACGTAGCCGGTGTAGCCGCCCAGGATGTTCCAGGCGGTGGCCAGCGCGATGTACTGCAGCACGACATACCCGGCAAAAAACACGTAGGCATTGTCGATCAGGCGTGCGACGCCGAACACGATCGCGGCGGCGATCAGCAGCCACAGGAAGAACTTCGTCCCGTTCACGGATCAGCGGCCGAAAAGTCCGGCCGGACGCACGGCGAGCGTGACCAGCAGAAATCCAAATGCGACCGCCGGCGACCAGGACGGCCCGTAGAATGTGGAGGTCAGGCTCTCGACAATTCCCAATGTCATCGCCGCGACCACGGTGCCGGCGAAACTGCCCATGCCGCCCAGCACGCAGATTGCGAACACGCGGCCGATATAGTCCCGCCCGATCGACGGCTCGACCGGTTGGATGACGATCAGCACCGCGCCCGCGATCGAGGCGGTGGCGATCGACAGGCCGAACGCGATGCGTTTGATCCGCGTCGGGTTCGCCGCCATCAGCCGCAACGCGAGCTGATCCTGCGCCACAGCGAGGATCGCGCGCCCCAGAAAGGTGCGCGACATGAACAGCTGCAACGAGCCAATCATGATCAGCGCGACCACACAAGGCACGAGCAGCCGCAGCGGTAGATCCACAATGCCGAGATGCAGGCTGGCACCGATATACGGCGCCTCGACCAGCCGGTAGTCCACGCCAAACACCAGCACGAGCGTGACCTCGGTGATGAACAGCAGCCCGAAGAAGAACGCGAGCCCGCGCAGTGCCTCATCGCCTCGGCGTTCGAATGCGACGTAGTAGACCTGATAGACGGCCGCCCCAAGCAGGTAGAAGGCGGGCAGCGCGATCACGCTCGCCAGGATCGGATCCATTCCCAGCACCGAATTGGCGATGTAGGCAATGTAGGAGCCGAGAATGATGAAGGCGGGGTGCGCGATGTTGACGATGTCGAGCATGCCGAACGAGATCGACACGCCGATCGTGACGGCCGCGTAGAAGCCGCCGAGCAACAGCCCGGACACGACAGCGTTGCCCAGGAGATCGAGGGACATTTCCATCCTGGCCGGCACTTTGGCGGAAGCACCGGGCCTTGGCTAGGCCGTTGCGGGTGAAACGGTCGGCGCGTTCAGGCGCGACGCGCCGAACTCCAGGGGAATGACATTGGCCGCCGTCCCTGCTAGCGCCTTGGCGATCTGCGCCGCCAGCTCGCTCTGAAGATACGGCTTGGCCAGCCGCGGCAATCCGGGATCCTCGCCGTTCGGGAGTTCGGCGTAGCCGGTGGCCAGGATGATCGGCAGGCTTGGCCAGTGCTGCCTGATCTGACGTGCGAGCTCGCTGCCCGTCATGCCGGGCATGGCATGATCGGTGACCACCACATCCACCTTTGCGCCAAGCCGCAGCATGTCCAGCGCACGCGCGCCGGACGGCGCGTCGATCACGAGATGCCCAAGGTCCTCCAGCATTGCGGCCGTACTCGAGACAAGCAGCGGATCGTCGTCAACCACCATGACGCGATACGACCCGGACGCATCGCCAATCGACGTCCGCAGCGGCGACGATTCCGCAGTCGACGCAGCCTCGCCGACAGGCAGCCAAATCTCCACCGTGGTGCCCACGCCCTGCCGGCTGGTCACCCGCATGGCGCCACCGGATTGAGCGGCCACACCATCCACCATCGACAGGCCAAGCCCGGTCCCCTTGCCGGACCCCTTGGTGGTGAAGAACGGCTCGGCCGCGCGCTTCAGCGTCGCCTCGTCCATGCCATCGCCGGTGTCCGACACGAACAGACAGACATAGCGTCCTGCTGGCAATCCCGGAGGACCGCCGAGCCCGCTCGCCGCGCAATATCCGCCGATGACAAGCCGCCCGCCATGCGGCATCGCGTCGCGCGCATTCAGCGCAAGGTTGAGCAACGCCAGCTCGAGCTGACTTGGATCGACGCGGACCGGCGGCAGATCCGGACGATACTCGGTGGCGATCTGAACACTCGGTCCCAGCGTGCGCCGCAGCATCTCTTCCATGCCGTCGACCAGACGGCGCACATCCACCGTCTCCGGCCGCAGTTCCTGACGGCGCGCAAAGGCGAGCATGCGCTTGGTCAATGTGGCTCCTCGGTCGGCGCCCTGCATCGCGCCGTCGACCAGACGCAAAAGCCGTGGATCCTCCGGCAGGCGTTTGCGCAGCAACTGCAGATTGCCGAGGACCACCATGAGCAGGTTGTTGAAGTCGTGCGCCACGCCTCCGGTGAGCTGGCCGAGACTCTCCAGCTTCTGCATCTCATGCACCTGCGCGAGTGCCGCCTCGCGCTCGCGCGTGCGCTCCTCGACGCGCCGCTCCAGCTCGGCGTTTGCCTGCGCGAGTTCCGCCGTGCGCTCTTCCACGCGCCGTTCCAGCTCGCTGTTAAGCTGTTCGAGCTGGCGGGTCTTCCGATACAGGTCGGCGAATACGCGCACCTTGGCACGCAGGAGTTCCGGCACCACGGGGACCGGCACGTAGTCCACCGCGCCCGCCTCGTAGCCGCGCAGCAGATCGAACTCGCTCATGTGGATGGCCGAGACGAAGATGATCGCGATGCGCTGGAAGCGCGGATGTTCGCGGATCATCGCCGCCAGTTCGAACCCGTCGAGGTCCGGCATGACGACGTCGATCAGGACGATCGCGATCTCCGTCTTCAGGAGATGCTGCAGCGCCTCGTTGGCGGAGTTCGCCTTGATCAGCTTCTCCCCCAGTTCGGACAGGATCACTTCGTAGCTCAACAGCTTGGCGGGCTGGTCGTCGACCAGCAGGATGTTGACCTTGTCGCCTGGGCTCACGGTCGCGTCTCCATCCTCAGCGATGCAGCCAGATGCGCAACGCGGACAGCAACTGCTCGGTGTTGACCGGCTTGGCGAGGTAGTCGGACGCACCCGCCTCCAGGCACTTCTCCCGGTCGCCCTTCATCGCCTTGGCGGTCAGCGCAATGATGGGAAGACGCCGGAAGGCAGGATTGGCACGGATCACCGCCATCGTTTGATACCCGTCCATCTCGGGCATCATGATGTCCATCAGGCAGATGGCAATGCCAGGCGTCGACTGCACCAGTTCGATCGCCTCGCTGCCCGTCGTGGCGGTGAGCACTTCCATGCCGCGCCGCTCCAGGACCGAACTCAGCGCGAAGATGTTGCGCGCGTCGTCGTCCACCAGCAGCACCTTCTGTCCGACCAGGTTCTCGTCGGAGCTGTGCAGCCGCTCCAGCATGCGCTGCTTTTCCGCCGGCAGGTCGGCTACCACGCGATGCAGGAACAGCGCCGTTTCGTCGAGCAGGCGCTCCGGCGATTCGACGCCCTTCACCACGACGCTGCGGGCCATGGTGTGGAGCTGCGCGTCCTCCTCCGGCGACAGCTCGCGCCCGGTGAACACCACGACCGGCACGTTCACCAGCGCCTCGTCGTCGCGGATCTGTTCCAGCACCTCGAAGCCCGACATGTCGGGCAGGCGCAGATCGAGCACCACGCAATCGGACGGATCATCGCGCAAGGCCGCGATCGCCGCACCGCCGGTCTCGACGGTGGCAATGTCGATGTCGTCGTGCCCGAGCAGTTCGGTGATGGACAGCCGTTCGGCGGCATTGTCCTCCACCACGAGCAGACGCTTGCGGCGCGGCTTCACATACTCGGTGATCTTGGTCAGCGCCTCCTGCAAGCCCTCGCTGGTCGTCGGCTTGGTCATGAACGAGAAAGCACCGCGCGCCAGGCCGTGCTGGCGGTCTTCGTCGAGCGTGACGATCTGCACCGGGATGTGCCGCGTCGCAGGGTTCTGCTTGAGCTGGCTCAGCACGGTCCAGCCAAGCATGTCCGGCAGGAACACGTCGAGCGATACTGCCGCGGGCTGGTATTCGCGCGCCAATGTCAGTGCATCGGCGCCGCGCATGGCAACCAGCACCTTCAATCCGTGGTCATGCGCGAGATCGACCAGCACGCGCGCATAGTGGGAATCATCCTCGACGATCAGCAGCACGGTATCGCCTGGCGCAATGCTCTGCCTATCGTCGGCCACTTGCTCCAGCGGACGTTCAACCAGCCGGACCTGGCCGGGAAGGTTGACGTCCACCAACGGCGCGGATTCGACCACCAGCAACCGATTGGCTGTCGCTGGGCCAATGTAGACCAGCGGCAGATACAGAGTAAAAGTGCTGCCCACGCCGGGCTTGCTGCGCAACTGGATCTCGCCGCCGAGCAGGTTCGACAGCTCGCGGCTGATCGCAAGCCCAAGCCCCGTGCCACCATATTTGCGGCTGGTGGACGCATCGGCCTGCTGGAACGCCTCGAAGATGATGCGCTGCTTCTCGGCCTGGATGCCGATGCCGGTATCGGCAACCTCGAACGCAACCACGGTCGGCGCGTGCCCCAGTACCGGGTGATCCGCCGACCAGCCGCCCGTCACGGCCGAAATGCTCAGCCGCACGCCGCCATGTTCGGTAAATTTGAAAGCATTTGACAGGAGGTTCTTCAGCACCTGCTGTAGGCGCTTGCTGTCGGTGGTGATGCTGCGCAGCGCCGGATCGACCTGCGCGTCGAACGACAGGCCGCGGCTCTCCGCTTCATGGCGGAACGGCCGCGTCACGGTGTCCTGCAGGTTCGCCAGGAACAGCTCCTCCGCGTCCACCGACATGGTGCCGGACTCAATCTTCGACAGATCGAGGATGTCGCTGATCAGGTTCAGCAAGTCGGTGCCCGCGCCATGGATGGTTCGGGCAAACTCGACCTGTCGCGGCGTCAGATTGCCGTCCGGATTGTCGCCAAGCTGCTGCCCCAGGATCAGGATCGAGTTCAGCGGCGTGCGCAGCTCATGCGACATGTTGGCAAGGAATTCGGACTTGTACTTCGATGTCAGAGCGAGTTCCGCCGCCTTCTCCTCCACTGCGCGCCGTGCCTGCTCGATCTCCTGATTCTTGCGCTCCACCTCGACATTCTGTTCGGCGAGCTGCTGTGCCTTCTGCTCAAGCTGTTCGTTGGTCTGCTGCAGCTCGCGCTGGCGGGTCTGCAATTCGGTGGCGAGCTGCTGGGACTGCTTCAGCAGGCCCTCGGTCTGCATCGTGGCCTCGATCGAATTTAACACGATGCCGATGCCGGCGGTAAGTTGTTCAAGGAACGATATCTGCAGGTCGGTGAACGAGCCGACCGATCCAAGCTCGATCACCGCCTTCACCTGGCCTTCGTACAGCACCGGCAGCACGACCACGTTGTTCGGCGGTACCTGGAACAGGCCCGAGCGGATCGGCACCGCATTTGACGGAAGGCTGGTGATAAGCAGCCGCCTGCCGTCGACGGCGCACTGGCCGATCAGTCCCTGCCCCATATGCAGATGCTCGAGATGGCCCGCCGTTCCATCGTCGGCGTAGGCTGCGAGCAGCTGCAGATGCGGGCTGTCTTCCTGGTCCACCAGGTAGATCACGCCATTCTGCGCATCGACCAGCGGCGCCAGGTCCGACAGCAGCATCCGCCCTACGGTCGCCAGATCGCGCTGGCCCTGCAGCATGTTGGTGAACCGCGCGAGGTTGGTCTTTAACCAGTCCTGCTCGGTGTTGCGGTCCGTCGTGAGCCGCAGATTGTCGATCATCGTGTTGAGGTTGTCCTTCAGCTCCGCAACCTCGCCGAGCGCCTCGACCTGGATCGATCGCGTCAAATCACCTTTGGTGACGGCGGTCGCCACTTCCGCGATGGCGCGCACCTGCGTCGTCAGGTTGGCGGCCAGCAGGTTCACGTTGCCGGTCAGATCCTTCCACGTTCCGGTGGCGCCCGGCACGTTCGCCTGTCCACCGAGCCTGCCTTCCACGCCGACCTCGCGCGCCACGGTCGTCACCTCGTCGGCGAACGTCGCCAGCGTGTTCGTCATGTTGTTGATCGTCTCGGCAAGCGCCGCGACCTCGCCCTTCGACGCCATGGTGAGATTCTGCTTGAGATCGCCGTTGGCGACGGCCGTGACGACCTTGACGATGCCGCGCACCTGCTCGGTGAGGTTGGCGGCCATGACATTCACCGTGTCCGTCAAATCCTTCCACGTGCCGGCAACACCCGGCACCTGCGCCTGGCCGCCGAGCTTGCCTTCGGTGCCCACCTCGCGCGCCACGCGCGTCACTTCGCCGGCGAACGCGTTGAGCTGATCCACCATCGTGTTGATGGTGTTCTTCAGCTCGAGGATTTCGCCCGACACGTTCACCGTGATCTTGCGCGACAGATCGCCGCGCGCCACCGCCGTAGTGACCTCGGCAATATTGCGCACCTGCGTGGAGAGATTCGCCGCCAGCAGGTTGACGTTGTCGGTGAGGTCCTTCCACGTGCCGCCGACACCGGGCACCACGGCCTGCCCGCCAAGCCGCCCTTCCGTGCCCACCTCGCGCGCCACGCGAGTCACCTCGCCGGCGAAGGAGCGGAGCTGCTCCACCATCGTGTTCAGCGTCTCCTTCAAAAGCAAGATTTCGCCGCGCACATCCACCGTGATCTTCTTCGACAGGTCGCCGTTGGCGATCGCGGTCGCCACCTCCGCTATATTGCGTACCTGGCCGGTCAAATTTGACGCCATGAAGTTGACGTTGTCGGTCAGGTCCTTCCATGTGCCGGCCACTCCCGGCACCGCAGCCTGTCCGCCAAGCTTTCCTTCCGTCCCAACCTCGCGCGCAACGCGTGTCACTTCCGAGGCGAACGCGTTGAGCTGATCAACCATCGTGTTAATGGTGTTCTTAAGCTCCAGGATTTCGCCCTTCACGTCGACGGTGATCTTGCGCCCGAGATCACCGCGCGCCACCGCCGTGGTAACCTCGGCGATGTTGCGCACCTGCGCCGTCAAATTGGATGCCATTGAATTCACGTTATCAGTCAGGTCCTTCCAGGTACCGGCAACGCCCGGCACCTGCGCCTGACCACCCAGCCGTCCTTCCGTGCCCACCTCGCGCGCCACGCGCGTCACCTCGCCGGCAAACCGGTTTAGCTGATCGACCATCGTGTTCAGCGTTTCCTTCAACTGAAGGATCTCGCCGCGCACATCGACGGTTATCTTGCGCGACAGGTCGCCGTTGGCGATCGCCGTCGCCACTTCGGCGATGTTGCGCACCTGGCCCGTCAAATTGGACGCCATCGAATTCACGCTGTCGGTCAAATCCTTCCACGTGCCGGCAACGCCCGGCACGTTCGCCTGACCACCGAGCCGGCCATCGGTGCCCACCTCGCGTGCCACGCGCGTCACCTCGCCGGCAAACGCGTTTAGCTGATCGACCATCGTGTTGATGGTCTCCTTCAACTGCAAAATCTCGCCCGACACGTTCACCGTGATCTTCTTGGAAAGATCGCCCTGCGCCACCGCGGTCGCGACCTCCGCGATGTTGCGCACCTGTCCCGTCAGGTTGGACGCCATCGAGTTCACGCTGTCCGTCAAATCCTTCCAGGTCCCGGCAACGCCCGACACCTGCGCCTGGCCGCCGAGCCGTCCTTCCGTCCCCACCTCCCGCGCGACACGCGTCACCTCGCCGGCAAAGCGGTTGAGCTGATCGACCATCGTGTTGATGGTCTCCTTCAACTGCAAAATCTCACCCGACACGTTCACCGTGATCTTCTTCGACAAATCGCCGTTGGCAATCGCGGTGGACACCTCGGCAATGTTTCGTACCTGCGCCGTCAAATTTGACGCCATCGAGTTCACGCTCTCGGTAAGGTCCTTCCACGTACCGGCCACGCCGAGCACATTCGCCTGGCCGCCTAGCCGGCCTTCCGTTCCCACCTCACGCGCCACGCGCGTCACCTCGCCGGCAAACGCGTTGAGTTGATCGACCATCGTGTTGATGGTCTCCTTCAGCTGCAGGATCTCGCCCGACACGTTCACCGTGATCTTCTTCGACAAATCGCCGCCGGCGATCGCGGTGGCCACCTCGGCGATGTTTCGCACCTGCGCCGTCAGGTTTCCCGCCATCGAGTTGACATTGTCGGTCAGGTCCTTCCAGGTGCCGCCGACTCCCGGCACCACAGCCTGGCCGCCAAGCTTGCCGTCGGTGCCGACCTCGCGCGCCACGCGCGTCACCTCCGAGGCGAACGCGTTGAGCTGGTCCACCATCGTGTTGATGGTGTCCTTCAGCTCGAGGATTTCGCCGCGCACGTCCACCGTGATCTTGCGCGACAGATCGCCGCGCGCCACCGCGGTCGTCACCTGCGCGATGTTGCGCACCTGGTCGGTCAGGTTGCCGCACATCGCATTCACGCTGTCGGTCAGGTCCTTCCAGGTGCCGGCCACGCCAGGCACCACCGCCTGCCCGCCGAGCTTGCCCTCGGTGCCTACCTCGCGCGCCACGCGCGTCACCTCCGAGGCGAACGAGCGCAACTGGTCCACCATGGTGTTGATGGCCTCCTTCAGCTGCAGGATTTCCCCCCGCACGTCCACCGTGATCTTCTTCGACAGGTCGCCGTTTGCCACCGCGATCGTCACTTCGGCGATGTTCCGCACCTGCGCGGTCAGATTGGACGCCATCGAGTTCACTGACTCGGTCAGGTCCTTCCAAACGCCGGTCACCTCACGCACCTGCGCCTGGCCGCCGAGCTTGCCGTCGGTGCCGACCTCGCGCGCCACGCGCGTCACCTCGGAGGTGAACACGGACAACTGCTTGATCATCGTATTGACGATTGTCGCCAGCCGCAGGAACTCCCCCTGCAGCGGCCGGCCGTCGACATCGAGACGCACAGTCTGCAGCAGGTCGCCCTGCGCCACCGCGGTGATTGCGTGCGTCACCGCGGTGGTGGGCCACAGCAGATCGTCGATCAGGTTGTTGACCGAGGTCTCCATCTCGCCCCACGATCCGCTCTGTAGGCTGAACCTGACCCTCGTGCGTGTCTTTCCCTCGCGGCCCACAACCTGGCCGACATGCTCCAGCTCCGAGGCCATCCGTTCGTTTGCCGCGACGATCTCGTTGAACGTATCGGCGATCTTGCCTTCAAGCCCGGTCTGGTCGCTTGGCAGGCGAACCGAAAAGTCGCCGATCCGCATGGCCTGCAATGCGTGCAGCAACTCGTGCATGCCGAACCCACGGCCGTTGAGCTGGCCATTGGCGCCGCCGTTGATCGCGGCCTCCGCCTGGACGGCGCTCGCGAGTGTTGCATCGGTCCGGTCAATCAACTGGCTGCCGTCGGCACTGTTGTCGTTCAGGTCCATGGGGTCGCTCCTGAAAGGCCGGTTCGCAAGAGGCGTTCGCCTGGCCACGATCGGCAAACGCCCGTTCCGCACCACGCCGCGCACTCAGGATAATTGTGCACGACTGAGCGACGTTTACTCATCGACCGTTCGTGAGCAGAACCGAGCGGGATCGGCGGCCGCACCGCCGCCGCCGTCGTGCGGGAGGTCGGAGTCTGTCTTCCTTGACCGTTGCTCCTGTCACGGAAGTGCCAGAACAGGACTAGAAGAAAGTTGCACCGATCGGTTGCGACGATAGCTGAACCTTATTCCTCAATGCGAATATCGCTTGATTATGGAATCAGACTTGCGGCCCAAGAATCACCAATTTTTGACCACGCCCGCGGCAACCGATCGGCAAGTGACCGCCCGTCCGTCCGGCGAAGCCCGGACGGACGGGCGGCCATCCCAGCGTCAGCGAATGAAGCCTTCCAGTTCATTCTTCGCCCAGGCGATCACCTCCTGGTTCGATTGGCCGGCGTAGACCTTTGCCAGCATCGACGGATGAATCGCACGGGAGTACATCTGTGCCGCGACATCGGGTGGCGCAGGATATCCGGTGATGCTCTCCAGAGAATTGTGCCAGGGCCGGATCGGATAGTTGTAAACGGTGCCTTTGGGCGGTTCGACGTCCGCCCAGACCTGGAAATCGTTCATGCTGAGCAGTGGCGGCAGGTCGTAGCCTTCCGAGGCGACATCGCGCTCTTCCACCTGCTTGCGCTCCTGCAGGTAGCGGATCAGCTCCTTGGCCGCGGTCTTGTTCTTGCCGAACGACCACGCGCCATAGAAGCAATAGTTGTAGGGAATGTAGCGGCCCTTCGGCCCCACCGGGGCGGGGAAGTGCCAGCAGTCTGTGGCGACCTGGATCGCATCGCGCTTCGCCACCGCCCATGCCGATGGCGGGTTCAGGATCAGTGCGCTCTTGCCGGAAATAAGCGCGCGGTTGTTCGAGGCGTCGTCATAGCTGACGGTGTCGGGCGGCAGGAACGGAGCAAGCCTGCGGCCATAATCCAGCAACTGATGCACGGCCGGAGAATCCACCGTGATCTCGCCCTTGGCGTTCACCAGTTCGGCACCGAACGCGGCATACATGATGCCGGTGTTGTTGACCGAGTTACCCGTCTGTCCCAACCCGAGTCCGAACGGATAGCCCGCCTTCGCGCACGCCTCGGCCGCCTTCAGGAACGCATCGTAGTTCCAGCCATCGGCGGCCTTCGCGTCGGACTGGTGCGCGGGATACATCGCCAGGATGTCGATGCCGGCGTACTGCTTAAGCATGCTGATGCGTCCGCAGCAGGTCAGGTTCAGCGTGCCCGTGCTGGAAGGCAGCGCCGCCCAATGCCCCTTCGCCCTGGCTAGATACTCGTGGATCGGACTGTACTTGCCGTACTGCCCCACCATGTACTGCACGACGTCGTCGACCGGCTCGAGCTTGTCGGCGTAGGTGTTCACCTCCCAGTTGTAGAACGGCAGGGTGTCATGACCGGTGCCCGCCTGCGCCTCCGCCGCCTGCGTCACCTGTATCTTGAACCCGTTCGAGGTGATGTAGTCGATCATCACCTCAACCTTGTTCTGTTCCGCCCAAGCATTGACCTGCCGCGTCATGGTATCGTTGGCCTTGGGAATCCAGTGGTCCCAGAAGCCGACCGTCAGCTTGCCGGCGGCGCCGGCGGTGCGGATATGCACGAGCGGCAGCGCGGCCGCCGCGGCCCCCAACTGCAAGGCGTTGCGACGCGTCACACGGCGCGGTTTGTTCATGTCGTACACTCCCTGTGCGGTTGCGGCGATGACCGCGACCGTCGTTGTCTTCCCGGGTCTTCGCGGGCCGAAGCCCACGTCGAAGCCACCTGCGGCAGCCCGTCCCGACGGCTGGCCTGCACGGCCTGCCACAAGAGTGCGTGGAAATTATTGCCCCAACCGGGGCGGCAGGCGAGCGAATTCTGCGCCCCGTCAGATTGACGCCGGACGTTCCGACTCCATAAGCTGCGGCCGCAGGGACTGCTTCATAAGCAATAGCCGGACGAGGGGACGCAGATGCTTCGACATGGACTGGCCCGCGCGGTGTGGAGACTTGCGGCTGGCGTTTTGTTGCTGGCGGCGGCGGCGACCGCCCATGCGGACGATGCGACCAAGACGATCAAGATCGGCGTTGTCTACGATCTGACCGGCCCTTTCGCCGGCGGCGGCTCCGAACTGCACTATCTCGGGGCGAAGATCATGATCGACTGGTTCAACGCGCACGGCGGCGTCGATGGCTACAAGGTGGAGGCGGTCTATGCCGATGCCCAGAGCAAGCCCGACGTCGCGATCAACGAGGCTGTCCGCCTGATCGAGCAGGAAAAGGTGGACATGCTGCTCGGCTTTTACTCGTCGGCCGAATGCGTGCCCGCGGCAGCGCGCATCGAGGAATTCAAGAAGTTCATGTGGATCACCACCTGCATCGCCTCGCCGGTGCTGCGTGACCGCCACCTCAAATACGTGTTCCGCGCGCAGCCCTACGGCGTGCAGTGGGGGCTGGCCTCGACCGAGATGGTCGGCGCCTATGCCAAGGCCCAGCTTGGCAAGGACCCAAAGGACGTCCGCATCGCCATTATCCATGAGGACGGCGCATACGGCGTCGACGTGGCCAAGGGCAACGAAGAAGGCGCCAAGGAATCCGGCCTCAACGTCGTGCTCAGCGAGGGCTACTCGATCACCTCGCCGGACCTGTCGTCGCTGGTCACCAAGTTGAAGCGGGCGCGGCCGGACGTGATCTTCCACACCGGCTACAATCCCGACATCAGTTTGTTCCTGCGCCAGGCGCGCGAACTCGGCCTGCGCTTCGACGCGCTGATCGGCCACGGCGCCGGCTATACCGACTATACAAGGATCAAGCAGGCGGTCGGCAGCGACGCCAACTACTTCTTCGACGTCGATCCGATATCGATCTGGGAGACCAACCCGAAGGCGCTCAAGCCGGAACTGCCGCCGCTGATCAAGATGGTCGGCGACGCCTACATGAAACTAAAACCCGACACCATCCTGATGTCGCCGCATCTCGGCATGGCGGCGTCGAACACCTACCTGTTCCTGTCCGACGTGCTGCCGCGCGCGATCGAGAAATACGGCGGCATCAACGCCGATGCACTGCGCAAGGCGGCGCTCGATACCGACGTGCCGTCCGGCGGAACGATGCTCGGCTTCGGCGCCAAGTTCGCCAGCGAGAATTCCGACATGGCCGGGCAGAACGAACGCGCCTTCCCCGTGGTCATCCAGTATATCGACGACAAGAGCTACGTGGTGTGGCCGAAGTCGCTGCAGCAACGCGACCCCGTGCTGAAGTTGCCGCCCGCCTCGCCGTACGCCGCGAAGTGACGGCGCAGCCGTCATGGTCCGCGCAGCAGGCAGACCATCCTCGTGTTGACGTCAAGAAGGTAAGGTAAAGCCGTGCTGGAAGTCGCCGGGCTGATCAAGCGCTTCGGCGGCTTCACCGCGGTCGGCAACGTGTCGTTCAAGGTCGATGCGGGGGAAATACTTGGCCTGATCGGCCCGAACGGCTCCGGCAAGAGCACGATCTTCAACATGCTCTCCGGAACGTTCCCACCGACGGCGGGCTCGATCCGCTTTCAGGGCCGCGAGATCGCCGGGATGCAGCCGCACCGGATCATCCACCAGGGCATCGGCCGGACGTTCCAGATCCCGCGCCCGTTCCGCCGCTTGTCGATCTTTGAGAATGTGGTGCTCGCCGGCTTCTACGGGAGCGACGGGACCACCAAGGCCGGCGCCTTCGAAGCAGCCGAACGCGCGCTGCACCTCGTCGGCCTGCCCGGCGATCGCACAGCGCCGGTCAGCGGCCTTGGCGCGGCGGGGCTGAAGAAGCTGGAGCTTGCCAAGGCGCTGGCGACCGGACCGAAGCTGCTGCTCGCCGATGAGAGCCTCGGCGGGCTCGACGAGACTGAGATGGACCAGGCGGCCGACATGCTGCGGCGGATCCGCGACGAGCGCGGCATCACCATCATCTGGGTCGAGCACATCATGGGCGTGCTGATGCGCGTCGTGGATCGCGTGATGGTGCTCGACCACGGCGAGAAGATCGCCGAAGGGCTGCCGCACGAGGTGGCTGCCGATCCGCGGGTGATCGAGGTGTATCTCGGGACGGATGCCGCCGATGTGCAGGCCTCCGCGGCGGAGCGCGTATGACGTCCCATTCCGTCATTCCCGCGCAAGCGGGAACCCAGGGCCAGCGGCGCAGTTCATCGGTTCGTCTGGGTCCCCGCTTGCGCGGGAATGACGCGTGAGCGCAGCGCCGATGCTGCAGCTCCGCGCCATCGACGCCGGCTACGGCAGCTTTCAGGCACTGTTCGGCGTCTCGCTCGAGGTGAACGCGGGCGAGGCGGTGGCGGTGATCGGCCCCAACGGCGCCGGCAAGACCACGCTCATGCGGGTGATCTCCGGCCTGATCCGCCCGACCGGCGGCAGCATGCACATGGAAGGCGCCGATCTCCTCGCCACGCCGGCGCATCGCGTCGTCGAACTCGGCATCGCGCACGTGCCGGAGAACCGCCGCCTGTTCGCGCGCATGACCGTCGAGGACAATCTGCGCATGGGCGCCTTCGTCCCGGCGGCGCGGCCGAAGTTCCGCGCAGCGCCTGGATTTCGTCTACCAACTGTTCCCGCGGCTGCTCGAGCGGCGCAGGCAGATGGCCGGAACCATGTCGGGCGGCGAGCAGCAGATGTGCGCGATCGGCCGCGCCCTGATGTCGGAACCGAAGCTGCTGCTGCTCGACGAACCCTCCGCCGGACTGGCGCCGGTGATCGTGCAGCAGGTGTTCGGGCTGGTGGAGCGCATCCGCGCCAGCGGACTGACGGTGCTCATCGTCGAACAGAATGTCCGCCAGGTGCTGCGCGTGGTGGACCGCGCCTATGTGCTGGAAGCCGGCAGCCTGCGCGCATCGGGCGCCGCCGACGAACTACTGGAAAGTGCCACAATCCGCGAAGCCTACCTCGGAGTATGAAATCCTTCTCGGCCTTACCCGCGCACCGCCACGACTTATATAGGTGCCAGCAGGACGGTGGAACGAGGTTCGCGGACATGCGTGGGTATTTGTTTCGTGGCGCAGCGGTGATCACGGCCCTGTCACTTGCCGCACCACCACAGTCGTTTGCCCAGACGGCCGACCCTGCCGAGCAGACCGGGCAGGCTGGGCAGGCTGGACAGACGGAACAGGCCGAGGCTACCCAATTTAGTGCCGAGCAGCTCGATGCGTTGCTCGCGCCGGTCGCGCTGTATCCGGACGACCTGCTGGTTCAGGTCTTGATGGCATCGACCTTTCCTTTGCAGGTGGTTGAGGAATCACGCTGGCTCAACGAGATCGGCCACGACCACCTTCAGGGCGATGCATTGGCGCAGGCACTGGAGAAACTCCCCTGGGATCCGAGCGTGAAATCGCTCGCGCCGTTCCCGCAGGTCGTGGCGATGCTGAACATCGATCTCGAGTGGATGCAGCAGCTTGGCTACGCGTTCGCCACCCAGCAGGCCGACGTGATGAGCTCCGTCCAGCGGCTGCGGCATCAGGCGCAGGCGAACGGCACCCTGAAGACGACCGAGCAACAGCGCGTGGTCGAGGAGAACGACACGATCGGCATCGAACCGGCGAATCCGCAGGTGGTCTACGTGCCGATCTACAATCCGACGGTCGTCTATGGCGTCTGGCCGTATCCGGTCTATCAGCCCGTATATATTCCACCGCCGTTCGGCTATGCGCCGGACGCGTACTACGGCGGATTGGGCTTCGCAACCGGTGTGGTGGTGGTCGGCTCGCTGTTTGGATTTGCCAAGCCGCGATGGCGTCACCGCGAGGTCCACATCGACGTCGACCGCTTCAACCATATGAACGTGAACCGGACCACGATGCAGTCGCGAGGTCTGGCGCCCGGCGCCCGCCGGCATGGCCGGCCGTCCGGTTGTGCCGCCCGCGGGGCCGGTTGGACTGGTGGTGGGTCGGACGCCCCTGCCGCCGAGCCCCTTCGTCAGGCCGAACGTCCAGGTGCCGGGCAATCAAGTGAACCCGCGGATGCAGCCGGTCTTCCATCCGGGCTTCCAGTGGAACCGGCCGATGCAGCCGGTGGTGCATCCGCCGGCGACGACATGGAACCGGCCGATGCAGCCGATCTCGCGCCCGCCGCCCCCGGTTCAGCGGCCAGCCGGTCCCCAGCACGGTGGCCCGCCGCCGCGCCAATGAGATATTCAGCCGGGGGGAAGCGAGTGCCGGATGTTTGATATCTTCGACATCTATCTGCTGGAGGCGCTGATCAACGGCGTGCTGCTCGGCGGCGTGCTGGCGCTGCTGGCGCTCGGGCTGAACCTGATCTTCGGCGTCATCGACGTGGTGTGGATCTGCTACGCCGAACTGATCATGCTGGGCATGTACGGCATGTATTACCTGTTCGCCGTCTACCATGTGCCGTACCTGCTCGCGGCGCTGATCTGCATCGTTGGCGTCGGCGGGCTTGGCGTCCTGCTGCACCTGCTGGTTATCGCGCCGCTGCTTGGAGCCGCACCGATCAATCAGCTATTGGCAACCGGCGGCGTGCTGTTCCTGCTGCAAAGCGCCGCGACCGTCATGTTCGGCATCGACTTCCGCAACCTCGGTATCCGGCTGCCGGTGCTGCAGATCTCCGACATGTTCATCAGCTATGCGAGGCTGCTGGCGTTCGGCGCGGCGCTCGCCGGCATGATCGCGTTGTATCTGTTTCTCGCGCGCACCTATACCGGCACAGCCATCCGCGCCATCGCGCAGGATCGCCAGATCATGCCGCTGATGGGCGTGGACGCACGGCGCATCTATGTCATCACTTCGGCGATCGGCGGCGCTCTGGCAGGGCTCGCGTCCACCCTGCTGGTGCTGCAATACGACGTGCATCCGTTCCTCGGGCTCACTTTCGGGCCGACCACATTCATGATCTGTGTGCTCGGCGGACTGGGCAACATGATCGGCGGGTTCGTCGCATCATTTGTGTTCGCCGAGATCATCTCGGTGAGCGGGCTCTATCTCGACCTGGAATGGGGCTACGTGTTCGCCTTCGCGTTCTTCATCGCGATGATGTTCGCCAAGCCGCAAGGCCTGCTGGCGCGCCGCGCATGAACTGGAATTTTTCCCTGGTTGCGGGCGCGGGGCTGGTGGCGCTGCCGTTCGTGTACCACGCGCCCTATCCGCTGCACATCCTGGTGATCGTGCTGATCTGGTCGTCCATGTACACGTCGTGGTCGGTCATGGGGCGCTTCGGCCTGGTGTCACTCGGCCATGGCGGGTTCATGGGAATCGGCGCCTATGTCACCGCATTGCTGTGGAACCATTTTCATCTTACCCCGTGGCTCGGCATCCCGGTCGCGATGCTTGTCGTCTCCGCCGTCGCACTGCTGATCGCGTATCCCTGCTTCCGCTTCCGCATCATCGGCCACTACTTCGCCCTGGTGACGTTGGCGCTGAGTGCGATCGTCCTGCAGGTGATCACCGCAACGCGCGACATCACCGGTGGTTCGCTCGGCTACACGCCGCAGCGTTGGAACGGCGGCAGCTCGATCTATGCGCTGCAGTTCACCGACAAGGTCACCTGGTACCTGATCGCGCTGGGCGTGTGGGCGGTGGCACTGTTCATCCGCTGGCGCGTCGAGGGCAGCATGCTGCGCTACGCGCTGGAGGCGATCGCCGAGGACGAGGACGCGGCAGCGGCGGTAGGCGTGCATGTGACGTGGGAGAAGCTGAAGATCACCCTGTTGAGCGCGGCGATGACCGCGTTCGCAGGCGCGCTCTATTGCCAGTATCAGATGTTCATCTCGCCTGACACGGTCAGCGGAATTTCCGTATCGCTGCAGATGGTCTTCGCCGCCGTGGTGGGCGGGATCTACGTGCTGCTCGGTCCGACGGTGGGGGCATTCATTACAATCCTGCTGGCGGAGGGGCTGCGGATCGGGTTTGGTACCGGTGCGGTGGGATGGGACAATATCATCTACGGAACGCTGCTTGTGGTGTTCATCATCTTCCTGCCGCAGGGTCTGGTGGGGTCGTTGCAGGCGCGGTTTGCCCCAGTGCGGGCCGCATAAACGTGCGATGACGGCTCGGGTCTCGACCGGGGAACAGCCACAGCCGGGGCCGAGTGATGCGATCCGAAGTTCACGCCGGCGAGCGTCATGCTGGGGGTTCGCGGCACTGATGAAGTCCCTGCTGCCAGATCGGCTCCGTGGTCGGGGACCGCTCCGCAGGCAAATTGCCTCGGGAGACGTTCCGCGCGGCGAGTATCGAATATCAGCCGTCGGACCGGCCGAAGTCCGACATCCGCTGGGACGCGCTGCTGCTGCTGAACAGAGGGCTGCTCGAGTGCTCGACGTGCCACGGCTCGCCAGTCATTTCTGCGGACTGGAGCACCGCACGACGCACGGCGGGCGCGTGCTCCTGAATCAAGGGAATCGTGTATGGCCAGCTTTCGCCGATGAATGGGAGCTGTGGCGCAGCGCCCGCCGCAATGAGAATTGCTGAGCCCTGGCGCGACGGATTCCAGGGCCCAGTAAAGGTTGGATCGTTTGAGGTTCCTCCCATGTGGGAGCGGGTCAGGGGGCGGGATGCGGCGCGTCGTCTTCACCGCCGATGATTTCGGTCTGTCGGAATCCGTCAATGAAGCGGTTGAACACGCGCACCGCGACGGCATTCTGAATGCCGCGAGCCTCATGGTCGCCGGCCCGGCCGCCGCGGATGCCGTGCGGCGCGCACAGACGATGCCGTCCCTACGTGTCGGCCTGCATCTGGTGGCGATCGAAGGCCCGGCCGTGCTGCCGCCAGCGGAAATTCCCCATCTGGTCGACGCACAGGGGCACTTTCCTGCCCAACAGTTCCGCCTCGGCGTGAATTACTTCTTCCACCCGCGCATTCGGCGTCAGCTCGCCGCGGAAATCCGCGCACAATTCGCAGCGTTCGCCGCCACCGGGCTGACGCTCGACCATGCGAATGCGCACAAGCATATGCACCTGCATCCGACGGTCGGCCGGCTGATGATCGATATCGGCCGCGAGTTCGGGCTGCGGGCCGTGCGTGTTCCGGCCGAGCCCCCGGCGGTGCTTGCGCGCTGCGGGACACGGGTCGGACTGGGCAGCCATGTCCTGTATCGCTGGACATCGCTGCTTCGGCGTCAGGCGCGCGCGGCCGGGATCACGACGAACGATCACTGCTTCGGGCTGGCGTGGAGCGGGCATATGACAGTGGATCGTGTGCGTCGCCTGATGGCGGAACTGCCAGACGGGTTGAGCGAGATTTACTTCCATCCTGCAGCGGTGCGCGATGCGCACTTGCAACGGCTCATGGCGGATTACGAGCACGAGGCCGAACTGGCCACGCTGCTCGATCGAACGCTGCCGGGGAAATAATCTGACACATGCCACCACGAAATAGATCGCGCGGCCAACGGTACGGGCGGCGTTGGCACAGGCGGGTTGGGGCATTGCCCATTCATGCCAGACTCGGGGGATAATCACTCCGTGCGAGGTCGCTGGATTGACCACCATTGGCGCGGCAATCGCAAAGAATGCCGTGCGGACGGAATTGGGGGCGATGGAATCTGGGGTCGATCTGGTCGGAACCATACCGCTGTTCGAGCGGTTGGATGCTCCGCTGCGCAAGCGGATCGAAGGCATCAGCAAACTCGTCACCGCCGAGCAAGGCGAGGTGCTTACCCACCAGGGAGCCACGCCAGGATTTTTGCATATCCTTCTGGAGGGCCAGGTTGCTTTGAGCAGCGCAATGGCCAATGGCGCCACGACGCTGGTCACGGTGGTTCACCCGGTCGGGCATTTCGTCCTGGCCTCGGTCCTGTCCGAACTGCCCTATCTGATGACGGCGCGCGCGGTCATGCCGTCCCACCTGCTGGCGATCGACGCCACGTCGTTGCGGCGCCTTGTCGAACGCGAGGCTTTGCTTGCAAACGCGTTGCTGCGCTCGGTGTCGCACGAGGTCCGCACCATGGTGCAGCAGGTGCGCGATCTGAAGCTGCGCAGCGCCACGCAGCGGCTCGGCTGCTACCTGCTCGCGCGGGTGGAGGACCGGGAGGCCAGGACAGCGGAGTTCCGTTTGCCGTTCGATAAGCGATTGCTGGCGGCCCAGATCGGCTGCCGGCAGGAGAACCTGTCACGCGCGTTCGCTGCGCTGCGCGAATATGGCGTGGAGACCCACGGGTTGCGCGTCATTCTGCACGACATCCCGCGCCTCAAGGCTATGGCGGTGCCGGACGAGCCGAGCGATCAGGGGGCGGTGTAGGGTTGCTGTCAAAAAAGCGAAAAGGAAGAAGGTTCACCGCAGAGACGCAGAAGCAGAGGGACAATGCTGGCGCTTCGCGCGAAGCGCATTGGTATCTTCCCAGTGTCTCTGTTCCCTGTGAACCTTGCTTTTTCATCGTCCCAGCGTCGGCATCACGTATTCCGCGCCGCGCCGCGCGCCGCCCGGCCAGCGTTGCGTCACCGCCTTGTAGCGCGTGTAGAACCGCACGCCTTCCGGGCCGTAGATATGGTGGTCGCCGAACAGCGAGTGCTTCCAGCCGCCGAAGCTGTGGAATGCCATGGGCACCGGGATCGTCAGGATCGACACGGTCTACACGCCGAGGCTGTCACCGCTTACCGTGGGGGCAGCGGGCAAGTCGACGGGTTCTCCGCGGGCGGTCCGCATCCGAGCTGCGTCATTCATCGAGGCTGCCTGCGCCATCGTGTCTCGTGCAATTCAGCATGCCGGACTGCGGCGCGCCAGACGGCGAGGCGTCAGCTTCGAGTCGTGGCCCGTTTTGTCGCCGTTCCCTTGGCGCCGGCGCCTGATCGTGGCCGGCGTGCGCGCGCGACCGGTGTGGCTTGTGCCATATCTGGCGCGCTGGTCGCATCGGCCTGCTGCGGCGCGGACTGCGGCACCGCCGTAACCAGCCCGCGGATCGAGCTCACGCTGTCGATGCCCATCCGGTAGACAGACAGCAACTGTCCGCCGGAAAGCTGGCCGCCGCTGCGGAAGAACGCCCAGATCACGGGGACGAGCAGCAGTATGACGATCACGAGCACAGCGACCGGCCAATGGTCCCGCAACAGGATCAGCGCGGCGAGAGCTGCGATGATGATGAAGCACAGCATGATGCCAAATGGCACCGTCGAGGGTTCGGCCTCCGACCGGACATGCAATTCGCGCCGCAGCGAAGCGCCAGGATCGCGACGCACGCCCTCCAGCAGTTCCCGGACCGTGAACTCCCGCCCAGCGCCCTCGGGCAGGAATGCGTGATCGGAACCATAACGCCGTTCCAGCTCCAGAAGATGCTCGTAGCGGACCTGCTGGTCCGGTTGCTCGGGCAACGGCACCAGCGCCAAGGGCTCGGCCTCGGGGTTGAGTGCGTGCACTGTCTCGAGATCGTTCAGCACGACGTTGAGCGCCGCTCGGCGCAGCGCAACAGGGCCGCTGACCTGCAGGTCTATGCGGCGCTGATCCGGGTCAGCCAGCACCAACACCTCGCAGTCCCGCGCAACCAGGACAGCGCCGGTCCGCCAGCGCGGCATCCCGGGCAGCACATTGCGGTGCAATTCAACAATGAGCCGTGGGATCAGGCCCGGCGGCAGGTAGTTATAGCTGAAACGAAACCGCAGCACGTCGCTGGAGCGATTGCCAAGGTAGGGGCGGTTTGACGGCAGCGCTTCCGGAACAAGGTAGCGCTCCTCCTGCCGCATAGGCAGCCGGAAACAAAGCGCGATGTCCGGATCCTGCATCATGTCCAGGATGAATTCGTGCCGCTCTGGCGGATACCGGCCTGGGTCGAGCCATTCCGCCAATTGGTGGCGCAGGAATTCGCCTTCCTGGTCGACCCTCCTTGCTCTATCAAGAACAAGATAGACGGCGCCTGTCAGCCAGTTCGGGATCGAGCAAACTCACTTCTCGACGCGCGGCCGACGCGTCTCGTGTCAGCCCATGGGCAACGATGGTGCCGAGCTGGTGCAGCAACTGCAGCAATGCGCGCTGCTCATCCTGGCTGACAATCGGCTCCTCACTCCCCGGCGGGATGACGGCACAGGCTCGACAAAGTCCGCCTGCGTCAGGATGGCCCGCTCGCTGGTGAGGGCACTGACCTCAGTCTTGATCTGCAGCCAGTTGGCTGGAATCCCGTCCAGCACATGCTTGAGGCGTGGGTCGTTCATCACAACGCGGACGATCTCGTGCCGTAGGGCATCGATACTGCGGGCGGCCCACGCGTCCGGTTCGCAGGACGTGCGCAGGACAGCGACCATATTCGGATAGGTTTCCCGCAATCCCCGCTCGTCTGGTCGATAGTCCTGCTTGCCGTTGTCGGACTTGTTGATGACCACGATCACCGGACTGTCGCCACCGCGATTGCGGATGGTCTTCAGCCATTCGTAGATCGAGCGATCGTCCTGGCGCCGATCTTCGAGCACGAGCAGGTAAAGGCTGCGTTCGGTCAGAAAGAAACGGTGGGTACCCCGCATCATCTCCTGACCGCCAAAATCCCAGACATTGAGCTGGACCTGGCAATCCTCGGGTGACCATGCCTGGACCTGGATCCTTTCGTACTGAACGATGCCGGGTGTCCTGGCTTCGGCGGGATTTCGTGCCTTGCCTTCGACCAGATAGCGAAGCAGTGATGTCTTGCCGACCGCCTCGTTGCCAACGACGAGCAGCTTCAGTTCATTCAGTGGTCGAAGATCTTGTGCGGTTCTGTGGCGGCGGAAAAGCGTCGGTAGGCGGCGAGAATGGCCTGTGCATCGACGCTCTCCAGCACCTCCTTGGGCAGCAGATCGCGCAATCTCGCCGTTGTTGCGGAGATCAAGGATACGCAGAGGACCTCTGTAGCGGGACGCATAGGCATCGAGAATCGCCCGCGCGCCGTCAGCGCCGATGCTGTTGCTTCTCAGATCGAGCGAGGTGAGGCCGGTGAGCGAAGCGGCGATCGCCCGCGCGCCGTCATCGCCGATGCTGTTGTTGCCCAGATCGAGCGAGGTGAGGCCGGTGAGCGAAGCGGCGATCGCCCGCGCGCCGTCAGCGCCGATGCCGTTGTAGCCCAGATCGAGCGAGGTGAGGCCGGTGAGCGAAGCGGCGATCGCCCGCGCGCCGTCAGCGCCGATGCTGTTGTTGCCACAGATCGAGCGAGGTGAGGCCGGTGAGCGAAGCGGCGATCGCCCGCGCGCCGTCATCGCCGATGCTGTTGCCGCCCAGATCGAGCGAGGTGAGGCCGGTGAGCGAAGCGACGATCGCCCGCGCGCCGTCAGCGCCGATGCTGTTGTTCGCTCAGATCGAGCGAGGTGAGGCCGGTGAGCGAAGCGGCGATCGCCCGCGCGCCGTCAGCGCCGATGCTGTTGTTGCTCAGATAGAGCGAGGTGAGGCCGGTGAGGCGAAGCGGCGATCGCCCGCGCGCCGTCATCGCCGATGCTGTTGTCGCTCAGATCGAGCGAGGTGAGGCCGGTGAGGCGAAGCGGCGATCGCCCGCGCGCCGTCATCGCCGATGCTGTTGTCGCTCAGATCGAGCGAGGTGAGGCCGGTGAGCGAAGCGGCGATCGCCCGCGCGCCGTCAGCGCCGATGCTGTTGTCGCTCAGATCGAGCGAGGTGAGGCCGGTGAGCGAAGCGGCGATCGCCCGCGCGCCGTCATCGCCGATGCTGTTGTCGCTCAGATCGAGCGAGGTGAGGCCGGTGAGCGAAGCGGCGATCGCCCGCGCGCCGTCATCGCCGATGCTGTTGTCGCTCAGATCGAGCGAGGTGAGGCCGGTGAGCGAAGCGGCGATCGCCCGCGCGCCGTCATCGCCGATGTCGATGCCCCACAACACCAAGGAAGCAAGGTCCGGCAGCGATGGCAGCTTGCCCACCTGCTCTCTGGCGGAGCTGTTCAACTGAAAGATCCGCTCTTCTGCCCGCAGCCATTCTGGCCAGCGGTCAGGTCGGCCGCCGAGCGGGAAATGACTGCCGAGTATTACCAGACGCGGCCAGCGCCCGGCCCGTGCCCGGGCCATGACGGCACTGAGGTCGCCCGACGCCAGACGTACAGGCCTGCCTGCTTCGGTCGCCACCGAAACCTCCAGCGAGCGCAGAGGGACTCCGCCAGTTCTAGGGCTGGCCGATCACGCCATGGAGGTAACCACGAACGTTACTCGAACGGCAAGCAGCGGCCATCCCTCTAGACCTCTATCTGCGTGATTTGCCCGTAATGCCGGCCGCAAGTCCGCAGCGATGCTACCGCCCCAATGTCGGCATCACGTATTCCGCGCCGCGCCGTGCACCGCCCGGCCAGCGCTGCGTCACCGCCTTGTAGCGCGTGTAGAACCGCACGCCTTCCGGGCCGTAGATGTGGTGGTCGCCGAACAGCGAGTGCTTCCAGCCGCCGAAGCTGTGGAACGCCATCGGCACCGGGATCGGCACGTTGATGCCGACCATGCCGATGTTGATGCCCGACGGCGAAATCGCGCGCCGCGCCGCCGTCGGAGGTGAAGATCGCGACGCCGTTGCCGTATTCGTGCGCGTTCACCATGCGCACCGCGCCGGCGAGGTCCGGGGTGCGCACCACGCCGAGCACCGGGCCGAAGATCTCCTCCTTGTAGATACGCATGTCGGTGGCAACGTTGTCGAACAGCGAGCCGCCGAGGAAGTAGCCGTTCTCGTAGCCCTGCAGTGACAGGCCACGGCCGTCCACCACCAGCTTCGCGCCCTCCTTCACGCCGAGGTCGATGTAGCTCTGCACCTTTGCCCGGTGTTCGCGCGTCACCAGCGGGCCCATCTCGGCGTCGGGATCGGTGCCGGGCCCGATCTTCAGCGCACGCACCCGCGGCTCCAGCTTCTGCACCAGCCTGTCACCGGCGGAGCCCACGGCGACCGCGACGGATACCGCCATGCAGCGTTCGCCCGCCGCGCCGTACGCGGAGCCCATCAGCGCGTCCACCGCATCGTCGATGTCGGCGTCGGGCATCACCACCAGGTGGTTCTTCGCCCCTCCCAGCGCCTGCACGCGCTTGCCGTGCGACGTGCCGCCTCGGTAGATCGTCTCGGCGATCGCTGTGGAGCCGACGAAGCTGATCGCGGCGATGTCGGGATGCGCCAGGATCGCCTCGACTGCCTCGCGCGCGCCCTGCACGACCGAGAACACCCCCTCCGGCACGCCCGCCTCGGCCAGCAGCGCGGCGAGCTTCAGGCTGGCGGACGGATCCTTCTCGGACGGCTTCAGAATGAAGCAGTTGCCGCAGGCCAGCGCCACCGGGATCATCCACAGCGGCACCATCAGGGGGAAATTGAACGGCGTGATGCCGGCGACCACGCCGAGCGGCTGGCGGATCGACCAGGCATCGATGCCGGTGCCGACGGCTTCGGTGAACTCGCCCTTCAGCAGATGCGGGATGCCGCAGGCGAACTCCACCACCTCCAGGCCGCGCTGCACCTCGCCATCGGCGTCCGACAGCACCTTGCCGTGTTCGGCGGTGATGATGGCGGAGAGTTCGCGGCGGTCGCGCTCGAGCAGTTCCTTCAGCTTGAACATGACGCGGGCGCGGCGGAGCGGCGGCGTGGCGGCCCAGGCTGGCCAGGCGGCGGCAGCGGCGACGGCGGCCTTGTTCACCTCGGCCGCATCGGCCAGTGCGACGCGGGCGGTGACCTCGCCGGCGGCGGGGTCATAGACGTCGCCGAACCTGCCGCTGGTGCCGGCGACCGGCTTCCCGCCGATGAAATGGCCGATTTCCCGCATGTCTGCCTC
This sequence comes from uncultured Alphaproteobacteria bacterium, assembly GCA_963794185.1. Taxonomy (GTDB): domain Bacteria; phylum Pseudomonadota; class Alphaproteobacteria; order Acetobacterales; family Acetobacteraceae; genus JAMXLO01. The sequence goes on along the minus strand of CAWCDM010000003.1, from coordinate 108,876 downwards.
CCTTGGGATCGCCTGTTGCCCGACGGAGTGGGGTGTCACTGCTCCATCGTCGTGGCCGGGCTTGTCCCGGCCATCCATGCCGGCACTGGCGCCGCAACGGATGGCCGGAACAAGCCCGGCCATGACGGATTGACGCACGGCGACGGACCAATCCTTTGGGTGGCTGGTAATTAGGCCGATTTCGCGTTGTCGGCTAGAGATCGGCGCCGGAGGCACTCCATGCGCGCACGCGACCTCGGCCTGGCCTGCGGCTCGCTGCCGCCTGGCGAGCGCAACAGCATCGCCGATGTGCCCGGCGTGACAGTCGGGCACGCGACGCTGATCGAAGGCGACGTGCGCACCGGCGTCACCGCGGTGCTGCCGCATGACGGCGATCTGTTCCGCGACAAGCCTGTGGCGGCGGCGGTCGTGCTGAACGGCTTCGGCAAGAGCATCGGGCTGGTGCAGCTGAACGAATTGGGCACGCTGGAGACGCCGATCCTGCTGACCAACACGTTCGCGGCCGGCGTCTGCGCGACGGCGCTGATCCGGCGGGCGATCGCCGCCGATCCGGAGATCGGTCGGCAGACCGCGACGGTCAATCCGGTCGTGCTGGAATGCAACGACGGCTACCTGAACGACATCCAGGCGATGGCGGTGACCGAGGCGCATGCCGAGGCGGCGATCGCGGCGGCGGGGGAGGATTTCGCGGTCGGCGCGGTGGGCGCCGGTACCGGGATGAGCTGCTTCGGGCTGAAGGGCGGCATCGGCAGCGCCTCGCGCCGGCTGCGGCTGGACGAGACGACGTATCACCTGGGCGTGCTGGTGCTGGCGAATTTCGGCCGCGCTGGGGATCTGCGGCTGCCGGACGGGCGGCGGGTGGACCCGGCATCGCCGCCGATAGCCCGACGCCGGTTCCTGCATCATCGTCATCGGAACCGATATCCCGCTGGGCCACCGCCAGTTGGGCCGGGTGGCGCGGCGCGCCGGCGTGGGGCTGGCCTGGTGCGGCTCGTTCTGGGGCAACGGCAGCGGCGACATCGCGCTGGCGTTCACCACAGCCAACCGGCTGCCGCACGAGGCCGATCAGGACCTGATCGAATACCGCATGCTGGCGGAGAGCCGGATCGACCGGCTGTTCCAGGCCGCCGCCGAGGCGACGCAGGAGGCGGTGCTGGATGCGCTGGCCGCGGCGGAGACGATGGTGGGGCGGCACGGCCACCGGCGGATGGGGCTGGCGGAGGTGTTGGGGCGGCACGGGAACGCTGGCGCGAGTTCTGGCGGGTAACAGGGTCTCACGCGGCCGGCTTGACGCGAGCGGAGAGTGTCATGCCGAGCGCGCGCGTTATGCGCGGCAGTGCTCTCAGGAGTGGTCGCGACGCTGAGTTTCGCCGGCACGCCTAGGACAAACGGATAAGCGATAAGCGCCCTTTCGCGGGCCAAGTTGATTCTCATTCCGGAATATCAGGCAACACGTCCGCGCTCAAGCGCTGGCGATCCCGCCGCTGTGCCAAAAGCCTTCGACGCTGGATCACCGGCCCAGCAAGCGCGTGGCCTCCGACAAGCTCAATTTCGTCCTGCTTAGGCCGAAGTGGGAGGCGCACTGCCCCAACGCCTCGCTGGCAATGATTCGTCAAGATAGTAGCGATGGTCTCGCCGTCAAAGCCACTCGGTACCGGGACGTGGGAAGCTCCGGCGTTCGCTTGCAGCCAACGCCGCCCAGCCATAATCCCTAATCTGCTTGAGCACGTGAGACGCCAATTGCTCACCGAGCGCAAGTGGCCGACCAAAAGTTGATCTCGGCTGGCTCATATTTGACCGCATCCGCAAGCGTGTTATAAATATAAATCTTGAGCCAAAAATCCCACCGATATGCGTAGCGTAATGCGCGTACTGCGTTGCCGAGCGGGTTCGGTCGGGGTCACCGACGCGCCAACATGGAATTCCTTCAGCTCCCGGTGTAGGTCGATAGCGAATTGGTCTGTCATTCCGGCAACCATATCCGTGAGCAACTGTAGCTCACGGTACCGAATCGGCAAACTCACCGCCCCCCGACACGCGGATGGTAACCTACCCTCGAAGACGCGTCGATAATTCTCTGAAATACGACCGTAAGCATATCGAGCGAACGGTGAAGTGCGCTCGAAAATCAATTGCACCTCGAATTGTTCCCGCTCGACAATTCCATGCCACAGCAAGTCCATGAGGTCTTGGATCGTGTTGAACCCACCAAGCTCGATTTCGAGCACGCGCCGATGCTTGTACGCGTGCTGAATATCGAACTCTTTCAGCTCGCGAGCGAAGCGGCTCGCCATACTCAGATCGATTAGTGACTCGCCCAAACCCGTAGTCATCACGCTATCGTAGTGTAAATCGAACGTACAGAATCACTGCAGAAACCATCGCAGTGATTGCGTTGGTCCGAAAAATCTGCATAGAGATGTCATTTACCTCAGACGGTGGTAATTTCGCTGCCCTTGCATCTTCAACTCCGTGCTGTGCAGTTGTCAGAATCCATTTTGTGAGGTTGTCATCCCTTAGGGTCGATCTGCTGCTCAACCATGCCACAAGATCGTGGAAGGAGACGATTTGCTTCTTTACCGCGTCTTCTGCGTCTACGACGAGATACGCGATGTCATCGCACGCTTCCATGATGTACGTCAGTGGGTGCCGGATTTGGCCGTGTAATCCGGATGCCTGCCTGATTTGCTTGGCCAGCTCTGCCTCCGACGAGAAGAACCCCACCTTCTTTGCAAACACCGGGGGATTCTTGCCGTCCACTTTGCGCATCACCTGATCGGACGCGACTGTATACTTCATCAATGCAGCAAGTGTGCCGAAAGTTAGGTTGAGACCGCGGTCGTCCTTTACAACCTGAAGCCGAGTTAAAGTCCTCAATGTTTGAGCATTCCCCTCGAAATTCCGAAAATCCTCCCTATGAGACATTGTCAGCCCTTCAAGGTCGCGAATAATTCGCTCTCGGCCCTTCTCTCCCAGCTTCGCAGCTTGGCACTTTTGATACCGAGAATATCTCGTGATCATTGCGAATAATCCAGCTCCGAATAGCCGCCTCGCCCTGGTGTCCGAACGGTGGATTGCCCAGATCATGTGCAAGCCCGATTGCGGCAAGGATAGCAGGTATGGCGCGTCGGACCCCGGTATCGCACCCTTCTCCGAGGGTTACCTTGGCTTCTTACACAATTCGTTCCCCAAGCGAGCTGTTCACGATGTGAGTTCCGATAGAACGCGCTAGGTTCGCCACCTCGTGACTATGCGTCAAACGAGTACAGGACGCTCTCATTCTTTTCGAGCGGAAATACTTGTGTCTCGTCTCCAAGTCGGCGCGTCGGCGTAGCGAATAGGATTCGATCGAAGTCCCGTTCTGGCTCGGTTCGACTGTTCACTAGCCAGTCGGGATCAGCCTCGGCTCTGGGGAGATCGAGGACGTTCTTTGGGAACCGCTGATCACACAGCAGCCTTCCCCAGGCTAGACGCTCGACATCTTGGGTCATCAGTTCGGCTTCGTGCTCCCTCAGTCGGCCGATGGCACCGGCACGCTTCACACCGTCTTTGTAGCACGGACACAGGATTCGTTCGAGGCGTGCTTGGCACAGCACCTGGGCGGAGCGGACGCTAATAGCCATCTTCATCTCATCAGACATGGCGACGCCGAGCGAAAGTCTCGTACACTTGTGGTAATATCCTACCACACACCTAACGCCTTGACCCCACCACGCTTTTCCCCCATACCCCGCCGCCAACCCGCAGGGACACCTCCCCGATGCAGAAAACCACCCTCTCGCTCAAGCCCGCGGAGGTGAAGAAGGACTGGGTGCTGATCGACGCCGAGGGCGTCGTGCTCGGCCGCCTGGCCGTCGTCATCGCCAACCACCTGCGCGGCAAGCACAAGCCGCAGTTCACCCCGCATGTCGATTGCGGCGACAACGTCGTCGTGGTCAACGCGGCGAAGGTGCGCGTCACCGGCAACAAGCCGGACCAGTCGATCTTCTACTATCACACCGGTTATGCCGGCGGCATCAAGGGCCGCACCATCCGCCAGCGCCTGGACAGCCAGCATCCTGAGCGCGTGCTGGAAAAGGCGGTGGAGCGGATGATCACCCGCGGTCCGCTGCAGCGGAAGCAGATGAAGCATCTGTACCTCTATGCCGGCCCCGAGCACAGGCACGCGGCGCAGCAGCCGAGACCGCTCGACGTCGCCGCAATGAACCCGAAGAACAAGCGAGGCTGATCGCGCATGTCCGGAACCCAGACCCGCACGCTCGCCGATCTCGCGGATATCGTCGCCGCGCAGCAGGCCGCCGTCGGCATCGCGCCGGCAACCACCGATCGGCCGAAGGTCGAACCGAGACGGGACGCGCTCGGCCGCTCCTATGCCACGGGCCGGCGCAAGAACGCCGTCGCTCGCGTCTGGATCAAGCCCGGCAAGGGCGAGATCACCGTGAACAGCAAGAAGGTCGTGCAGTACTTCGCGCGCCCCGTGCTGCGCATGCTGCTCACCCAGCCGTTCCTGGTGGCCGACCGCTACAACCAGTTCGACGTGTTCTGCACCGTCACCGGCGGCGGCCTCTCCGGCCAGGCCGGCGCGGTGCGCCACGGCATCTCCCGCGCGCTGACGTATTATGAGCCGGACCTGCGCGGCATCCTGAAGGTCGCCGGCTTCCTCACCCGCGATTCCCGCGTGGTCGAGCGCAAGAAGTACGGCAAGGCGAAGGCCCGACGAAGCTTCCAGTTCAGCAAGCGCTAGTCCGGTCGAGACCGGGGACGGCCTATGACGAACTGTTCGACGGCGGTCGGAGGATCAAGATGGCTTCCAAGCCCAGCGTGTTCATCGATGGCGAGGCCGGCACGACCGGGCTAGGCATCAGCGACCGTCTGCGCGCGCTGCCCGACATCGAACTCAAAAGCCTGCCCGCCGAGCGTCGCCGCGACCCTGCCGCGCGGCGCGACATGATGGCCCGCGTGGACCTCGTCGTGCTCTGCCTGCCCGACGATGCGGCACGCGAGTCGGTGGCGCTCGCCGATGGGCTGGGCAGCGCCGCGCCGAAGCTGCTCGACGCCAGCACGGCGCATCGCGTGCATCCGGACTGGGCCTATGGCTTTCCCGAAATGCAGGACGGCCAGGCGGAGCGCATCGCGAGCGCGGGAAAGGTCGCCAATCCTGGCTGCTATTCCACCGGCGCGATCGGCCTGGTCCGCCCGCTGGTGGATGCCGGCATCATCCCGCCGGATCATCCGATCACCATCAACGCCGTCAGCGGCTACTCCGGCGGCGGGCGGTCGATGATCGAGGCCCACGAGCACGACGGCGGACCAGCCTACGAACTCTACGGGTTGAACCTGGCGCACAAGCACATCCCGGAAACCCAGCTCTATTGCGGCCTTTCGCGCCGGCCGATCTTCGCGCCGTCGGTGGGCCACTATCGCCAGGGCATGCTGGTCGCGGTGCCGCTGCATCTGGACACGCTGCAGGGCAAGCCCACCGGCGCCGACCTGCATGCGGTGCTCGAGGCGCGCTATCGGGGCTGCGAGTTCGTTCATGTCGTCGCGCCCCCGGCGGACGGCAAGCTGGAGCCGCAGGCGCTGAACGAGACGAACCTGCTGGAGCTCTATGTCAACGCCAACGACGAGCATCGCCAGGCCGTGCTGGTCGCGCGGCTCGACAACCTCGGCAAGGGTGCGTCGGGCGCGGCGGTACAGAACATCCGGCTGATGCTTGGCCTTCCCGTCGCGGCCGCGCAGCGGGAGGCAGTGCATGCCTGAGCCGTTCGCCGGCCACGGGCCGATCTACACGCTGGACGGCATCACCCCGAAGGTTGCGCCGGACGCGTTCATCGCCCCGACCGCGGCGGTGATTGGCGACGTGGAGATCGGCTCGGAGACCGGCGTCTGGTTCCATTGCCTGGTGCGTGGCGATTTGTGCCACGTCCGCATCGGCGCGCGCACCAACATCCAGGACGGCGCGATCATCCATGTCGATTCCGGCGGGCTTGCCGCGATCATCGGCGATGATGTCACCGTCGGCCATAACGCCGTCATCCACGCCTGCACGCTGAAGAATCGTGCCTTCGTCGGCATCTCCGCGACCGTGCTGGACGGCGCGGTGATCGAGGAAGGCGGCATGCTCGGCGCGGGCGGTCTGCTCACGCCCGGCAAGGTGATCGGCCGCAACGAACTGTGGGTCGGCGCGCCGGCCAAGCTGCTGCGCGTGATGAACGACGAGGAGCGGCGGAAATTCGATCGCAACGCGGTGGTATATCGCGAACTGGCCGCCCGCTTCCGCACCGGGTTGAGCAGCGCGACATAGCGCGCGCTCTAACGGAAAGCGCCGGGGCTGCCCATTTCCTTCGGTGTGATGGAAGAGGGTTCGAGCAATGATGATCCGTACCGCTGTCGTGCTGACAGGTCTGGTGATGGCCGCCTGTGCCGTCCAGCCGCCGCCGGACACGGCGTCGGTCCCGCCCGGAGCGTTCGGCATCTTTGACAACACGCTGGCCGCGGCGAACCAGGCGTCCTATGCCTTCGCCGTGCCGGCGCGCACGCTGAATGATCCGGTCGATGCCGCCAGGGCGGCAGCAGCGGTGGATTACCTGGCTGGTGAACTCAGCAGCAACCCGCGCTGGGTGACGCTGTCGCCGCTGACCAAAATGGAGATGCTGCGGGCGCGCGCCGATGTGCGTCGGGCCCTGGGGATCAGGCCGGACGCGCCATCGCAGGTCGTGGCGAATGTCCTGCTGCAGTTCGCTTGGCTGTGGGAGTTCGGCAACCAGCCCGCCGCGATGCAGTTGCTCGCCGTGCCGGCCTTCACCCTGCCACCCGAGCAGACGCTGCAGGTGCTGAACAACCTGCCTTACATCCAGTCGGCGAACATCGCGACACTGGACGCAGCGAACCAGATGTTGCCGGGTGGCGATATGGCTATGCGCCAACCCTGAACTGCACGTCCTGCACGCATGGCGCGTGCGAAGACTTGCCAATACCGCCGCCCCGGGCATAGCGTAACACCCAAACCAAACGAAAACCTCCGGGGGAAACCGACATGCCAGGTCATGGTCGCCTATTCGTATCGGCGTTGTTCGCGGGCTTCGTGGTTTGTGCGGGATGTCTGCCGGCCTCGGCCGACGACCCGGACATCGACCGGATGGTGCGGAGTCCGGCCGGCAAGGACTGGGTAACCAACGGCGGCGCCATCACGAACCAGCGCTATTCGACGCTGAAGCAGATCGACACCTCGAACGTCAAGCAGCTCAAGGGCGCCTGGATGACCAGGCTCAAGGGCTCCGGATACGGCGGAAAATACTCGGCCGAGGCTACGCCCCTGGTCAGGGACGGAATTATGTACGTCGTGACCGGCAACGACGACGTGTTCGCGATGAATGCCAAAACCGGCGAAATAGTATGGGAGCGCTGGTCGGGCCTCGACCAGAAGATTTCCACCGTGTGCTGCGGCTGGCTCAACCGTGGGCTGGCGATGGGCGAGGGTATGCTGTTCCTCGGTCAACTCGACGCCAATGTCGTGGCGCTCGACATCAAGACCGGCAAGGAAGTGTGGAAATCGCCGATCGAGGAGTGGCAGAACGGCTACGGCGTCACTGCCGCGCCGCTCTACTATGAGGGCATCGTCTACAGCGGCATGACGGGCGGCGAATTCGGCGTCCGCGGCCGCGAGACCGCGCTCGATGCAAAGACCGGGAAGATCCTGTGGCGGGCGTACACGCTGCCGGCTCCTGGCGAGACCGGCAGCGACTCCTGGCCGGCGGAAACCTCGCACGCGATGCGCGGCGGAGCGTCGATCTGGAACACGCCTTCGCTCGATCCGGCGCTCGGCCTGGCCTATTTCGCGACCGGCAACTGCGGGCCGGACTATGACGGATCGATGCGCGAGGGCGACAACCTGTTCTGCGCCTCGATCATGGCGATCGATGCCAAGACCGGGGTGTATCGCTGGCATTTCCAGGAGGTGCACCACGACATCTGGGACTATGATGCGGCCAGCCCGGTGGTGCTGTTCGACACCGTCATCAACGGCCAGCCGCGCAAGGCGGCGGCCCAGGCCGGGCGCACCGGCTGGGTGTATATTGTCGACCGGACCGACGGCAAGCCGCTGATCGGCATCAACGAAAAGCCGGTGCCGCAGGAACCGAGGCAGAAGACGGCGAAGACCCAACCTATTCCGGTGGGCGATCCCACCGTGCCGCAGTGCGCCGAACTGCTGCCCGGCTACGCCAAGGCGGGCTGCCTGTTCGAGCCATTCTGGGAGACGCCGGTCCTCGTGCAGCCCTCTGGCATCGGCGGCACGAACTGGTCGCCAATGCCGTACAGCCCGGACACCGGTCTTCTCTACGTGGACGGCACCGTGCGGACCAGCGTCTTTGCCCGCTATGGGCAGGACTGGAAGAACGGCATGCGCTATGTCGGCGGCACCCAGGCGGCGCCGATCGGCTCGCCCATGAGCGGCACGTTCACGGCGATCAATTCCACCACCAACAAGATCGCCTGGCAGCAGAAGCTGCCGTATCGCATGGGCGGCAACGGCGGCGGCGTGGTGACCGCCGGTGGCCTGCTGTTCCGCGGCTCGCCGGACGGCAACATCGTGGCCCTCGACGCCAAGACCGGCGAGCAACTCTGGCAGTTCCAGACCGGCTTCGGCGCGGATGCCCCGCCGATGACTTATGAAGTGGACGGCCAGCAGTACGTCACTATCGTGGCCGGCGGCAACTCGGTCCATGGCACCGCCTTCGGCGATGCGGTGTGGACATTCGCGCTGGATGGCAAGCTCCAGCCGTTGTGGCCGCCGCCGCCGCCGGCGACGGTAGCGGGACCGACGGGACCGATCGCGGATGGCGTGGATACGGTGCGGATCGCCGACAACAACGTCGAATATTCCTACTGGCCGGCCCGCATGCGGGTGAAGCGCGGCGCCACAGGTCAATTTCGTCAATGCCGGCGATATTCCGCATTCGGCGACGGAGACCGCGCCTGGGGCCGCGGTGGGGTCGAGCAAGTGGGACACCGGCATCCTGGCAAAGGGGCAGTCGAAGACCGTCACCTTCGACCAGCCGGGCACCTACTACTTCATCTGCACGCCGCACCCGTGGATGTACGGCCAGGTCATCGTCGAGCCGTAACCTGAACCTGGAACCCGGTCCGGCGCCCGCCAATTCTTGGCGGGCGCCGAGACTGCTGCATCCAGGAATTGCCTGCGGGGTACGCGAAGGCGCACACTTTCAAGACAATGAAGCCTAGAAGCTAGGCCATTATTGGCCGTATAAGCGAGCAGGCCGATTTTTCCGCCTGGACATCGGGCAGTGAGTCATGCTGCGCTGCAATAGAGCATAGCCTCCGCTTGCAGGAGGCATGAATGAAAGCGCCGATCCAACGGTCCATCCGGCGAACCGCCCTCGCGTGCGCATTCGCGCCGCTGCTGGCCTGGTCCACTCAACTTCCCTCGCATGCTGAATCAGTCGTCACCGTTGCGATGACCGCCGGCGACATCCCCAGCACCACCGGCAATCCCGACCAGGGATTCGAGGGCTTCCGCTTCGTCGGCTACAATCTCTACGATGGGCTGGCACTGTGGGATCTATCGCGCAGCGACAAGCCCTCCGACATCAAGCCTGGCCTCGCCACCGCGTGGGAAGTCGATCCGAACAACCACCGACGCTGGATCTTCCATCTTCGCGAGGGCGTGAACTGGCACGACGGCTGTCCGTTCACCGCCGATGACGTGCTGTGGAATCTCGCCCGCGTCACCGACCAGAAGGCGCCGCAGTTCTATACGCTGCAGATGGCGCTTTCGCGCACCTACACTACCAATTTCGAAACGATCGAGAAGGTCGACGACAGCACCGTCGCGATCACTACCAAGGTGGCGGAATCGCTGTTTCCCTATTCGATGAGCTACCTGCTCATGGTCAGCCGCTGCCGCGCGGAGGCGCTGAAATACGACTGGGGCGCCTATGCCGAGCATCCGTCCGGCACCGGACCGTACCGGTTCGACCGCATGGTCGCGCACGAGCGGCTCGAACTTCTGCCGAACAAGGACTACTGGGACCCGACGCGCCACGCGAAACACGACCGGCTGATCCTGCTGCCGATGCCGGAAGCCGCCACGCGCACCGCGGCCCTGCTCACCGGCCAGGTGAACTTCGTCGAGGCGCCGTCGCCGGATGCGATCCCGCGCCTGAAAAGTGCGGGGATGCAGATCGTCACCAACCAGTATCCACACAATTGGCCATACATCCTGAATTTCGTGCGTGGCGCGATGACCGACATCCGCGTCCGCCGCGCCGCCAACTACGCGCTGAACCGTGCGGAGTTCGTCGGACTGCTGGGCGGACTGGCGCTGGAGGAATACGCCACCATGCCGCCGGGCATGCCCTACTACGGCAACGCCGTCCGCTACGAGTACAACCAGAGGAAGGCGAAGGAACTGCTGACGGAAGCCGGCTGCATGCCGTGCAAGATTGTGCTGGCGATCTCCACGTCGGGCTCCGGCCAGATGCAGCCGCTGCCGATGAACGAGCTGGTCAAGTCGCAGCTGGAGGAGGTGGGCTTCCAGGTCGAGTTCAAGGTGATGGACTGGAACTCGCTGATCGAGGTCGGTCGTTCCGGTGTGGTGAAATACCCGGAGATCGACGGCTACAACGGTTCGCGCGCCTTGCTCGATCCGCTGAGCGCGCTGATCAAGCCGGTGTGGAAGCTGCACTGGTCGCCGGCGGGCGCGAACTGGGGGCATTTCTACGATCCGGAGATCGAGGATCTGGTCGGCCAGATCCTCACCGAGTTCGACGCCGACAACGCGCCTGGCGATGCTGACGAAGCTGCACGAGCTGGAGAACGACCGCGCGCTGATGATCTGGGTGGTGCATGATCTGAACCCGCGCGCCCTGTCGCCGAAGCTGCATGGCTTCGTGCAGGCGCAGAACTGGTTCCAGGATTTGACGCCGATTTCGGTCGATCCATGAGGGCCGCATGACAAGCGGCACTTCCCGTCATCCCCGCGAAAGCGCGGACCAGGGGTCACATGGGACGTCCGCCTGGGTTCCGCTTCGCGGATCAATTCGGAGCACTGAGCGACATGCTCGGCTACATCGCCCGCCGCATCCTGTTCGCCATCCCGATCGCATTCGGCGTCAGCGTCGTCTGCTTCTCGCTGGTCTATCTCGCGCCGGGCGATCCGCTGCAGACCATCCTGCCCGTCGGACGCGACGGCGGAGATGGTCGAGCAGATCAAGCACGCCTACGGCCTCGACCGGCCGCTGCCGGTGCAGTTCCTGCTGTGGCTCGGCCACGTGCTCACCGGTGACTTCGGCATGTCGATCTCGACGCGCCGACCGGTGATCCTCGAAGTCACCGGCGCGCTGTCCAACACCTTCATGCTCACCAGCTTCGCGGTGCCGCTGGCGTTCATCATCGGCTACACGATGGGCGCGATCGCCGGCTGCTTCCCGGGCCGCGCCGTGGACCGCGTCGTCACCGGCGCGGCGGTGGTCGGTGTCAGCCTGCCCAACTACTGGCTCGGCATCGTCCTGGTGATCGTCTTCGCCGTCGAGCTGATGGTGCTGCCCGCCACCGGCATGGGGCCGAAAGGCTCAGCCGCAGTTCAGCATCTTTCGCTGGTCCGATGCGCAGTACCTGGTGCTGCCCGTCGTCACGCTGTCGATGATCCCGGTCGGCATCATCGCGCGCACCACGCGCGCCGCGGTGGCCGAGGTGCTGAACCAGGATTTCGTCACCACGCTGCGCGCCAAAGGGCTGGGCGAGATCGCCGTCATCCGTCACGTGCTGAAGAATTCGGCGCCGCAGGTGCTGGCGGTGATGGGATTGCAGTTCGGCTATCTGATGGGCGGCTCGATCCTGGTGGAGACGGTGTTCACCTGGCCCGGCAGCGGCTTCATGCTGTCGAAGGCGATCATCAACCGCGACATCCCGGTGCTGCAGGGAACCATCCTGTTCCTGGCGATGATCTTCGTCGCCACCAACCTCGTCGTCGATCTGCTGCAATCCGTCATCGACCCGCGCATCCGCCGGGCCTGAGCAGGAGAGACGCGATGTCACAGACTGCCTCGCTCCCGGCCGGCATTCGCTTCGACGATGACGCGCCGCCGGCGCTGCGGGTGCGCGGCTATTGGAGTTCGGTAGGCTACCGGCTGCGGCATGATCCAGCGACCTTGTGCTTCGGTGCGATCGTCCTGCTCATCGTGCTGGCCGCGATCTTCGCGCCGCTGCTCGCACCGTTCGATCCCTACAAGGAAAGCGTCGCGCTGCGGCTGAAGCCGTTCGGCTATCGCGGCCATCCGCTTGGTACCGACGAACTCGGCCGCGACCTGCTGAGCCGGCTGATCTATGGCGGACGGTCGTCGCTGCTGATGGGCCTGGTGCCGGTCTGCATCGCCGTGGTGCTGGGCGGCTCGCTCGGCGTGATCGGCGGCTTCGCGGGACGGCAGGTGAACGCGGCGATCATGCGCACGATGGACGTGTTCTACGCATTCCCTTCGGTGCTGCTGGCGGTGGCGATCTCCGGCGCGATGGGCGGCGGCATGGCGAACGGAATGGCGGCGCTGGCGCTGGTGTTCATCCCCGCGATGTGCCGCGTGGCGGAAACCGCGACGGCACAGGTGCGCAGCCTGGACTTCATCGAGGCGGCACGCGCAACCGGCGCCGGCACGTTCACCATCGTGCGCTACCATGTGCTCGGCAACGTGCTTGGCCCCGTCTTCATCTATGCCTCGAGCCTGGTCTTGGTCAGCATCCTGCTCGCCTCCGGCCTGTCGTTTCTCGGCCTGGGCGTGAAGCCCCCGACGCCCGACTGGGGCCTGATGCTCAGCACGCTGCGCCAGTCGATCTACATAGCACCGCTATCCTGCGCGCTGCCGGGCGCGGCGATCTTCGTCACCTCGATCTGCTTCAACCTCGTCAGCGACGGCATCCGCTCCGCGATGGATGTGCGGCTGTGAGCAGCGCCGTACTCGCGCCACAACACTCCCTCTCCCGCGAAGCGGGGGAGGGTCGGGGAGGGGGTGCCGATCCGCGCGACGTCGGCGGCCCCGCGCAACCGTTGCTGATCGCGCGCGATCTCTCCAAGCATTTTCATGTGCGCGGCGGCAGCAAGTCGGCACGCGTGCGCGCCGTGGACGGCGTGTCCTTCACATTGTTCAAAGGCGAAACACTCGGCATAGTCGGCGAATCCGGTTGCGGCAAATCGACGCTGGCACGGCTGGTGCTGCACCTGCTCGATCGAGACGGCGGCGAGCTGATCTTCGACGGTGAGCCGGTTGGCGCACCACGGGGGATCACAGTGGCAGCGCTGCGCAGGCATGTGCAGATGGTGTTCCAGGATAGCTACTCCTCGCTCAATCCGCGCATGCCGGTCCAGGATTCGGTTGCGTTCGGTCCGTTCGTGCACGGCCGGAGGAAACCGGATGCACGGCGTGTCGCGCGGGACATGCTGGTGCGGGTCGGGCTGAATCCCGATCTGTTCGGGCAGCGCTATCCGCATGAACTGTCGGGCGGCCAAAAGCAGCGGGTCAACATCGCGCGCGCGCTGGCGATCGAACCGCGCATGGTGATCCTGGACGAGGCGGTATCCGCGCTCGACAAGTCGGTCGAGGCGCAGGTGCTCAATCTGCTGCGCGCGTTGAAAGCGCAGTTCAACCTGACCTATCTGTTCATCAGCCACGACCTGAACGTGGTGCGCTATGTCAGCGACCGGGTGCTGGTGATGTATCTCGGCCGCGTCGTGGAACTCGGACCGTCCGAGCAAATCTTCACCGGCCCGCTGCAACCTTACACACGCGCGCTGCTTGGTTCGCGTCCGTCGATGGATCCCGCGAACCGCATCGGGGAACCGCCGATCACCGGCGATCCGCCGAGCCCAATCGATCCGCCCTCCGGCTGCCGCTTCCATACGCGCTGCCCGTTCGCCGAGGATGTGTGTGCTGCGAAATCGCCGGAGCTTGGCGCCTGGCTGGAGCGCGGATCGCATGTCGCCGCGTGCCACATGCTGGACGCCGGGTCGGGCCATTCAGCGGCGCCGGCATGAGCGCGTCGCCCGAACCGCCGCTGGTCGAAGTAACCGACCTCACCGTCCGCTTCGTCACGCGCGAGGCGACGGTGCATGCGGTGAACGGCGTGAGCTTCAGCGTGCGCCCCGGTGAGGTTTTGTGCATCCTCGGCGAATCGGGCTCCGGCAAGAGCGTCACGTTGCGCGCCATGCTGCGCCTGTTGCCGCCGCGTCGCACGCGCATCGAGGGCGCCATCCGCATCGACAGTCAGGACGTGCTGGCGCTCGACAAGCGCAGGCTGCGTGACCTGCGCGGCGGCCTGGTGTCGATGATTTTCCAGGAGCCGATGACCGCGCTCGATCCGGTCTACACGATCGGCGCGCAGATCGCCGAGACGGTGCTGCGGCACAAGGGCGGAACCCGCGCCGCAGCCCGTGCACGCGCGCTGGAACTGCTGGAGCTGGTGAAGATATCGTCCGCCGAGCGAAGGCTCGACAACTACCCGCACGAACTGTCCGGCGGGCTGCGCCAGCGGGCGATGATCGCCATGGCATTGTCGTGCGGGCCACGCCTGCTGCTGGCCGATGAACCGACGACGGCGCTCGATGCCACCGTGCAGATCCAGGTGCTGATCCTGCTCCGCAAGCTGCAACGCGAACTCGGTATGGGCACGATATTCGTGACACACGATCTGGGTGTGGCCTCCGAGATCGCCGACCGCATAGCGGTGATGTACGCCGGCCGCATCGTCGAGGAAGGCCCGGTGGCCGAAGTGTTGAGTGCACCGCTGCATCCCTACACGCAGGGCCTGCTGGCCTCCACGGTGCACGGCCAAAGCCGCGACCACGACATCGAGGCGATCCCGGGAAGTCCGCCTGACCTGCGCCGCTTTCCTGCCGGATGCGCCTTCGCGCCGCGGTGTCTCCATGTGCAGACCGAATGCCGCGCTGCGGTGCCTGCGCCACGCTATCCATCGCAGGGACGCATGGCGCGTTGCCTGCGCGTTGGCGATGCAAGGCTGGCTGCCGCGGAATGACACCGATCACGCCGCCAGCGCGGCACAATCCGTCATCGCCGCACAAGTCGTCATCGCAGCGCAAGTCGTCATCCCCGCGAAAGCGGGGACCCAGGCGTGCCAGAGCAACTACGGCCGCCCTGGGTTCCCGCTTTCGCGGGAATGACAAATCTGGTTTGATACGATCCTACGCGCACGGCCGCCTGTGCGGTTTACCATTTGCAGTCGGAAATAGGCCAGCCAAGAAGGATCAAGGCCATGCCGATCGAGCTTGACGAGGATGCACTCGAGTTCCTGATCGCCCGCGCCGGGCTGTCCCCCACCGCCGAACAGATGGCCGGACTGAAAGCCGCCTATCCGCATGTCGCGCGAATGGCGGCGAACGTGCGCAGGCCGCGCGGCCGCATGGCCGAACCGGTGCTGACCTATGGTTTCGCCGAGGAGGATTTGGCATGAGCAGCATCCCCACGATTGCCGAATCTGCGAAGCTGATCGCCGCGAAGAAGCTTTCGCCGGTGGAGCTGACGCGCGCCTGCCTCGACCGTGTTCACTCGCTGGATCACGAGCTGCACAGCTTCATCCTGCTGACGGAGGAACGCGCGCTCGCCGATGCGCGCGCAGCCGAGGCTGCGATCATGGCGAACGGCCCAAGCGGTCCGTTGCACGGCATTCCCATCGGCCTGAAGGACATCGTCGATACCAAAGGCATTCCGACGACGTGTCATTCGAAGATCCTGCGCGACAACGTTCCCCACACCGACGCGACCTGTGCGGCAAAGCTCGCCGCGGCAGGCACGGTGCTGATGGGCAAGACGGCGACGCATGAATTCGCCGATGGCGGGCCTTCCTTCGACCTGCCATGGCCGCCGGCACGCAATCCGTGGAACACCGGGCATTTCACTGCCGGATCGAGCAGCGGCACCGGCGCCGGCGTGGCTGCAGGTTTGATTCTCGGGGGCATTGGCACCGACACCGGCGGTTCGATCCGCGGCCCGGCGGCGCTGTGCGGCATCGCCGGCATCAAGGCGACCTATGGTCTGGTCAGCCGCGCCGGCGTCGCACCGGCCGCGTTCACGTTGGACCATATCGGCCCGATGGCGTGGACCGCCGAGGACTGCGCGCTGATGCTGCAGGCGCTCGCCGGCCACGATCCGCGCGACCCGGCCAGTGCGTCGCGGCCGATCCCCGACTACACCGCGCAGCTTGGCGCCGGCATCAAAGGCATGCGCATCGGCGTGATCCACCATTTCCACGAGGTGGACCACAAGGTGAGCGAAGGCACGCAGCGCGGCATCGACGCGGCGATCGCCACATTCCGCGATCTTGGAGCCGAGGTCAGCGAAGTTACGCTGTCGCCGCTGCAGGACTGGCACGCTTGCGGCACGCTGATCTCGCTCACCGAGCGCGCATCGGCTTACGAAGAATGGTCCCGCACGCGGCTCGGCGATTTCGGTGCGCGCGTGCAGCAGCGGCTGCTGATGGGTGCGCTGGTGTCGGGCGTCGACTACGTGCAGGCGGTGCGGCGTCGGCGCGAATTGCGCGCCGAACTGCAGGCGGCGATGGCCGGACTGGATATCGTGCTGACCGCCGTACAGCCGCAGGAGGCGCCGAAGATCGACTCGGTGCCGGAGTGGGATGTCGGCCAGAAGCCCGGCTTCACCATGCCGTTCAACGTGTCGGGCTATCCGGCGATGTCGATCTGCTCGGGCTTCGGCGAGGGCGATCTGCCGGTGGCGATCCAGCTCGCCGGCAAGCCGTTCCAGGAGCCGACGCTGTTCCGCGTGGCCGATGCATTTGAAAAGGCGACGTCGTTCCGTGCCCGCCGTCCGGCACTGTTGGCCGCTCTGGTCGCCGCCTGAACGAGGGGAAACCGCCATGGCCCAGCATCAACTTCGCGCCGCGCCGGAGACCGTCCGCATCGGCGTGTTCGACGCGACATTTCCTCCGGTCCTGACCATCGAGTCCGGCGATCGCGTGGTGGTTCAGTGCGTCTCCGGGCGCGAGGAGGTCATGCCGCCGGCGAGCGCCGGCCTGACCGTGCCGCCGGAACTCAGCGCGATCATCGCCGCCAATCCGGGCTCGCGCGCCGGGCATATCGTCACCGGCCCGATCTCGATCGCCGGTGCCGAACCGGGCGACATGCTGGAGATCCGCATCGAGAAGATCGAACCCGGTGCCGACTGGGGCTACAACATGATCCGCCCGCTCGCCGGCACGCTGCCCGAGGATTTCCACGAGACGGTGATCAGCCACATCCCGGTGGATCGCGCGCGCGGCGTCTGCACGCTGCCGTGGGGGACGGAGCTGCCACTGGCGCCGTTCTTCGGCGTGATGGGCGTGGCGCCGCCGCCAGCGTTCGGTACAATCGCCTCGAAGGAGCCGCGCATCCATGGCGGCAACATGGACAACAAGGAACTGACCGCAGGCAGCACGCTGTATCTACCGGTGTGGGTACAAGGCGCCAACTTCTCGGTGGGCGACGGGCACGGCATGCAGGGCGACGGCGAGGTCTGCGTCACCGCGCTGGAAATGTGCCTGACCGGGACGTTCACGTTCGTGCTGCACAAGGGCGGCGGTCCGACGCGTCCGCTGCTGCGCCAGCCCAAGGCGGAGACGCCGACCTACTTCATCAGCATGGGGCTGAACGAGGACCTCGATCAGGCGATGAAGCAGGCGCTGCGCGAAATGATTTCTTTCATTTGTTCGCGCAGCAATCTGTCGCGCGAGCAGGCGTATCAGTTCTGCTCCCTGGCGGTGGATTTCCATGTGACGCAGACGGTGAACGGCGAGAAGGGCATTCACGGCATGCTGAAGAAAGGGCTGCTGTTCTGACGCGTGCGGACGGCGCGAACGCCGTGTGATCAACGGCCCCGCTCGTTGCGACGAGCATCCGCAGTCGAATGCTTCACGCGATGATGCGTCCCGACATGGTCTACCAGTACCCGATCTGGGCGGTCGGGCTGTCACTTGCCGTCGCAGCCATCATCGGGACGGTGCTGCCCGAGATCGGCGTGCGACGCGTTGTGTCGGCGGAGTTCCGGCGCCAGCACAACGACGTCGCGGCGGCAATATTGTCGATCATCGGCGTGACCTACGCCGTGCTCTTGGCTTTTGTCGCAACAGTCGCCTGGGAGGGCTTCAACAAGGCGAAGGCGGCCAGCCATATGGAGGCCGCCGTCATCCTGGACGTTTTTCAGGTAGCCAATGGTCTCGACGAACCGGCCCGGACGAACCTGATCGACAGCTTGAAGCGCTATACGAGGACGGTGATTGCCATCGAGTGGCCGGCTCAGGCAGAAGGCCGTGTGGACCGAGCGGGCGACAGTTATCTCGATGATCTGCAGCAGTCTGCGGTCAGCCTGCGGCCGTCCGGTCAGGCGTACACCAACCTCCACGCACTGCTTCTGCAATCCCTGATGCGGCTGCGCGACGCCAGACAGGAGAGACTATTGGCCGCGGAGACCACGATCCCTGGGATCGTCTGGTTCGTGGTGATAGTCGGCGGAACGATCACGATCATCTTCGGCTCGTTCCTCGGCGCGCCCAGCGTGCGCATGCACCTCGGGATGTGCTCATTGCTGGCAGTGTCCGGCGTGTTGGTACTTGTCCTGATCATTGCACTGAGCAATCCGTTCCGAGGCGACTTTCGTGTCTCAACCGCCCCATTCGACTACGTCCTGTCGCACATCAAAGAACGATCCTGACGGGATGCGGCAGGCGTCATTTGCAGCGGCCGGTGCAACTCGGCCCAGCGATTCCGCAACTCCCCGGCGCCCGGCACCCGTGCAGAAACGAGGTCGTGGCCGAGCGGCGCAAACACGACGCAAGGTCGGAACAGGCCGTGGGAGTTTGACCATGAGTGACCGACGCCGCCAGCACGGCAGACGCATCACCCCCCATAGCGCCCGGCTGGCAATCCGCGCCCCATCCCGCAGCGCCTCGAACTTCGCCCATATCACCGTCGGGTGCACCTCCGTCTGATACGTGGCCTGCGACGAGAACCCGCAATCCGCTCCGGCCACGACATTCTCGCGCCCGACCAACCGGGAAAACCGTACCAGGCGCTCGGCGATCCACTCGGGGTGTTCCACGATGTTGGAGGAATGCGTGATCACCCCAGGGATCAGCACCTTGCCCGCCGGCAGTTTCACCGTCTCCCACAGATGATACTCATGCTCGTGCCGCGCGTTGGCCGCCTCGAAACTGTAGGCGCTGGCATTGACCCGCAGCATGTGGCCGGCGACGTCCGCCAGCGCCGCCTCGTGAATGCGCGGACCGTGGTTGATGCCGTAGCACGTGTGATAGCGCACGCGTTCCGGCGGGATGCCGCGCAGGCTCGCATTGATCGCCGCGACATAGCATCTCCGCCCGCGCATGACGCTGCGCCGCGTCGAACGCCGGATCGCCGTACAGATCCGACAGGAACGGATCGTCGATCTGCAGGATGAACCCGGCATCGACGATCGCCTGGTACTCCGTGTGCAGCGCCGCGCCCACCGCCAGGAAGAACGCCTCGTCCGTATTGTAATGTTCGTTCATCCCGACGCCGCTCGGTGCCACCGCGGGCATGAAGGCGGCGTGATGCGGCACATTCGCCAGCGCCGCCTTCAGGTTGTCGATGTCGCGCCGCAGAGCGGCCTCGCCGCGGTAGCGGATCGGCCCGGTGCAGACCAACGGCACCGCCGGCGCCACTGCACCGCCGAGCATCGCGGTGCGGAAATACTGCTCGTAGTATTCCGGAAACGCCGCGACCTCGGCGGCGAACATTTCTCGAAGAAGCTGCGGCCGCTCCTCGAACCCGTCCAGCCGCTCGCGCACATAGGTGAAGAAGCCGGATTTCGACTGCTCGCCGTCGCACACGATGTCGATCCCGGATTCACTTTGTCGGCGTACGCATTCCGCGACGGCCGTGCGGACACGGTCATGATAGGCGTCCTCATTGTACGCGCGACCCTCGATCCGTGCCTTCATCATGTCGAGCAGGTCGTGCGGCCGCGGCAGGCTGCCGACATGCGTGGTCATGATCCGATCGGTGTTCTGCTGCAGCGTCATCGGCATCTCCACCTGCTGACGTGACCTATCCGATCTCCTCGTGCCAGGTCCGTCCGTCACGCTCGATCAGCGCGATCGCGGCCGTGGGGCCCCAGCTTCCGGCCGGATAGGGACGCGGATGGTCGGGCCGGGCGCTCCAGGCCTCCAGGATCGGCTCCACCCAGGTCCACGCCGCTTCCACCTCGTCGCGGCGCATGAACAGCGTCGCGTCGCCGCGTGCCACATCCATCAGCAGCCGCTCATAGGCGTCGGGAAACCGTATGCCGAAGGTCTTCTCGAAACGGATGTCGAGCGCAGTGGGACTTAGCCGCAGCCCGCCGGGGCCGGGGTCTTTGGTCATCATCTGAAGCTGTATGCCCTCCTCCGGCTGTAGCCGGATGATCAGCTTGTTCGGCGACCATTCGGCGGCGTCGGGCGGGAAGATCGAAAACGGCGGCGCGCGATATTGGATGACAATCTCGGAGACCTTCTGCGGCACGCGCTTGCCGGTGCGCAGGTAGAACGGCACGTTCGCCCAGCGCCATGTGCGCACCTCCGCCTTCAGCGCGACGAAGGTTTCCGTGGCACTGGTCTCTTGTCCGTTGAGATCGGCGATATACCCAGGTACCGGCTGGCCGCCGACCGCGCCCTGCGCGTACTGCCCGCGCACGGTCAGCGCCGGCACCTCGTGCGGCTCGATCGGACGCAGCGCGCGCAGCACCTTCAGTTTCTCGTCGCGCACCCGGTCGGCGTCCAGTGACACCGGCGGCTCCATCGCGATCAGGCACAGCAGTTGCAGCATGTGGTTCTGCACCATGTCGCGCAGCGCACCCGCGCCGTCGTAATAGCCGCCCCGCTGCTCCACGCCGACCGTCTCGGCCACCGTGATCTGCACGTGGTCGATCACGTCGGCGTTCCATAGCCGTTCAAAGATCGTGTTGGCGAAGCGCAGGGCGAGCAGGTTCTGGACCGTCTCCTTGCCGAGATAGTGGTCGATGCGGAAGATCCGCGGTTCGGTGAACACCGCACCGACCTGGTCATTGATCTCGCGCGCCGATGCCAGGTCATGACCGATCGGCTTCTCGAGAACGACGCGTGACTGCTCGGTCGCCAGTTGGTGCGAACCGAGGTTGTGGCAGATCGGTCCATAGAGTTCGGGAGACATCGCCAGATAAAACACGCGCACGCGATTCGGATCGAGCAGCCGCGTCAGCACCGCCCACCCGGGGTCGTCCGGATCAGTGGCATTCAGCCGCACATAACATAGCCGCGCACAGAAGCGGTCGGCCACGTCGGGATCGAGATCCCCCTTGGCCACATGCTCCTGCAGCGCCTTGCTGGCGCGCTGGCGATAGTCGTCATCGCTCAGTTCCGAGCGCGCCGCGGCGATCACCTGCGACTTTGGCGGAATCTGTCCGTCGCGGAACCGGTAGTAGAGCGCCGGCAGCAGTTTCCGCAGCGTCAGGTCGCCCGTCGCGCCGAACACCACGCAGTCGAAGGTCGAGACGGGGATGATCTTCGCCATGCTGATGCCCTCACGCCCCGGGTCGTCGCCCGGGGGCAAGCTTCAAGAAAACTCTCAGACCACGGGGCTGGCGCCGCCGTCCATATTGATCGCTGCGCCGGTGGTGAAGGCTGCATGATCGGAACACAGGAAGCACGCCATGGCCGCGAACTCCTCCGCTTTGCCCATGCGGCCGACCGGGATGCCCTTGCCGACAGTGGCGATGTATTCCTCGAACGGCACGTTGGTGCCTTCGCGCGCGTGGCGCCGTGCCACCTGGTCGGACACGATCTGTCCGACCAGCATGCCGTTCACCGTGATGCCGTGCGGCGCGCCCTCGCCGGCGAGCACCTTCATGAACGCCATGCCGGCCGCGCGCGACACCGCGGTCGGTGCGCCGTTCGCGCGCGGCGCCTTGGCGCCGGTGTTGAGCACGTTGATGATGCGGCCCCATTTGCGCTGCTTCATGCCGGGCCAGACAAGGCGTGCCAGTCGGATCGCTGCGAACAGTTTCAGTTCCAGATCGTCGCGCCAGATCTCGTCGGTGATCTGCTCCGACGGCATCGCCATCGACTGGCCTGCATTGTTTATCAGGATGTCAACCTTGCCGAATGCCTTGACCACGCCGTCATAGGTCTTCTGGATGTCGTCGGCCTTCGAGACATCGCAGACGAAGGTGGCGACGCGGCCGCCTTTCGCTGTGGCGCTGACGGTCGCTCTTGCCTGCTCCAGCACCTCGGGCCGGCGCGCCAGGATCGCGACGTCGGCGCCGGATGCGGCGAATTCCTTCGCCATGGCCAGGCCGAGCCCCATGCTGGCCCCGGTGATGATCGCGCTGCGGCCGTCGAGACGGACGTCCATGTTGGTTTCCCCTCATCATGTTTGGTCGGGTCGAACTTTGCGATGCGCATCGCAAAAACGCCAGAGCCGAGGAGAGCGCGCGGACGTGAAGCAAGCAAGGTTCCGCACGGAGATCACCGAGCAAGGCACACCGAGGCCCACCGAGGAAAGGATTGATGCGCTTCGCGCGAAGCGCCATTGGTTGCCTTCTCAGTGGCCCTCGGTGCCCTCTGTGCGAACCCTTCGTTCTGACCTTGCCGTCAGTCGGCCGCCGATCCCATCTTCTCGGCCAGCGCCGGCATGCGGTGGCGCTTCGGCGCAAGACGGTGCTGCAGCCGGTCGAGATACAGATAGATCACCGGCGTGGTGTAGAGCGTCAGGATCTGGCTCAGCGCCAGGCCGCCCACCATCGCGAACCCCAGTGGGCGCCGCAGTTCGGAGCCGGCGCCGTGACCGAGCATCAGCGGCAGGCCGCTCAGCATTGCCGCCATCGTCGTCATCAGGATCGGTCGGAAGCGCAGCAGGCAGGCCTGACGGATTGCCTCCAGCGGGGCTATCCCATCGCGCCGTTCGGCGCTGATGGCGAAGTCCACCATCATGATGCCGTTCTTCTTCACGATGCCGATCAGCAGAATCACGCCGATCAGTGCGATCACCGACAGATCGAGCTGCGCATAGCGGAGCATCAGGAAAGCGCCGACGCCGGCCGAAGGCAGGGTGGACAGGATGGTGATCGGCAGGATGTAGCTCTGGTACAGGATACCTAGGATGATATAAACCGAGATCAGCGCGGCGGCGATCAGATAGGGCTGTGTGCTCAAGGACGATTGGAAGGCCTGGGCGGTACCCTGGAACGATCCCTGCAATGACAGCGGCGTGCGCATGTCCGCCATCGCCGCCTGGATCGCTTTCACCGCATCGCCGAGTGCCACACCCTGCGCAAGATTGAAGCTGATGGTAATGGCCGGGAACATGCTCTGATGGCTGATCGACAGGGGACGCACCGGCAACGTGGTCCATTTCACGAACGAGTTGAGCGGCACCGCCTGTCCCGTGGCCGATTTGACGTACAACTTGTTGATGGTTTCGACATCCGAAGCCTGACCGGGCATCACCTCCAGAATCACGTGCAGCGAGTTCACCTGGGTGAAGTACTGCGTGATCTGCCGCTGACCGAACGCGTCGTACAGCGTGTCGTCGATCACCTGCGGCTGCACGCCGAACCGCGCTGCCTGGTCACGGTCGATGGTCATGGTGGTGGTGGTGCCGCCGGTCTGCTGGTCCGTGGTCACGTCGCGCAGCATCGGCAGGGACTTCATCCGTTCGAGCACCTTGGGGGCCCAGGAGCTGAGTTCAGCAAGGTCGGCGTCCTGCAGAGTGTACTGGAATTCGGTCTTGGAGATGCGGGCGCCGACGCGGACGTCGGGGATCCCCTGCATGAAGAACTGACCCCCCTCGACCTTGGCCAGCTTCGCCCGATTGCGGGCGATGTAGTCCTGTACCGAGCCGCCCTTGCGCTGATCCCATGGCTTCAACGCGATGAACACACGGCCGTTGTTGGTCGTCTGCCCGCTGATGCCGGTGCCGACGTTGGACCCATAGGCGGCCGTGTCCGGGTCCTCGGCGATGACACTGACCAGCTTCCGCTGCAATTCGTACATGCGCTTATAGGAAATGTCCTGCGCGCCCTCGGTGGTGCCGATGATCACGCCGGTGTCCTGTGGCGGGAAGAAGCCCTTCGGTGCGGTGATGAACAGGTAGGCCGACAGGCCCATCGTGGCGAAGAACACCAGCAACGTTATGAAGCGGAAGCGCAGGACGACATCCAGGGTTCGCCCATACCCCGCAATCAATCCGACGAAGAACCGCTCGATGATGCGATAGATCAGGTTATGGCCGCCCTGATGGTGGTGCAGGAAGCGCGAGCACATCATCGGCGTCAGCGTCAGCGATACCACCATCGATACGACCACCGCGATCGTCACCGTCATGGCAAACTCGCGGAACAACCGCCCGACGATGCCGCCCATCAGCAACAGCGGGATGAACACCGCGATCAACGAGCAGCTGATCGAGACGATGGTGAAACCGATCTCCCCGGCGCCCTTGATTGCGGCGTCCATCGGCCGCATGCCGTCCTCGACGTGGCGGAAGATATTCTCCAGCATCACGATGGCATCATCGACCACGAAGCCCACCGCGATGGTCAGCGCCATCAGCGACAGATTGTCCAGGCTGTAGTCCATCAGATACATCACCGCGAAGGTGCAGATCAGTGCGACCGGCACGGTGATCGACGGAATGATGGTGGCCCAGACATTGCGGAGGAACAGGAAGATCACCATCACGACGAGGCTGATCGACAGGAGCAGCGTGAACTGAACCTCGGAGACCGAGGCGCGGATCGTCTGCGTGCGGTCGACGATTGTGCTGACCTTGATGGATGGCGGGATGGCGGCTTCCAGCGCCGGCAGCTTCGCCTTGACCCGTTCCACCGTGTCGATGACGTTGGCCCCGGGCTGCTTGAAGACCAGCAGGATGATTCCGCGTTTGCCGTTCTGCAGCCCGCCGATGAACTGGTTCTCCGGGGCATCGACAGCCTGGCCGATGTCCTTCACCCGAATCGGCGCGCCAGCCTTCCAGCCAAGGATGACGTTTTCGTATTCCGACGCCCGGGTCAGCTGGTCGTTGTCGTAGATCGCCAGCGAGTGCTGCGCCGTGTCGATCGTGCCTTTCGGCGCGTTGACCGTGGCATTGACCAGCACGGACCGGACATCCTCCAGGGTCAGGCCCATGGCGGCCAGCTTCGCGGGGTCCACCTGCACCCGCACGGCGCGCTTTTGCTCGCCCGCGATGAACACCTGGGCGACGCCGGACAACTGCGAGATCTGCTGCGCCAGAACCGTGTCGGCGTAGTCATCGACCTCGATCAAGGGGAGGGTGTCGGAATTGACCGCGAGGATCAGGATCGGCGCCTCGGACGGATTGACCTTGTAGTAGTTGGGCGGCGAGGGCAGCGCTTTCGGCAACGAGCCGCCGGCGCTGTTGATCGCCGCCTGGACGTCGCCGGCCGCACCGTCGATGTTGCGGTCCAGATCGAACTGCAGGCTGATCGACGTCGAGCCCATCACGCTGATCGACGTCATCTGCGCGATGCCGGGAACCTGGGCGAACTGCCGCTCCAGCGGCTGCGCGACGGTTGTCGCCATGGTCTCTGGGCTGGCGCCGGGGAATTTGGCATTGACGTTGATCGTCGGAAAGTCGACGCGAGGCAGCGGCGCCACGGGCAGGAGCGGATAGGCCGCCAGGCCCACCAGCACGAGCGCCGCGATGAACAGCGAGGTTCCGACCGGGCGCCGGATGAAGGGTGTCGAGATGCTCATGCGTCGCTCTGTTCCACCACCTGTTCAGCCGCTGGCCTGCTTCGATGCCGCAGAAAGCACCGTGACGTGGCCGCCTTCCTGCAGCCGCGACTGGCCGTCGGTGACGACTTGCTGCCCTTCCTCCAGCCCGCTCGCGAGGATGGCGAGCGTGCCGTCGTCACTTTTGATTGTCACCGTACGCGCCGACACCGTCTGGTCCGGATTGAGCACATAGACGTAAAGCCGGTCCTGGCCATGCAGCACCGCCTGCGACGGGACGGTGAGCACTCCCTGCGCGGTGCCGAGCAGCAGGCGCGTGTTGACGAACTGGCCGGGCCAGAGATGCGAGGCCTCGTTCGGAAAGGTCGCCTTGAGCTTGATCGTGCCGGTCGTGCTGTCGATCGCGTTGTCGACGGTCAGCAATATCCCGCGGTCGAGCTCGGTCGTGTCGTCGCTGGAATAGGCCACCACCTGCGGCTTGCCGTCGCGCAATGCGTCCTGCACGGCTGGCAGCGCATCCTGCGGCACAGTGAATGTCACCGCGATCGGCCGGATTTGCGACAGCGGCATCAGGCTGGTCGCCTCGGCCGCGCGCACGACATTGCCGGGATCGACAGTGCGTAGCCCGACCCGCCCTTGGAACGGCGCAGTGATGAAGCTGTAGCTCAGATTGAGCTGCGCGGACTGATCAGCGCATCGTCAGCGGCGATGGCGGCGATCAAATGGTTGACCAGAGCGCTCTGTGTGTCGACCTGCTGGTGCGAGGCGTAGGCCTTCTGCTCCAGCGACGAATACCGTGCGAGGTCACGCCTCGCATTGACGAGATCTGCCTCGTCCTGCGCCTTCTTGGCGGTCGCGGCGTCAAGCGCGGCGTGGTACGGCTTGGGATCGATGACGGCAAGCAGGTCACCCTGCTTCACGTCCTGGCCCTCGGTGACAGGCACCTGCATTAAGGTGCCGTCCACTTTCGAGCGGATCTGCACGGAATAGAACGGCTGCACCGTGCCCAGCCCCCGAAGCCAGAGCGGCACGTCCTGCCGGATTACCTTGCCCACAGTGACCGGAACCGCTGGTGGCGTTCCCTGGGCCGGAGGCTGTTGGGCCGTCGAGTGCCCGTCCAGCAACACACCTGCGCCGACCGCCGCCACGACCACGAGTGCAAACGCCAGTGCCCAGCCCTTGCGCGACCGCTTTTCCGCCGTCTCACTCACTTACCGACATCCGGCACTTACCGACATCCGGGCCCCGTCGTCACGCCAGTGCTGCATTGCACAATCCCATTTCGAACCTTCTCTGATCCTGCCTCGGACATGAACAAGCGGCCATGTCTCGTCTGAGCCTGACATTGTCGGCGAAACGGCGCGCAATCGCCAGCACCAAAATCATCGGTTCGGGCGGTTGGATCAAGACGGCGATACAAGCTGATACAAAATCA
Source organism: uncultured Alphaproteobacteria bacterium (assembly GCA_963794185.1). GTDB lineage: Bacteria > Pseudomonadota > Alphaproteobacteria > Acetobacterales > Acetobacteraceae > JAMXLO01. Next base: position 81,686 of record CAWCDM010000003.1, on the reverse strand, counting down.
CGCTCAGTTGCCGCGATCGGGCGCCCGGATCAGGCAAACGGATCACTCGGTGGCGACGCCGAGCGCACGCCGGAACCGATCGGCGAGGTGGGCGCCGTCCCGTGGCGGCAGGTGGCGCGGCGCTTCGTCGGCCGAAATGCGGATCACCGCGAACAGCGCCTCGCGCCGCAGGCGGGGGGCGAGCACCGCGACCTCGGCCATGTCGCGCGCAGTGGCAGTGGCGGCCCAGCCGCAGGCGGCGGCCACCGCGGCGAGGTCGGTGGTGAGCCCGGTATGGCTGCGCTGCGAGCCGGTCTCGCCGTAGCGCGCATTGTCCAGCACGGCGATGGCGAGGTTGGCGGCGCCCGTGCCGCAGCGATGGTGGCGAGTGCGCCCATACCCATCAGCATTTCGCCGTCGCCGGTCAGCACAAGCATGCGGCGGGACGGCTGCGCCAGCGCCAGCCCGAGGCCCGACATCGCCGCCCCGCCCATCGCGCCCCACAGATAGAAATTCAGCGCCCGGTCGCCGGCGGCGGCGGCATCGTAGGTGGGCGCGCCCAGGCCCGTGACGACCAGCATCTCGCCCGGGTCCCGCAGCAGCGTCGCGGCGACGGCGCGCCGGTTCAGCGTCCCGTCGTTGGTCATTTCGCGAAGTCCTTGGCGCCGATCAGCCGCTGGGACAGCAGCACCGCAACGGGCACGGCACTGTCGAACGCGAGCGCCGCCGCCGCGGCGACGATCTCGGCCGCCTCGTACGGGCGGTCGGCGCGGCGGACATGCACGCCGGCCGCGGTGAGCACTGCCTGGGTGGCGGCTCCCATCGGCACCTGCCAGGGATTGAACTCGGCCCACTCGCCCCGCATCGTCACCAGGGTGAGGAACGGCATGCGGCAGTTCACCGGCAGCGACAGCATGTTGACGCAGTTGCCGACGCCGGAGGACTGCATCAGCAACACCGCCCGCTGCCCGCCCAGCCAGGCCCCGGCGGCGAGCGCGATGCCCTCCTCCTCGGTGGTCAGCACGACGGCCCGCATGTCAGGGTCGGCGTGCGAGGCCTCGATCAGGTGGGCATGCCCAGCGTCCGGGACATAGCCGACCAGGCCGATGCGCGCGGCCTTCAGCGCGGCGTAAACCTGTGACTGCCAGGAGGTCACGCTCATCCCCTTGGGCATCCCCTCGGGCATCCGCCGCGGTTCAGGCGGCGGCGAACTGGCCGCGGCCGAACACCTTGTCGAGCATCTCGGGCTGCGCCTTGTCGAACTGCGTCGTCTTGCCCCGGACGTCGTCCACCGCGGCAATTGCGCGCTTCACCGCCGGACGTTCGTCGATGATGCCGACCCAGCGCATCACGTTCGGGAATTTCTTCGCGGTGTCGGCGCCGAGCAGCACCGGCATGGCGCGGGCCCAGGGGTAGGTGGCGATGTCGGCGATGCCGTATTCGGCGCCGCTGAGCCATGCCTTCTCGCCCAGGCGCCGGTCGATCGCCTCGAACACGCGGTGCACCTGCGTGGTGTAGCGGCTCTTAGAATAGTCGTTGCCGGGCGGGGCGAAGCGGATGAAGTGGACGGCCTGGCCGAACATCGGGCCAACGGTGGTCATCTGCACCATCATCCACTCGATCGCCTCGTATTTCGCGGCCATGTCGCCGGGCAGCAGCTTCCCGGTTTTTTCCGCCAGATACAACAGGATGGCACCCGACTCGAACAGCGTGCAGGGCTTTCCCCCCGGTCCCTCGCTGTCGGTGATGACCGGCACCTTGGCCATCGGGTTTAGCTTCAGGAACGCCGCGTCGAACTGCCTGCCGGTGAACACGTCCACCGGGTGGACGGCGTAGGGCAGGCCGAGTTCCTCCAGCGCGATGTAGATCTTGACGACGTTGGGGCTGCCCATGCCGTAGAGCTCGATCATCGGATTCCTCCTGCATCGGTTGTCGCGGTTGGCCACGAGGATCGCATGCCCCGTGCGCACGGGAAAGACGGCATTCGGAACCGGCGCGGCGCGGTGTATGGTGCTGGCCGCATGCCAGCGATTCGCATCCTGCCGCCCCACACCGTCAACCGCATCGCCGCCGGCGAGGTGATCGAGCGACCCGCGGCGGCGGTGAAGGAGCTGGTGGAGAACGCGCTCGACGCCGGTGCGGCGCGCATCACGGTGGCGCTGGACGGCGGCGGCATCGACCGGATCGAGGTGACCGACGATGGGTGCGGCATGGACGCGGCCGCACTCGCGCTCGCGGTGCTGCGCCACGCCACGTCGAAGCTGATCGACGACGACCTGGTTCGCATCGCCACGCTCGGCTTCCGCGGCGAGGCGCTGCCCTCGATCGGCGCGGCGGCGCGTCTGGCCATCACGTCGCGCCCGCGCGAGGCGGGGCACGCCTCGGAAATCCGCGTCGAGGGCGGCGCGGTGTCCGAAGCCGCACCCGCCGCGGGCGCGGCGGGCACGCGCGTGGTGGTCCGGGACCTGTTCTTCGCCACCCCGGCGCGGCGCAAGTTCCTCAAGCATCCGCGCACCGAGGCGGACCACGCCGAGGCGGCGGTGCGGCGCCTGGCGCTGGCGGCGCCTGCGGTCGCGTTCCGGCTGGAGAGCGACGGGCGCGTCGCGTTCGACCTGCCGCCGCAGGAGCGGGCGGCGCGGGTGGCGGCGCTGTTCGGCCCCGAGGCCGCCGCAGCGATGGTCGCGGTTGCGGGCGAGCGCGGCGCCCTGCGCATCGCGGGCCATGCCTGCTCGCCCGCGGTGACCCGCGCCACCGGCGCGGCGCAGGCGCTCACGGTGAATGGCCGGCCGGTCGCCGATCCGGTGCTGAAGGGTGCGGTGCGCGTCGCCTATCGCGATGTGATCGCTTCGGGCCGCCATCCCATCGTCGCGCTCTGGCTCGACCTGCCGCCCGACGAGCTGGACGTGAACGTGCATCCCGCTAAGACCGAGCTCCGCTTCCGCGATGTCGGCGCGGTGCGTTCGCTGGTGATCGGCAGCCTGCAGCGGGCCTTGGCGGGCGGCGCCGGCACGTCGCTGCCAGCGCCGCGGCCCGCGCTGCATCTGGTGCATTCGCGCGCCTACCCAGTGCCGTACCGATCCGTCCCCCCGGACCGCAGTCCGGGGCAGGCGCTGCCGGGCATGGCGGAGGCGTCGCTTGCCTTCGGCGCCGCGCCGGCAGCCCGCATGCTGCCCGTGGCCGAGCCACGCCCGGAGCATCCGCTCGGTGCGCCGGTGGGGCAGGTGCTCGACACCTATGTGATCGCGGTCGCCGCTGATGGCTCGCTGGTGCTGGTGGACCAGCACGCCGCGCATGAACGGCTGACGCACGAGACGCTGCGCGCACAGATGCTCGATGGCGGCGTGCGGGTGCAGCCGCTGCTGCTGCCCGCCGTGGTCGACATGCCGCCAGCGGACGCATCGCGCCTGCTGGCATGCGGGGACGAACTGGCGCGGCTGGGGCTGGAGATCGAGGCGTTCGGCCCGGGCGCCGTGCTGGTGCGCGCACTGCCTGCCGCGCTCGGCTCGCCCGAGCCGGGGCCTCTGCTGCGGGACCTTGCCGATGAACTGGCAGAGCTCGACGAGGCTACGGCACTGGCTGCCAGGCTCGATGCGGTGATCGCGCGGCTTGCGTGCCATGGGTCGATCCGCGCCGGGCGTCGGCTCAACGGGGCCGAGATGGATGCGTTGCTGCGTCAGATGGAGGCCACGCCGCGCGCCGCCACGTGCAGCCATGGGCGGCCGACGTTCCTCAAGCTTTCACGGGCCGAGATCGAGCGGCTGTTCGGGCGGCGGTAAAGACAAGGAAGAGTCACTGCAGAGACGCAGAGACACGAAGGAGGAAATTCCGGGCCTTGGCGCGGAGCGCCATGTGGTCCTTCTTCGTGTCTTTGTGGTGAGTTCACCTCATTGCTGCTCGCGCCAGATGCTGATCCGGGCAGCGCCATGCGTCCGTTCGGCGAGCAGCGGGGCCGATGTCGGCGCCGCTTCGTCGCGACCGGTTTCGGCCACGATGACTGCGCCCGGCGCAAGCCGACCGACGTCGCGCAGCCGGCTCACCGCGCGCCGCACCAGATCCTGTCCGTAGGGTGGGTCGAGGAATACCAGGCTCGCGGCCGCGTTCGGGGGTGTCGCAAGCGCGTCGATCGCCAGCACTGTACAGCAATGTGTCGCGTGGCAGGCGGCGATGTTGGCGTGCAGGGCGGCCAGGGCGGCGCGGTCCTGCTCGATGAACGTGACATGCGCGGCACCGCGCGACAGCGCTTCGAGGCCGAGCGCGCCCGTGCCGGCGAAAACGTCCAGCACCTGTGTGCCGTCCACCGCATCCCGCCCGCCCCACGGCGCGTGCAGCAGCATGTCGAACAGGGCCTGTCGCACGCGGTCTGCCGTGGGGCGCGTCTGGCTGCCTGGCGGTGCGATCAGTGTCCGGCCGCGCCATATGCCGGCAACGATCCTCATCGCAGCAAAGCAGGCAAGCAAGGTTCCACACAGAGAACACGGAGGGCGACCGAGGGCCACCGAGAAAACAGAAATTGCGCTTCGCGCGCAGCGCAGATCCTTTTTCTCCGTGGCCCTCGCCGGAATCTCGGTGCCCCCTGTGTGGAACCTTGCTTTCTTTCAGACCCGCCCACAGCCGCTACCCCGCGCGCGGCAACTGATCGCGCAGCACGCGGGCCGGCACCTCGTCCACCACGCCGCGCGGCAGCGTGCCGAGTTGGAACGGCCCGTATGCGATGCGAATCAGCCGCGTCACTGCGAGGCGGAGATGTGCCATCACGCGGCGGATCTCGCGGTTGCGGCCCTCGTGCAGGCTGACGGTCAGCCACGCATTGTCGCCCTTGCGCGAATCGAGCCCCGCATCGATCGGGCCGTACTGCGCGCCCTCAATGGTGATGCCCCGGGCGAGCGAGGCCAGCCCGTGCGGGTCCGGGATGCCGTGCACGCGCACGCGGTAGCGCCGGATCCAGCCGGTTGCCGGCAGCTCCAGCCGGCGGGCGAGCATGCCGTCGTTGGTCAGCAGCAGCAGACCCTCGCTGGTGAGATCGAGCCGGCCGATGCTGACCACGCGCGGCAGCCCCGGTGGCAGCCTCTCGAACACCGTCGGCCGCCCCTGCGGATCGCTGTGCGTAGTCACCAGCCCGACCGGCTTGTGGTAGCGCCACAGCCGCGTGCGTTCCGGCGGGTCGACCACCAGGCCCTTCACCACCACGATGTCGCCGGGTGAGACGAACGTCGCCGGGTGCGTCACCCTGGTGTTGTTCAGGACGACATGGCCTTCCACCAGCAGGCGTTCGGCGTCACGGCGGCTGGTCACACCGGCGCGCGCCAGCCATTTGGCGATGCGTTCCCCGCGGAGGGGATCGCTCATGCGCGGCAGGCGGCGACCAGCGCGTCGAAGATGCGGCGGTCGCCGGGATCGATGAAGAACTCAGGATGCCACTGCACGCCGAGGCAGAAACGGTAGCGTGCGTCCTCCACGCCCTCGATCACCTGGTCGGTTGCGATGGCGTTCACCACGGCAAACGGGCCGGGATCACGCACCGCCTGATGGTGCGCCGAGTTCACCCGCATCGCGTTCGCCCCGACGATGCGGTGCAGCAACGTGCCGGCTGTTATGGCGACCGAGTGGCCCGGTTCGTGGCGAGGGTTGGTCTGCTCGTGTTCCAGCGGATCGGTGATCGTATCAGGAATGTGCTGGATCAGCGTGCCGCCCAGCGCCACCGCCAGAAGTTGTTCGCCGCCGCAGATGCCGAGCACCGGCATCCCGCGCGCCAGCGCCACGGCGGTGAGCGCCAGTTCGGCGGCGGTGCGGCCTTCCTTCAGCGTCACCGTCGCGTGCCTGTCGCCGTCGCCGTACAGCGCAGGATCGACATCGAACGCGCCACCGGTGACGACCAGCGCGTCGATGCGGTCGAGGTAGTCTGGCGCGAGCGACGCATCATGGGGCAGCGCGATGGGCAGTCCGCCAGCCGCGACGATGGCATCGGCGTAGTTCTGCCGGATCGCATACCAGGGGTATTTCGAATAGCCGCCCGGCTGCTCGGAATCGAGGGTCACGCCGATCACCGGCCGCCTGATGGTGCTCATGATGAACTGCTAGTCCTCAGCCCCGTGTGCGGGCAAGGCCGGCAGCGGCGGCGCAGCACCTTCGGGCACGCCGATCTCGTGCGCGTTCAGCGTCAGCGCGACCATCGAGTAGTAGCCGATCAGCGCGGTGAGTTCGACGACGCCGGCGGTGCCGTACGCCGCAAGGATGCGCTGGTAGGAGGCTTCACTGGCGTGATGGCGCTGCAGCAGTTCGGTGGTGTAGTCGTGGATCGCCTGCTCGTCAGCTGCCTGGAACGTGTTGCCGCCGTGCCGCAGAGTCTCGATCGACTCGGCCGAAAGCCCTGCCTTCCGCGCCTCGGCTTCGTGCGAAAACCACTCGAACTGGCAATCCCAGTGCCGGCCGGCGAGCAGGATCACGAACTCGCGCAGGCGCGGGGGAAAACTGGAGTTGAAGCGCAGGACCAGGCCGAGGTCGGACCATTTTTCGGCCAGGTCCGGCCGGTGCATGGCGGCGGCCAGCGGCCCCACGGGGGGCGAGCGGCGCGGGCCCGACATCATCGCGTCGTAGACCCGGCGCTGCTCGTCGGTCATGCTGGCTTCCGATACCAGCGGAATGCGGGGCATTGGCGGCCTCCTCGGCGGTGTTGTCTGGAGACAGTGTTGCATGACGCCGATGGAGATCGCACTGGGCGAGGCAAGGACGGCGGCGGCGCGCGGTGAGGTGCCGGTCGGCGCGGTCGTGGTTGACGGCAGCGGCGTGGTGCTGGTGCGGGCGGGCAATGAGGTGGAGGCGCGGCACGATGCGTCGGCGCATGCCGAACTTTTGGCGTTGCGGGCAGCGGCTGCCGCGCGCGGCGCGGCGCGTCTGCCGGACTGCGAGCTTGTCGTGACGCTCGAGCCGTGTCCGATGTGTGCGCAGGCGATCAGCTTCTTTCGCATCCGGCGGCTGGTCTTCGGCGCCTATGACCCGAAGGGAGGCGGTGTCGAGCATGGCGCGCGGGTGCTCGATGCATCGTCGTCTCATCATCGTCCGGAGGTGATCGGCGGTGTACGGGAGAGTGAGGCGGCAGCGTTGCTGCAGGCATTCTTCGCGGCGCGCCGGTAGAAGGTTGGTAGTTGGTGCGCAGCACGCCGGAGCGAGCTGATCTGTCCACGGAACTTGAGGGAGCGTTATGACCGAAATGTTGGAAGGCGGCTGTGCCTGCGGGAGGCTGCGCTATCGCCTGCGTTCCGCCCCGATGTTCGTGCATTGCTGCCACTGCAAGGACTGCCAGCGCCAGACCGGCACCGCTTTCGTGCTCAACGCACTGATCGAGGCCGCCCGGGTCGAGTTGCTGGTCGGCGAACCCAGGCCCTTTGCAATGCCGACGGACAGCGGCCGGCCGCATACGGTGTTCCGTTGCCCCGACTGCGGGACCGCGGTGTGGAGCGAGTATGGCGGCATCGCGACACTACGCTTTGTCCGCGTCGGCACGCTTGACGACCCACAGGTCCTGCCGCCCGATGTGCATATCTACGTCCGCTCGAAACTGCCGTGGATCACGCTGCCCGCGGATGTGCCCGCCTTCGAGGCGTACCTGCAACTCGAGGAAGCTATGGCCGGCGGCAAGCCTCGAACGTCGCAAGGCGGCCGTTGGCTGAGGGCGCCGGACACCCTGTTCGATCCCAGGGGCGGTCCGATGCTCATTCGCGAGACTATCGCCGCTCGCGACAGCCTCCCTCTCGTCAAGGATGAACGTCCGCGATCTATTTCCGTAATGCCTCGCGCATGCTGAAGATGGAAGGCGGATAACAATCCTGGATGCGCCGATACCGCGTGCCAGTGCGGGTGATGGCGCGGTTCTACGAACGGCCACACGCTGATCCCCGGTGGCGCGCAAGACAACAGGAACAACGCAACCGACAAATCGTTCTACCGCCGCGTCTGGCAGCATGGACCGCACCCAGAGGCTCGTCCGTTTGCTTCGGTTCGGCAGACTGCCCACACTGGGTTCGTCACCAAGATCGATCTTGTAGTGGAGGGGAGTCGGATGGGCGGACAAGTGACCGTCGCGATTGTTCGGGCGTTGGTGCTGGCCGGTGTCATGGTCGGGATCGTGGGTCGTCCGGTCACCGCCGAGACATTGATTGAACACAGTGCAGAAAGCCGCCTCCAACTGGACTTCCGGGTGCCGGACGCGGCGTTGAAGAACGCGCTGCCCGCAGGCTGGGAGCCAGTCATTGCCACCGCCGGACCGGCCAAGGACGCGAACCTGCGCCTCATATTCGTCGATAGGGTGGGCATCACGGGGCCCGATGGCAAACCCGTGGGCCCGGGCACCAACCGCATGGCCATTCTTGCCATCCCTGTGAAGCAGACGGCGACCGGCATCACCGGCCAGATGATCATCGGCGGCCTCACGGAGGACCCCGCGGACGCTCCGGGGCCCTTCGGTGTCTACATACCCGCCACGGTCCATCGCATGGAGCGCTCCTACAAGGTCGGCACCGGATCAGGCATAGTGGGGGAAGAGACCTGGGACTTTCAGGCAGCAGGAGGTGAGCGCCTCGCGGTGCATGTGACCTACGAGCGCGGACCCCCAGTCCACCTCAGCAATGAAACGAAGTTCTTCTCCGGTACCGATACCAACGTCTATCAGGTCGTCCGGATCGAGCAGGGTCTCGACATCATGCGGAATGCGACGATCAATGTCGGTGATCGCGTTCGGGATTTCAGGTATACCGTGTCCGGCGGCAAGTTTGCGGCGTTGTTCGACGGTACCGAGCGGGTCCTCAGTTGGGATTCGATTCCCTGGCACAATCGCTCGATCTACGGGCCATGAGTCCAGCCACCTTGGCTTATGCCGCACACTGATTCGCCGTGGTCTGGCCGTCCCTGGTAGGGCTGGACGCTGCCACGCGCAGTGATGGTTGCCGGCTGAGCCGGTTGCCGTTCATACCTCGTCGGCCGATGATGGCTGCACAATCGGAGGACGATACCACGATGCGGATTGGCTTTGTAGGCACCGGAACGATGGGGACGCCGATCGCGGGCTGCCTGATCCGCGTCCGGCCATTCGCTTTCGGTTTATGACCGCCGTCCGGAGGCCACCGCGGCTCTGTGCGCGCAAGGTGCAGTGCGCGCCGACAGCGCTTTCGCCGCGGCGCGCGACAGCGAGGTCGTGTTCACCTCGCTGCCCGGCCCCGCCGAATTCGAGGCGGCGATGCTGGAACCCCAGACCGGCATCCTTGCGGGGCTGCGACCAGGTGCCGCCCATATCGACCTGACCACCAATGCGCCGAAGACCGTCGCGCGCGTCGGCGAAGCCTGCCGGTCGCGTGGGGTCGAGCTGATCGATGCGCCGGTCAGCGGCCGCCCACCGACGATGACCGTGATGGTCGGCGCCAGCGAGGCCGCCTTCGCCAGATATCGGCCGTTGTTCGCGGCCATCGCCGCCAATGTGTTCCATGTCGGCCCGAGCGGCGCCGGGGCGAGCCGCCAAGCTGGTGACGCAGTACCTGGGCTACACCAACTTCATCGCCTCGATCGAAGGGATGCTCGTCGCTGCCAAGGCCGGGATCGACCTCGACATCGCTGGCCCGGATCGTGCCGGTCAGCGCCGGGCAAAGCCGCACCTTCGACAACATCGCCCGCGGCGTGTTCCCAGGGACCTTCGCTGCCGGCGGCACGCTCGACATCGTCGCCAAGGACGTCGCATCTCGCCTGCCAGCTCGCCCGTGACGTCGGCGCACCGGCGGCGTTGGGCGCGCTCGCCTCCGACATCTACCAGCGCGCTCAGGCGCAAGGCTGGGGCCAGGAGGGCTTCCCGGTCGTCGCCCGCGTGCTCGAAGCGATGGCCGGGACCGAATTGCGCATCGCGAAACAAGCAGGAGGCAAAGAATGAGCGACGATCGCGTCGCACGCTTGCTGCTGACGCAGGAGATCGCCGGATTCCTCTATGCCGAAGCGGAATTGCTGGACGAGCGGCGTCACGACGAATGGCTGGCGCTGCTGGCCGACGACATCCGCTACTGGATGCCGATGCGGCGCAACGTCAAATACGGCGACACGACCCGCGAATTCACGCGCGAGGGCGAAGACATCAACTGGTTCGACGAAGGCAAGGATACCCTGACCCGGCGGGTACGCCAGATCCAGACCGGCATCCACTGGGCGGAGGAGCCGCAATCGCGGATCACCCACATGGTGTCGAACGTGCAGTTGCTCGAGGTGACGCCGGATGCCGGCATGCCGCGCGAGGTCTTGGCGAAATGCCGCTTCCTGATCTACCGCAACCGCGTCGAGACCGAAACCGACCTGCTTGTCGGCAAGCGCGAGGACACGCTGCGCCGGTCCGGTGACGGCTGGCTGATCGCCCGGCGGAAGATCATCCTCGACCAGAATGTACTGATGACGAAGAACCTGACGTTTTTCTTTTAGGCGGAGGCATGGCGATGACGATGAACGCAACGCGGGGCTATCGTCCCGGCCTCGTCGATCTCGCAACGGGGCAGATCAGCCGCGAGATTTTCGTCAATGACGACATCTATGCCCAGGAGCAGGAGCGCGTCTTCGCCCGTTCCTGGCTGTTCGTCGGGCATGAAAGCCAGATCCCCAATCCTGGCGATTTCTTCGTCTCGCGCATGGGCGAGGAGTCGGTGATCCTGTGCCGCGACCGCGCCGGCGCGGTGCATGTCTTCCTCAATTCGTGCCGCCATCGCGGCATGAAGGTGTGCCGCTACGACGATGGCAACACCACCGTCTTCACCTGCCCCTATCACGGCTGGAGCTACGGCACCGATGGCGCGCTGGTCGGCGTGCCGTTCTTCCGCGAGGCCTATCATTCCGAGCTCGACAAGGCGAAATACCGCCTCGTCGAGGTCGCGCAGCTGTGCTGCTACAAGGGCACCGTATGGGCCAATTGGGATGCATCGGCGCCGCCGTTCCTTGAATATCTTGGCGAGTTCCGGCGCTTCCTCGATCTGATCCTCGACGGCTGGGATGGGCGCGAAGGCCAGGCGGAGCTGCTGGGCGGCGTGCAGAAATGGATCATCCCGTGCAACTGGAAATTTCCCGCCGAGAATTTCAGCGGTGACATGCTACCACAACATCTCGCACCGTTCGGTCGACCTGGTCGGCGTGGGCCCAAGCGGGCGCAGCCGGCGCGATTACAGCGAACTCAACGCGGCCGCGGAGCTGCAGGTCGCCATCCCCGATCGCGGGCACCAGACGATCACCTACGCGCTTCCCAAGGATCACCAACCGCAGGCCGCCTATCAGAATTCGCCCGAGGTCGCCGAATATTTTCGCCATTGCGAGGAGGAGCGGCGGCGGCGGCCGGGCGCCAACAGCCGGCTGATCGGCGCGCCCGGCGAGATCTTCCCCAATGTGGCGCTGCTCCCACGGCAGCCGCGCACGCTGGCGGTGTGGCATCCGAAGAGCGCGCACGAGACCGAGGTATGGCGGTTCTTCTTTGTCGACCGCGACGCGCCGCAACAGGTCAAGAACTTCCTGCGCGACTACTACATCCGCTACTCCGGGCCGGCGGGCATGACCGAGCAGGACGACATGGAGAACTGGAACTACGCCCATGCCGCCAGCCGCGGCGTGATCGCGCGGCGCTATCCCGTACACCTACGAGATGGGGATAGGCCACGCGGTGGAGAATTACGAGTGGGATGGGCTCAAAATGCCGGGTCGGGTCGTCGATCTGACCAAGGCGCAGGCGAGCGAGGAGCCGATGCGCAACCTCTATCGCCGCTGGGCCCAGTTCATGGAGGCCGATAGCTGGGACGAGTTGATGACGTGGCGCCGCAACGCGTCCGCGGGCCATCGGAGGCAGCAGCGGCGGAATGAGCGATCCGATCAACATCCGCGATCTCGCCGTCGGCACGCGGGTGATGCTGGGCACCGGCGCCGAGGTCGAGATCGTCGCCAACCCGAAAGACGGCGTGTGGCTGTTCGCCCGCTATCTGTCATCGGCCGACGATCCGGCGATGGTCGGGGCGGAGGAAATGATCTTCGCTCAGGACGTCGTCGAGGTCCGATCGTAGGTGGGGGCATCGGCCGGTAAAATCGACCGGCCGCCGATTACTCGCCTGACATCGTCTTGCCGACGGGAACCCAACGGCCGCTCTCGAAGTGTTGGATCTGAAACTTGTTGATCACGGTGTAATCGGTAGGGCTTGTCGTTACCGTGATCGCCCGGAAGCAGCATCGGGACGCGGAGGTTGTTCAGATGCGTGGCGATGTTGAGCACGTTTTCCCGGGTCAGTGTCGATCCCGCCTTGTCGAGGATGTGCGCCAGCCAGAAACGAGGCGATGTAACCGATGACGACGCCGCTGTCGCGTGGATTGCCTTGGGTCAGATTGGCCTTCTCCCAGTCGAGAAAAGCCTTTACGTCCGCATCATCAGCCCACGTTGGATCGAACGGATCCTTGGCATAGGCTGTCGAGATCAGTCCTTCCGCATTCTCCAGGCCAGCGGGCTTGAGCACGCCCTTCGACGCTGCTCGCTATGCTGCACACCAGATGCAGCGGCGCCCAACCAAGTTTGCGGACACCTCGAATCTGCTCCGCACCGGCCTTCTGTGTGCCGGCGAAGTAGAACACGTTGGCCCCTGATACCTTTGCCGCGATCAATTGCGAATCTACCGTCGGGTCCGCGACTTCATAAGTCTGCTCGCTGACGATCATGGACATCCGCCTTGCCACCGAGACCTGACCTGAACCCCGCGCGAAAATCCTTGCCGAGATCGTCATTCTGGTAGAGCACCGCGATCCTGGGCGCAGGCGACGCTTCAAGGACGTAGCGCGCCATCGCCCGGCCTTCCTGCACGTAGCCGGGTATGAATCCGATGGTCCAGGGAAACGCCTTGGCATCCCTGAAGCGGCTTGCCCCCGTGGTGATGAACAGTTGCGGCACCTTCTTCTGACGTTGAGATATTTCTCCACCGCCGCGTTCGTGGGCGTGCCCACGGACCCGTACATCATCAGGACGTTCTCGTCCTCGACCAGCCGCCGTGTCGCCTCTACGGTCTTCGGCGGGCTGTAGCCATCATCCAGCACGATGAGTTTGATCTGCCGGCCGTTGATGCCGCCGGCCTTGTTGATGGCATCGAAATAAGCGAGAGAGGCGTGCCCCACCACGCCCGCGACTGAAACCGGACCGCTGAATGGCACGGTCTGTCCGAGCCTGATCTCCGTGGCGGACGCGCCGGGACCGTACTGCTGTGCCATGGCTGCACTGGTCGCGATGAAGAAAATCGCCGTAGCGGCGCGGAACAATTTGCCGAGCATTCAGCTGTCCTCCCTCAACATGCCGGCGGGCGCCTTGCCGATGGAACCTGGCTCGCCGCCTCAACTACGCCCCCACAGAATCTTTGTCGCACGCCGTGCGCCCTCGGCCATTGCTTCAAACTTCGCCCAGCAGATCGACGGATGGCCGACCCGAGTACCAAGACCGCAATCCGTGCCGGCCAGCACGTTCTCCCGGCCCACCAACCTTGCGTAGCGAACCAACCGGTCGGCCACCAGGTCCGGGTGTTCGATGAAATCGCTGCAATGGCCGACGACACCAGGGATCAAGGTGGCGCCATCTGGCAACTTCACGTCCTCGAATACTTTCCATTCGTGCTCGTGGCATGGGTTTGATGCTTCAATCGAGAAGCTCCCCGCATCCACGCGAAAAATCAGATCGATGATGTCCTTCAGCGGGATGTCATCGTGATGGGGACCGTGGTGACTGCCCCAGCAGACATGCAGGCGAACTTTTTCTCGCGGGATTCCTCTCAATGCGTGGTTGAGAGCATCGACCCGCATCGCGGCGTATTTGCGGTATTCCGGCAGGGTGATGTCGGGGAGGCAGTTCCAGCCGTCTGGCAGGTCCGGATCGTCGATCTGCAGCAGGAAGCCGGCATCGACGATCGCCTGGTATTCCTCGTGCATCGCGTCAGCTATGGCGAACACGAACGCCTCGTCGCTCTCGTAGTGTTCGTTCAGCATCCAGTGTTCGATCGTGCCCGGGGTGTTGGCTGGCAGGTAGGCTCCGGCGACGTTGACGCCGGCCAGCGCCGCCTTGAAGTTGTCAAGATCCTTGGCCAGGTCTGCCTGACCGACATAGCGCAGCTCGCTGGTACAAACGGGCATGGTCGCCGGGCCGGTTGGTCTGCTGCGTGGATTGGCCTCGAAATAGCTCGCGAATTTCCTCTCGTCGCGCGCTGTGATACTGAGCCGCCTTATGCCCGAAGAAGGGCGCGCTTCGTAGCCGGCAATGCGCCAGCGCACGTAATCCGTAAAGTTGGTCTTGGAGAGTTCGCCGTCATTGACGCAGTCGATACCGCATTCGGCCTGGTGGCGCACAGCTTCCGCCACTGCCGATTTCAACCGCTTGTCGAATTCAGCTGGGTCGTACGGTGAACCGTTCGCCTTGGCGAGGACCATGTCCCTGAGGTCGGTCGGACGCGGCAGCGAGCCCGCGTGGGTCGTAAGAATGCGATCGGTGCTATAGAGCATTGGATCCCTCCTGATCGCTCAGCCCCATAGTTGGCGGCTGGCCAGTGCCCACATTGGGCTCGGGGTTATCCACGGCCGCCAAAGTCTCAGACGATGCCGTCCTGACGCAAGCCCGCGACCGCGTCGGCGTTGAGGCCGAGCCAGTCGGCAAGCACCTCGGCGGTGTGCTCGCCGAGCAATGGTGCCGACTTGACGGCAGTCGGGACGCCGTCGAAGCGCACCGGCCACGTGGGCATCGTCATCGTGCGTTCGCCATGCGTCATCGTTTGCAGGATGCCGCGCTGCCGAAAGCTCGGCTCGTTGGTCAGCTCCATCGAGTTCAAGCACGGCGCCGGCGGGGACGCCGACCGCGCTAAGCTGCGTCATCGCCTCGTGCTTCGTGCGCTGCTGCGTCCAACCGGCGACGATCTCGTCAACCTCGGCCTCGCATTTCAAGCGGGCGTCGGGAGTGTCGTAGCGCGCGTCGCCGATCAAATCCTCGCGCCCGATCAGCTTCAGCAGGCGTGGCCAATGCTCGGGGTTTGCGCGGCTGGTCAGCAGATAGACGTAATCGTTGGGGCCGCCGGGCTTGCACGGATAGATGCCGCCGGGCGGGTTGTTGGCGGGCGGGCGCCGCGGCGCCGCGGCACCGGTGCGTGCCTGCGTGATGAACATGCCGCGGCTGTAATGCATGACCGAATCCTGCATCGCCACCTGTAGCCGCCGGCCCTTGCCGGTGCGCATACGATCGAACAGCGCGCTGACGATGCTGAACGCCAGCAGCATGCCGGTTCCGGTGTCGCCGATCGTCGGACCAGGCTTGACCGGTCTGCCGTCGCGCTCGCCGGTGATGCTCATCGCGCCGCCCGCGGCCTGCGCGATCGGGTCGAACGACAGGCCCTTTTCGTACGGGCTGCCGTCGCCGAACCCCTTGACCTGGGCATAGATGATGCGCGGATTGATCGTGCTGACGACGTCGTAGCCGAGCCCGAGCCGTTCGACCGCCCCGGGGGCGAAGTTCTCGGTGAACACATCGGCCTGCTTCACCATCTCCTTGACCAGCGCCAGGCCGCGGTCCGATTTGAGGTTGACCGTGATCGACCGCTTGTTGGCGTTGTACATCATGAAATAGTACGCATCGCCGAAGCCGGTGCGGCCGGCTTCGCCGCCCCTTGGGTTTTCCACCTTGGCAATGTCGGCGCCCATCCAGGCAAGCGCCTCGGTGCAGGTCGTGCCGGCCTCGAATTGCGTCAGGTCGAGCACGCGAATGCCGGCCAGGCAGCCGGGGGATACGGGCGTTACGTCCATTGTTTCCTCCTTTTCGCGGACAGAGGTTATCACCTCTATGAGCGGTGAGCCATTCCAGCGCTGCCTGGCGGGCGGTGTGTGCCGACCGGCTGGTGCCCCGTGATCATCAGCACTCCGAAGGAACCACGGAGTGTGCGCGAAGATCTTGGTCCGAGGCCACTGGTCAACCGCTGCAGCCGGCACCGTCAGGCTGCCGGATGACACGTGCGCCCGGTGCCTGTTACGCTGGAATACAACCCGACCTATCGCCAAGCGGCGAGCAAACACCAGCAGCGAGGACATGATGGCCGAAATCCTGGCGCTCGGAATATCGCACTACCCGCCGCTGAGCGGTCACGATGACCGCATGGCGGCAATCCTGCAGCGCATGCTGCAGAATCCCGACCTGCCGCCTGCTCTGCGAACGCCGGACGGCTGGCCGGAGGGCATGCGGGCCGAATGGGGCAACGACCAGGGCACCACCGCGGCCGCAGGTCATCGAGCCGCGCTGGTCGGCTGGCTGGCGAAGACGCGGGCCGCCTTGGATGCGTTCCAGCCGGATTTCATTCTGCTCTGGGGCGACGACCAGTACGAGAACTTCCGCGAGGACATCATCCCGCCATACTGCATTGCCGCCCACGACAAATTCACCTTCTCACCGCGTCCCGACAACGTCTGGGGCGAGGCGGACAAGGTTTTCGAACTGCCCGGACATCGTGATGCAGCCAAGATGCTCGCGACCCGCCTGATCGAGCAGGGCTTTGATACCGCCTATGCCTACAAGCCACTGCACCACCCGCTCGGGCACGCTTTCACCAATGCGATCTTCTACATGGATTACGATCGCAAGGGCTTTCACTATCCCATCGTGCCGTTCGCGGTAAACTGCTACGGACGCAAAGTGGTGTCCCAGCGCGGCGGGGTGCCGGTTTTCGACAAGCCACAGACAGATATCGATTTTGACCCGCCGGCGCCCACGCCATGGCGCTTGTTCGACCTCGGCGCCGCGACGGCCCGAATCCTTGCCGAATCACCGTACCGCGTTGCGCTGCTTGCTTCATCCGGTTGGTCCCACGCATTTCTGACGGCGAAGAACCACTACCTCTACCCCGATACTCCGGCCGATCGACAAATGTACGAGCACCTGCGGGACGCCGACTATGACGCGTGGCGGAAATACCCGGCACAGGCAGTCGAGGACAGCGGCCAGCAGGAAATTCTGAACTGGATGTGCCTGGTCGGCGCTCTGAACGCTCTTGGGCGGAAGCCGCAGGAGACCGGCTTCGTCGATACATGGATCTTCAACTCGTCGAAGGCTTTCCTGATCGCGCCGCCAGGCTGAGCCAGATCACCCGATCAGCGCGAAGCGATGGATATCGAGGCCACAACCTATGACGTGATCGTCGCCGGCGCGGGTCCGGTCGGCCTGACGCTTTCCATCGATCTCGGCCGGCGCGGCGTCCGGTGTCTGATCATGGAGCGCCATCCGACGACGCTGCCATGGCCGAAGATGGACCGCTCCAACGCGCGGACCATGGAGTTCTACCGCCGGCTCGGAATTGCCGATCGGGTGCGCGCGTTGGGCTACCCGCCTGACAATCCGATGGACGTGTTTTTGACGACCAGGCTGAGCGATCCGCCGATTGCGGTGCTGAAATATCCCTCGGTGGCGGAGCGCCGCAAGCAGATCGCCGAATCGCCGAACGGCGCCTGGCTGCTTGAACCGTATCAGCTCGTGTCCCAGAACCAGCTCGAGCCGCTGTTGAAGGAGGTAGCCGAGGGCACGCCGAACGTCGCTGTCAGATACGGCTGCGAGCTGATCGATTTCGCGCAGGACGCGAACGGCGTAACCGTCACGGCGCGGGCGGTTGATGGGAATGAGGAGACGCTGCGCTGCGCCTACCTGGCCGGCTGCGACGGCGGAACCAGCACGGTGCGCAAGAAACTTGGCATCAGGCTGGAGGGGCGCGGCAGCATCCGCAAACTGGTCCAGGTGATCTTCCGCTCGGAGGATCTCTACGAGCGGATCGTCACCGGCAAGGGACGCCACTATCAGTTCGCGGATGCCGCCGGATCGAGCATGGTGGCGCAGGGAACCCGCAAGGAGTTCACCCTGCATTCCTCGCTGCCGCCCGACACGGACTTCCGGCCGATCATTCGGGATCTGATCGGTTTTCCCTGCGACTTCGAAATCCGCCATGTCATTCCGTGGCGGCATCATCTTCTGGTGGCCGAACGCTACCGAGATGGCCGCGTCTTCCTGGCCGGCGATGCGGTGCATCTGGTCATCCCGAGCGGCGGCCTCGGCATGAACACCGGCGTCGGCGATGCCTTCGACCTGTCGTGGAAGCTGGCCGGCACGATCAAAGGCTGGGGTGGCCCCGGCCTGCTCGATGGCTATGAACAGGAACGCCGGCCGATCGGCGTCCGCAACGTCGCCGCCGCGGGATGGGCTGCGGAGGGCGTGCCGATCTGGCGCGCGCTGGTGACGCCGGCGGTCTACGAAGCGTCCCCGGAAGGCGAGGCGAAGCGGCGGGAACTGGCGGCGTCTTTCGACGTCAACCACCGCCGCATGCATGGGATGGTCGGTATCGAGGCCGGCTATTCCTATGCCGGTTCGCCGCTGATCGCCGACGAACCAGGCAACGTCGCGGAATGGGAAACCAGCCGGTACGTGCCGCACGCACGTCCCGGCGTCCGCATCCCGCACATGTGGCTGAAGGATGGGCGCGCCCTGCAGGATGTGCTGGGAAACGACTACACGCTGCTCGACCTGCGGGGCGACTGCGATGCAGGTCCGTTGGTGGCGGCGTTCCGTGCGGCGGGTGCACCGCTCGACGTTCTCCGTTTGGACGAGGAGAGGGTGCGCTCCGTGTATGGCGCGTCGGTGTTCCTGCTGCGCCCGGACCTCCACATTGTATGGCGCGGCGATTGTCCGCCAATGGATCCCGCAGGCTTGGCAGCGGTGGCAACGGGGAGGCAATACAGATGACGATGGAAGCATCGTTCTTCGGTCTGACCGACAAGAAGGCCATGGTGATCGGCGGCGGTCAGGGCATGGGCGAAAGCACATCGCGATTCCTGGCACGCGCAGGCTGCGACGTGGCAGTGATCGACATCGACCGCGAACGTGCGGAGCGTGTGGCCGGCGTCGTCGGGGAACTCGGCCGTCGTGGTGTGCCCATTGTCGGCGATGTGCTCGATGATGCGCAGATCCCGACGATTGTCGCTTCGGTCGAGCAGCAGCTCGGCGGGATCGATGTGATGGTGTCGATCGTCGGTGCCGCGGTGTGGGGATCCTTGCTGGACACCACCGCGGCGATCTGGGACCAGCAGCTGCATCTCAACCTCCGCTATTTCTTCCAGTGCGCGCGGGAAGTGGCGGCAACGATGATCAAACGCGGCAATCCGGGGGCGATGGTAGGCATCGCCTCGGTGGACGGGCAGCGATCGAGCCCGATGCGCGGCGCCTACGGAGCAGCGAAGGCGGGGCTGATCAGCCTGGTGCAGACGATGGCGGTGGAGTGGGCACCGCACCACATTCGGGTCAATGCCATCGCACCTGGGCACATTGTCACACCGCGTCTCTATGACACCCCAGAACGGGTCGAGGCCTATGCGAACAGCCTGCTCCCTGTGCGCCAGCGGGGTGTGACCGACGATATCGGCAAGGCGGCGCTGTTTCTGGTCTCCGATCTTGCAAGTTACATCACCGGCACGACGCTCGACGTGGATGGTGGGCTGCTGGCGGCAAACCTGTTTCCCGGCGGATTTCGCCGGGACAATCGCGGTGGCTGATCGCAACCAGGCCAGGCCGCAGGTTGAATCCGCGTGTCATTCCGTCGATCGCCCGCCCAGCCACAGTCGATGATCGCTACTCCGAATTTACTCATGAAGCGGTCTACGCCGCGGGCGGCGGCGTACTGCATCGAATGATCCGTTCCGCTACCAGGGCCCTGGACTGTCTGGATGCAACCATCCATCGTCCGATCGGCATTGCTCTGACTGCCCCATACGTTGCCGAAAGCCTCGCAACCCCGCCGTAAAAGCTCAAAGGAAAACCGATCATGCGTCACAATCGCCTGCGCGCGCTGCTTACCGCCGGAGAGCCTTCTATCGGCACGCATCTCCTGTCGAGCTGGCCGACATTGGTGGAACTCATCGGCGATGCCGGCAACTATGACTACGTTGAATTCACCGCGGAATATGCACCCTTCCACATGCACGATCTGGACAACCTCGGTCGTGCGCTGGAGCTGAAAAATCTCGGCGGTATGATCAAGCTCGAACAGACCCAATGGACGCATCAGGCGATGCGCGCCATCGGCTCGGGCTTTCAGGCCATGCTGTTCGCCGACCTGCGCACGGTCGCCGATGCCGAAGCGTGCGTGGCGGCGGTGCGCGCCGAGACGCCAGGAACCGGGGGCCGGCTCGGCGTCGGCATGCGGCGCGACGTGGGTACCGTCCGCGAAGGCGGCTCACCCGCCTATGTGGCCGCGCTGAACGAAGTGGTGATTGCCGTGATGGTCGAGAAGCGGGAATGCGTCGAGGACCTCGATGCCATCCTGTCGGTCAAAGGCCTCGACATGGTTCAGTTCGGCGCCTCGGACTACTCGATGAGCCTCGGCCTGACCGGCCAGCGCAACCATCCCGACGTGCTGAAGGCCGAGCGCAGGACCATCGAGACGGCGCTGAAGAAGGGCCTGCATCCGCGGGTGGAACTGGCCGACATCAGGCAGGCCGCGCCTTACCTCGAGATGGGCGTGAAGCACTTCTGCATCGGCTGGGATGTCCGCATCCTGCACGACTGGTGGCGCGTCAACGGCGAGGGCATGCGCACCATGCTGAGCGGCGCGCCGTCCGGCGCGGTGTCGCAACCCAGGCAAACCGTCGGGACTTACTAGTCAGTCAAAGGCGTCGTCGGAAGCCACTGTCATTGCGAGTTCCACATCGGCCGCTCGCCGACCCGCCCTGTATGAAAAATTCCCGACAACGGGCTGTTGGGAGCAATCTCTTCCCCTTTTCTTGTTAGGAGCGGAGCGACGAAGCAATCTCGGCCGTCATTCAATACGCATAGTCTGTGCCGTCGATGTGCGTACCACGCTCGGTTGAGATCGCTTCGTCCTGCGCTCCGCAATGACAGCCTACCGCATACGAATAGCCTGAGTTCGGAGCACTAGCACATGACCAAGCCGACCCTGCTGGTCACCCGTCGCATTCCTCCTGCCGTCGAAGCCCGTGCGGCAGCCGAGTTCGATACCCGGCTCACCGCATCGGACGTGCCGATCGCGGACGTGGCCGCGCAGGCTGCGGGCGCCGACGCGATCTTGATCTGTCCGGGCGACAACTTCGAAGCGGAGCTGATCGCAGCGCTGCCGTCGAGCGTGAAGGTGATCGCGACGTTCAGCGTCGGGTACGATCATATCGACGTTGCCAGCGCCGCGGCGCGTGGCATCGCAGTGTGCAACACGCCGGACGTGCTGAGCGTGACCACCGCCGAGACGGCGTTGCTCCTGATCCTCGCCGCTTCCCGCCGTGCCGGGGAAGGCGAGCGTCTGATCCGGTCCGGACGGTGGCTGGGGTGGGCTCCGACACAGTTGCTTGGCGTCGGCGTGGTCGGGCGGCGGCTGGGCATCTTCGGCATGGGCCGCATCGGCCGCGAGCTGGCGCGGCTTGCGCGCGGCATCGGCATGACGATCCACTACCGCGACGTGGCACGGCTGCCGCCGGCGCTGGAAGGCGATGCGATCTTTCACGACAACGATGCGAGCTTCCTGGCATCGTGCGATGTCCTGAGCCTGAACGCGCCAGGCGGCGCGGGAACCTTTCACTGGTTGAACGCGGCGCGCATCGCGTTGCTGCCGCGTGGGGCGGTAGTGGTGAATGCCGCGCGCGGCGTGCTGGTCGACGATACGGCGTTGATCGCGGCCTTGCGGAGCGGTCAGGTCGGCTTCGCTGGGCTCGACGTGTTCGAAGGCGAGCCCAGACTCAACCAGGAGTATCTGACCCTGGAGAATGTGGTGCTGCTGCCGCATCTGGGCAGCGCGACAGTGGCGACGCGGGATGCCATGGGCTTTCTCGCGCTCGACGGCATCGCCGCCGTGCTGGCCGGGCGCACACCGGGCAACCTCGTCGCGCCGCCGCAGCGCCACGCATGACGGGACCGCTACAGCCGTGCCTCGCTGGATGGATCGAAAAGCGAGACATGACCCGACAGCAGCGACAGCCGAACGCGTCCACCGATGCCGCGCGCCACCTGAGGTATCAGACGCGCCGAGAGCCGATGCTCGCCGGCCTGGAACCAGCCCAGCGTATCGGCGCCCATCGGCTCCATGAACAACACCTCGGCGTCCATGGTCTGCTCCTGCGCCTCACCTCGCGCAAGCATCACGTGCTCCGGCCGGATGCCGACCACCACCTCTTGCCCGGCGACCGGCAATGTGCGGAATCGGTAGCCGTCGAGCGCCAGTTGGGCAGTTCCCACCTGAACCGCGGGCGCATTTCCGGGCAGTAGCCGGCCGCGCAGAAAGTTCATCGCCGGCGATCCGACAAAGCTGGCGACGAAAAGCGTGGCCGGCTCCTCGTACAGATCGTCCGGCGCGGCATATTGTTCGATGCGGCCGGCGCGCATGACCGCGATCCGCGTCGCCAGGGTCATCGCCTCGATCTGGTCATGCGTCACATAGACGATCGTCGCGCCAAGCTCCTTGTGCAGACGCTTGAGTTCAACGCGCATCTCGGTCCGCAACTTTGCGTCCAGGTTGGACAGCGGTTCATCGAACAGAAACACCTTCGCGTGCTGCACCAACGCACGCCCGATGGCTACCCGCTGACGCTGACCGCCGGAAAGCTGCGACGGCTTGCGGTCGAGCAGTTCATGGATCTGCAGCAGCCTGGCAGCCCAATCGACCCGGCGCGCCACCTCCGCCCGAGGCACGGACCGCACGCGCAAACCGAATGACAGGTTCTTGCGCACCGACATTGTCGGATAAAGGGCGTAGGACTGAAACACCATCGCGATGCCGCGCCTGCTGGGTTCGCGATGGGTCACATCGGCGCCATCGATCTCGATGATGCCGGCATCCGTGTCTTCGAGACCGGCGATGGCATTCAACAGAGTGGACTTGCCGCAACCGGATGGACCGAGCAGCACGGTGAAGTCGCCCGCCTGGATCGGCAGATCGATGTCCTTGAGGACCCGCAGGTGCCCGAACGATTTGGACAGTCCGGAAACCGAGACGGCAGACATGTCAGCCCTTCACCGCGCCGGCCGTGATGCCGCGCACGAAGTAGCGTCCCGAGACGAAATAGATCAGTAGCGGCGGCAACGCCGTCAGCAGTGCCGCCGCGGTGTTCACATTGTATTCGATCACGCCCGTCGATGTGGTTGCGATCGCGTTGAGCTGGACCGTCATCGGCATGTTGTCCCGGCCGGCGAAGATCAGCCCCAGCAGGTAGTCGTTCCAGATGCCCGTGGTCTGCAGGATCGTCGCGACGATCAGGATGTTCACCGACATCGGCAGCATCACGAAGGCAAAGATCCGCCAGAACCCGGCGCCATCGATCCGCGCGGCCTTCACCAGTTCCTCCGGCAGCCCGGCATAGAAATTACGGAACAGCAGCGACATGACCGGCAGACCGAACACGATATGCACGGCGATGATGCATGGCAGCGAACTGTAGATGCCGATCGTGCTGAACGTCTTCACCAGCGGATACAGGATCACCTGGTATGGGATGAATGCGCAGAACAACAGCAGCAGCATGATGACATTGGCGCCACGGATTCGCCAATGCGACAGCGCGTAGCCGGTGACCGCGCCTGCCATCACCGAGATGATGACGCTCGGGATCAGGATGCGGACGGAATTCCAGAAGCCGACGCGGATGCCGCCGCAATTCAACCCGGTGCACGCGGACGACCACGCCTTGATCCACGCATGCGATCCCCGGCGCCGTCGGCAACGCAAATATCGAAAACGTCCGGACCTCGTCTGACGATTTCAACGAGGTCGCGAAAACCACCAGCAGCGGTATCGAGAAGAACAGGCAGATCCAGACCAGCAACGTGTAAAGCCCGATGCGGCCGATGCGGGCGTCCCGGCGCGTCGTCGTCATCGGTTCTTCCGCGCCAGCTCGAAATACAGATACGGCGAGACGATGGCGAGCACCGATCCCAGCATGACGGTCGCCGCGGCCGATGCCTGGCCGATATTGGCGCGCTCGAACGCGAAATCCACCACGAACTTGCCCGGCAGATCCGACGAGAAGCCTGGCCCGCCGTTGGTCATCGCGACGACAAGGTCGTAGCTCTTGACCACGGCGATCGCGATCAGCACAACGCAGGTGACGATCGAGCGGCCGCAGCATCGGCAGGATGATGCTGACATAGGTGCGCCAGGTCGGGATCCCTTCGATCCGCGCCGCGCGCCAGATTTCGCGATCCACGCCGCGCAGGCCTGCCAGCATGATGGCCATGATCAGCCCGGACTGGTGCCAGATGCCGGCGAACACCAGCGTGTAGATCGCGCGGTCCGGCTGCGTGATCCAGTCGAACACGAAGTCGGTCCAGCCGAGATCGTGCACCAGATGCTGCACGCCGATCGTCGGGCTCAGCACCCATTGCCACGTCAAGCCGGTAACGATGAACGAGATCGACAGCGGGTACAGCATGATCGTTCGGAATAAGCCCTCCAGGCGCACCGCGCGATCAAGCAGGATGGCGAGCAGGATGCCGAGTCCGAGCGTGCCGATGATGTCCAGGGCGCCGAACACGAACATGTTGCCGTAGGCGACCTGCCATCGTGGCGTCGCGAACAGGCGTTCATATTGCGCCGTCCCGGCGAATTTGTACACCGGCAGCAGGAACGACCGCGTCATCGATATGTAGACGGTCCAGGTGACGCTGCCGTAGAAGCAGAACAGCATCACCAGGATCGTCGGTACCAGCGCCAGCCTGGCGGCCAGACTGCGGAGCGCGGTAGGCACGCCCGACGCGCGGCGCGGCAGGAACGTGTTCCGCGGCGGTCAGGCGCGGTGCCGTTGCATCCATGTTCGCAGGCGACCGCGCCGACATGCGCTCAGCGAACCGCGCCGGCGATGATGGTAGAGAGCTGTTTGGCGGCATCGGCCGGCGTCATCGACGGCTTGCTCCAGTAATTGCCCAGAAGATCCTCGATCTGGCCCTGCGTATCCGGGCTGAAGGCGAGGGCAAAGTTCGGCAACTGGTTCGCCGCCCCGCCGGCCATCACCTTCTGGCCGAGCTGGGCGCAGGCGTCCAGTTCGGCCACGTTGGCGTCGAGCCTGGATGGTATCGAGCCTTTGAAGGCGTTGAATTCCGTCTGCACCGCCGGGTCCATCATCAATGTCGCCAGTTTCCCCTGCGCCACCTTCTGATCCGGCTTGTCGTTCACCGGAAATACGAAGACATCCACCGTCATGACGTAGGCGTCCTGGTTTCCCGGCGCCAACTGGCAACCGAAGTCCTTCCCCACCGTTTTGTTCGCGGCGGCGAAGTCGCCCTTGGCCCAGTCCCCAAGCACCATCAGCGCGGCCTTGTCGGTTTCCACCAGCGCAAGCGAGTCGTTCCATTTCCGGTTCGGGCTGCCGGCGTCCACGTATTGGCGGATCTGCCCCATCACGTCGAACACATGCCGCATGCCGTCGCTGCCGGCCGCCTTGGCATCGTAATCGACGAACACCTTTCGGTACAGGTCCTTGCCGCCCGCGCCCACCAGTATCGCATAGTACAGCCACGCGAGCTGCTGCGCGTTGGCGCCGAACGCGATCGGAATGTAGCCGGCCGCCTTGATCTTCGGCGCAGCAGCAAGGAATTCCTCCCACGTCCTGGGCGGCTGCATCTTGAGGTCGTTGAACACCTTGATGCTGTAGAACTGATAGTTCGCACCGTGGATGTTCACCGGGACGGCGATGACGTGACCGTCATAGGTCATGTTCTTGACCAGCAAGCGGCGGAAGGTTGGCCAGCCAGTTGCCCTTCTTGGCCTAATCATCGAGCGACGCGAGGACGCCCTGCTCCGCCAGCTGGCGAACGGCGACACCGATGTTCCATTGCATCGCGGTCGGCGGATTGCCCCCGGCGATGCGGTTCAGCGCGGCGGCATGCTCCGCCTGCGGCCCGACCGACGCATCATCCACCCAGGTACCGCCTCGTTTGTTGTATTCCTTCGCGAACACCGCGACCGCGCGAGATTCGCCGCCGCTGGTCCACCAATGCATGACATCCGCGTTCTGCGCAGAGGCTTCGCCTGCGCACAGCAGCGTCCCGGTCAGGGCAGTCGTAATGGCCAGTGTCTTCAACATTGGTCCCTCCCGCATGGTGACGGTTTACCATGTCACCGGTTACATCATAACTTCACTGTCCCGCTACCACTATTAAGCGGAGCTCACGGCGCCGCCCGCAGCATTTCGTCCGCGATCTTCTCCGCGACCATCATGGTCGGGAAGTTGGTGTTCGCACACGGGACGACGGGAAAGATCGAGGCATCGACCACGCGCAGTCCGTGCACGCCGCGCACCCGCCCCACCTGATCCGTTACCGCCATCGGATCGTCCTCGGCCCCCATCCGGCACGAACACGAGCAATGCCACACGCCGACCGTCGCACGCTTGATGTAGCTCTCCAGCGCTTCATCGTCCTGCAGCGCCTTGCACCAGACCGGCGGAGTCCATGATGAAGCCGCGAATGATGAACTGGCGCAGAAACGATGGCCCATCCATCAACGTCGCGCCGATGCGGGTGATGATCCGGTTCTTCGTGTTGTAGGTGCCGACCCGGCGGATCTTGTCGGTGAAGCTGGCGGGGAACACATCCGAGGTCACCGCCTTCAGCGGCGGCAGCTCATGCAAGTGCGGCGATCTGGCGAAAGCCGCGCGCCAGCCGCATCAGGTCACGGTGGTCGGACAGCAGATTGAAGTCCACCATCGGCTCCTGCCGCCAGTCGGCCGCGGCCAGACGAACCTGGCCGGTCTCCGAGAACGTCCTGTTGACCCAGAGCGTGATAACCGCGATGCGATCGCCGATCGCATGCCACGCGGACTTGTTTGACACTGTGAGCGCCATGTCGCCGGCGGGTGCGCCGTCGATGCCGGATGAGAAGCGCATACCAAGATGCAGCGAACGCTTGCTGTAGGGGTTCTTGCGCGCCCCAGGCTTGAGATACGAGGCGACGGAGATCGACGGATGGTCCATCAGCCGCTGGCCGACGCCGGGACGGTTTGCGCGCACCGGAATGCCAAGCTCGCGCAGATGTCCAACGGGCCCGATCCCGGCACGCAGCAACACCGCCGGCGAGTGAACCGCACCGCAGCACAGGATCACCTCATTGGCGCGAAATTCGATGGACTTCTGCCCGACCATCGCGCGGATGCCGATGCAACGGGTGTCCTCGAACAGCAAGTTCGCTCACCTGCGTATCGGTCAGAACCGTCAAGTTGTCGCGCTGCCGGACCGTTGCGCCCAGATAGCCGACCGCGGCCGAGACCCGCCGGTCGTACAGGTTTGACATGGCGAGCGGATAATAGCCGTCCTGGAACTCGCCGTTCTGATCTGGCACGTAGCGATAGCCGGCCAACTTGAAAGCCTCGGCGACTGACTTGGCATAGTCGGACCAGTTGTCGGGAAAGACGCGGCGCACCGGAATGCGGCCATCGGCCCCGTGCAGCGGCCCCTCGAAATCGATGTCCCGCTCGACCTTCTTGAAATACGGCAGCACCGCATCCCATCGCCAGCCGGCTGGCGCCACGCTGCTCCCATTCGTCATAGTCTGCCGGAGAGCCGCGGTTGGCGAGCTGCCCGTTGATCGAAGAGCCGCCGCCTAGTACGCGCGCCTGTTCATACCGCAGCTGTCGCGGACGCGGCGCATCCGGATCGTTGTGCGGTATCGCCTCGGTGGTGACGCGCAACTCGTTCCACAGAAAGCGCGGATCGCGCGACGCGTAGCCGGAGCGGCTATCGAGGATCGGGCTCGGGGACCCGACCATCGGGCGTGTCCTCGCCTGCCTCGCACAGCAACACCTGGTTTGCGCTGCGTGCCGAGAGGCGGCTTGCCAGGATCGAACCTGCCGATCCGCCGCCGACAATGATGTAGTCATAGGTCTTTTGCATTGCGCTTGATCGCGATCAGGCGTCGCACCAGGCCAGACAGGCTTCGTCAAGGACGATGCCGTGCCCGCGTAAATCCGGTCGTGGTGTGACGACGCCGCCGGCAACCGGCGTTGGTATCTCCATTCCCGTGTGCCAGACCGGGTGCGGCGCGGCGTCCAGCCCAACGAGATGCGGGCCCAGTTCGAGATCGGGCACATGCTTGTTGGCAGAGCGGCCGATACCCGACATGTATGCGAGGCCAACGCAGTGTAGTCCGGTATCTGTCGTCATGTCTGTGATGCAGCACTCGATAGGCGTGACACGGTAGAACGCATCGCCCCAGCGCAGCCCCTGGATCGGGAGTTCGGACGAGCCTGCCGGTCGCCAAGGCAATTTTCATGTGGATCTCCGAGGATGCTGATGGCGCTGATAGGAATCACTTGGATCAGTGTCAATATCCAGTGCCCACACTGGCTTGACCATAAGCATCCGCCGACCCCCGCGAAGGCGGGAGCGGACACGTCGTCGATATCCAAGATGGAGAGACAACTGTATTCTTGCTTCATAAACACGACAATCACGTAATCGCCGGCCCATAGGGTTCAATGACCCCGATGCGACGGTCAGGTGGCGAACAGATCGAACCCCAAAAGGCGTCCAGATCGCACTGCTCTGCCGCTTCTTCCGCAAGTGGTTCAGTGACCCATTATTTGTTCGAACGGTACGGTCCTGCAAGTCTGACACAAGCGGAGGCCATCGTCACGCAGAGCGAGGAACAGGCGCTGTTCTCATGCATCGACGGTGTGGAATTGACACCGTTCCGCTTCAGCCGTCACAACAAGGCTTCCCTTCACGATCGGACGTACGGGCGGCCGTGGCGCCGGCAGAGCGCCGTCAGCACGCCGACATTGCCCCACTTGTCGCAGTGATCCACTGCTTGTTCAACCGATGTCACCCCCTCCGGTGTCAGTGCAACCCCAGCCAGCTCCCGGAATTTTTCACGCAACTCCGCCTCCGCAAACGGAAACCGAAAGTCGCCTCTGTGGCTGTCTCGGGCACAGGTGGCACTGCGGCCATCGGTCAGAACCACCGTCACGCGAGCTGGCCGAAGTCGCGGCGCCAAGGCGGTCATCGCTGGGTCCTCCGTGACTGTTACACGATGGCGAAGCGAGACGATGGCGGGATCATGCACCGCAGCATCGTCAAGTGCAGCGTAACCGGCATGGCCTCGCACCGCCATGGTGGCGGCGGCGTGCGGCAGCGAGTATTTCGAGGCGAAATAGTTCGGCGGATCCGGGTTGCGCATGACTGCGGCAAAGCCATAGGTCGCGATGTCGATGTGCGCGATCTCCTCAGGGCCCGGGCGCAGTTCGGCCAGAGCGTCGTGGAGGCAATCGAGCGCCGGATGGATCGGGTTGCAACACGCGTAAAGCCGGAAATAGTTGCGTGTGATGTGCCAGGTCGTGCCAAGTTCGTCCAACAGGCCGTCCGGTGTAAACCCTGCGCCCACCAGTTGGCCCAACGCTTGCTCGATCGCATCGTCCTGCGCTTCGAAACCGGCGAGCGCCAGCTCAGGCGCCAGCGCGGCGGCAAGGCCACTCATGCCGCCGGCGACGTTCAGCGCGGTCGCGCCAGCCACCGCGTTGGTGTAGCTCGGCGTCAGCACCAGTGTTGTCGCAATGCGCATGGCGCGACTGATCCCGTGCGCATCGAGACCGCGCAGGCGTGCTCCAGCCGCTGCCGCTGCCAACAGTGACACCTGACCGTTCTGATGCGCGAGCGGCCGCGGTGTGAACCCCGCAGCGAAACGGGCCGCGACATCATAGCCGAGAAGCAATGCCGTCAGCATTTCGCGCCCGGTGCTTCGCGCCTGCTCGCCCACCGCCAGCACGCCTGGGAGTACCTGCATCGCTGCCTGACCGGAGACGAGGCGCAGACCCTCGCACAGCTCGATGGACCGCCCGGCAATGCCGTTGAGCAGCGCGGCGGTGCGTGGATCATGTGTTGGCCAGCCACGGGCATAGATTGTGGCGCCCGTGCCGGCGCCGTCCGCGAGCCGTGCGCGCAATTGCCGCACCTCGGGCCGCTCGGCGCCCGCGAGGATCACCCCCAGCGTGTCGAGCAGCACGAGCCTGGTATGGTGCTGCACGGAGGCCGGGACATCATCCCACTGCGTCGCCGCGATGAATGCCGCCAGCTCTTCGACCTGCCGTGCCACTTTGAGCTCTCCTTCGGTGCCTTGCGGACAGCGGTTATATGCGGCCTGGGGTAACGCTGCGATGGCTGAGGGACGGGCCATAGTCGCGTTTGCCACCGAGACCGGAACAGGCCAGCATCGCCACATCACAAGTGAAGGCACACAGCCATGGAATTCGGTGCGTCAATCTTCTTCACCGACTACTCGATCTCCCCGGCCGAACTCGCCGTCGCGCTCGAGGAACGTGGGTTCGACACACTGTGGGCGGCGGAGCATTCGCACATCCCGGTGCCCCGGCGTACGCCGCCACCCGGTGGTGGTGAACTGGCGAAGCGGTACTACGACGTCATGGATCCCTTCGTCACCCTGACCGCTGCCGCTGGCGCCACCAAGAAGCTCAAGGTCGCCACCGGGATCTGCCTCGTCATTCAGCGCGATACGATCCAGACGGCCAAGCTGGTCGCATCGATCGATCAGGTGAGCGGCGGGCGGTTTCTATTCGGCATCGGAGGCGGCTGGAATGTCGAGGAGATCGAGGCCCACGGAACCGTCTTCGCCACCCGCATGAAGAAGATGCGCGAACAGATGGAGGCGATGAAGGAGATCTGGACCAAGTCTACCGCCGAATACAACGGCGAGATCGTCAAGGTCCCGTCGATGCAGACCTGGCCCAAGCCGACGCAGAAGCCGCATCCACCGATCCTCCTTGGCGGCGCCTTTCCGTGGGCCGCCCGACGGGCGATCCGCTACGGCGATGGCTGGTTTCCGAACGCGAGCAGCGGCAATCCTGACGAGTACATGCCCCGTTTCCGCCAGATGGCAACCGAAGCCGGGCGTGACCCACAGTCGTTGCCGGTGACGCTCGGCGGCGCTCCGGAGGACCTCGTCCAGCTGCAACGGTTCCGCGACCTCGGTGCTGCCCGGGTGAACGTCAGCCTGCCCGCGGAGGGCGCGGACAAGATTCTGCCCATATTGGACCGCTGGGCAGGATTGATCCGCCAATTACGCGCCTGATCGCAGTTCCCGGGCCTATGCCGGCTTGTCGAACCGGGTAAGGCGGCGCTGCAACGCAGCGGCCAACCGCATGGCTGAGGGAGGAAACTTATGACAACATTCGTGCTGATCCACGGGTCTTATCAGGGCGGCTGGATCTGGCAGCGCGTCGCGATGCGCCTGCGCAGCGCTGGCCACACGGTGTATGCCCCGACGATGGACGGCTGCGCCGAGCGACGGCACCAACTACGCCCAGGCATCGACACATCGACGTACGTGACTGAGGTCGGCGACCTGCTGTTCTACGAAGATCTGCACGATGTGGTGCTGGTCGGCACCAGTTCGGGCGGCATGGTGGTCTGCGGAGCGGCGGAGGCGATGCGGCACCGTGTCGCACGTTTGGTGCTGGTGGATGCCCTGGCCTTGTTCAATGGGGAGCGCACCCGCGACATCGTGAAGCGCGCCACCACCGGCCCGGCTGTGCTGGCTTCGGCGCCCTCGCGCGAGGACGCCGAAAAGGGCCTGTTCGCCGACCTGGATCCGGCGACGCGGACCTGGGTGCTCGATCGGTATACCCCGCATCCGACCGGATGCTCCGAGACCCCGGTGAAGCTGACCGATTTCTGGGACCAGAGCTGGAAGGCGACGGTGATCTGGTGCCGCAAAGCCGCCAATCCGGGAGAGGCGCACCAACGCCGCGCCGCTGCTCGCCTGGGCGCAAGATGGTTGGAGTTGGACACCGGACATTATCCGATGCTCAGCATGCCCGATGAGCTGACGCGTATGCTGACCGACCAGGGCTAGACCCCGGCTGTTTGGATGTCGCAACTGTAGCGCGCGAGGATTGACGTGTGGTGCGTGCTCATGACGGCGGCTCTCGGCGTTGTTCTGATCTTGGGTCGATCCAGGTTTAAGCGCTCCTGACGACGCTGCCTCGAGCACGGTGCCCCTGCGGGTCGTGCCGGAGCCGTCCGCGGGATCGACATCCGCCGCGCGCGGATTGATGCAAATCAATGACGGCTATGGGCCGGTGACTCATCGTACCAACGGTTCAGCATGCTGACGGCTCATTGGAAGGACATGATCATGGACGTCATTGCCTCGCCTCCAACCGAGGCCACACAACTGCCAGCCGAACGGTCGCAGCGCATCACGGGCATCCAGCGCGGCGCGTTGGCCTTGTTGGTGATCGGCGGCGCCTTGAACTATGTGGACCGCGCCACGCTGTCGATCGGTAACGTACTGATCCGGGAGGAGCTCGGCCTGTCGCTCGCCGACATGGGGTTGCTGCTGTCGGCGTTCCTGTGGGCCTATGCCTTCGCGCAATTGCCGGCCGGCGTGCTGGTCGACCGGCTCGGCCCGCGGTGGCTGCTCACGGCCGCTATCGTGGTCTGGTCGTGCGCCCAGGCAGCGGCCGGGCTGGTCACCAGCTTCGCCCAGTTCGTCGTCACGCGGGTCGTGCTCGGTCTGGGCGAGGCGCCGCAATTCCCCACTGCCGCGCGCGTCGTGCGCGACTGGTTCGGCCCGCGCGACCGCGGCACCGCTACCGGCATCTGGAACACCTCCTCGATGCTCGGCAACGCCATCTCGGCGCCACTGCTGACATTCCTGATGCTGTGGTTCGGCTGGCGCTGGATGTTCGCGATCATGGGCATCGCCGGGCTGGTGGTCGCCGCGGTCTGGTGCGCGCTGTACCGTGATCCACGCGCCGTCGCACTGACCACGGACGAAAACCGCTACCGCACGGAGGGCGACACGACCGGCGAGGGCAAGCCGGTGACCCTGGGCGAATGGCGCCGGCTGTTCGCCTGCCGCACCACCTGGGGCATGATCATGGGCTTCTTCGGCGCGATCTACATCACCTGGGTGTTCACCGCCTGGCTGCCCGGCTATCTGGAGCTGCAGCGGCACATGAGCATCAAGGCAACCGGCTGGGCCACCGCGGTGCCGTTCGTGGCGGGCATTTTCGGCAGCCTGTTCGGCGGCTGGCTGTGCGACCGGCTGATGCTGCGCCATGGGCTGTCGCCGCTGAACAGCCGCAAATACCCGATGGCCGCAGCGCTGACCGGGATGGCGCTGTGTACCGTGGCGGCTGCACTGGTCGAAAGCAACCTCGTAGCCATCGCGTTCATCTCCGGCGCAATGTTCCTGGGTTATGTGTCGACCTCCTCGGCGTGGGCCATGGCCTCGGTGGCAGCACCGACGAACTGCACGGCCTCGCTCGGCTCGATGCAGAATTTCGGCGGCTATCTCGGAGGGGCACTTGCGCCGATGATCACCGGTTTCATCGTCCAGGGCACCGGATCGTTCGTGCCGGCGCTGCTGTTCAGCGCAGCCGTGGGGCTGGTCTGCGCAGTCGGTTACGTCCTGATCATCCGCCGGCCGATCACTGCAGCCGAACTCGAGGCGTAG
This sequence comes from uncultured Alphaproteobacteria bacterium, assembly GCA_963794185.1. GTDB lineage: Bacteria > Pseudomonadota > Alphaproteobacteria > Acetobacterales > Acetobacteraceae > JAMXLO01. Next base: position 48,213 of record CAWCDM010000003.1, on the reverse strand, counting down.
GATGATCGCCGCTCGTGATCGGTAATCGCTGAGGCAACCCGCACGCATGCGGAAAGGCCGGCGAGCGCCGGCCCTTCCGCTTAAGCGCCGCGCCGGCAAGGGTCAGTTGTTACCGCCGCCACCAACCTGGTTGGGCGGGAACAGCCAGACGCCCTGGCTCTGCGAATGGGCGCCGTAGATCTGGGTAGCCCGGCCGTTCTGCGCCGCCGCTACCGACGGGGCATTCTGCACCGCACCCGCGTAGACGGAACCCGCAAAGATGGAGCCCGGGTAGACGTAGCCGCCCGCCGGACCTTCACCATCGCCCGCGTAAGCAGAACCGATGCCAAGGCTGAGCGCGGCAGCGGCGGCAAGAAGCATGGTCTTCATGATCTCTCTCCTGAGTGCGGAGCTCTCGTTTGGAGGGGCCCCGTTCTGTTGCATCGCATCGTTTGCGATGGCGGAGAGATGGGTCTTTGAGAGGCATCGGGAACTGAAGTGCTTCACACCACGCTCGCCTTGCGGTCGTAGACCCGGACGTAAGGCAAGTCGGGGCGGCTACGGGTATGATCAGACCGCGTGCGTGCACTGCCGCCCTGCACCGGCACAGCCGATGTGCCGGACGACGCCGGACCGAGACTTACCGCTGTCCAAGACCGGCGCTGCACGCCTGAGCCGACGCCACGCCGAACAGACGCGTGGACAAGAAGAAGGCGACAGCGGCGCGGGCTCGGTCGCGCACTATTCAGAGTAGCCATCGTTGGAGGTGGTGCAATTCCGGCCGCATCGTGCGGCTCGTGAAGGCATCGCAACTGCAAGTTGCTTTCATCTCTATTGGAAAACAAGCAGCCTGCTTCGCTCATATTCCTGTCTGCCCCCCGGAAGGAAAGGCTTCCAATGCCCGTTCGCGTGGTCGTGGCTTACGAATGGGCGGAATGTGCCGAGCGGACGGCAATCGCGCTCAGGCGCCTTTGCATTCTCCTCACTCTCGTGCTCGCCATCGCACCTGGTCTCGCGTCGGCCGAGGGTCTCCTCGGCGCCGATCCGAGCACGCGGCTGCGCCTGCCGACCCGGGATTATGCAGCACAGTATCGGTCGCCGGCGTCACGGATCACACGATATCCGGTCGACCCCACGCCGCTTTACACGGCTGCCATACCTGGGTCGCTCGGACCGAGGCTGCTGATGTCAGTCGGGGCCGTGTGCCGGGCTGCACTGGCTGCTGCCGAGGCGCGGTACGCGATCCCAGCCGGTCTCCTGCAGGCGATCGGCATCGTCGAGAGCGGCCGTCGCAACGAGATCACGGGCGCGCGCCAGCCCTGGCCGTGGACGATCAACGTCGAGGGCGAGGCCCACTACTTCGATACCAAGACGCAGGCGATCACGTGGGTGCGGCAGGCTCAGGCCCGTGGCACGCGCTCGATCGATACGGGTTGTGCGCAGGTCAACCTGATGCATCATCCCGCCGCCTTCGCGTCCCTGGAGCAGGCTTTCGATCCGGCAGCCAACGCCGACTACGCCGCCCGCTTCCTAAAGGAGCTGCACACGATGGCGGCCGGTAATTGGATGGTGGCGGTGGGCTACTATCACTCGCAGACGCCAGACCTCGCGGAGGTCTATCGCAGGCAGGTGCAAGCGGTGACGTCGCGGAGTGGCGGACCCACTCCATTCGTCCTGACCATGGCTTCTGGCCTTGATCGCGTTTCAGCGTTCGGGTCAGCCGGATCGGCCGCTGACGCGAATCGACAAAAGGCGGATCGACGGTGACTTGAACTCGACACGGGCGTATCTTGTACCTAACGGCCCGTGACAGTGACCCACCGGTCGGCGCTCGGCATCCACGTCGTTCGGTGCTGCGATCAGCATAGAGGTGAATAGCGGGCCCCCGGCCTTCGCCGGGGCATGCTTCGCCCGCCATGACGTGGAAGTCCAGGTCGGAGAGCGAACATTATCACCGTTTGGTATTACTTTGGTATTACAGCGAAAGCTGATTAGATTGGCTCCTCCGCAGGTGCTCCCCGTCATGGTGTGCCCACTGGTCGGCATGACGATGACAGCGGTGCCTCAGTGTCATAATCGTTGAGCACTGGCCGCCGGTTCAGCTTCGCGCAGGCGGGAACGTCGCAGCTTGCAGGGTCCTCCTCGGGACAAAAAGAACGGCTGGGATGGCGATGCCGATGGCAATTGCACCGACCATCAAAACGACCGTGATGGCCAGCGCCAACGTATCCGCCACCAGCGGCTGAACGGCGCTGTGGTGCGCGATCTGAAGGAAGCCGAGGGCGGCTCGGAAAGCGTAGGCGCCAGGCACCATGGCGACGACGCCGGGAAAGGCGAACGTGGCAGCAGGCGCATGAAAATGTCGTGCGAAGGCTTGCGCCAGGGACCCCGCCGCCAGCGCGCCGATCAGTGTGCCGGCGATGATGTCGATCCCCAATTGGACGCAGAGTGTTCGTGTGGTGTGGCTGGCAACGCCGCACACGACGCAGGCCCAGGCCACACGCGCCGGTACATTGAACAGAAAGGCGTAGCCGAGCGCTGCAAGCGCCGAGAACACGGCGTCTTCCGGTATCCCGATCGCCCGCGCGGGTGCTTCCACCGGGATCGTCACGCCGGTCAGCACGGTGGCGACAAACAGCCCGAACGCGATCGCGGTCGTGACCAGGCCCGCGAAACCCAGGCGGCTGATCGCCAAGGTCATGTGGTTCCGGATCATATCCTGCACACCGTTGATCAACGGCACACCCGGCACGATTATCATTCCTGGTGCGACCAGGCACAGGGCGGGCGTTCCGCTCGCGCCCAACAGCACGGCGCCACCGCCGATGATGCCGCTCAAGGAAGCGGCGGCGAATGGCACGGCAAACAGATTGACATGCCGCCGGCCCAGTTCCAGGCGCAGCCATGTCCCCGCCGCGCCAGCGATCCAGGTCACGGCGAATGTCGGCCAGTCGCCGCCGAACAGTCGGCTCAGGCTGGCAGCGGTCAGCCCGAGGGCGGCAATGACGAGCCAGCGTCCGTATTCCGGTGGCCGGTGCTCGATTGTATCCAACTCGGCCCGCGCCTCTGCCAGATCCAGCCGCCCGCTCTCGGCCGCGTCCACGATGCGGTTGACCGCATTGACCGTTGTCAGGCCGACATTCATCGCCGGCACCCGGTGGCCGATCTTGGTGCGAAAGTGGTCGCCGGCGACGACGGTGAGCAGCAGCGCCTCATAGGTCACCATCAGATTCGCCTCGCAGCCGAACGCCGTCGCGAAGCGCGAAACCGCCGTCTCCACCGCCTCGGTGTCGGCGCCGTTCAACAGCAGCAGGCGGCCGACCTGGAGCGACAGGTGGGCAACCTCCTCGACCTGCGCCGCGTCCGGGGCGGACTGGTCCCTCACGCCGCGTTCAGACCGATGCGGCGTAGACTGGCTTGTACGCCTGGGCGCGCACATGGGCATCGATGTCGGCCGGGCGCGCGACGCCAGCGAGATCGTGATCGAAGATGTATTCGGCGATCCGCGCGGCGGTGTGCAGCGATGCGTCGAGGATGTTGCTCGTCGGCGGATAGATCAGACCGACCGCCAGGTTGGCTTCGGTGACCTGCTCGGCGACGGCGCGGGCGGCGATGATGAACATCGCCTCGGTGACCCGTTGGGCTTCCGTCGCCAGCACCGCCATGCCCATCGCCGGGAAGATGTAGACGTTGTTGCCCTGTCCCGGGACCAGGCGCTTGCCGTCGATCTCCACCGGCGGGAACGGGCTGCCGCTGGCGAAGACCGCCCGGCCACCGGACCATTTGTAGGCTTCCTCGGCCGTGCATTCCGATCGCGAGGTCGGATTGGAGTATGGGAAGATGATCGGCCGCTCGTTGATCCGGGCCATCGCCTCGATCACCGCCTGATTGAACAGCTTCGGGACCGTGCTCACGCCGATGATGCGCGGTGGGTCTGATCGCCTCCACCGCCGCGACGAACGAGCTGACCGGCGCATGCTCGTGCGCGAACGGCTTCTGGAAATCGGCCAGGTCCGTGCGCGAGGTGGTCATCAGGCCATTGACGTCGAACAACCAGTTCCGGGCCCGCGCCTGCTCGATCGGCAGGCCCTCCAACGCCATCGCCTCGCTGATCAGCTCGGCGATGCCCGTGGCGGCCGAGCCGCCGCCGAGGAACAGGAAGCGCTGCTCGGTGAATTTCTGCTTCGTGATCCGCAGCGCACCAAGGATACCGGCGAGCGGCGACCGCAGCGGTGCCCTGGATGTCGTCGTTGTAGGTGCAGATCCTGTCCCGGTAGCGTTCCAGGATCGGCACCGCGTTGATGTTGGCGAAATCCTCCCATTGCAGGCAGCACTTTCGGGAACCGCTCCTGCACCGCCTGCACGAACTCGTCGATGAAGGCATCGTATTCCGCGCCGCGCACGCGGTTCTGCCGCAGGCCGAGATACAGCGGATCCTCCAGCAGCTCATGATTGTTGGTGCCGACATCGAGCGTGATTGGCAGCGTCAGCTGCGGCGGCACGCCGGCGCAGGCGGTGTAGAGGGCAAGCTTGCCGACGGGAATGCCCATGCCGCCGACGCCAAGATCGCCGAGGCCGAGGATGCGCTCGCCGTCCGTTGCCACGATGAAGCGCACGTCGGGCTGCGGCCAGTTGGCGAGCAGCTCGCGCAGCCGTCCCTTTGCCGTGATCGGCAGATAGAGGCCGCGCGAGGCGCGGAATATGTGGTCGAACTTCTGGCACGCCTCGCCCACGGTGGGCGTGTAGACCAGCGGCATGAAGGTCGCCGGGTCCGACATCACCACGGCGTAGAACAGCACCTCGTTGCGCGACTGCAGATCGCTGAGGAACAGGTATCTCTGCAGATCGCTGTCGAGCGCGGCAAGCTGCGCATGGACGCGCGCGATCTGGATGTCGAGCGTGTCGGCCACCGGCGGCAGCAGGCCCTCGATGCGCAGCGCGCGGCGGTCCGCGAGCGGGAACGCGCTGCCCCTGTTGAGGTGCGGATTGCGCAGGAGATCGGCACCGGCCGGCGCCGGTCGGCTGGAGTCGGACATGAGCGTCAGCCTCCTTGGCTGGGGTTCAGCACGATCCGCACTTATGTTGCGGTCGCGACATACGGCTTGACCATCTTGATCGGATCGACAACGCGGTCGAACTCCGTCTCCGTCACGTAGCCAAGATCGAGCGCCGCGGCCTTCAGCGTCAGATCTTTGTCCATCGCATGGTGCGCGATCTTCGAGGCCTTGTCGTAGCCGATGACAGGCGCCAGTGCGGTCACCAGCATCAGCGAGCGATCCACGTATTCCTGGATCCTTTTCAAATTCGGCCTGGTGCCCTCGACCAGGAACTTTCGAAAATTCGTGCAACCGTCCGTCATGATCGTGATCGAGTGCATGATGTTGAAGATGATGAGCGGCTTGTAGACGTTCATCTCCAGATAGCCGCCGGCGCCGCCGAACCCGGTCGCCACGTCGTTCCCCATCACCTGAACAGCGATCATGGTCAGCGCCTCGGCCTGCGTCGGGTTGACCTTTCCGGGCATGATGGACGACCCCGGCTCGTTTTCCGGGATCAGAAGTTCGGCGAACCCCGCGCGCGGGCCGCAGGACATCAGCCGGATGTCGTTGGCGATCTTGTAGAGCGACACAGCAAGCGTTCGCAGCGTGCCGGACAGGTGCACCAGGGCATCGTGCGACCCCTGCACGGTGAATTTATTGCCCGCGCTGACGAACGGCAGATCGGCCAGGCGGGAAATCTCCGCCGCCGCCGCTTCCGCGAAGCCGGGCGCGGCATTGATCCCGGTGCCCACCGCGGTGCCGCCGAGCGCCAGGTGGTAGACGCCCTTCATGGCATCGTCGAGCCGTTCCAGATCGTCGCCGAGCATCCCCGCATAGCCCGACCACTCCTGCCCGAGCGTGATCGGCGTCGCATCCTGCATGTGGGTGCGGCCGATCTTCACGATGTCCATCCATTCCTTGGCCTTCGCCGCGATCGCGTCGTGCAGTGCGCGGACGGCGGGGACCAGGCGACGGGTCACGCCGAGCGCCGCAGCGATATACATCGCGGATGGAAAAGAATCGTTGGACGATTGCGACATGTTGACGTGGTCGTTGGGATGTACCGGCGTCTTGCTGCCGAGCGGCGTGCCGGCAAGCTGGCAGGCGCGGTTCGACATCACCTCGTTCACGTTCATGTTGAACTGCGTGCCGCTGCCGGTCATCCAGACATGCAGCGGAAACATGTCGTGGTGCTGACCGTCCAGGATCTCGTCGGCGACCTGGACGATCAGCGCGTGGGCCTTGTCGTCGAGCCGCTTTCCGGCATGGTTGGCATTGGCCGCGGCTTTCTTGAGGATGGCGTAGGACGTGATCATCTCGCGCGGCATCAGGTCCTTGCCGATGCTGAAATGTTCGAGCGACCGTTGGGTCTGCGCGCCCCAGAGCTTGTCGGCGGGCACTTTGACCTCGCCGAGACTATCGGTTTCCGTGCGGTATTCGGTCATGCTGCAATCTCCCGAGACGCTGGCCGGACCGATGATGCATAGCAGGAGGGAAAATGGCCACCACGGTTGCAGACCAGATGGTCGAGACGCTTGCCGCCGCGGGCGTCTCCCGGATCTACGGCATCGTCGGCGACAGCCTGAACGGGTTCACCGATTCACTGCGCCGACAGCGGAGGAATGACCTGGCTGCACGTCCGCCATGAGGAGGTGGCGGCCTTCGCAGCGGGCGCGGACGCGCATCTGACGGGCGGGCTGGCGGTGTGCGCCGGGAGCTGCGGTCCCGGCAACCTGCATCTGATCAACGGCCTGTTCGACTGCCATCGTTCGCGCGTGCCGGTGGTCGCCATCGCGGCGCATATTCCGTCGCCGGAGATCGGCTCGGGCTATTTCCAGGAGACGCATCCGGAAAACCTGTTCCGCGAATGCAGCTCCTATTGCGAGCTGGTCTCCGGCGCCGAGCAGATGCCCCGCGTACTGGAAGATGGCGATCCGTCATGCGGTGACCCAATCGCGCCGTGGCCGTCGTGGTGATCCCAGGCGACGTGGCGCTGATGCCGGCCATCGAGGCGCCGCGCGCCGAAGCCGGGAGGGCTGCTGCCGGCGCGGCCTGTCACCGTCCCGCCGCCGGATGCCATCGCGCAGTTGGCGGCGTGGCTCAATCAGGCCGGCAAGATCACGCTGCTCTGCGGTTCCGGCTGCGCAGGCGCGCACAGCCAGTTGCTGGCGCTGGCCGATGCTCTGAAGGCGCCGATCGTGCATGCGCTGAAGGGCAAGGAACATGTCGAGTGGGACAATCCCTATGACGTCGGCATGACCGGGCTGATCGGCTTTTCGTCCGGCTATCGCGCGATGGAATCCTGCGACACGCTGCTGATGCTGGGCACCGACTTTCCGTATCGCCAGTTCTATCCCGCCCGCGCGCAGGATCGCGCAGATCGATCTGCGCGGCGAGAACATCGGCCGCCGCGTGCCGGTCGATCTCGGCCTGGTCGGCGATCTGGGAGCGACGCTGGATGTCGCTGCTGCCGCACCTGACGCCGAAGACCGACCGCGCGCATCTGGACGCGTCGGTCGCGCACTACCGCGACGCGCGCAAGGGCCTGGACGAACTGGCGACCGGGCGGAAGGGCGGCGTGCTGCACCCTCAGCACATCGTGCGGGTTCTGAGCGAGCTCGCCGCCGACGATGCCATCTTCACCTGCGACGTGGGGCTGCCCACGGTCTGGGCGGCGCGCTACCTGGCGATGAACGGCCGCCGGCGGCTGATCGGCTCGTTCTGGCACGGCTCGATGGCCAACGCGATGGCCCAGGCGATCGGCGCGCAGGCGGCGTCCCCGGGGCGGCAGGTTGTATCGCTGTCCGGCGACGGCGGGTTCGCCATGCTGATGGGCGACCTGCTGAGCCTCAGGCAGCTCAAATTGCCGGCGAAGGTTGTTGTCTTCAACAATGGCACGCTGGGCTTCATCGAGTTGGAACAGAAGTCTTCCGGGTTCCTCAATACCGGAACCGAGCTGGAAAATCCGAACTTCGCGATGATGGCCGAGGCGGTCGGCATCAAGGGCGTGCGGATCGAGGATCCGGCGGAGGTGGAGGGCAAGCTGGCCGAAGCGCTGGCGCATCCCGGGCCGGTGGTGGTGGATGCCGTGGTGAACCGGATGGAGCTGGCGATGCCGCCCAAGGTCACAGCGCAGATGGCGAAGGGTTTCACGATGTACATGTTGCGCGCGGTCCTGAACGGGCGCGCTGACGAGATCGTTGAACTTGCACTGACGAACGTGCGCCGCTGAGCCTGGCCGCGACGGTTCGCGGCGTGAACAGTCTCCACCCGGCCGACCTCGCCCGTGCAACTCTGTTGCGTCCGGGTCTTCGTATGTATCCTGGATCGATGCAAACGACCGCGCCAGCGAGTCAGGGAACCGGTCGCGACCGCTCATGACCCGTCATGCAATGAAGAGGAGAACCAAGGGTATGCAGATGAAGCGTTGGTTTCCAGCCGCCGCACTTTGTGCAGTGGTATCGGTCGCGACGGGTCATGCCGCGGTTACCGAGGATAGTTTCCTGCTCCGCAGCACGGGCGATCTGGTCGATCTCTGCACTGCGGCGCAGCCCGATCCGCTCTACACCGCAGCCGGCAATTTCTGCCAGGGCTTTGGGGTCGGCGTCTTCCGCGTGCTGGAGGCGCAAGATACGGTACACCGAAGCCACCACATGTTTTGTCTGCCGAACAAGGCGATGACGCGGAATGAGGCCGTTGCGAGCTTTGTGCAATGGGCCAAGGCGAACCCGAACCAGATGGCGCAACCGGCCACCGATGGCATAGCCCAATTCCTGTCGCAACAATTCCCGTGCCCGCGCGGCCGCTGAGACCTGGTAGGAGCAAGCACATGAAGACCATACTCGCTCTGTCGGTTTGCAGCCTGATTCTGGCAGGCTGCTCGGGCATGAACGACACGCAGCAGCGCGCGCTGACCGGTACCGCGATCGGCGCTGGCGGCGGCGCCATCCTCGGCGCCATTGGCGGCAATGCCGCACTTGGCGCGGTTGCCGGTGCAGCGGCGGGTCTTGCCGGCGGCCTCATCGTCAACTCGGTGAAGAAGAACGAGCAGTCCGCCTATCAGCAGGGATACGTCGCGGGCAGGCACTCGTCCGGCACGCAGTGAAATCTACGTCCATGACCGCCGCCGCCATGCATTGACCCATATCAATGCGCTGAGCGGCAAGGTGTGCTGCATACGGCGCGCATGGAGCAGCAGGCTGCGGAGGCGGATCGCTTCGGATTCCAACCAGTGGGAGGACGTCGCTATGCGTTTCGGCTGCCACGGATTAACGGCTGTCATTGCGACCTTCGCGATCGCAGGCTGCGGCTCGCAATCGATGCTAACCGGTTCGACGGCGCCAGCACCTTCGGTCTCCTGGGACGGTGCGTACCGAGGCACGGTCCAGATCACCGGGCTCGGATCGGGAATACAAAGGCAGTGGTGCGAAACCGAGCCTCAGATGGCGGTGCAGGTAGCCGACAACAAGTTCACCTATACGATGCCGCATCCGAACACGCCAGGGAATCCAACCATGGTCTACTCGGCGGCCATCGCGCCGGACGGTTCCTTTCGGAGCGATATTGGGACCGGCGTGATGACCGGCCGCGTCAGCGGAACACAAATGACCGGATTGATCGATGGCTCCGCCTGTGTCTACTCGTTTACGATGGGCCGAACATGAGCCGCCGCCGGACGCATACCTGATACGCGCGTGCGGCGGGGACGGCCGGCGACAGGAACATAACGAGAAATAAAAGTTCGCTCCCAACTTGGGAACCGGGGCACCGCCATCCTGCCTGGCCGTTGCGCGAGGGCTTCAAGTTTGGCACGCTCGGAATCGGCCAACTCGACGCGAACAGCATTGCGTCCCAGACATTTGCGCAACAGACGTTAACCGACTTTGGGCTTGCTGGAGACACGTTTGCGTTTGCTGGAGGTTGCCTTCGATTTGACGGCCGCACTGGGCGATCCTGCGTCCACAAGGACTGGTCGAATGGAATTCAACGCGGCCCGTAGGGTCTGATAGCGACGAATTCTCGTTCTCCGGCCTGATGAGAATACGATCCAAATGTCCCGACCGCTTGACGCGTGGACAAAGTGCGAGGGTGCGCCACTGGGGCCGGCAGCGATGATAATTCTATGATGGAGTGCCGGGTCATCGCTGCGACGGTTGCTCACATACGCCGAGGCAACGTCGCCAGCCGCCGCCAGCCATTCGACCACGAGCGCGTGTTCATCCGGCGTGAGCCTACGCGCTGGAAATTGGCTGATCACGTCTTGCATACAATATATTACCCTAGGGAAACGGAATGGGTCAAGCAAATGATGGCGGGCGGGATTCGCCTGATCCGCCGATCGGGTGTCCGAGCAGCGTCGCCAGCATCTGGGTCGGACGGAGTCCAAATCGGGCTGTGGGTCGGCGATTTCATCGAAACACATGTTATCCTTCTTGCTGTGGCAGTTCACATTGTGAGCGTACAATGCGCGAGTCGGCCCGTCATGGCGGGCGAAGCATGCCCCGGCGCAGGCCGGGCGTCCCGCCATCCCGTCTTTACCGCTCCCAGATCTACGAAGTCGAGTATGGCCGGCCCCCCGGCCTTCGCCGGGGCACGCTTTGCCGACCATGACGAAGGGGAGCCACGGCGCTGCGTCCGCCAAAATGACAACCGCTGTCCTTACTGAAGGATAGTTTACAGGCGAGTCAAGTTGCGATACCATCTCAAGGTACTTGTAATCCGATCATTTGCCGATTAGTATCACTTGCCCTGGAACAAGGAGAGGATCATTGCCTCGTAAGCCAAATTTCGCTCGCTATCTGCGCGACGCTCGGATCAAGCGTCGTTTGTCGGTTGCCGAAGTTGCAGAACAGGTCGGCGTCAGCACGGCAAGTATCTATTTCTGGGAGAGAGATCACTGTCGGCCGCGGGACGAGAACCTGTCCGCGCTGTGTAAGGTGCTGAAGCTACCGGTGAGGGCGACTAGGGAGATGGCGGCCGGGTGATCCAGGCGTGCGGCGTCCGATGACCATCCTTCGGGCCAACGCCTAGACCGCGCCTGCAAACAAAGCCTTGATTGCGGCAGAGGAGTGGAACGCCACCCTCGGTGCCGTCGTGGGGCGCTTTTGGCCACGCGGCGGGTCATAACGGAGACGGGAACGCCGGCTGGACAGCGAGAATTCAGAAGCAATTGCGGCAATTACCGCGAGGGCCCAACCAACGGCATCATGCCGGCATCCAGCGATGATGGCAGCCCCAGGCGTCGGCCAGTGCGACGCATTAATTTTGTTCCATCGTTCCTCCGACGGATCACGCTGCGACTGACCGGGCACACTTGGAGCACATCTCCGGGAGTTGATTCTCCTGGCCACCGGAGGTAGCCGAGTTCTGCACGACCGAGGTCGATTACAGGTACCGGTTGCGCTCGATATTGGCGTATCAACGATCGCGTTGACTGCCCGATCCGCCTGTCGGTGCCTATTAGAACGCGCCGCGACCCCACTTCGGAGCGACCTGGCTGCTTCGCACGCAATTCGCGATTATCATGTAGCCGCGCCCGATCCGGCGGTGACACCGTGCGTCGCAGAATCAGGAAATACGGACCATTCACAATGCCAGCCTGCAAGGCCAGACGCTCACCTTGACCGGCGTGAGCACGAACTTGATCGTCTTTGCGGACGGCCAGCCATATTCTGACCGCGCACTACTCGAGGAATGGGCAGCCGACGGCGACTTCGCCAAATACCCGCCCAATGCCACGGGTCGGTCCTGAGCAGGATAGGCGACTCGGCTCAGGAGGCGGCTGTCGAGCTGAGAAGCCCGCACCTCGTCTTCATCGACATCATCAGTCTGCCCTGGACGCCGTTGTCGGTGCCGGTGCGGCGCCGCAAGGCACAGCGAGCCTCCCGGTACGGCGCTGCCGCCGCGCCGGTACTATCTCCCTACGGTTACCCTGCCTACGGCTACCTGCCGCCCCACCGGCCGCTCCATCTGTATCCACCGCACCCGTCGCCCTACTGACCGCGCAGCGGCGCGTGGCAATCTGCCCGGCCCGGCGACCACAGAAATTCCTGCAAGCGGCTGGTCAGCCGTAGCCCTTCCGCGTCTTGCCACGGAACAGCCAGTAGACCGCACCCGTATAGATCGCGATCACCGGCAGGACGAAAACACCCGCGCCCCAGAACAGAAAGGACAGCGATGCCTCCGGCGCAGCGGCATTTCCCACGGTGATCGAATATGGAATCATGTACGGCCAGAACAGCACCGCCAGCGTTGCGAACGCCGCCAGGAAGAACAGCACCGTCATCGTAAATGGCCAGGCTTCGCGCCGCCGCCGCACGCCGGTGAAGATGCCGAATACCGCTGCGATGCCGAGCAGTGGAAACACCGCACCCCAGGGACGGCTGCCAAGCTCGCCGACGGTCCGCGTCCGCTCGGCAAAGGCTGCCACGAAGGCGACGCCGAGCACCACGATCACGGCGGTGGCGAGCCACCGAATCCGCCGCCACGCCCAGTCCTGCAGCGCGCCCTCGGCCTTCAACACGAGCCAGCCTGCGCCAAGCAGTGCATAGCCGAGGATCAGGCCGATGCCGCACAGCACCGGCAACGGTGCCAGCCATTCGAACGAGCCCCCGGCGTACTGGCCGTTCACCACGGGAATGCCACGGATCATCGCGCCAACAGCCGCACCCTGCACGAAGGCGACGACTCCGGAGCCGAGCGTAAAGCCCCAGTCCCACAGCCCATGCGCCCGGCCGCTATGGCGGTACTCGAAGGCCACGCCACGGAAGATCAGGCCGAACAGCAGCAGCAGCACCGGTATGTAAAATGCCGGCAGGAACACCGCATACACCGCCGGAAATGCCCCGAACAGCGAGGCACCGATGATCACGAGCCAAGTCTCGTTGCCGTCCCAGAACGGCGAGATGGAGTCCATCATCCCGGACCTCAAGGCGGGATTCCGCGTGGTGCCGAACAGGATCCCGACGCCGAGGTCGAAGCCGTCCAGGATCACATAGACCACGATTGCTACGGCAATGACGGCGGCCCAGAAAAGCGCCAGGGCGGACGGCTCGACTGCGGTCATTCCAGGCCCCTGTGCACAGCGGCCGCCATCGAAGCGCCGGGCAGGGCGGCCTTGGGCTCGCTGGTCGGCCCGTCGCGCAACAGCCGATACACGTAATAAAAACCGAACGCATAGACCAACGTATAGACCGCGATGTAGGCCAGCAACGAGAACATCACATCGGCCGTGGCCAGTGACGGCGTCACCGCGTCCCTGGTCCGCAGCAGGCCATAGACCACCCACGGCTGGCGCCCGACCTCTGCTGTGAACCACCCGGCAATCACGCCGACAAAGCCGGTGGGAAACGCCAGGAACGCCACCCAGAGGAACCAGCGCGTGGTCTCCAGCCGGCCACGCCAGCGCAACCAGAGCCCGAACCAGGATACCGCCAGCATGATCAGGGCCATTCCCACCATGAGGCGGAACGTCAGAAAGGGAATGAGCACCGGCGGTTGGTCCTCCGGCGGGAACGTGTCGAGTCCGACCTCCTTGGAGTCCCAGGTGCCGGAGGCGATGAAGCTGCCCAGCATCGGCACGGTTACGGCGAACAGATTGCGTTCCGCGGTCGCATCCGGGATGCCGATGAGCACCTCGCTCGCAGGCTGTTCGGTGTGCCAGCGTGCCTCGATCGCAGCGAATTTCGCCGGCTGCCAGCGATGCACATAGTCGCCGGCGAGGTGGCCGAACGCGATCTGCACCGGGATCATCAGCGCGACCAGCCCCAGACCCCAATGCAGCATCACCCGCGCCGCCGGTACGTCCTTGCCGCGCAACAAGTACCATGCGCCCGTGGCGATGATGCTCATGCCGGTGGTCAGAAATGCCGCCAGCAGCATATGAGGCCAGCGCACCAGCATCACCGGTCCGACCAGGATCGTCCACCAGTTGTCAGGCACCAGCCTGCCGTTGACCACCGCATGGCCCAACGGCACCTGCATCCAACTGTTGTTGCAGAGGATCCAGAACGACGACAGCATGGTGCCGATGGACACCATGCAGCAGGAGAAGAAGTAGAACCATGGGGGTGCGCGATCGCGGCCGACCAGCACGACACCGAAGAAGGTCGCTTCAAGCAGGAAAGCGGTAAAGCCTTCATAACCCAGCAAAGGTCCCTGGATCGATCCGGTGCGCTCGGCCAGCACGCTCCAGTTGGTGCCGAACTGGAATGCCATGACGATTCCGCTGACCACGCCCATGCCGAACGAAAGGGCAAAAACCTTCAGCCAGAAGTCGAACACCCGGCGGTAGACGGGATTGCCGGTCGCCAGCGACACGCCCTCGATCGTCGCAAGCCAGGCCGCGAGACCGATGGTGAAGGCTGGGAAGATGATGTGAAAGCTGACGACGAAGCCGAACTGAATGCGGGACAGGATGACCGGATCGAGTTCCATCATGGCGCGCCCTGATCGAGGTTAGTCGCCGTCGAAGATCGCCTCCGGCAGCAGCGCCGAAACCACATAGTTCGGCACGTCGACGACGTTCGAGATGCGCAGATCGACGGTGACGCTGCAGATCACATACGCCTGCTGGCGGGTGAAGCCGCGCTCCTGCAGCAGCTCCATCATGTTGAGCACCGCGTTGCGACAGGCGAGCGTGAGGTTCTCCGCCTCGATCTCGCCGGTCGCGTTGATCGGCATCCCCATGACGCCGAGAAAGCGTTCGGGCGCGGCGTAGCGCGGATCGGTGAAATAGGTCGTGCGTGAGAACACCGGTGCGGTGAACTTGCGTCGCGTGGCGAGACCCTTGTGGACCTTGAACCGCACCACGGCGGTGGCGCCCATCTCGACGGCCGTGACGCAGACCTCGCCGTCACCCTGCGCAAAGTGGCCGTCACCGGTGGAGAACAGCGCGCCTTCCTGGAACACCGGGAGATAGAGCTTTGCGCCTTTGGTGAGCTGCTTGACGTCGAAATTGCCGCCGTTCTCGCGCGGCGGCAGGGTGCGCAGGCCGGTCAGGCCACACGGGCCGGCTGGCACCGCGCCGGCTGGATCGGGCGGCAGCGCGAAGCCGCCGGCATCGATCACGCGCTGCTCGCGCGCCGTCCATGCGGTGAGTTGTTCCACGGTGGGCGCGACCGCCGAAACTCCCATGAATGGTGCGCCAGGAATGCGCACGCCGGGAATCTGCGCCGAGATGGCCCAGCCGTCGCTGATCTGCCAGTGCACCAGGAAGGGCTCGGTCATCACGTCGCGCAGGAAGCCGAGCCCGGGCATGATCGCGCTGAAGGCGGTCGGCTGGGCGATGATGTCGGTGAACTCGATTTCCAGGATGTCGCCGGGCTGCGCGCCCTTGACGAACACCGGGCCGGTGAGCGGATGCACCGCACCGGAATTGAGCGCGGCGAAGTCGGCGACGGTGGTGACCGGTGTGATCTGGCCGTCGAGCGCGTCGCGCGTTTCCAGCGCGATTTCCTCGCCCTCGTTGATCTCCACCACCGGCGCAATGTCCGGGTGGTAGCGGTTGTGGCCGCAGCCCGGTTCGTGGGCGAGCCGCTTGTCTCGGTCGATGCGAATTGCGTGCATGGCGGTGCTCCGTCAGGGTGGGACGTAACCATACCAATGCTGCCGCGAATGCGGGTGTCGAACAAGGAACGCCGAATTATACCCACCGCCGATAAGATTGACTCTCCGGCTTGGTCCTTTCCGTCATGGCGAGCGCAGGCCCGCCATCCACGACTTTGCTGATCGCAGCGAGGAAAGACGTGGATGGTCGGCCGGAGCCTGTCCTCGGACAGGCCTTTGGCCCAATTCGTGGCCCGACCATGACAACGACGTGGCGACTGGTGGGCCACTCTCAAGGGCCGTTGGCATTACTGGGTTATTCTGCTCATTCAACATCTGAAAACGAATGCAGCTGTTTCAGTGACCCCCCTATTCCGGACTACCCCAACCGTCCATGACAGTGCTTGTATTTCCGCCCGGACCCACACGGGCATGGCGCGTTGCGCGATGTGTTGCGCCAGGTCGACGGATCGTTCAGATCGATCGCATCGGATCGCATCGGCTGCGACGCCAACGCCGCAGGACCCGCACCCGATCCGGCACCCTCCAGCGCCATCTCCGGCTCGCCGGCAAACACCGACATCGGCTGCGGATGCAGCTCCATCATCTGCATCGGTGGCGGCGGACGCACCGGCTCCGGCGCCAGCTCGACGCGCGCCAGCATCGACGTCACGCGCTCCTTCATCTCGTCCAGCATCGCGTTGAACAGCGCGAACGCCTCGCTCTTGTATTCATTCAGCGGGTCGCGCTGGCCATAGGCGCGCAGCCCGATGCCCTGGCGCAGATGGTCGAGCGCATACAGGTGCTCCTTCCACACCGCATCCATCGTCTGGATCAGCAGCGACTTCTCGATGAAGCGCATCAGCTCGGGGCCCATGTTGGCCGCCTTGGCCGCCATCATCGCATCCACCGCCTGCTCGACCCGTTCCTGCAGATGGCGCTCGTCGATGCCTTCCTCGCGACCCCAGTCCTCGACCGGCAGATCGAGATTCGCCACGCGCTTGATGTCCTCGGCCAGCTCCTTCAGTTGCCACTGCTCGGCGAACGCCTTCTCCGGCACGCGGCGCATCACGGTCGATTCGATCATCTCGGCGCGCATATCGGCGACCGTCTCGGAAACGTCCGGCGCCTTCATGAACTCCTTGCGCTGGGCGTAGACCTCCTTGCGCTGCGCGTTCATTACGTCGTCGTATTTCAGCACGTTCTTGCGGGTGTCGAAGTTGCGCGCCTCGACCTTCTTCTGCGCCTTCTCCAGCGCCTTGTTGATCCACGGATGGACGATCGCCTCGCCGTCCTTCAGGCCGAGCCGCTGCAGCATCCCGCCCATCCGCTCGGAGCCGAAGATGCGCATCAGGTCGTCTTCCAGCGACAGGAAGAAGCGCGACCGCCCCGGATCGCCCTGACGGCCGGACCGGCCGCGCAGCTGGTTGTCGATGCGCCGGCTCTCGTGGCGTTCCGTGCCGATCACGAACAGCCCGCCCGCCTGCTTCACCCTCTCATGCGCCGCCGCGATCTCGTCGCGGATCGCCGCCTCGCGCGTCGCGCGCAAGGCAAGGTCCTCGATCCCGTCGAGCTCCTTCTTCAGCCGCACCTCGAGGTTGCCGCCGAGCTTGATGTCGGTGCCGCGGCCGGCCATGTTGGTCGCGATCGTGATCGCCCCCGGCGCACCGGCCTGTGCGACGATCTCCGCCTCCTGCTCGTGGAAGCGCGCGTTCAGCACCGCATGCGGAACCTTCTTCTTGGTCAGGATCTCGCTGATCGTCTCGCTCTTCTCGATCGAAGTGGTGCCGACCAGCACCGGCTGGCCCGCCTTGCGCGCCTCCTCGATCAGCGTCGCCACCGCCTCGTATTTTTCCGCCGCCGTCCGATAGACCTCGTCGTCCTCGTCGTTGCGGATGCAGGCCACGTTGGTGGGAATCTCGACCACCTCGAGCTTGTAGATCTCGGCAAACTCGTCGGCCTCGGTCATCGCCGTGCCGGTCATGCCGCCGAGCTTCGGATACAGGCGGAAATAGTTCTGGAACGTGATCGAGGCGAGCGTCTGGTTCTCCGCCTGCACGTCCACGTGCTCTTTCGCCTCCAGCGCCTGGTGCAGCCCGTCGGAGTAGCGGCGGCCTTCCATCATGCGGCCGGTGAACTCGTCGATGATCACCACCTTGCCCTGGCGCACGATGTAATCCACGTCGCGGGCGAACAGCGTGTTGGCGCGCAGCGACTGCTGCACGTGGTGCACCACCGAGACATTGAAGATGTCGTAGAGATTGCCCTCGGTGATGATGCCCGCGTCGCGCAGCATGTCCTCGACCCGTTCGGAGCCGGGCTCGGTCAGCGCCACGGTGCGGAATTTTTCATCCTTTTCGTAGGTGCTTTCGTCTTTCACCAGCTCCTTCACCACCGCGTCCACCTGGCGGTACAGATCGGAGCTGTCCTCTGCCGGGCCCGAGATGATCAGCGGCGTGCGCGCCTCGTCGATCAGGATGCTGTCCACCTCGTCGACGATGCCGAAGCAGAACTCGCGCTGGACCATGTCCTCCAGCCGGTACTTCATGTTGTCGCGCAGGTAGTCGAAGCCGAACTCGTTGTTGGTGCCGTAGGTGATGTCGGCGGCGTACTGCGCGCGCTTCACGTCGTCGTCCTGGCCGTGGACGATCACGCCGACGCTCATGCCGAGGAAGTGGTAGATCTGCCCCATCCAGTCGGCGTCACGCCGGGCCAGGTAGTCGTTCACAGTGACGATGTGCACACCCTTGCCAGCGAGCGCGTTCAGGTAGACCGGC
This sequence comes from uncultured Alphaproteobacteria bacterium, assembly GCA_963794185.1. Lineage (GTDB taxonomy): Bacteria > Pseudomonadota > Alphaproteobacteria > Acetobacterales > Acetobacteraceae > JAMXLO01. Next base: position 29,873 of record CAWCDM010000003.1, on the reverse strand, counting down.
AGCGTGGCGACCAGCGTCTTGCCTTCGCCGGTCTTCATTTCGGAAATCTTGCCGTCGTGCAGCACCATGCCGCCGACCAATTGGACATCGAAATGCCTCTGGCCCAGCGTCCGCTTGGAGGCCTCGCGGACCACCGCGAAGGCTTCCGGCAGGATCTCGTCCAACGTGGCGCCGGCGGCCAGCCTTTCCCTGAAATCTCCGGTTTTTGCCCGCAGCGCCTCGTCCGACAGCGCCTCCATGGCGGGCTCGAGGGCATTGATCTGCGGCACCCGGCGCTGGTAGGCCTTGAGCGAACGGTCGTTGGCGGTGCCGAACACGGTGCGGGCAATGGCAGCGAACATGGGACCTTCTCGGATGACCGGCGCCGGGCCGGGCGGGCAGGCCCCGGATCGACGCCGGGGCAAGGTTGAGATAGGACCCGTGCCCGCCCGGGTCAACGACGCTGCGATGTCACAGCGGTCAGGCGTCCTTGCCGGGCCGGAGTGGCAAGGCCATACATCCGCGGCCTGCCTGAACAGGAGTTTCGATGCCGTTCTCCATTGCCGCCATCCATCGACTGGGTGCCGTCGCACTTTGTGTCGGCCTGCTCACCTGCATGGGCGCCCTGGCACAAGGAACGCCGCCCCAGGCGACGGACGACCCGGTCGTTGCCACGGTGGACGGCAAGCCGATCCATCTGAGCGACCTGAAGGATGCGGCGCAGACGCTGCCCGAGAATATGCGCAGCCTGCCGCCCCAGGCGCTGTATCCGATGCTGCTCGATCAGATGATCGACGCGCGCGCCCTGGTGTCCGAGGCGCACAAGACCGGGCTCGACAAGGATCCGGCGGTACAGCGCCAGGTCACCGCCGCGGAGGACCGGGCGCTGCAGACGGCCGTGCTGAGCAAGGACGTCGGGCCCAGCATCACCGATGCGGCGCTGCGCGCCCGCTACGACCAGGAGATCGCCGGCAAGCCCGGGGCAGAGGAGGTGCACGCGAAGCACATCCTGGTCGACAGCGAGAACGATGCAAAGAAAATCATCGCCGATCTTAAGGGCGGAGCGGACTTCGCCGCACTCGCCAAGCAGTACAGCAAGGACCCAAGCGCCGCGCAGCAGGGCGGCGATCTGGGCTTCTTCAAGAAGGACGAGATGGTTCCGGAGTTCGCCGACGCCGCCTTTGCCATGAAACCGGGCCAGGTTTCGGAGACGCCGGTGCACAGCCAGTTCGGCTGGCATGTCATCCTCGTGGTCGAGCGTCGTCCGGCCCCGCCGCCCAGCTTCGACAAGGCGCGCGACGAACTGCGCCAGAAGATGATCCAGGAGGGCGTGCAGAAGGCTGTGGCCAAGGCGCGCGCGCAAGTTGTGGTGGAGAAGTTCAACATGGACGGTTCGCCGGTGCGCGCAACGGACCAGGCCGAACCGCCGCCCGCCAAGTAGCCCAACGTCCGGGCCGACCGAGGAAGGAACCCATGTCTCCGTCCGTCTCGCCGCTTGCCGTTCCGCTGGTGGAATTGCCGCCGGTTCCTGGCGTCCGCCTGGGCGCCGTGGCGGCGGGGCTGCGCTATCAGGGCCGCGACGATGTCGTCATGATCGAGCTTGCACCGGGCACCGCGGTGGCGGGTGTCTTCACGTCCAACAAATGTCCTGGCGCGCCGGTCGACTGGTGCCGCGCGGCGCTGAAGGGCGGCAAGGCGCGGGCCGTCGTGGTGAATGCCGGCAATGCCAACGTTTTCACCGGAAAGCCCGGTCGTGACGCCTGCGCCGCCACGGCGGCGGCGGCGGCAAGCCTGGTCGGCTGTCCCGCGAAGCAGGTGTTCATCGCGTCCACCGGGGTGATCGGCGAGCTGCTGCCGTATCAGAAGCTGATCGAGGCGCTGCCGGCCCTGCATGCCGGGCTGCGCGACGATGTCTGGCCCGAGGCCGCGCGCGGCATCATGACGACCGACACGTTCCCCAAGGCGGCAACGCGGACCGCCAGGATCGGCGAGACGGAAGTGCGCATCTCGGGTATCGCCAAGGGCAGCGGCATGATCGCGCCCGACATGGCGACCATGCTCTGCTACGTCGCGACCGACGCCAGGATACCGGCCGGTGCGCTTCAGGTCCTGCTGAAGAAGGGCGTGGACGCCAGCTTCAACTGCACGACGGTGGATTCCGACACATCCACCTCGGACACCGTGCTGCTGTTCGCCACCGGCCAGGCGAAGCACCCGCGGATCCCACCGGAAGGCGGGCGCATTCTCGGCGACTTCGCACGCGCGCTCGACGATGTGCTGCTCGATCTGGCGCTGCAGGTGGTGCGCGACGGGGAGGGGGCGCAGAAGCTGGTGCGGATCGACATCACCGGCGCAGTGACGGCGCGCTCGGCGAAGCGGGTCGGGCTGGCGGTGGCGAACTCACCGCTGGTGAAGACCGCGATTGCCGGTGAGGACGCGAATTGGGGGCGCATTGTCATGGCGGTGGGCAAGGCAGGCGAACCGGCCGACCGCGACAAGCTGTCGATCGGCGTGGGCGGCGTGTGGATGGCCCGCGACGGCGGTGTGGTAGCCGGCTACGACGAGGCGCCGGTGGTGGCGCACATGAAGGGAAGCCAGGTGGCAATCGCCATCGATCTTGGCCTGGGCCGTGGCAAGTCCACGGTGTGGACCTGCGATCTGACGCATGGCTACATCGACATCAACGGGTCGTACCGGAGCTGAACAGGCTGGAACTCCGGGGCGGGACAACTAGGGACGGGCGGCGATCAGGCTCTCCAGAGCATCGGCGACCGAAGCGAATCGGCTGCTGCGACCGAGCAGCGGCTGCACAACGACTTCGCTGGCGGAGCGCCAGAGGATCCAGCGTCTGAGCAGCCGGTCCTTGGAATAGAGCGCAACGACTTCCTCATATTCCTCGCCCTCCACCCAATGGTCCAGCTCGACGGCCATCCGGACGTCGTGGAATTCCGCCCAGCCTTGCAGGAGAATGAGGTCGGAGATGTCGAACGAAAGACCTGTCGGGGGGGTGGGCGTGGTGCGCAACCATTTCCATCGGAGAAATCCAGTTTCCTATGTGCGGGGCGGAAGTTCACTTAACCGTGAGTATTACTTCACGATCACGTGATTGCAAGGATTGAAATTGAGATTCTGTATTTTGTCAATTCAGATCGCTAACGTTTCGAAGGTTCGGCCGCGGACGATCTGACAAGATATTGGTTATAAAGGGAAATATCATTCATCACCAGCAAGATGCGGGGAGCGGTTCGATTACGGAAAGTCAATGTCATTGGATCGGCATCGCCACCGATAAGCCGCCTGGGACCGAGGCTTCTCCTGCGACCGGTCACGAGTGCTTGCTCGCGACTCAGCCGCTTGTTACTTTGGGCCGTTCCTGGGAGGGCATGGATGATACGTTTGGTGCACACTTGTGCCTCGTCGGGGGGGCGCACGAGCGAGCCCGAGATCAAGCATGGCGAGATCCCGCGGCTGCGTACGTCAGCCGGATTTGTCCTCGGTGGTTTGGTGTCCGGTCTGTTCTGGGGGGTTGTGGGTGTCACCGCGTGGCTGGTGATCTGACAGTCTGGTCGGCCCCATCATCGTTAGGTGCTGCGTCGACCGTGGCCGTGGCGGGGCATGGCCAGGCGGTCGGCAATGGGTGCGGCGCCCGGAAATCGGTTTGCCTGACCAAGCGTGGACGGCAGACGCCGCTACCACATTGGAGGTGTACGGGGGGCTATCGATAGCTCGTCAGGACGCCGCCTGGAGAACCCGGCGTGGCGCGGGAACGTGCTCCTGCTCCAGATGCGACAGGAACGTCGCGCAGTACTTGCTCGCTGTGGTGTCCCAGACGCGTTCGCGCAACGCCAGATATCGGCGCAGTCGCTCTTCGAGCGACATGGACAATCCCTCATGCGCCGCATCCGCGATCTCTTCCGCATCGAACGGATTGACGATGAGTGCTTCGGTCAAGTCCTCCGCGGCGCCGGCGAAGCGTGAAAGGATCAGCACGCCGGGATCGCGAGGGTCCTGCGCAGCAACGAACTCCTTGGCGACCAGGTTCATGCCGTCGCGCAACGGCGTCACCAGCGCCAGCCTGGCGATACGGTAGAACCCGGCCAGCGTCTGCCGGCGAACCGCGCGTGTCATGTAGCGCAACGGCACCCAGTCGAATTCCGAGAAGCGTCCGTTGGTGTCGCCGACAAGCTGGTCGAGCTCGCGCCGCAGCCGCTGGTAGGCGCCCGAATCCTCGCGCGACCGCACGGCGATCTGCAGGAAGCTGACCTGACGCCGATGCTGGGGGTATTTGCCGAGCAGCCTGGCAAAGGCGTCGAAGCGGTTGACCAGCCCCTTCGAATAGTCGAGCCGGTCGACGCCGATGGCGAGCGCCCGGCCGCCGAGGCTTTCGCGCAGCCGCACGGCCTCCGCACTGTGTTCGGCCTGCACTGCGGCCGTGGCAAATCCCTCCGCATCGATGCCGATCGGATCGACGACCGCCCGGACGCGCTGGCCTGCATGGGTAAAACTGCCGTCGCCCCCGGTGTGGATGCCAAGGATTTCCCGCACACACTCCAGAAAGGCCTGCCGGTAGATGTGCGTGTGGAATCCGACGACGTCAAAGCAGCACATCGCTCGCACCAGCTCCGCCGAGCGCGGCAGCGCGTGCAGCAGCGCTGGCGGCACGAACGGCGTGTGCAGGAAGAAGCCGATGCGGTTGCGCACGCCGAGCCGGCGCAGTTCCTCGGCCAGCGGGAACAGGTGGTAGTCGTGCACCCAGATCAGGTCGTCGCTATGCAGCAGAGGCGCCAGTGATTCGGCGAATTGCCGGTTCACACTGCGATAGCCTTCGTAGTCCTCGCGCCTGAAGTTCACCAGGCCTAGGCGGAAATGCAGCAGCGGCCACAATGCGCCGTTGGCGAAGCCGACGTAAAAGGCGCGGTAGTCCGCCTCGGAGAAATCGATCGTCGCATATGTGATGCCGTCGGCACGCTGCAGACGAGGCTCGATGGTCGTCTGGCCTGAGCGCCTGCCGCTCCAGCCGAACCATAGCGAGCCCGGCCGCAAGGCATCGGCCAACGCCACCGTCAGGCCGCCCGCCTGGGGTCCCCGTTCGGACGGCAGAGGCACTCGGTTGGACACGATCACCAGCCGCGGCACATTCCCTCCTCACGTGCGAGCGCGAAAATGCCGCACGCAAGCTGCATAGGTCGGAACCGCGCTCGGGGTCGAGCTCGGCCAGGGCGCCGCCTAAAGTTAACGCGCAACAATACTGCGCAGATTGCCGCAGCCGTGTAACATCGCCGTGATGCGACCCGTTTGGCCCGAAATGGCGCAGATTGCGGCACCTCCCGCCCCAAAAAAACCCGATCTCAGGTGTGTGGTCAGTCGATACCGACCAACTGTATTTCGAACACCGGAGGCTTTCACGAACATGCGAGTTGCCCAGATCGCACCCCTGACAGAGTCCGTACCGCCGCGTCTTTATGGTGGGACCGAGCGGGTTGTCTCGTTTCTCACCGAGGAACTCGTGGCCATGGGCCACGACGTGACCCTGTTCGCCAGCGGCGATTCTGAGACCGCAGCCGATCTGGTCGCGGCATGGCCATGCGCCTTGCGCTTCGATCCCTCGATCCGCGATGCCATGGCGCCCCACATGCTGATGATGGAACAGGTCTGCCTTCGGGCCGCGGAGTTCGACGTGCTCCACTTTCATCTCGACTACTGGCCGTTCTCGCTGTTCGGGCGTCAGGCCACGCCGTTCCTGACCACGTTGCACGGGCGGCTCGACTTACCCGAGCTGGCGCCGGTCTTCGACACTTTTCCCAATGTTCCGCTGGTCTCGATCTCGGATGCGCAGCGCATTCCCCTGCCGGGGGCGAACTTCATCGAGACGGTGCATCACGGCCTGCCGGTGGACCTGCTGACGCCGCGGCAGGTCACGCCGCGGTATCTGGCCTTCCTCGGACGGATCTGTCCCGAGAAGCGGCCCGACCGCGCCATCCATATCGCGCGTCAGGCCGGAATTCCGCTGAAGATTGCGGCCAAGGTGGACAAGGTGGACGAGGCGTATTTCCGCAACACGATCCGCCCGATGATCGATGGAACCAACGTCGAGCTGATCGGCGAGATCAACGATGCCGAGAAGCCGGAATTCCTCAGCGGCGCCATCGGACTGCTGGTGCCGATCGACTGGCCCGAGCCGTTCGGCCTGGTGATGATCGAGGCGATGGCCTGCGGCACGCCGGTGATTGCATTCAATCGGGGATCGGTGCCCGAGATCATCGAACATGGCGTCACCGGCTTCATCGTCGAGGACGAGGCGATGGCGGTTGCGGCTGTCGGCAAGCTCGGGCGTCTGTCGCGTTCGCTCATCCGCCAACGCTTCGAGCGGCGGTTCACCGCACGGCGCATGGCCGAGGACTATCTGGATTTGTACCACCGGCTGGCGGTGAAGGCGCGGCCCGCGCTGCGCGTCGTCACCTGAGGGTTCTGGCGCCCGCGCATTTCCCTCTCCGCCCCTGGGGGCGGAGAGGGTCAGGTGGGGGCCTCGTCCAGCGTCCGCACCACGACCCGCAGCACTGCGCTGGCGGCGGAACTTCCAGGGCCGGCTGTTGGCCCGCAGGGCGCACAAGAGACGCCGCTCCACATCGATGGCATCGCGGTGCAGTCGGCGTACTGAGACGGTCAGGTCCTCGCAGCGGCAGCAGCCCCCACCTCACCCCGGCACTCTCCGCCCCGAGGGCGGAGAGGGAGTTTACGCCGGCACTCGTTGAGTTGTGTGAATGCCCAAGCGCGCAAGCGGGGGCCAGGGCGTTGCTGTCGCTGCTTTCGAATATATCCACTATTGCCACAGCCGCGCGCCAGGCTCGTGCACGCGTTCATCTAACAGCCGGCCAGCAGCTTCGCGCCCTGCTTATGCTCCGGCGCTGGACAGTCGCGTGCCGGGGATGACGGCGCGCCCTAGTAGCGAGGGTAGGCCTGTGGCGCATAGCCAGGGCCGCTCTGATAAGTCCCTGGCACGTACTGGTAAGAGCCCGGCGGGTTCACGGGGTTGCCGTTGCCATCGCGCACTGCCTCGGCGGTCGAAAGCGGCATGCCATTCGCGTCGCGCACCACGGTCGTCGTCGTTGTTGTGGTCGGACCAGGGCGGTATGCACTGGCGCGATATGTGGTCGCGTCGACACAGCCAGAGAGCCCGAAAAGGCTGGTCCCCGTCACCATAACCAGGACAAGAGCGCGCATCGTCAACTCCTTCGAATTTACGAGTGAATTTTCAGTTACAGAGCGGGAACGCCCCGGTCCGGATCGATGCGACGCCTGGCGGCACGTTTCGCATCCACTTGGGGAGGGAACAGCCGGCTCGTGCCGGACCAGACTTCGACGGCGTACACGTGTCTCGACGACGAATGCTCGTTGCTCGCGCGGAGAATGTCGAAGGCGTGCAGTATCGCGGCGTCGAGGGTATCGACCGTGAGATCGGCCGGAAAAAGAGTGTCGCCGCGCTCATCCAGCATATGACAGCGGAAGTCGGGCATTGTGCGTTCCTTGGCGCCGTTCAGGCGGGAGCACACGTATCTCTCTGCCACTGACGCCCCGGGGACAGCCCACTGCCAGCGATGGAACCGAAAATGGGCGCGCGAGCGCTAATCCGCAAGTATAAAAATGTTATGCCGAAGACCGCCGCTGACTCTCCTTGTCGAAGGCCGCGCATGTCTCGCCGCGTGGTGCGGCATTGCACGCTTTGATCACGGGCGCCGGATATTCCCCATCGCCGGCCCGTAGAACGGGCGACATCACACCTTCGTGATTTCGCGTGCCTGGAATGTTTCCTATTCCGCCCCCCCCGTCACGCGCGACAACGTGCCGTGGCGCACAGAGGCTCCGAGTGACGGCACGTTTGAGATGGCAGCGTGCATCGACAGGCATTGCAGGCCGAGATGCATGCTTCGCGCGGAGATGCCGCGCTGGGAGCGGCTGGCGGACTTGGAGCGCCGGCTCGGGCTGAACAGCAGCACAGTGGCAGCCACCGTCGAGCGACGGGCTGAGAGCCGCCGCGCGTCAGCGTCTCGGGAACCGTCGGCAAACGGCGGTCAGCAGGGCCATCCGGGCACGACGCTTCGCCGGGCTGTCCTGATGCCACCGTCGACCATTATCCAGAGCGTGCACGGCGTGCGGTGGCGCTGACCGCAGCCATGGCGACAGGCCATGTCGCCCGGCAAGTGTTCGATCCCCCGAGCCGACGCCACTGATCGTCACCGAGCACCGCGCACATGACTGCCGCTGCATCATCTGCGGCACCCAGACGCGGGCGCATTCCCCGACGGGGTGACCGCTCCGTGCAGACGGCAAGCGGTCGGTGCGTTCGTGCTGTATCTGCTGCACTGTCAGTTGCTGCCGGAAAAGCGTCTCTCCGCACTGATGGCTGACCTGTTCGGCGTCAGGCTGGTCACCGCCACCATCGCCCGGATCAGCCAGGATTGCGCACACCGCTTCATGGATTTTGCCGATGCCGTGCGCGACCACGTGGCAGCCGCACCGGTCAAGCATATGGATGAAACCGGCTTTCGCATTGGCGGCAAGACGCAGTGGCTGCATATCGCCTCGACTGTCTGGCTCACTTTCTATCGCGTCTCGGCGAAGCGGGGCAGCCTGTTGCCAAAGGTCACCGGTATTGTCGTGCATGATCACTGGAAGCCGTACTACACGATGACCGGCGTGCTGCACGCGCTGTGCAATGCGCACCATCTGCGGGAACTGAAGGCGCTGGTCGAGATCGAGAAGGAAGAGTGGGCACGCAGGATGCAGCGCCTGCTGCGCCGCGCCTGCCACGCGACCAACCTCGCGCGCGAGCGGTGCGTGCCGCTGAGTTCCGCTCTGATCGCGCTGATCGAGCACCGTTACAACGCCATCCTGGTGGAAGGCCTGGCGTTCCATGAAGCACAGCCCGCGCTGGCAAAAGCCCGACGCCGCGGCCGTCCGCCGCGACGGGTGGGCCATAACCTCCTGCTGCGCCTCGGCACCCGCAAGCAGGACGTGTTGCGCTTCCTGACCGATCCCGACGTGCCCTCACCAACAACCTAGCCGAGCAGGAGGGCGGATGATGAAACTGCGCCAGAAGATCTCTGGCGGATTTCGCTCCGAGGATGGTGCGAAGGATTCGCCGTCATCCGCTCGGTTCTCTCGACCGCCAGGAAACAGGGTTGGAATGTGCTTCAGACCTTGAACGCCGACCCCGCGTGCCTGATGGCAGACATTCGCACGGCCTGATTGCCTCCTGCGCTACCTGGGCTGTTACCCTATTCCTAAATAAAATTGTGCGAATAACAGCCGTTGCGCTTGGCAGTCGATGCTATCGCCAGCGCAATTGGCTGACCAATTCTTCCACCGACCGGCTGGTGCTCGCGCTGGCTCGTTGCGCCGGAGAGTTTTGTCCCGCCTAGAAATCAAGACGGCGCCCTTTGAATCCGGCCGTTTGTTCCCAGAAAGGATAACGCCGGATGCTCAAGGTCATGATCGCCGAAGACGACCTCTTTATGGCCGATATGTTCGAGGATGTTCTTGTCGAGGGCGGGTATGAAGTGTGCGGCATCGCCCGCACCGTCGACAAGGCCGTCGAACTCTGCGAGCGGCACAAACCCGACCTTGCGATCCTCGATATGCGGCTGGCCGAAGGCGGTCTGGGCACCGAAATCGCGGCCCGGCTGGATCGCCGAGGCCATCTGGGAGTCCTCTACGCAACCGGCAATTCAGGCCAGTTCGGTCTGACCAGTGCGGATGGCGAAGCGTGCATCGGTAAACCGTACCGACCCGAAGATGTTGTTCGCGCGCTGCAGATCGTCGAGCAGATGGTCAACACCGGCGAGGCCTTGCGACCGTTCCCCAAGGGATTCTGATGTACTGAACGGCCCATCCAAGAAGGCGGCAATGCCCGATGCCGCGGAGGCCGAACTCACCAGGCAGATCAGGCGGCTGCTGCGACAGCAGTCGGAGCTTGCGGAATTCGGCAGGTTCGCGCTTGGCGAACGCGATCTGCGCAAAATTCTGACGGAAGCCGCGCGCATCTGCGCCGATGGTCTGGAAGTTCCCTTCAGCAAGGTCTGCCGATATCGCCCGGAGGAGAACGATCTTCTCGTCGAGGCCGGGGTCGGCTGGAAACCGGGCGTGGTCGGCCGGGTCGTTTCGCGGGCCGATGAGAGCTCACCGCAAGGTCGTGCCTTCGTTACCGGAAAGCCGGTGATCTGCGGCGATTTGAACAAGGACGCAACCTTCGTGCTGCCGTCCTTCTATGCCGAGCATGGCATCATCTCGACGGTGGACGTCATCATCAAACGGGAGGGCAAGCCTTATGGCGTGCTGGAAATCGATAGTCCTGTACAGCATGACTATGACGATCACGACATCGATTTCCTGACCGGATTCGCCAATGTCCTGGCGGAAGCGGTGGACACCTCGGCGCGCAACGCGGCGCTGCAGAGCGCGGTCGATCGGATGCAGGACATGGTCGCCGACAGGGATCGGCTGCTTGTGGCGAAGAGTGCCATTCTCGAGGAAAAGAATCGGCTGCTGGACGAGAAATCGGTCCTGGCGCGGGAGCTGCAGCATCGCGTTCGCAACAACCTCCAGCTGGTTTACGGGATGCTGAGCAAGCAGGCCCAGGTCAGCACGGACGGGGCTGGGACAGAAGGCATCAAGGCGATTTCGCGCCGGGTCATGGCTTTGGCCCAGGTTTATGACCATCTTCTTGGTACTGGGCTGAGTCATACGATAGATTTCGGCAAATACCTCTCGTCGCTTTGTTCCAGTTTCGAAGCCATGCAGACTGGTGAACACCCCGGCGTCGGACTGGTGTGTCATTGCGAGCCGGTCATGCTCGATCTGGATACCGTGACCGCTTTGGGTCTCGTAACCACGGAATTGATCGCGAACAGCTATGCTCACGCGTTTCCCCACGGCACGGGGTCGATCAGCGTGTCGATGTCGCCGACCGAGGCAGCCGATGAGGCGACTATAGTCTTCGCTGACGACGGCGTGGGTTTTGTCGAGACCGGCAAGAGCTTGCGGCACGGTTTGCAACTGGTCAGGCGGCTGATCGAGCAGGTCGGCGGCTCGGCGACGCTTCGTTCCGATCATGGCACCGAGTGGACGCTGACGTTTCCGTTGCCTGCTGATCCGGGTGGGGCATCTCGGAACATTAGGCGCGGCGGGGACGTAGCCGGGCTGCACACCCGGTAGCCCGCCTGCGGGTCCCCTCGCATCGGAGCAGAAGCGCTGGTTTTTTTCTGGAGCCCTCAGTCATTGAGAACGTGGAGGTCCGGGCCGGAATTGAACCGGCATACGCGGATTTGCAGTCCGCTGCATCACCACTCTGCCACCGGACCGGCCTGGTGAAGGGCTGCGGTATATCGGGTGAGCCCCCGAGCAAGGTCAAGCCCGGAGTGCACCCCGGAGCTCGCCCCGGACGGTTCCTGCTTGGCGGGGCGGCCCGGTGGCCTCTATAAGCGGCACCGTCCCAACCCGACGAGCCCGCAATGGACAGTGCCACCCCGGCATTCACCGAAGCCCGCGAACGCATGGTGGACAGTCAGGTCCGCCCCAACAAGGTCACCGATCCGCGGATCATCGCCGCGATGCGCTGGTTGCCGCGTGAGCGCTTCCTGCCGCCCAGCCTGGCGTCACTCGCCTACGCCGATGAGGACGTTCCGCTCGGCCGCGGCAGGGTGCTGTTGGAACCGATGGTCATTGCACGTCTGTTGCAGCTCATCGCGATCGCCGAGGGCGAGCGGGTGCTCGTGGTCGCCGCCGGCCCCGGCTACGGCGCGGCGCTGCTGGCGTCCTGTGGCGCGAGAGTGACGGCGTTGGAGGATGACACGTCGCTGCTGGCGCTGGCGAGTTCGGCACTCGCCGAATTCGCGCCCGGTGTGAGCCTGGTTTCCGGGCCCCTCGCGGCAGGCTGGCCGCCCGGCGCACCATACGACGTGATCCTGATCGAGGGTGCGGTCAGGAGTGTTCCGCCGGTGATCGGCGAGCAGCTTCGCACGGATACAGGCAGGCTGGCGACCGTCTGCATGGGCAGCGCCACCGGCGGCCAGGCGGTTTTGGCCGAGGCCAGCGTGGCCGGCCTACGGATGCAGCCGATGTTCGACTGCACTGCGCCGCCGATCCCCGGACTCGTTCCATCGCCGGGCTTCGTGTTCTGATTGGCGTTTAGCCGGCCGCTGTGGCAAACGGGCGGCAGATCGAACGGGGGCGTGCATGAATTCGCGGCACGGTTTGCTCATTGGTCTCGGCTTGGCCCTGGTGGGTGCGCCTGCCCTCGGGCAGACGCCCCAGCCGAACCCCGCCACGACCACGCCATCGTCGCAGCCGCCAGCCAAGGCCGTGCCAGCCAAACGCTTGCCGGCGGCGCAGGCAACGCTGGCACAGCAGAAGCCACCGCGCAACGCGCCGGCGCCGGTCCCGTCGGATCCCGGCGTGCCGCACACGCTGTCCGAGGCGCTGGCGGCGACATATTCGAGCCAGCCCCAGCTGCTGGCCGAGCGGGCCAAACTGCGGGCGACCGACGAGAATGTGCCGCAGGCGCTCGCCGGGTGGCGGCCGACCGTCGTGATGTCGGGAACCGCCGGCTACGGCGATGGCTTTAGCCGTGCATTCACCAGGTCCGGCGGCGGCGGCTTCCTCAACGCGCAGACCGACCGGCTCATTGGCATCGCCCAGGCGCAGCTCACCCAGCCTATCTACACCGGCGGCAAGACATCGGCGAACGTCAACCAGGCCAAGAACAAGGTGATGGCCGAGCGCGCCACCCTGCTGTCTCAGGAACAGACCAGCTTCGGCAATGTGGTCAACGCCTATGTCGGCGTCATCCAGGCGCAACAGCTCCTGGCGCTCAACATCAACAACGAGCAGGTGCTGGCCAAGCAACTCCAGGCGACCAATGACCGGTTCCGGGTGGGGGAGATCACCCGCACCGACGTGGCGCAGGCCGAAGCTGCGCTGGCCGGCGCAACCGCGCAGCGCCAGACATCGGAAGGCAACCTGCTGACGGCGCGCGGAACGTATCAGCAGGTGGTCGGCTACTATCCGCCCGGCGACCTTGTCGAGCCGCAACCACTCGCGCTTCCCGTGAAGAATGAGCAGGACGCGACCGCGCTGGCGGCACACAACAATCCGGCGGTTGTCGCCGCCCTGTTCAACGAATCCGCTTCGAAGGACGCGGTGGACGTCGCATTCTCCCAGCTCTTGCCGCAGGTCAGCGTGGTAGGCCAGGTGTTCCAACAACAAAACTCTGCCGCCCGATCCACCTCGACCAACGGCTATCAGGCCGTGGTGCAGCTTTCAGTGCCGGTCTATCAAGGAGGTTCGGAATACTCCGCAGTCCGCGCGGCGAAGCAGACGGTGCAGCAGAACAGCCAGCTGGTGTACGATGCGCGCCGCACCGCCGTGCAGAACGCGGTGCAGGCCTGGGAGACGCTCGTCGCGGCGAAGGCGGCTGCCGACAGCACACGGCAGCAAATTCGCGCCAATCAGATTGCTCTGGAAGGTGTGGAACGCGAGGCGATCGTCGGCAGCCGCACCACGCTGGACGTGCTGAACGCGCAGCAGGCGTTGCTGACTTCTCAGGTCACGCTGGTCCAGAACCTGGCGCAGCTCATCACCGCATCCTATCAGGTCGCCTCGGCAATCGGCCGGTTGACCGCGCGCGACCTGCATCTGCCGGTGCCGCTGTACGACGACACGGCGTATTACAATGCGGTGAAGGACAAGTGGGTGGGCCTTGGCGACTACGCCAAGGACCAGCCGGGCCGATGAGCAGGCGAGGCGACAACATGACGATGCGGTGCGCGGCATGAGTACGTCGCAGACGCCTCCTCCCGGGTCAGTTCCAGCGACAGAACCCGGTGCAGGCTCCGGCGCGACATCGTCGGCGGATCCCTCGATGGAGGACATTCTTGCCTCGATCCGTCGTATCCTCAGCGAGGATGAGGTGACCGCGCCCGGCGCTGCTGCGCCGCGGTCGCCGACCGCACAGCCCGAGGAGCGCGTTGCCAGTGATGGAGTGCTGGTCCTGGATTCCGCGATGATGGTATCGAAGCCGCCGGAAAGCGTCGTTTCCGCGCCGGAGCCAGAGCCGGAGTCGCTCGCCGTCCCGGTGCCGGTTCCGCCGGCGCCGCCTCTGCCGGCGGCGATCACGCCGGAAGCCCTCGTTGCGCCGGAAGCGGCTGCGGCCGCAGCATCCTCGGTCGACAGTTTGGTCCGTACGATCGCGGCGGAGCGAACCGTGCGCGTGCACAGCGGCGGTCCCACCGTCGAGGACATCGTGCGGGAGGAGTTGCGGCCCCTGCTCAAGGAGTGGCTCGACGCGAACCTCCCGCCGATGGTCGAGCGTCTGGTTCGCGTCGAGATCGAGCGCGTGGTAGGGCGCGTGGCTCCCTGACCGTATTGCCATAGCCGGCCTCCTGCGGCATCCGCGAGAGGCCGCAAACCAAGGCCGTGTGATGCTGGACAAGACCTACGATCCGTCGGAAATCGAGCCCCGCCTGTATGAAGGCTGGGAGCGTGCAGGGGCGTTCGCCGCCGACCCGGATTCCAACGCCGAGCCCTTCACCATCATGATTCCGCCGCCGAACGTGACCGGCAGCCTGCACATGGGACATGCGCTGACCTTCACGGTGCAGGACACGCTGATCCGCTGGCGCCGCATGCAGGGGCGCGACGTTCTGTGGCAACCGGGAACCGACCATGCCGGCATCGCCACCCAGATGGTGGTGGAACGGCTGCTGGCGGAGCAGGGCGTGGACCGCCGCGCGCTGGGGCGGGAGGGGTTCGTCGAGCGGGTCTGGCAGTGGAAGGCGGAATCCGGCGGCACGATCACCCGCCAGTTGCGCCGGCTCGGGGCGTCGCTGGACTGGCCGCGCGAGCGCTTCACCATGGACGACGGGCTGTCGGCGGCGGTGCGCGAAGTGTTCGTCACGCTGTATCGCGAGGGCCTGATCTATCGCGACCGGCGGCTGGTGAACTGGGACCCCAGGCTGCAGACGGCGATTTCCGACCTCGAGGTGGAGAACATCGAGGTGAAGGGGAGCCTCTGGTACATCCGTTATCCGATCCAGGGCGAAGCCGAACGGTTCATTACTGTTGCAACGACACGCCCGGAAACAATGCTGGGCGATACAGCGGTCGCGGTGCATCCCGAGGATGTGCGTTTTTCCGACCTCGTCGGCCGGTTCGCGATCCTGCCGCTGGTGGGACGGCGCCTGCCGATCGTCGCCGATGACTATTCGGATCCCGACAAGGGCACCGGCGCGGTCAAGATCACGCCAGCGCACGATTTCAACGATTTCGCGGTCGGGCAAAGGCACGGACTGCCGATGCCATCGATCCTCGACCGCCAGGCTCACGTCACGCTGGCCGAGATCGCCGACTTGCTGACGCCGGTGGATGGCGTCGCGGTTCCCGGCTTCGTCCGCTCGCTCGAGGGAATGGACCGGAACGCGGCGCGCAAGGCGATCGTGGCGGAGCTGGAGCGCCTGGGGCTGCTGGAGAAGACGGAGCCGTACACGCATCAGGTGCCGCACGGCGATCGCGGCGGCGTGCCGATAGAACCGCTGCTGACGACGCAGTGGTACTGTAACGCAGAGGTACTGGCGAAGCCGGCGATCGAGGCGGTGGAGACCGGCAAAACGGTGTTCGTGCCGAAGCAGTGGGAAAACACGTTCTTTGCCTGGATGCGCGACATCCAGCCATGGTGCATCTCGCGCCAGCTCTGGTGGGGGCATCGCATCCCGGCCTGGTACGGCCCCGACGGGACGATATTCGTCGCGCATACCGAGGCGGACGCGAAAGCCGAGGCGCGGGCCAAGTACGGGCGCGACGAAGTGCTGACGCAGGACGAGGACGTGCTGGACACGTGGTTCAGCTCGGGGCTGTGGCCGTTCTCGACGCTGGGCTGGCCGGAGAAGACCAGGGAGCTGGCTCGGTATTATCCGGGCGACGTGCTGGTTACCGGCTTCGACATCATCTTCTTCTGGGTCGCGCGGATGATGATGCAGGGCATCCACTTCATGGGCGAGGTGCCGTTCCGCACGGTCTACATCCACGGCCTGGTGCGCGACGAGCGCGGCCAGAAGATGTCGAAGTCGAAGGGCAACATCATCGATCCGCTGGAGCTGATCGACCGCTACGGCGCTGATGCGCTGCGCTTCACCATCTGTGCGCTGACCGGCCCGGGCCGCGACGTGAAGCTTGGTGCCGCGCGCGTCGAGAGCTATCGGCGTTTCGTCACCAAGCTGTGGAATGCCGCGCGGTTCTGCGAGATGAATGCGATCCGCCCGGACGCGTCGTTCGATCCGTCGCATGCGCGCCTACCGCTGACGCGCTGGATTCTGGATGCAATGAACCGCGCGATCGAGGAGGCCAGTACGGCGCTCGAGGAATACCGCTTCGACGAGTATGCGGCGGCCTGCTACCGCTTCACCTGGGACACGTTCTGCGACTGGTTCGTCGAATTCGCCAAGCCGGTGCTGGCAGAAAGTGACTCATCGGCCGCGCATGAGGTGCGGCAGACCGCGGCGCACGTCCTGGAGACAATCCTGCTTCTGCTGCACCCGGCGATGCCATTCGTCACCGAGGAGCTATGGGACCGCTTTGGCTACGGCGAGGCCCACAGCCTGATCCGCGCGGCGTGGCCGGAACCGGTCGCCGTGCCCGACGCTGCGGCCGCACGCGATGAACTCGACTGGGTGGTGCGGCTGATCTCCGAGGTGCGTTCGGTGCGCACCGAGATGAGTGTGCCACCAGCTACGCTGACGCCGATCCTGCTGCGCGACGCTGCACCGGAGACGCTGGAACGTGGCCAGCGATGGATGGACGCAATCCGGCGTCTCGCGCGCGTTTCGGAGCTGAAACTGCTGGTGGGTGAGATGCCGAATGGCTCCGCACAACTGATGCTCGACGAAGCGACGGTGGTACTGCCGCTGGCCGACGCCATCGACATTGGTGCCGAACGCGCGCGCCTGGTCAAAGAGCGCGACAAGATGGTCGGCGAGGCACGCAAGGTCGCGCAGAAGTTGGACAACGCCGATTTCGTCAAACGCGCACCTGAAGATGTGGTCGAGGAAAACCGCGATCGCCTGGCATCGGCACAAGCCGATATCGCGCGACTTGATGCGGCACTGCAGCGCATCCGGTGAGCCTGGGAAACTGCCCGTCTCGGCGGCCTCGAGATGCCTTTATGGCCCGACCCCCTCGACGCCCAGGACCCGCACGCGGCTGCCGCGGAAAGCCAGCAGCGCAGTGGCCACAGCCGCAATGAGCGCAAACCCACAGGCGCTTAGGAAGATGTGCGTCGGTGCGAGGCCGCGCGCCAACAGGTAACCGCCCAGCAACGGCGCGGCGATGCCGCCGAGCCGCCCGATGCCGAGCGCCCAGCCGAGGCCGCTCGTGCGCATGCGCGCCGGGTAAAGCTTCCCGCAGGTTCCGTTGGCGCCGGTCTGGCTTCCGATGATCGTTGCCCCGGCCAGGAAGCTCATCAACAGGAGCATTGCATAGGGCAGCGCGACGAGCGCGATCACCGCGATGAACACGGCGCCGACCGCGTAGTGCAACGCCAGTGTGCGCTCGGGACCGATCCGGTCGATCGCAACGCCGAGATACAGGACAGTGAAGATCGCGCCGCAGTCCCGGAGGCTCGAGGCGAACACCGCCTGTGATGGGCTCATTCCGATCAGGTTCAACACTGTCGGCATCCAATAGGCGAACAGGAACAGGTTCAGCAGGCTGCAGAAGTAGACGATCCACAGCAGGACGGTCTGCAGGGCATAGCCCTTGCCGAACAGCATCCTGACGGGGTTTCCCTGTGCGATGTCGACAGGACCGCTCTGCGCCGGAACGATGTCGAGGCGCCGAAGCAAGGCGGCATGGCGTGGTGACAGATTCCCCCTGGCGGCCAGGAACCGCGGCGATTCCGGCAGCCAAACCGCCAGCGCCAGCACCAGAACCAGCGGGAACACGCCGCCCAGGACGAAGATCATCGGCCAGCCGAACTGGGCGAGCAGCAACGCCACGAGCTGTCCGCCGAGGAAGCCGCCGATGGGCGCACCGGTGAACGTGGCCATGATCATCGTCGCGCGCAGACGGTGGGGTGCGTAGTCGCCGGTCAGCGCGGCCGCCCCTGAAAACCCGCCGCCGATGCCGAGCCCGGTGAAGAAGCGCAAGAGGCTCAGCATGCCGAGCGAGCCGGCGGTGGCGCTGAGCAGCGAGGCGATGCCGAAGATCGTGAGACTGCCGAGCAACAGCGGCCGACGGCCGAAACGGTCCCCGATCGGTCCCGCGGACAGCGCGCCCACCAGGATGCCGATGCTCGACCACAGGAACGCCATCGTGAACATCGATGGCGGCAAGTGCCACTCACGGATCAGCGACGGCACCGCCCACGCGACCGCATTGAGGTCATAGCCGTCGCAGATCTGCACGAGCGTGCACAACACCGCGACACGAATCTGCAAGCTGCCGATCCGTTGGTTTTCCAGCGCGGCCTCGGCCGCCGACAACGCCGCATCCGCCATTTTCGGCCTCTCGACGCACTCTCCCCGTTGACTCCGTGTTGCATGCTCGGCGGCGCCACGCAAGCTGCGTCGTGACCTGGTCGTCGCGGGTTGGAATACCGCCGCAACCTGTGCGATTTCGTCTCATTGCGCATGGTGTAGGACTTTGTCGGTGGCAAAGAGAAATGGAACCACGGTCGCCTTGCGCGTCGCAGGGCAGCCCTCGCTGAGGCATCTGCCTGAAGGGCGCAGGCCTCGCCGCATGTTCTGGGCGCCCGGCTCGCCAGCGTCTGGACTTGCGCCTTGCTCGTGCCGAATATTCATCAGGCTCTCGCCACATGGCGGTGCGGATTCGGGAGGGACGGGGACGCACACAACACAAGATTCTGGGGGCGCCTCTTTTGATCGGCTTGGGCCTGCCCCCACCAAGGTCTGCCAGTCCACTTCTGCCAGATGCCGCCGCGGCTGCCCGATGACGGTCTGCAAGCGGCGGACATGACGGAGCGTGCCATTGTCGGCGTCGCCATTTCAGGATGGCTCGGATCGGCGGCGGTCTGGGTCTCAACCGGCAATCTCTTGGCAATGTTCATCTGCTTCGCGATCCCTTGGCTCTGGGAACAAACATGAGCCAGCGTCTCCGCTGCAAGCGACTACGCAAAGCAATTCGCTCCTGCCGGCGCCAACCCGCCAGGTTGCCACGCGCGGCATGCCAGCGTTAAGTGTCCGTCCGAGAACAAATTGAGTCTTTAAAGTCGGTTAGCGGAGGGGCTTGCCCGACTCGAATCGACTGTGACTCTATACATGGCACCGAATCGCGAGGTGCCGGATGTGGACCGAAGAGACCCGCCGTCGCCATGACCGCAGCGGCCTGCGCTACAGCCATGACCTGACCGATGAAGAATGGGCCGAGGTCGCGCCGCTGATACCGCCCGCCAAACCGGGTGGCAACAAGCGCACGGTCGATATTCGCGAGGTGCTCAATGGGGTGATGTATATCACCGGTTCGGGCTGCCAGTGGCGTGACATCCCGAAGGACCTGCCGCCGCGCAGCACGATCCATGACTATCTCGATCGCTGGGAGCATGATGGGACACTGGAACGGATCCATCATGCACTATACGTGAAATGCCGGGAGCAGGCCGAGCGAGAGGCCAGTCCGACGGCGGCGGTGATCGATAGCCAGAGCGTGAAAAGCGCTGCAAAAGCGGGGCCTGCATTGATCCGCACGGCTATGATGTGGGGAAAAAGATCAAGGGCAAGAAGCGACACATCCTGGTCGATACGACCGGCCTGATGTTGCAGGCCATCGTGCATGCCGCAGATATTCAGGACCGTGACGGCGGTGCGATGGTGATGGCGACCTTGTTCGGCTTGTATCCATTCCTGCTCAAGCTCTACGCTGATGCCGGCTATCAGGGGCCGGTGTTCCAGACGGCGGTGAAGAAAATCATGGCCCAGGTGGACGTGGAGATTGTCAAACGGTCGGACCAGGCCAAAGGGTTCGTCGTTCTTCCCAAGCGCTGGGTCGTTGAACGAACGCTTGCATGGCTCAATCGCTGCCGCCGACTTGCCAAGGACTGGGAATGTCTCAACCGCAAGGCGCGAGCGTATCTGTTGCTCGCATCAATCCGCCTCATGGTGCGTAGGCTAGCCAGGGTAATGGAATGATTCCGGACAACTCTAAGGAAGACGGACGGAATGAGTTCCTTGGGGAATGAGTTTGACGAGCGGGCAAGACGCCGTCTGTGGCGTCGGGTGGCGCGCATCCTATTGTCGGGGAGCGTCCGACGTCGCCTCCACACGTGGTTCGGCGATTTTTGGATCGCCCATCGTCCGGACCGCGTCCATTTGGTGCGCAAGTTGATCCCCGCTGTCGGATGGCGCGGCGGCAAAGTGCTGTTCGTCGGTTGTCGGCCATACACTAAGGACTACCCCGCGCTGTTTGGGGCGCACGGCGCCAAATGCTGGACAATTGATATAGACCCGACCGTTGCACGCTGGGGCGCTCCGAAACGCCATGTGATCGGCAACATCCAGGATGCCCTGGATTATTGGCCGCGCTCGTCGTTCAACACCATCGTGCTGAGTGGGGTGTTCGGCTTCGGCCTCGACAGAGTGCAGGACCAGAACGCGGCACTGCGGGTCTGCAGTCTGCTTCTGACGAGCGATGGCTGCTTGATCCTCGGTTGGAATGCCGACCGATGCGGCGACCCATCAGAACTGCCCGCTTTACAAAGGTACTTCCTGCCCGCATCGATTCCAGGCTTGGCTCAGCCGCAGAGCTTCGCCAAGTCGACCCATATATTCGCCACGTTCACGGTGGCGACCGACTAAATCGTCACAGGCGAAGCTGGCGATGGGCAGCCCTTTCGGGCGGTGCGTGCGCCGTTCCATCGGTTGACGCCAGGGTCTCGCGCGTCGCGCCGCAACGCGGCCGGCGGGAGTCGGCAGGAGGAGCCTGAACTCCGATTCCGCGGCAGAGTCTTCCGATAACTCAGCGCCAAATTCTGAACACCCGCTTTCCGTCCATAGCCGAACTTCGGGCTGACACGCTGCCCGATCTTGACCATTACCCAGCGATCCATCGTACTCCGCGCATGTCCCGTCCGAGTCTCCGGCTTACGCCGCACGGCCACCTTACCCTCGAATCGTCCGCAGACGCCCCGGAGATCGACGAGCGCATTGGCGGGCGCATAAGCGACGCATTCGCGCGCGGCAGCGGCTTCGGGCTGCTGCAGCTTGGCGCCGGCGAGGTGGGTCAGACCTTGCCGCCGGTCTTCCTGTGGTGGCGCGGATTTGCCGCGCGCTACGTGGCGGCGCTGTGCCTGCAATCGACCGGCACGGACGCCGGCGCCCCGGCGTCCTCCGGCCTTCCGGCCATAGCGGCGCCGAACGAGGCCGAACTCGCGTCGTTTGTGCTGACGGCGCCCATGATGGCGGGGGCCGAATATCTGACGGCGGATGTGCTGCGCGGGCTGTGGCGGGACACCGCGACGGCGCTGGCACAGTCGCTTGCTGCGGCGAAGACGGATCTGCAGAGCTTTCTGAAGGGGCTCAATCCGGCCTGGAACCTGGTCGGGCGCGTGCACTTCAACCTGGCGGAGAACCGCCGCGACCCGGAAGCGCCGTTCGCCTTCATGGCGACCTATACGACGCGGCTTTCGGCGCAGGCCAAGGCCCAGCATCTGCCGCTCGGCCAGGCCTTGCGCGAATACGCCGGGCCAGCGAACCGACAGAAGCTGCTGTCGCTGCTGGTGCCGGTGCAGCGCGCCGCCGAGACATGCGCCTGGCTCAAGGCCGATGATCGATGCGGGCGAGATCTTTCATCCGCTGCGCTGGACGCCGCAGGACGCCTCGCGCCTGCTGGCCAGCGCGCCCGATCTGGAAAGTGCCGGCGTGGTCGTGCGCATGCCCGCGACGTGGCGCGCGAATCGGCCGTCGCGCCCGCAGGTCACCGGGACGGTCGGCGCACGCGCGCCCTCGGCGGTCGGCCTCGATGGGCTGCTGGATTTCCGCATGGACATCACGCTGGACGGCGAGACGCTCAGCAAACGGGAAATCGCGACACTGCTCGCCGGCACCGACTCGCTGGTGCTGCTGCGCGGCCAATGGGTCGAGGTCGACCGCGAACGGCTCGAGCGCGCGATGCGGCAGTTCCACGAGGCCGAGCAACTGGCCGCGCGGGATGGTCTGACCTTCGCCGAGGCGATGCGCATGCTGGCGGGCGCGGCGGTCGCGGGCGATGCGGCAGAGATGGCCACCGCCGACTGGTCGCAGGTCACGGCCGGCCCCTGGCTGGCGGAGACGCTGCAAAGGCTTGCGCGCACCGGATGGCGCGGGTGTCGATCCCGGCCCGGCGCTGCATGGCGTGTTGCGGCCGTATCAGCAGGCCGGCGTGCAGTGGCTGCATCTGCTGTCCGGGCTGGGCCTTGGCGCCTGCCTGGCCGACGACATGGGGCTGGGCAAGACGATCCAGGTCCTGGCGCTGCTGCTGGCGCAGAAGCGGCACAACGGCAAAGCGCGGCATCAGCCGAGCCTGCTGGTGGCGCCGGCGTCGCTGCTGGCGAACTGGGCGGCGGAAATCGAAAAGTTCGCGCCCGAACTGAACGCGATGATCGTGCATCCCTCGGCGATGACCGCGGAGCAGATCGCGGCAGTTCACGCCGGCGCAGACGGCGGAACTCGATCTGGCGATCACCAGCTACGGCTCGCTGCTGCGCATGCCGGCGCTGGCCGAAACCGAGTGGCGCTTCGCCATTCTGGACGAGGCGCAGGCGATCAAGAACCCGAACGCCAAGCAGACCCGGGCGGCCAAGGCGCTCAAGGCGACCGCGCGCATCGCGCTGACCGGAACGCCGGTCGAGAATCACCTCGGCGATCTGTGGTCGATCTTCGATTTCATCAATCCCGGACTGCTGGGATCGGCCGGGCAATTCAAGCGCTACGCCAAGGGCCTGGCCGAACGCGAGGTACAATCCGTATGGCCCGCTGCGCGAGCTGGTGCGGCCCTACATCCTGCGGCGCATGAAGACCGACAAGGCAATCATCAGCGATCTGCCGGACAAGACGGAGGTCAAGGCGTATTGCGGTCTCAGCCGCAGGCAGGCGGCGCTGTACGCCCAGGCGGTAGACGATCTCGGCAATGCCCTGGAGGCCAGCGACGGCATCCAGCGCAAGGGCATCGTGCTGGCGATGCTGATGCGCCTCAAGCAGATCTGCAACCATCCCTCGCAGTGGCTGAACGACAACGCCTGGGCCGAGCAGGACAGCGGCAAGCTGGCACGGCTGCGCGAGATCGCCGAGGTGGTGGCCTCGCGGCAGGAGAAGATGCTGGTGTTCACCCAGTTCCGCGAGATGACGGCGCCGCTGGCGGCGTTTCTGGGCGGCATATTCGGCCGGCCCGGCCTGGTGCTGCACGGCGAGACGGAGGTGCGGAAGCGCCGCGCGCTGGTGCAGACATTCCAGGAGGATGAGACGGTGCCGTTCTTCGTCCTGTCGCTGAAGGCGGGCGGCTCGGGGCTGACGCTGACGGCGGCCTCGCACGTCGTGCATTTCGATCGCTGGTGGAATCCGGCGGTGGAGAACCAGGCGACCGACCGCGCCTTCCGCATCGGACAGAAGCGGAACGTGCTGGTGCACAAATTCGTCTGCCGCGGCACGGTCGAGGAGAAGATCGACGCCTTGATCGACTCGAAGCAGGGCCTGTCTGATGAACTGCTGTCGGGTGCCGGCGAGATCAACCTGACCGAGATGAAGGACGACGACCTGCTGAAGCTGGTTGCACTTGACCTGAATGCCGCGATGAAGGACTGACGGCCATGTCGCGCTGACTACGGAGGTTGGGCTCCCTACGTTCCGGTCGCCGAGCGCCGCCGCAAGGCCGTGCGCGCGATGGAGAAGCTGCGCAAGAAAGGGCATCCCGTGGCGCCGGTGGTTATCGCCGGGCGCGCCATCGCCGCCACCTTCTGGGGCAAGGCCTGGTGCGACAATCTGGAGAGCTACCGCGACTACGAGAACCGCCTGCCGCGCGGCCGCACCTATGTGCGCAACGGCTCGGTGGTCGACCTGCAGATCGGGCCGCGCGAGATCAAGGCGATGGTCAGCGGATCATCGATCTATCATGTCACGGTCAGCATCGGCGCGGTCGCGAAGACGCAATGGCAGTCGATCTGCACGGACTGCGCGGGCGGGATCGATTCCCTGGTCGAGCTGCTGCAGGGCCGCTTCTCCAAGGGCGTCATGGAGCGCATCTGCCGCCAGGACAACGGGCCTGTTTCCCCGGCCCGTCCGACATCCGGTTCTCGTGCAGCTGCCCGGACTACGCTTCGATGTGCAAGCACGTGGCGGCGGTGCTGTATGGCGTCGGCGCGCGGCTCGACGAGCAGCCGGAGCTGCTGTTCCGGCTGCGTGCGGTCAACGAGAACGAGCTGGTGGCCCAGATCGACCAGGCCTTGCCCATGTCGAAGACGGCTCCCGCCGCGGGCAAGGTGCTGGATGCCGACGACCTGTCGTCGATGTTCGGTCTGGATATGGCCGGCGCCGATAGCCCTGCCGATGTTGCCGCGGCTGCCAAACCGCCGCGCTCCGGTCGCAAGGTTGCAACGCGCGTGAGCAGCCGCCCGCGAGCGAAGGTCGTTGCAGACAAGAAGGCCGTGCCGGTCGCGCGAGGGCGGTCCGGTGTGGTGGCGGCGGCAAAGCGCCGGCGGCTGCAGGCAGTCGGGGATTAAGACAGCGATCCGTAGCAATCTGCGCTATCAGCCCTGTATTCGTAAGCGACGCGTATCGCGGCCGTATGATCCTGCCCAAGAGCGAGACTCGTCTGGAATCACCGGACACGAGCGGCGCCAGGTGATCAAACGGGGCAGGTGCGAATTATGCCCGCGAGTTGTCGCGGACGCTGCCTCGGGAGTGCCAAGCCCCTCCCACCGCATCACAGCCCCGTGCTGACTTGTTGACCACATTGATGCGCCCGGCAGGACTCGAACCTGCAACCAAGCGGTTATGAGCCGCCCGCCAGGGCGCTTCATGGAGCAATCTGAAACGACATTTTCGTCGGCCAAACCGGCAGAAATCCTTGCATTTTGTCCTCCTAGTTGCAACATGAGGCAACATCAGGCGACAGGGTGAGACACAATAAGGTGTTGCCCCGGTGTTGCCCCGAGGGCGTAGGACAGTCGATGACAAAGAGGATCAATCTCACCGATCGGTTCATCCGATCGCCCCAGCGGGTGCCGGCCAGCGGGAGCCGCGACTGGCACGATGCCCTGGTGCCGGGTCTGGCGTTGCGGGTCAGATCGAGCGGACATCGCGCTTTCGTCCTGATCGCCCGGTTCGCTGGCTCGCGTCCAGCCGACCCGGCGGCCCCTTGGCACCCGACCCGCCGCACACTGGGCACCGTTGGCGCGATCACGCTGGGGAAAGCCCGCCAAAAGGCGCGTGAGTGGCTGGCGGCGATCGACCGTGGCGTTGATCCCCGGATCGAGGAGGCCCGCCAGCGGGCCGCAGAACAGCGGCAACAGGTGAATTCGTTCAGCCGTGTCGCCGAAGAGTTCCTGGAGCGGCACTGCACCGGGCTGGCCAAGGCTGACGAAGCCCGCCGGATAATCCGCCAGGAGTTCGTGAAGCGCTGGGGGCCGCGGCCGGTCACCGACATCCAGCCTGACGAATGCGCCGCTGCGATCCGGGCCATCGTGCGGCGCGGGGCGAAATACCAAGCCTTCAATGCGCTGGGCCACCTACGGCGGATGTTCTCATGGGCGATCGGCACCAACGAATTCGGCATCGATTCGAGTCCGGTCGAGCGACTGCGGCCCGCCGACCTGATAGGCAAGAAGGAAGCGAGGGCGCGCATCCTCACGGATGACGAATTGCGGGCCGTCTGGGAGGGTGCGGGAGAGGCTGGCTTCCCCTATGGCCCACTGGTCCGGCTGCTGATCCTGACCGGCCAGCGCGAGCGTGAGGTGGCCGATGCGGTCTGGTCAGAAATCGATCTTGACCGGGCGATCTGGACCATCCCGGCCGCCCGAATGAAGTCCGACCGAGCACACGAAGTGCCCCTGGGACCGGACACACTGGCCCTGCTGAGGGCACTGCCGCGATTTACGGCGGGCGATCACATCTTCACGACAACGGCCGGCGCGAAGGCGGTCAACGGCTTCTCCAAGGCGAAGCAACGCATCGACACCCTAAGCAATGTCACTGGTTGGAAATTCCACGACCTTCGCAGAACCATGCGCACACACCTATCCGCGCTGCCGATCGATGACCGCGTGCGTGAACAAATGATCGCTCACAGCGCTCCGGGCTTGCACAAGGTTTATGACTTGCACCGTTATGAAAGCGAAAAGCGGCGCGGATTTGAATTGTGGGAAGCAAGACTGCGCGGGACTCTGCACCCGACACCGGACAACGTCGTAGAGCTTCGCAAGCACTCGGTAGTAGAAGCGGCGGATTAAATGACTCTGTGCGGCGCGGGCAAGGTGCCGTCGAGACCGATCACTGTGGATGAAGTGCGAGTATGGTTCCAAAAACTCGGCGCGGCGGCCGGCGACGATGCTTGCGAGCACGTTGCCAGCCGCCTTCAGCGCATGGCGCTGAGTCGAAGTCACACCAAGGCCAAAACCGATTCCTGATCTGGCGAGCGATACAGTAATCACTTGGGATTTCAAGGGCGTCGCAGACGCCGCAAAGACTGTGCAGGTCAATATTCCCACGATGCTTTCGGGCTGGCAGCAGATGCTCGAAACACCAGAGACCCGCGCAGGGTATGAGGCCATCAAAACTCTCGAAGGTGCCTTAAATGTAGCAATGCCGTATATCGAATATCCATGGGGCAAAGGCGAGAAAACGAGGCACCACCGCCATCCGGCCAAGTCTTGGCACTTACCATCGGTGATAATCGCCCGCCTGATCACCGATGCACTGATCAAGGCCGGTCACAAGCGTCCCGCCAGATCGCGCAACAGTATCCTTGTGAGCATCATACAGGCCGCACTCAAACGAATAGGGTATGAAAACATCGGAACCAAGACTGCGATTGCCATGCACCTGAACCGCTGGTTCAAGCGGGCTGGCGAGCCCGACGGCTGGGTATAATCAAGCCACCATGGCCGAAAAGTGAGTCGCCCGGATTTGTGGCCAATGACCACAAATTCTGACGGATGAATTTGTGGCCTTTCGCACCACCACTCCTCTCTACTAATGCACTACGGCGCAACAAGCAGTGTCATAGGGCATCCGATGAGACTTCTCACATATCAGCAGCTAAAGGCGCTGGGCATCTTCTACTCGCGAGAACACCTGCGCAGGTTGGTTAAAGCTGGCACGTTCCCCAAGCCGATCCCTGTCAGTGACGCCCGGATCGCCTGGGTTGCAGATGAAATTGACAATTGGATCGCGGGACGGATCGGAGCGCGAGGCATCCTTGGTCCGGTCGCGGCGTCGCCAGCGGCCACGCCAGCTCTGCCGGAGCCGCCGGCGCGACCGGCGCGCCGCGATCCGGCCGCTGCGATCCGCCCGCCGCGCAGGAAGACCCGCGGCCCACAGCCCGCCACCGCCGCATAAGAAACCGCCGTTCTCGGGCATGCTGACCCCGAGGACGGCGAATATTTTAGCGCTGCCTCGCTCGGCTTCAGCTCCGACAGGATCGAAAGGTTGTCACATGCGGCCCCCGTCGGCCAGCCCCCCTCAGTGCGCGGCCTGCGGCCGGCGCTCGCCTCCGTTCGTCATGCGTGACGGCAGCCCGCGCTGCATGGCGTGCAGCGCCCGCGGCGCGCCGGCCGGGGCTGAGTGGCTGCTCGGCGGTCCCCTATCGATTGATTCCAGGCTACGAGCAATTGATGGCGGAAGCTGTGTATTGGTTCGGAATCTCGCGGGTCGAGGAATTCCTCACCGGGTTCGCGTGGCCGGTACCGCTGGAAGACCAGCCGCGGTGCATCACTGGCTTGGCGCGGATGGTGGTGGAGAAAAAGTCGCACATGTTCGACGCGCCGGAGGGTCTGCAATGATCTTCCCGAAAACCGTCGCCGCGAGGGTGGCTCCAGTGACGCCGTTAACCCTGGCAGAGCTTCACGCGCACGCGTCGGACCTCACCACCTTCGATCATCTCCTACCGCAAATCGCCGCGCTCAATGAGCTCGAGTTGCTGGTTCTTATTGGGCTGTTCCTTGTCGACGAAAGGATCCACCAAGCGCACCACGCCGCCAGCATTTTTCGATTTGGACTAGCGCCATGATGATCATCACTGAAGACGAGTTTAACGAGATCACCGGCGGCGGGCGGATGGACGAGTGTGTCGCGCTGCTCTGCGGCTCGGTCGCGATCACCTGGCTCGCGACCGAGGACCAGTCCGCAGTCGGAGTCGTTCGCCGAGACTGTGACAGTGACGGGATTTGCTACTCGTGGGCATCATATCGCCGGCCGATTATGGTGCGCGGGCTATGAATGCATGCTGCCGAGCGAGGACGATGCTCTAACGCAGTGCATGCGCAGCATGACTGGCGGGCCCAATGATCGAATTTGATCAGTTAGTGGCAGAGGCTGTACTGGATCGGCCAGTTGCGGGTTGATATCTACTTAACAAATATAGCTGAGAGGACCGGGTGGCCGATCCCGCCGCAGGACCGCTTTATAGTTGCAGCGGGTTTGGCGCTCCTGTCAGCAACGAACAAGGCCCTGCCGGAGAGGGACCGATGAAATCCCTGTGCATGGACGTGGAAAGCTATCCGAACTTCTGCATGGTCGGTTTACGATTTAAAGATAAAGTTCTGGCGTATACGAGCGAGCCTGGCATCGGTGAGACGTTTGCTGCGTTCCGCAGCTGGCACGCCGAGAACGGGCGGGACTACCTATGGATCGGGTTTAACTCTCTCGGGTATGACAATCACATCGTCAACCTGATCCTTAATGGGGTTGACGACCCAAGAGTGCTACACGCCCGATCCGACTCGCTTATCGACAATAAAAGCTGGAAGCGTGACCTGCTTGCCTCCGCCGGTGGCGAGATCGCTGTGGATCCGTTCGCTATGAACGGGGGGCCGAAGGGCCTTATCGGCAGCCTTAAAGATTGTGCGTGCAAGCTCGACGCGCCGTCCTTACGCACGTTGCCCTACACGCCGGACCGACACCTTAGCCACGATGAAATGCGTGCCGTGGTCGAGTATAACGCGGTTGACCTCGAGGTCACAGCGATGGTCGCCGATGTGCAGGCTGAGAAGATCGCGGCGCGCATCGCACTAGCGCGAGAATACAACCTGCTCTCGATCATCAATGTGCACGACGCAAAGGTGGCCGAGGTCATCCTGGCAAAGCAGTTGTTCGGCAGCTGCTATCCGACCTACCCGAAAGTCCAAAGCTGGGCGCTGGCAGCCGATGCGGTCGCTAAGAAGTTCGCCTTCCGAACGCCAGCTCTGCAGGACCTGCTGGCTAGGATTCCAGATATGGAATTCCAGGTCGAGACCGAGGAAACCAAGGACGGGCCTGTTAAGAGAATCGATGTTCCCAAGTTCTCTGACAGCGTCAAGGTCGGCGGCATCACATACACCATCGGCGTCGGTGGCCTCCATAGTGATGACGGGCCGATGCTTTATGTTGCTGACGACGTGTTCACCTTCCTGGATTTAGATGTTGAGAGCTTCTATCCGGCGCTGATGCTGAACCACAGGCTGGTGCCAGGACACCTGCCGGACTCTTTATTGGATGAATACGATACCCTTCGGCAGAAGCGGCTGCTGGCCAAGAGGAACGGGCATACCGATCTAGCAAACGGTCTTAAGGTCGCCATCAACTCGGTATTCGGCAAGTCCGGCAGCGCATACAGCTGGCTGTGCGATCCACGCGTCATGGTGCAGACCACTCTCTTAGGCGAGCTCACTC
>CAWCDM010000002.1:0-44832 GCA_963794185.1 uncultured Alphaproteobacteria bacterium | reverse complement strand
CTACTTCGCATCCCGCGCCAGCAGCGCGACCTTCGTCATGAAATCCTCAGGCTTTCCCTCGATCAGCAAGGGCGCCGCATCGGCGACCGCATCGAGCACCGGAAGCAGCCATTCGCGGTCCTCCTTCACGAAGTCGCCCAGCACATGGCCCAGCACGCGCTCCTTCTGCCCGGGATGGCCGATGCCGAGCCGCACCCGCCAGTAGTCCTGCGTGCCCAGGATGCGGTCCATGCTGCGCAGCCCGTTGTGCCCCGCCGCCCCGCCGCCGCGCTTCACCCGCACCTTGCCGGGCACCAGGTCGAGCTCGTCGTGGAACGCGGTGATGGTCTCGGTCGGCAGCTTGTAGAACGCCGCCGCCTGCTGCACCGAGGCGCCGGACTCGTTCATGTAGGTCTGCGGCTTAAGCGCCAGGATCCTTTCCCCGGCGACGCTGCCCTCGCTCACCAGCCCCTTGAAGCGCTGCCGCCACGGCCCGAACCCATGGCGGATCGCGATCGTATCAAGCGCCATGAAGCCGATGTTGTGCCGGTTCCGGGCCATCCCCGGTTCCGGATTGCCGAGGCCGACCCAGAGCAGCATGGCACACCGACGTCCGGGGCGGTCAGCCCCGCTTCGATCCGCCGCCGCGTCCGCCGCCCGCTCCGCCTCGTGCCGGCGCCCCGCGCGCCGCTGCCGGCGCGGCGGCAGCTGGAGCCGCTGTCGGTGCGGCTGCCGCAGTCGGTTCGGCGGAGACCTCGGTCTGTTTGGTTGGCGGCGCCACGGTCGCAACGACGAAGTTGCGGCCGATCGCCGAGCGCGTGTTCTCGGTGCCGATCAGGTTCTCCCAGCGCACCGCGTCGTTGAAGTCGAGATCGGCCAGATTGGCGGTAAATTGTTCCGGGATATGATCGGGATCGGTGTAGACTTCGACCGTGTGGCGGATCACGTTCAGCACGCCACCCCGCTTCAATCCGGGGCTGAGGCCGTCATTCTCGAAATGCACCGGCACCGACACGCGGATTGGCTCGCCCAGCGCGAGGCGCTGGAAATCCACATGCTCCGGCGCGTCGCTGACCGGATGGTCCTGCACGTCGCGGATCAGCGCGCGCGTGGCGTCGCCGTTGATCTTGATCTCATAGAGGCGCGACTGCCACCCAGCGCGGTTCAGCTCCCGCAGCACCGCGCGCGGTTCCAGCGCGATCATGCTCGGCTCCTGATGCCCCCCGTAGACCACGCCGGGCACCTTGCCGGCCCGCCGGGTCGCCCGCGCTGCCCCCTTACCGGCTCGCGCGCGCACCTCGGCCTCGATCGTCACAGCATTGGCCATGGTCGGCTCCCGCAAATGGCAAACGCCGGCCTCCAGGGGTGCCGGCGTGGGGGGCGGTTTAGCGAGAATGGCCGGCGACGGCAAGCCGTGCGGTTAGCGGTACAAGGGTCCGCACGGAGGTCACCGAGCAAGAGCAATGCGCTTCGCGCACAGCGCCCGCCTGGGTGCCAGCAGCTGATTCCACCGAAAACATTGGTCGGAGCGGCGGGATTTGAACCCACGACCCCCAGTCCCCCAGACTGATGCGCTACCAGGCTGCGCTACGCTCCGACACGTGGGACCGTCGGTTTACCAGCGGGGGGCCAGCGCCGCAACGCCGCTCAGGGGAGCAGCGACCGCAGCGCCTCCAGTTCCCGCAGGATCTCGGCCAGCACGGACCGCAGACGTTCGGTCTCCGGATCCGCATTCGACCGCACGCTGCCCCGCGTTCCCGTCGCGGCCTGCTGCGCGGGACGTGCCAGGCCAGGCATCGGCAACTCAGGTTCGTATGACGCCGATGCCGACCGTTCCGCCTCGGCTGCCTCGACTTCGTCGGGGCTGGGAGGCGGGATGTCGTCCGACAGCCTGCCGCCACCCTCGCGCAATAGCCGCTGCACGCCCTTGATCGTATAGCCCTGGATATACAGCAGATCGGAAATGCGGCGCAGCAGCGCGATATCATCCGGCCGGTAGTAGCGCCGTCCGCCGCCGCGCTTCAGCGGCTTCACCTGAGGAAACTTGGTCTCCCAAAAGCGCAGGACGTGCTGCGGGATGTGCAGTTCGTCCGCCACCTCGCTGATCGTGCGGAATGCGTTCGGCGCCTTCTTCGGCCGCGTGCGGGGTCCAACGGGCGGGACCACATCGTCGGCCGGATCGCTCATTCGTCCTCACCCTCGACAGGCGCCGTGCCGTTCACACGCGCCTTCAGCACGTGGCTCGGGCGGAACACCAGAACGCGGCGCGGCAGGATGGGTACTTCCCTGCCGGTCTTCGGATTGCGTCCCACCCTGCGGCCCTTCTGGCGCACAGAAAAGGTCCCGAACCCACTGATCTTGACCGATTCTCCAGCTTCGAGCGTGGTCGCCATACGCTCCAGTACCGTCTCAAGCAGATCGGCGGACTCGTTCCGGGACAGTCCCACCTGGGTATAGATCGTCTCGGCCAGATTGCGCGCGCGTGACGGTCTGCATCTGAGGACGCTAGGCAGAAGGTTCCGCGCCGTCAAGCAATTTGCGATGCAAAATCGATCAGGATCAGGATGTTGCAGGCAGGCATCCGCAACGGATCGCAGGTTTCACATGCGCACCAGGGCCGACCCCCAGGTCAGGCCGCCGCCCAGCGCCTCCATCAGCACGAGATCGCCTTGGCGAATGCGCCCGTCCTGGCACGCCTCGGCGAGCGCGAGCGGCACCGAGGCGGCCGATGTGTTGGCGTGCCGGTCCACGGTGATCACCACCCGCTCAGACGGAAGACCGAGCTTGCGGCCCATCGCATCGATGATCCGGAGATTGGCCTGATGCGGCACCAGCCAGTCGACGTCGCGTCGTCCCAGGCCGTTGGCGGCGAGCGCCTCGTCCACCGC
Organism: uncultured Alphaproteobacteria bacterium; assembly: GCA_963794185.1. Taxonomy (GTDB): domain Bacteria; phylum Pseudomonadota; class Alphaproteobacteria; order Acetobacterales; family Acetobacteraceae; genus JAMXLO01. The sequence goes on along the minus strand of CAWCDM010000002.1, from coordinate 41,965 downwards.
CTCGGCGAGGCGGGTCACCGCATGTCGGAATACTTCCCGTCCGTTCATCACCAGATGGCCCGGCCGGTCATGCAGCCCCACCGCGCCGTCCACATACAGGATATCGCCCAGGGTCCCCTGGGCGTGCAGGTGCGTGGACAGAATGCCCCGGTCGATGCTGCCGCTGCCCTTGCCGGCGCGCAGGAACACCGCGCCCGCACCGTCGCCGAACAGCACGCAGGTGCCCCGGTCCCGCCAGTTCATGATGCGCGAATAGACCTCGCTGCCGATCACCAGAACCCCGCGCACCTGCCCGACGCGAATCATCCCATCAGCCACCGACAGCGCGTAGATGAAGCCGGCGCACGCCGCGGCAAGGTCGAAGCCGAACCCACCCGTTATGCCGAGCGCCGCCTGCACCCGCAGCGCCGTGGCCGGAAACGCCTGATCCGGCGTGCTGGTGGCCAGGATGATCGCGTCCACCTCGGCAGGTTCGGCGCTCGCATGCCGCAACGCCGCGCGCGCCGCCTCGGTGCCCATGAACGCCGCCGTCTCGTGCGGCGCCGCGATGTGGCGCTGACGAATGCCCGTGCGTTCCCTGATCCACTCGTCCGACGTCTCGACCGTGCGGGAGAGCTCGCCATTGCTGACGATGCGCTCAGGCAGGTAGCCGCCGACACCGGCGATGATCGAACGGATTGGCATCGTCTTCCTACGGTGCGGTGGCGAGGCGTGCGCCGCTGCCGCCGTCCTTGTCGTTGGCGCCATGCTTGGCCGCCAGAGCCATCAATCCGGCGATTCGCGTCAAGTCCTCGCGCATATGGTCGTTGAAGCGGTGCACGACCATGTCCATCGCAACATCGATCGCATGCGCGAAGCCCTGCGCGTCCGTCCCGCCATGCGACTTCACCACCCCGCCGTTCAGCCCCAGCATCACCGCACCGTTGTAGCGGCGCGGGTCCAGCCATTCGCGCAGCCTTTCCAGCCCGGGGCGCGCCAGCAGGTAGCCGATGCGCGCGGCGAGGCTGCCGCGGAACACCTGGCGCAGCAGGTCGCCGATCAGCTTCAGCGCGCCCTCACCGGTCTTCAGCGCGACGTTGCCGGTGAACCCGTCGGTCACCACCACGTCGGTCGTCCCGGCGGCGATGTCGTGGCCCTCGACGAAGCCTACGAACTGCGGCGCGATATGGCTCGCCCGCAGCGTTTCGGCGGCCAGACGCAGCGTATCGTCGCCCTTCAGCTCCTCGGAGCCGACGTTGAGCAGGCCGATGGACGGCGCAGTCAGGCCGAGCACGGTGCGCGCGAACACGTCGCCCATCACCGCGAACTCGACCAGATTGCGCGCATCGCACGAGACGTTCGCGCCGAGGTCGAGCATCACCACGTCGCCGCGTGCCGAAGGGCCGATCGCCGCCATCGCCGGCCGGTCGATGCCGGGCAGCGTCTTGATAACGATCTTGGCCAACGCCAGCAGCGCACCGGTGTTGCCGGCGGTGACCACCCCCGAGGCCTCGCCGCCGGCGACCGCATCGATGGCGACCCGCATCGACGAATTGCGCACGCGGAGCGCCGCCGTCGGCTTCATGTCATTGCTGATGACTTCGGGTGCGTGACGCAGTGTGCAGGCTGCAGCGGCGCGGCTATAGCGATCGAGCAACGGTCGGAGCCGCGCCTCATCACCAACGAGAAGGAAGCGCGCACCCGGGTGGCGCTCTGCGGCTATCTGCAGCCCTTCGATCACCATGAGCGGCGCATGGTCGCCGCCCATGGCGTCCACCGCCAGTGTATAGGTCGCGGTCAAGGGCGCTCGGAGGCCACACCGCGGCCCGGCGTCAGGCCCGGACAGCGCCCTTCAGCGCCTTTCCGGCAGCCACGATCTCGCGCCCGTCATAGAAGCCGCAATGGCTGCAGACGTGATGTGGCCGCTTCAACTCGCCGCAGTTGGGACACTCGGCGTGCGGCTCACGAGGCAGCGCCTGGTGGCTGCGCCGCATGCCGGCGCGGGAGGGCGAAGTCTTTCTCTTGGGAACGGCCATGGGACTGCGCCCCTCCGGTCTGGGTGACGCCCTGCCGTCCGGTCAAGGCAGGATGGGCGATCACATTCTATCTACAACGTGAGCCGCGCCGTCTAGCAGAGGGTAGGGCGGGTCGCAAGGGACGCGCGGCGCCGGACGCCGTCAGCGTCGGCCCTGGCGCCGGTGCGCGGTCGGCATCCAGGGCTCGGGGATCCTGGCCAGGCGCCGGTCCCGTGCCACCCAGGCGTTTGCATCGGCCAATGTAGCGAAGCCGGCGGCGACGCGAGGCAGGTCGCCGGGTTTGCTGAGCTTCACCTGGAAGCTGCCATCTGTATGACGGATCACTTGGTAGGTTGTGTCTGACATGCCGGTGAGTATGGCACCTCTTGGCGGGCGATGCACGTCCGGCCGGGAGCCCATGGATCGGAGCCGATCGTCCGGCAATTGGGCGCCGTCGCCGGCTGTCAGCCGTTCGATGCGGGGGTCGCAGCGGGAACCGCGACCGGGGCGCCCGCAGGCGTCACGCCGACCGGTGTGCCGCCGAGCCGTTGGCACGCTGCCACGACGACGGGGTGGACGAGCAGGCTGTCCACGCCGGCAACGGTCGCGCCGTTGGCGCCGAGCGTGGCGACGACGGGCTGCGCGAGGGGCACCACCGCACCGTCGACATTGCATGCCACCGCGAGCGCCTGGGTGACCTTCGCCTGCTGGTCGGGTGGGAGGTTGCTGCACCCGGTGAGGCCGGCGATCAGGGGCAGTCCGCACGCGCCGAGAGCCGCGAAGATGGTGGATCGCATGGCGAAGTCTCCTGTTCGTCGATTGGGGTCAGGCCGGGACCTGGGTCTTGACGGGCTGCGGTTCCGTGATCGAGACGCTCGGATCGGCTGCGAGCAGGCCGCCGAAGCGGGCCTCGACCATCTTCCGGACGTGGTCCTCGGTTATGCCAAGCGCGGTCAGGGCATCCGGTGTGGATGCGATGACATGCTGCACGCCCTTGGCCAGAGCCGCGCTCCGGATCATCGGGTTGAGATAGCTGGCCGCATTCGTCGCGATGTAGCCGTAGGCGGCCTGCGCGCCTGCCTCGGCAGCCGACTGGATCGACGCGGCCTGGGTTGCCGAGAGCTGGATACGCAGGAAGCGGCGCAACAGGGGTACCAGATAGGGCGTGGTTGAAACGAGCGCCGTCAGGGCAAGCGCCGCCAGCGCCTGCACCAGCGGTGTCAGGTCGATGCTCATGGTATCTCCGGCGATTTGAGAAGGGAGGGGAGGCTGCGCCGGAGGGCGCGCGCCGCGCCTCCGGCTTACGGGCGGAGTCCGCCCGTTGATGGGTGGTAGTTAGTCACGATGACAACCCGCGTCAAGCGATATTGCGCTCGCAATCGCTGCGTGCGCCGGCGGCAGAACGTATTGACCTCGTGCCGCGGCTCGATATTCACGTCGTGCCCGAGGTCGTTTTCTTATGCATCGGGATTTGGCGGATGTTAGAGAAAAGGCCTCCCCCTCCCCTTGCGGGAGGGGGTTAGGGGGAGGGGTGACGCGGCTCGAAGTCAAGTTTGGTATGTCGTGCCGTTACCTTGCGTTCAGCGTGTGCCACCCTCCCCCCGACCCCCTCCCGCAAGGGGAGGGGAGAATACTGCTGCCGGCCAGTGCGTATCCTGACGCACGTGGTGCATACCCGGCCACGAATGTGAAGGAGCTGTGCGGAGCGTCGCCATCAACACCGCTTGGTCTGATCGTATCGACTACGGCAGCGCCGGCCGCCAGGCATCGGCGAAGCCCCGCACGCGCGGCAGCAGGATCATGTCCCACGGGCTCGGCATCGGGCCGACCGGCACATGCACCAGGGCCGGAGCATCCAGCGCGAAGGCCTGGCGCAGCGTTATTTCCAATGCCTTGGGCGTTGTCGCGCGGAATGCCGCCATGCCGAAGCTCTCGGCGAACCTGACGAAATCCGGATTTGTCAGGTCGCAGGCGATCAGCCGGTTGCCGTACTGCTGCTCCTGGATGCGGCGCACGTTGCCGAATGCGCCATCGTCGAAAACCACGACCACCACCGGCAGCCTGTGCCGCATCGCCGTGGCAAGCTCGGCCGCCTGGAACATGAAGCCGCCATCGCCCGTCGCCAGCACGACCTTGCGTCCCGGCGCCGCGGCCTGCGCGCCGAGCGCCGCGCCATAGCCCCAACCGAGCGTGTCCTGGTAGCCCGGCGACAGGAACGTGCGCGGCGCGTGCACCGGGAATGCCAGCCGGCTGGCGAAGCCGACCTGCGTCACCTCCTCCACATAGATGCCGTCCTCCGGCATAGCGGCGCGGATGGCGCGCAGGAAACCCATCGGCGGCTCCTGCCGCGCGAGCCGTTCGGCGAAGGCGGCGCGCACCGTGGCCAACTCTGCGTCGCGCCGGCGCGACGCGCGGTTGTGCGTCGGCAGTTCGGACAGCAGGGCGCGCAGGACCGTCGTGGCATCGCCGACCAGGGCGCAGGCGGGGCGACGGAAGCGGTTGATTTCCTCGGGATCGATGTCCAGCCGCACGATCGGCAGATCTTCGTCCACGCCCCATACGCTCTGCTGCCAGTAGAGCCTCGTGCCGATCGCCAGCACCGCGTCTGCATCCTTCCACAGCGCATGGCCTTCGGTGAACGACACAGCCAATGGATGGGTCGTCGGGACCACGCCCCGGCCGCGGCGGAATGAAGACACCGGCGCCTGCAGTGCCTCGGCCACCGCCTGCACCTCGGGTCCCGCGCCCAGCGCACCGCCGCCGACGACGATCAGCGGACGCTCGGCCTGGCCCAGGATCCGTGCCGCGCGGACCACGGCCTCCGCATCGATCGGCGGCACCGTTGGCGCGGCGATCTCGGGGAATTCCACCGCGCCGGTCACGCCCCAGGTGTCGATCGCGCACTCCAGCGCAACCGGGCGCTGCCGTCCGCTGCAGGCGATGCGGACCGCCTCCGCCACCAGCGCCGGCGCTTCGTGCGGCGCACGGATGCGGGTGGCGTGTTTCGTGATGTGGCGCAGCAGGCCGAGCTGGTCGTGGATCTCGTGCAGATGGCCGTGCCCCTGGTCGATCGCGAACGACGGTATCTGCCCGACCAGCGCGATCACCGGGGCGCCCATGCCGTAGGCGGTGAGCAAGGCCGCCGAGGCGTTCAGCAATCCCGGTCCGGGCACGACGGCAAAGGCCTGCGGCCTGCCGGTCACCAGCGCGGCGCCGAGCGCCATGTACGCGGCGGTTTGCTCATGCCGCGGATGCAGCACGCGGAACCGATCCTGCGCGCGATGCGCCGCGTCGAACAGATGGTCGTTGTGCACGCCGGGCAGCGCATACATCGTGTCGATGCCGTGGCGGATCAGGCTCTCGATCACCGCGTCGGCGGTTCGCATGTGTTGCATGAGGCTGTGCCCTTGCTCAGGCCGCCGGAGTTACCGGGCTCAACGCGGGGACCGGATCGAAGGGCCGAAGTTCCACGACATGCGCCGCGCCGCGCAGCACCTCGAAGTGGGTCGCCTCGTCATCGCGCCAGAAGCGGACATCGAAGCTGCGGCGTCCGAGACGAAGGTCATGCAGCGTGATGTCCGGCAGCCAGGCCGGCAGAGCGGGATCGATGAAGATCCGACCGCGCGGTGCGTCCGGGCGAATACCGAGGATGGCCTGCAGCAGTGCGAACACCGAACCGGCGGCCCAGGCCTGCGGCACGTTGGCGCCGAGATACTGCACCGGGAACTCGGCCTCGCCGCGCTGCACCCCGGCATAGAGTTCCGGCAGCTGGTTGAGCAGGAAGTGACCGGCGGCGCCGGAGATGTCGCGGGCGATCTGTCCGACCTCGGGGGCGAAGCCGTAGCGCTTGAAGCCGAGCGCGATCAGGCTGTTGTCGTGCGGCCAGACCGAGCCGTTCTGATATGAATATGGATTGAACGCGGGGTGCTGCGCGGACAGTGTGCGGATGCCCCAGCCCGAGTTCATGTCCGGCTCCATCAACCGCGCGACGACGCGGGCCGCGCGCTCCGGCGGCACGATGCCCGACCACAGCAGATGTCCGGGATTCGATGCGATCGTCAACACCTTGCGCTTCTCGCCATCCAGCATGAAGGCGTAGAAGCCGGTCTCCTCGTTCCAGAACGCCTCGTTGAAGCGGCGGAACAACGCGGCCGCCTTGTCGCGCAGCCAGGCGGCGCGGTCGGGTCTGCCGAGTTCGTCATAGACCTCGGCCATGCGCAGCCAGGCGTCATAGACATAGCCCTGCAGCTCGCAGACTGCCTTCGGGCCCTTCACCGGCGTGCCGTCGGAATAGGTCATGGAATCGCCGGCATCCTTCCAGGCCATGTTCTCGTAGCCGACCGGCGAGCGGGTCTGGTACTCCTGGAACCCGTCGCCGTCGCGATCGCCCCAGTCGTCGATCCAGGACAGGCAGCCTTCGGCGACGTCGATGTGCTGCTCCAGCAGCGCGCGGTCGCCGGTCGCGCGCCACGCGGCATGCAGCGTGATCAGGTAAAGCGGCGTGGCGTCCGCGGTGCCGTAATACGGCGTGTGCGGGATCAGTCGGAAATGCGCGAGCTCGCCGTAGCGCAGCTCGTGCATGATCTTGCCCGGTTCGGCGTCGCGATAGTCGTCGCGCTCCTTCGCCTGCCAGCGGCCGAGCACGTCCAGCGCACCGCGGGCGAACTCCGGGTAGACCAGGATGTTCTGCAGCGACACGATCAGGCTGTCGCGGCCGAACGGCGCCATGAACCAGGGCAGGCCGGCGGCCGGCACGAACACCATGTGATCGGTGCCGGTGATCGGCAGCCGCAGCGCCGCCATGTCCTCGATCGCCTGGCGATAGCAGCGGTAGAATTCCTCGTTGCTGGTGCGGATCTTCAGCACCGCGTCCTGCCAGTCGGTCCGGTCGCTACCATGGTGCATGGCGTGCGGACCGCGCGCGCAGTCATGCGGTCCATGGAAATGCCGATTGCCGTCGATCAGGTCGTAGACGAGGCAACAATGCCAGGTCTGCCCGGGATCGATCCTCACGTCGAAGCTCAGCCTGCCGTTGGCGTAGGCGGCGCGCCGGTCCTCGTGGCGCGTGCCGATGTGCACCGCGCGCAGGAAATCCTGGTTGCTGTAGGTGGTGCGAAGCTTCTGATCCGCATCCGACCAATCGGTGGTGATGCGGCCGCGCCGGACGATGCGGCCCGATTTCACCTCGAACACATCGGCGAAGTCGGATCGGATGGCGATCTCCAGGTTGAAGTGGACGTGCCTGGGACCGTGGTTGGTGATGTCGAGGTCCTCGTGCATGCCACCCGCGAGTCTGCGGCCGATGACGAACCCCAGGCTGCGCGCCGGCACCGCGCCGTCCTCGGTCAGGAAGCTGCTGTTGGTGAGAAAGATGCGTGCGGTGTCGTAGGTGACCGCGCCGCCGTTCAGCAGCTCCCAGGCCTCGCCGTTGGCATAGACGGCCCACGCGCTGATCACCCGCGTGTCGAAGAAATACAGCCCCTTGTCCGATGGCCAGTCCACCTGCCCGTCGGGGTTGGTGACCAGCACGGTCTGCGCCTGATGGATGGCGATCTGCGGTGGTCCGACCTCGACTTTGAAGGGCATCTGGCGTGGTCTCCTCGTGAAGCGAAATCGGCGTTGGTGGCCCCGCACCTTACGGCGCCTTGAAGCCGCGGCGCAGAGTGTGTATGTGGCCCGCGTCCTATACACATGAGATGTATGATGCGCATCAACATCGAGATCGATGATGCATTGCTGGCGGAGGCGATGGAAGCAACCGGCCAGAGCACGAAACGTGCAACGGCCGAGGAAGCGTTGCGGACGCTTAGCAGGTTGCGCGACGAGATATCCGCAATCAGGAAGCTGGATCTTGCCCGCCAGGCGCTGGAGCAAGACGCCGCGAGGCAACAGTCCCCGCGGCTGCTCGTGCGCACGAACATCGAGATCGATGACGATCTGTTGGGCGAAGCGATGGCGGTAACCGGGAGCACGATCAAGCGTGCCGCCGTCCACGAAGCGCTGCGAACCGTCGTGCGGCTGTTCCGTCAGAAGAAGGCCATCGAGGACCTTTGGGGGATCGGCTGGGAGGGTGACCTCGACGCAATCCGGCAGGGCTGGTCAACGCCTCCAGCATAGCTGCTTCGCGTTATGCTTGTGGTTGACAGCTCCGTCTGGATCGCAAATTTTCGCGGGTCTCGGACGGAGCCGGTTCGCAAGCTCGCGACGTATGCTCCGCGATCAGGTGTGCTGGTCGGTGATGTAGTACTGCTGGAGCTGCTCCAGGGTGCCAGAAGTCCGGGCGATGCCATGCGCATTGAGCGAACCCTGCGCAATTTTGCAATCGTTCCGATGCTGAGCCCCGACCTTGCAGTCGAGGCCGCAGCAAATTACCGCTTGTTGCGCAGCCTTGGTATCACGATCCGCAAAGTGCCGAACCTGATCATCGGTACCTGGTGCATCGAGCATCGTCACACCCTGCTGCACGACGACCGCGACTTCGAGCCGATGCGCGTGCATCTCGGCCTGCAGGTGGCCTGAGCGGCACCCGGCCGCAGCGGTATCCCGCCGCGGCCGGGTCGGGGGAATCCTACTTCGCGGTCACCGCCCATTCGTGGTTGTGCACCAGCCCGTCATCCTCGCCGCGATGCACGTGCAGGTCCGGGGCGCCGTCGTGGAACTGCGCCGCCTCGGTGCTGCCGGACAGCGCCGTCGTGGACGACTGCCCGCCCGACACCGCCGTCGCCACCGCGTCGAAATACCCCACGCCGACCTCGCGCTGGTGACGCGTCGCGGTGTAGCCCGTCGGCCTCGGCGGCGAACTCGGCCTGCTGCAGTTCCGAGTAGGCCGCCATGCCGCGCTCCCGGTAGCCGCGCGCCAGGTTGAACATCGACAGGTTCAGGCTGTGGAACCCGGCCAGCGTGACGAACTGGAACTTGTAGCCCATGCGGCCGATGTCGTGCTGGAAGTTGGCGATCCGCTCCGGCGACAGCTTCTTAAGCCAGTTGAAGCTGGGCGAGCAGTTGTAGGCCAGCATCTTGCCGGGGAACTGCCGGTGGATCGCATCGGCGAAACGCTCGGCCTCCTCCAGGTCGGGCTCGCTGGTCTCCCACCACAGCAGATCGGCGTATGGCGCGAACGCCAGGCCGCGCGCGATCGCATAGTCCACGCCCATGCCGGGCTTGATGCGGCAGAAGCCCTCCGGCGTGCGCTCGCCGGAGATGAACCGGCGATCGCGCTCATCGACGTCGCTGGTGAGCAGTTGCGCCGAATGCGCGTCGGTGCGGCACAGCAGCACGGTCTGCACGCCCTCGGTATCGGCGGCCAGACGTGCGGCGTTCAGCGTGCGGATGTGCTGGGCGATCGGCACCAGCACCTTGCCGCCGAGATGGCCGCACTTCTTTTCCGACGCAAGCTGGTCCTCGAAATGCACGCCCGCGGCGCCGGCGGCGATCATCGCCTTCATCAGCTCGAACGCATTCAACGCGCCGCCGAAGCCGGCCTCCGCATCGGCGATGATCGGCGCCATCCAATAGGTGCCGTCGCCGCCCTCGGCATGGCCGATCTGGTCGGCGCGGCGCAGTGCCGCGTTGATCCTGCTGCACCACGTTCGGCACGGAATCCACCGGATACAGCGACTGGTCCGGATACATCTGCCCGGCGGTGTTGGCGTCCGCCGCCACCTGCCAGCCGGACAGGTAGATCGCCTGCAAGCCTGCCTTCACCTGCTGCACCGCCTGGTTGCCGGTCAGCGCGCCGAGCGTCGGCACGAAGGGCTGCGTCTTCAGCAGGTGCCACAAGCCGCGCCGCGCCCATCTCTGCGAGCGTGTGGCGGATGCGGAAGCTGCCGGACAGGCGCGCGACATCGTCCGGCGTGTAGTCGCGGCGGATGCCCTCGAAACGCTGCGGGATCGCCGCCGGGGCCGCCGGAACCGTCGGGGGCACGGGTCGGGGTGGGAACGGGGCGCATCGGACTACTCCTGTATGGGGCTTGTTGTGCGTGAATAATTGACATTGCAGGTGCGAAGGTCACTGCAAATCTGGCAGGATGCCGGGCAATCATGTCGTTGCCTTCACGGCGGCGGCTCTGAATCTGTAAAGGATGTAAAGAATGGCCCGCGCTTTGATCGGCCGCACGGTGCGGCGATTGCGCTCCGAGCAGCGCCTGTCGCAGCAGGCGCTGGCGGTCCGGCTCGGCATCTCGGCCAGCTACCTGAACCTGATCGAACACGATCAGCGCGCGGTGACGGCCTCGCTGCTGATCAAGCTCGGCGAGACGCTGCGCGTCGATCTGGCGACGCTGTCCGGCAGCGGCGAACGCCAGCTCGAGGTCAGCCTGCGCGAAGCCTTCGCCGACCCGCTGCTGTCCGCCGATGCGGTGCCCGAGGCGGAAATCGCCGAGCTTGCGGCCACCGCGCCGAACGCGGCGCGCGCCGTGCTGGCGCTGTATCGCGCCTGGCGTGTGGCGCGCGAGGACGCCGGCGGCATCGCCCTGCCATCCGGCCGGCGCGTGCTGCTGCCGAACGAGGAGGCGCGTGACTTCTTCGACGACCGGGCCAACCATTTTCCGTTGCTGGAGACGGCGGCGGAAACGATCGCGGGCGAACTGCGTGCCGCGCCGGCCGAGATGAACCACGCCATCGCCGAGCGGCTGCGCAGCGTGCACGGGTTGACGGTGACGGTGCAGAAGCTGGAGGGCGCGCTGCGTCGCTACGATCCGGCGTCGCACCGGTTGGCATTGTCGGAGATGCTGCCGCGTGAAAGCCGTGGCTTTCACATGGCGTTCCAGCTTGCGTTGCTGGAGGCTCGCGGTGTTGCCGAGACGATCGTCGCCGACGCCGCACCGTCCTCGCCGGAAGCGGCGATGCTGATCCGGGTCGGGCTGCTCAACTACGTCGCGGGCGCGCTGCTGATGCCCTATGCCGCGTTCGCCGATGCGGCGCGGGCGCTGCGCCACGACATGGAGGCGTTGGCGGCGCGCTTCGGCGTGTCGTTCGAGCAGGCCTGCCATCGGTTGTCGACCTTGCAGCGGCAGGGCGCGCGCGGGGTGCCGTTCTTCTTCCTGCGCGTCGATCCGGCGGGCAATGTGTCCAAGCGCTTCTCGGCCGCGGGGTTTCCGTTCGCCCGCTATGGCGGATCGTGCCCGCGCTGGGTGGTGCACACCGCATTCGCCCGGCCGGGCGAGGTGCAGGTGCAGGTCGCCGAATTGCCCGATGGTGCTGCGTATCTGTGCTTCGCGCGCACGGTGACGCGGCCGGCGCGGGGCTGGGGCGATCCGCGGCCGGTGCATGTGGTGGCGATGGGCTGCAGCCTCGCACATGCCGAGGATGTCGCGTACGCGGACGGGATCGATGTGGAACACGCGAAGGTGGGGATCGGGCTGTCGTGCCGGCTGTGCGACCGGCCCGACTGTCGCAGCCGCGCGTTTCCGCCGCTGGAGCATCGGCTGGCGTTGGATCCGAATTCCGCCGGGGTGACGCCGTACCGGTTCGAGGCACGAAAGGGGTGAGATGCCGACGCTGACCGAAGCACTGGGTCGCTGGCACGAATTCTACACGCTGCTGGGCACGGCTTCGGCCACGATGGTAGGCCTGCTGTTCGTCGCCGCGACCGTCGGTTCCGGTGTGTTTACCGCCGATAGGCGCGCTCCGCTGCGCATGTTCCTGTCCGCGAGCGTCGTGCATTTCAGCGGCATTCTGGCGTCGTCCTTGATCGTCCTGGCCCCCGTGCAGAGCTGGGTATTGTTCGGCGTGCTGATCTGGGGTGCGGGATCTTTGGGCTGGGTTATTGCGGCACGGCCTGGCGCGAGACGGTGCGCGATGGATTGAGCAAATCGATCGATCTGGATGATAAGGTCTGGTATGCAGTCCTGCCGGTTGTCGGCTACATATTCGAGGTGGTGTCGGGCGTCGCGCTGGCATTGCATTTGGATATGGGAAGCACGGCGCTGGCCTTATCCATGGTCGTGCTGTTGGTGACCGGTATCCATAACGCGTGGGACATCACCGTGTGGACCATTACGCGGCCGCGGGACGGATGAGGAAGTTGAACCCCTTGGCCCCTGCTTTTGCGGATGTGCAGTGCGCCCCGTGAGGACGCTTTGTCGGTATGGTGGAAGTCCGCACGGGAGTTGATCGCAGGCTCCGTAATCGAATGTCATATACAATGTCATATACAAGGTGACGATAACATTGAATCTCCGGCTGGTGGTCCCGTCATGGCGGGCGCAGGCCCGCCATCCACGTCTGCGCTGATCCCAGCGAGGCAAGACGTGGATGCCGACCTCCGTCGGCGTGACGATGAGAGCGGCGTTCGAGTGTAAGCATCAATGGAGTTGGTATTACAATTCGTGGCACGCCCTCGCCGCGCGAGGCACCTTGCCCCCGCTTGCCCGGATTACTGCAGCCGAGGCAATGCCCTACCCACCGAACTCCCCAGGCCGCAACAGCCGCGCCAGCCGGTCCAGCACGGCATTCGCCATCCCAGGCTCCGCTCCGGTGAAGAACCCCCGCGCCACATCCAGATATTCGTTGATCACCACCTTCGCCGGCGGTCCCTCGGCCATCGCCAATTCCGCCGCACCGGCGCGCATCAGCGCACGCAGCACCGGGTCGATGCGCGCCAGCGGCCAGTCGGCCGGCAGCGTCTCGGCCAGCATGCCGTCAATCGTGTCCTGCTGCGCCACCGCCGCACGAACAATGCGCGCGAACAGCGGCACCTCGGCATCAGGGATGCGTCCGTCCTCGAAACCGCCGGTCCCTGGCAACTCGCCAAGCCGATGGCGGACGAACTGGTCGATCACCGTCTCGGGGTTGTCCTGTGCCTGCTCGCTCTGGAACAGCGCCTGCACGGCGGCAACGCGCGAGGCGGTCCGCGGCCGGCGGGTCGGCCGGCCCATCACACCGCGCCGAGATGCCGGGCCGCACCGATCTGCAGCAGCGCCGCGGCGGCGGCCTCCGCGCCCTTGTTGTGGCCGTCCTTGCCCGACCGCGCCTCGGCTTGCGCCAGCGTGTCGCACGTCAGCAGCCCGGTGCCGAGCGCCAGGCCGAACTGCAGCGCAACCTGCATCAGGCCTTCCATCGACGCGCGGCAGATGAACTCGTAATGGTCGGTCTCGCCGCGCACGATGCAGCCGAGCGCCACGAACCCATCGAACCGCCGCGCGCCGCGCGTCGCGATGCGGATCACCTGCGGCAGTTCGAACGCGCCGGCGACATCCAGCAGCTCGAATGTCGCGCCGGCCTCGCGCAGGATGCGCGTCGCGCCGTCGGTCAGCCCGTCCGCCACGGCGCGATAATAGGGCGCGCGCACCACCAGCAGATGCGGCGGCGGCCCGTCGATCCGCGGCGCGGCCGGCAGCGGGGCATCCTCGGTGCTCATCCGGTGTAGCTCTCGCCGACGATGTTCGGGATCGAGCGCTGCTGCACCAGGTTCAGCCCGTAGCCGTCCAGCCCGACGATCGTGCGCCGGCGGTTGGTCAGCAGGATCATGTCCTTCACGCCGAGATCGAGCAGGATCTGCGCGCCGATGCCATAGTCGCGCAGCTCGCGCTGCGGGCGCGGACCGGTGCCGAGCTGGTTCACCCGCTCGGCCAGCGCCGTCTTCCGATGCTCGCGGATCAGCACCACGACGCCGCGTCCCTCGGCGCTGATCAGATGCATCGCGTTGTGCACGGCGATCCAGTGCGGGCCGCCGGTCATGTCGTCCAGCAGATCGACGGCGTGCATGCGCACGATCACGGGTTCCGGCCCACTGATATCGCCCTTCACCAGCGCGAGATGCTCCTGGTATTCGACCGTGTTGGCATAGACCACGGCGCGCCAGTCGCCGCCTGCGACATGATGGAACATGCCATCGGCCACGCGCTTCACCAGGCGCTCGGTCAGCCGCCGGTACGCGATCAGGTCGGCGATCGAGCCGAGCTTGAGGTTGTGGTGCTGGGCGAAGCTGACGAGGTCCGGCAGGCGGGCCATCGTGCCGTCGTCGTTCATGATCTCGCAGATCACCGCCGCCGGATACAGCCCGGCCTTGCGCGCGATATCGACCGACGCCTCGGTGTGGCCGGCGCGCACCAGCGTGCCGCCCTCGCGCGCCATCAGCGGGAAGATGTGGCCCGGCGTGGTGATCTCGTCGCGGCCGCACTCGGGGTTGATCGCCACCGCGATGGTCCGCGCGCGGTCATGCGCGGAAATGCCGGTGGTGACGCCCTCGCGCGCCTCGATAGAGATGGTGAAGGCCGTCTGGTGCCGCGTGCCGTTGTGCGCGCTCATCAGCGGCAGGCCGAGCTGCTCCACCCGATGCCGGGTCAGCGCCAGACAGATCAGGCCGCGCGCATGGCGCGCCATGAAGTTGACCGCGTCGGGCGTGGCGAACTGTGCCGGCACGACCAGATCGCCTTCGTTCTCGCGGTCCTCGTCGTCGACCAGGATGAACATCCGGCCGTTGCGCGCCTCCTCGATCAGTTCCTCCGCGCTGGACAGATACTGCGACAATTCGACGGTCTTGATGTCATGCATCACTTGAACTCCGCCAGCCGTGCGACATAGCGCGCCAGCATGTCGATCTCGATATTCACCGCATCGCCTGGTCGGAGCAATCCGAAGCCGGTCACCGCGGCGGTGTGCGGAATGATGTTAACCCCGAAGGTATCGTCTGTAACCTCGTTGACCGTCAACGACACGCCGTCCACGGCGACGCTGCCCTTGGCGGCGATGAAGCGCGAGAGGGCAGGGGGGACGCGGAAGCGTCCAGCGGGTCGAGCCATGTTCCGGCGCGGACGACAGCGCTTCGCCGATGCCGTCGACATGGCCCGAGACGAGGTGGCCGCCCAGTTCGTCGCCGAGCCGGAGCGAGCGTTCCAGGTTGATGCGGGTGCCGACCCGCCAGCGCCCCATCGTGGTCTTGCTGAGCGTCTCGGCCGATGCGTCGGCGGCGAACCAGTCCGGCCCGATCTCGACCGCGGTCAGGCAGCAGCCGGAGCAGCCGATCGAGGCGCCGATGGCGATTGCCGGCGGTGTCCGGCCAGGGGGCTGCGATCACCAGCCGCATGTCGTCGCCGGTCGCCCAGCGGATCGATGCTGCGAATGGTGCCGAGCGCCGTGACGATGCCGGTGAACATTCAGGCCTTCCTGGTGAATTCGGTCAGCATGTCATCGCCCAGCGGCGTCTCGGCCGTGCGGGCGAAGCGCGGCATGGCGTCCAGGCGATCGATGCCGAACGCCTGCACCGCGGGCCAGGCATCGGCGCCCATGATCGCCGGGGCATGGAACCAGGCGATGCGGTCTACAAGGTCGGCCCGCAGCAGCGACGCGGCAAGCTGGGCGCCGCCCTCCACCAGCAGCCGCGTGAGACCTGCCTCGCCGAGGGCCATCAGCGCCTGCACAGGGTCGACGCCGATCTCGGCCCCCTGCCACCTCGATCAGCGTGATGCCGAGATCGGCGAAGGCGTGCCGCCGCTCGGGTTCGCTGCCGTCGCGGATCAGCATCCAGGTCGGGCTGCTCGACGCGGTGGCCACGAGCGTCGCGGTCAGCGGCGTGCGCAGGCGGCTGTCGGCGACGACGCGCACCACCGGATTGGGACGGTAGCCGGGAATCCGGCAGGTCAGCTCCGGGTCGTCGGCCAGCACCGTGCCGACGCCGACCATCACCGCGTCGTGCCGGCCGCGCAGGGCATGCGCCGCGCGCCGCGCCGCAGGGCCGGTGATCCAGCGGCTTTCGCCCGATCGCGTGGCGATGCGGCCATCCAGCGTCGATGCCAGCTTCAACGTGACCAGCGGACGCCCCAGGCGAACCCGCGCGCGGAACCCCGAAGCCACCTCGTCGGCCTCGTCCTGCAGCACACCCTCCTCGACCTCGATGCCGGCGGCGCGCAGCCTGGCGATGCCGGCGCCGTCGACGCGCGGATCGGGATCGCGCGTGGCGATCACCACGCGCGCCACGCCGGCGCCGATCAGGGCGTCGGTGCAGGGCGGCGTTCGCCCCCAGTGGCAGCACGGCTCCAGCGTGACGTAGACCGTGGCCCCGCGCGCCGCCTCGCCCGCCATGTCCAGTGCCGCCGGTTCGGCGTGCGGCCGCCCGCCCGGCGCGGTGACGGCACGCCCCACCACGCGGCCATCCTTCACCACGACGCAGCCGACCGACGGGTTGGGCCAGGTGTTGCCCAGCCCGCGCCGCGCCAGCGCCAGCGCCGAGCGCATATGCCCGATATCCTGCGCTGGGTCCTCCGCTGGTGTGGTGCGCGACGGCTCGACCATGATGGCGACTACGTGGCCTCGCCCAACGAGCCGATGAAGTCCTCGAAGTCCTTCGCCTCGCGAAAATTCCGATAGACGCTGGCGAAGCGGACATAGGCGACGGGATCCAGCTCGCGCAGCGTGTCCATCACCAATTCGCCGATCTGCTTCGAGGGAATGTCGCTCTCGCCCGAGGCCTCGAGCTGGCGGACGATGCCGTTGACGATGCGCTCGATGCGCTCGTCCTGGATCGGCCGCTTGCGCAGCGCGATGCGGATCGAGCGGGCCAGCTTCTCGCGGTCGAATGCGACGCGCCGACCGTCCGCCTTCACCACCGTCAGTTCGCGCAGCTGGGTGCGCTCGATTGTGGTGAAACGCTGGCCACAATTGCCGCAAAAGCGTCGGCGGCGGATCGCACCGCCGTCCTCGCTGGGACGGCTGTCCTTCACCTGGGTGTCCTCGTGGCCGCAGAACGGGCAGCGCATCGCCTGCTACCGCGCGCGATACATCGGGAACCGCGCGCACAGCGCCTGCACCCTGGCGCCGACCGCCGCCTCGGCCGCCGCGTTGGTGCCGTCGTTGGAGCGCGACAGGCCCTCCAGCACCTCGTCGATCATCAGCCCGATTGCCGCGAATTCCGCGACGCCGAAGCCGCGCGAGGTGGCGGCGGGCGAGCCCAGCCGGATGCCCGAGGTGATCGCCGGCTTCTTCGGGTCGAACGGGATGGCGTTCTTGTTGGCGGTGATGCGGGCGCGCTCCAGGCTGGCCTCGGCCGCCTTGCCGGTGGCGTGCTTCGGGCGGAGGTCGACCAGCATCAGATGGCAGTCGGTGCCGCCGGTGACGATGGCGAGGCCCTGGCCGGCGAGCGTCTCGGCCAGCACCCTGGCGTTCTCGACGACGGCCTGCTGATAGACACGGAACTCGGGGCGCAGCGCCTCGCCGAAGGCGGCGGCCTTGCCGGCGATGACATGCATCAGCGGCCCGCCCTGCAGGCCGGGGAACACCGCCGAGTTGATCTTCCGCCCGATCTCGGGGTCGTTCGCCAGGATCATGCCGCCGCGCGGTCCGCGCAGGGTCTTGTGCGTCGTGGTAGTCACCACGTGGGCGTGCGGCAACGGGCTCGGGAACAGATCGGCGGCGACCAAGCCGGCGAAATGCGCCATGTCCACCATGAAATACGCGCCGACCGCATCAGCCACGCGGCGGATCCGAGGAAAATCGATGAAGCGCGGATAGGCCGAGCCGCCGGCGATGATCAGCCGCGGTTTTTCCGTCCGCGCCAGCCGTTCCAGCTCGTGTAGTCCAGCAGCCCGTCGTCCCGCCGCACGCCGTACTGCACGGCGCGGAACCATTTTCCTGACAGGTTCGGCGCCGCGCCGTGGGTCAGATGCCCGCCGGCCGCGAGGCTCATGCCCAGGATGGTGTCGCCCGGCTGCAGCAGCGCGAGAAACGCTGCTTGGTTGGCCTGCGCGCCCGAATGTGGCTGCACGTTGGCGAATGCGCAGGAGAACAGGCGCTTCGCCCGGTCGATCGCGAGTTGCTCGGCCACGTCCACATGCACGCAGCCACCGTAATAGCGCCGTCCGGGGTAGCCCTCGGCGTATTTGTTGGTCAGCACCGAACCCTGCGCCTCCAGCACCGCGGCCGAGACCACGTTCTCGCTGGCGATCAGCTCGATGCCGTCCTGCTGACGGACCAGTTCGGCACCAAGTGCGGCCGCCAGCTCCGGATCGGTCTCGGCCAGCGGGGCGCCGAAAAAGCGCTGCAGGCTGGCGGCGGGGCGTTGTTCATTCATGGGACGCGGACCGTTCACAACTGTCGGCTGTCCTGTAGCATGTGGTCGGTGGCGGACAAACGCCCCTTATCTAGCGTCGCCGCATTACCGCCATGCGGCCGTTCACGCATGCTTAGGCGCCGGGCCGCACGATGCCGCCATGTCGCAGCGTCGCCCGAAACGAACCCGCGCCTATGCGTTCGGCACGACGGCGGAGGACGCCGCCTGCGCAGCGCTGGAACGCGAGGGTTGGGCGGTTCTGGGTCGCCGGGTGCGGACCGAGGCAGGCGAGCTTGACGTGCTGGCCGAAAAGGGTGGGGTGCTTGCTGTGGTCGAGGTGAAGGCGCGCCCCACGCTAGCCCATGCCGCAGCGGCGCTCGCGCCCCGCCAGCAGGCGCGGTTGCTCGCGGCCGCCGAGATCGTGCTGGCGGAGCACCCCGCCTGGGGTCGCAACGGCGTGCGGTTCGATCTGCTGGTGGTGGATGCCTCGGGCACGGTGCGCCGGATCAGCGATGCGTTCCGGTTGGAGTAGCAGCGGCCGTACCGGTCGCCCCGTCCGATGACCGCGCGGGTTAGGAGCCTGCTGTCGCGTTCGACTGCCAACCGCCCGATAGCCTGCGCCTACTTGATCGCCGCGAAGGCTTCGATTTGCACCAGATTGTCCGGGCTTGATAACTGCGGCGTGGGGACGGTGGTGCTCTTCGGCGAAGGTGAGCCGAAATAGCGCGTGTCCAGGCAACAAGACCTGCCGATACCACGGCAGCGGCCCCTGCTGCCGCAGGCAGCGGCCAGCGTCTCCTGGGCCGCGATGCCGTGGCCACCGCATCCACCGCATCCACCGCGTAAGCGCGAACCGGCTCGGCTATGTTCTTGACGCGATGCCCTGCCAAGTGGGCGATAACCAAGATCCAGTTTGTTTTTGACGTGCTCGTAAACCGTATGTGAGATACAGACCGTGCCGGGTTTGGCGAGCGCCTCAAGCCGGGCGGCTATATTGACGCCGTCGCCGAAGATGTCATCGCCATCGACGATGACGTCGCCCAGATTGACGCCGATCCGCAGTTCGAGACGGCGCTCGGGAGGGACCGTGTCGTTGAGCGCGTGCACTGCGTGCTGCATCTCGAGGGCGCAGTTCAGCGCGTCGACGACGCTCGGAAAGTCCGCCAGCAGGCTGTCGCCCGCCGTGCCGACGATCCGGCCGCTTTGCGCTGCTATCAGTGGATCGACAGCAGCATGATCTTGCCTCCCGGGCCGCACTTGGCGTTCGCTGCTACCGTGGCCAGCCAGTGCAGCATTGAGTATAATGCTGGTTGTCTACGGCAAGGTCAAATCAATCCGCACGCGAGCCGAGCTCGATGCCTCGCCTCCTATATCCAGAGGAAGGTCCCTCTCGGAAGCGGAAGCTTGCCGCCATTCTGCACGCGGATGTGGTCGCTTTCAGACGCCTGATGGGCGCGGACGAGACGGGTACCCACCAGGCACTCGGTCGATTCCGTCGCTTCACGCTGGCGGGGGACGCGACCTGTTCGGTCCTGGCTCAGCGGCCAAGCCGGTCGAAGTGGCGACCCTCGCCGAGCCGGCTCGCCTCGCCGGGCGTCCCTCGGTGGCAGTCCTGCCGTTCAAGAACCTATCGGGCGATTCCAGCCATGATTTCTTCAGCGACGGGGTGACCGAAGACGTCATTACGGCGCTCCGCCGGTTTTCAAACCTGCTGGTAATCTCCAAGTCGGCTACTTTTCCATTCAAAGATTCGAATATCTCGCCTGCTGAAATTGGTCGTCTTCTGAATACGCGTTATCTGCTCGATGGCAGCATCCGTCGTGCAGGCAATCGCATTCGGGTCGGCACCGCGTTGACCGAGGCCGCGTCCGGGCGGCACGTGTGGTCCGAAAATTACGATGCCGAAGGCGGCGATATCTTCGCCGTGCAGGACAATATCGCCAGGCGCGTCGTCGGCGCCGCGGCGGTAAAGCTCACTCGCGTCGAGGAGGAGCGCGTTCTGGCAAAACCGACCGGCAACCTCGCGGCCTACGAGTACGTTCTGCGCGGTCGTGAGGCTTTTTCGCAGGAAACGCGCGACGAGAACGACCAGGCAAGCGATCTCTTTCAGCGTGCCATCGATCTCGATCCTAACTACGCCGATGCCTACGCGGCACTGGACGGCTCGCATTACATGACTGTCATATCAGGGTGGACCGAATTCCGTGGAGAAGAGCTCGAACAGGCGGAAACTCTTGCCCCCAGAAGGCGCTTGCAAGGAAGCCCTTGCCCTGATCGGTGACTTCCCGCCGTCCGCAATGGGGATGACGACGGGGGGATGACGACAAGCGCGCGGATGGCGACACCCCCTGGCCAAAACGGCGGATCAACCCAATTCCTTCCCATGCGCGTCCAGTACCTGTTGTTCTGTGTATTGTGCGGCTGCCTTGCGACAGGTGCCGCTGCCGCGCCGCGCCGGATCGCCCTCGCGCCGCCCGCTAGCGAGGTCGCGATCCGCGCCTACGGCATGGGGCTGCTGCCGCTCGACGGCACGTTCGCGCAGTTCCGCGGCGTCGCTGACCTACGACCCGGACGACCATTCCGCCTGCAAGGTCGAACTCACGATCGATGTCGCCAGCCTGGCCATGAGCAACGCCTCGATACGGGACAACATGGTCGGCCCCGAATTCATGGATGCGCCCCGCTTTCCGACGCTGACCTATTCCGGGTCCTGCCAGCCGCCGGGTCTCAACGGCATGCTGGACCTGCACGGCATCACGCGCCCGTTCCAGCTCTCGCTTGACTGGAGCCCGGATCGGGTTGTCGCGGAAGGCCACCTTATCCGCGCCGACTGGGGCATGACCGCGATGCCGATCGTCGCCGGCCGCACCGTCCGCATCCAGGTCTCGGTCCCGCTCGCGGCGCCATCGCACGCAAGCCGGGAATGATCCGGCCGCGCTGACACCGGACGCGAAATTGCCACGCGCCCTGTTATCATAGGCCGATGCGCGTTCCCGCCGCCCTGGTTCCCCTCCGCAATGCCACGTTCCGCGGCCTCTGGATCGCCAACGTGGTGGCGTGGCTCGGCACCTGGCTGCAGAACACCGGCGCCGGCTGGCTGATGACCACGCCTTGCGCCCAACCCGTTCATCGTCGCCATGGTCCAGGCGGCGACGATCATGCCGGTGTTCCTGCTGGCGCTGCCCGGCGGGGCGCTGGCCGACATCGTCGACCGCCGCGTGTTCCTGATCGGCGCACAGCTCTGGACGATCCTGGCGGCTGCGGCGCTGGCGATCCTGACGATCAGCGGTGCCATGACCGCCTTCTGGCTGCTGGCGTTCACCTTTGCCATCGGCATCGGCTCCGCGCTGACCGCGCCCGCCTGGAGCGCCATCGTGCCGGAGCTGGTCCCCCGCGAGGACCTGGTCCAGGCGATCGCGCTGAACGGCATCGGCTACAACCTGACGCGCGCGATCGGCCCGGCGCTGGCCGGTTTCCTGATCCTGCTGGGCGGCACCAGCCTGGCGTTCTCGCTGTATGCGGTCTCGATCCTCGCGGTGCTGGCCGCGCTGTTCACCTGGCACCGGGGGCGCCGGTTCACCGGCCTGCCGCGCGAGCATCTGCTTTCGGCCATGCGGGCCGGCGTCCGCTACGTCCGCAACACGCCAGCCGTGCGGTACGCGATGGTCCGGACCATCGCATTTTCGATCCCGGCCGCCGCTCCCTGGGCATTGCTGCCGCTGCTGGTGCGCGTAGCATCTCGGGCTCGGCCCGGGCATGTATGGCGTCATCCTGGGCATGATGGGGATCGGCGGCGTCAGCTCGGGGATGCTGCTGCCGCTCGTCCGGGGACGCATCAGCCGAGGCGCCACCGTGGTCGGGTGCACGCTGTTTTCCTGCGCCGGCGTTGCGTTGCTGGGTCTGTCGCGCCACTGGCTGCCGGCGGCGTTCGGCATGCTGCTGTTCGGCGTCGGCTGGACATCGGCCTATGCCACGATCCAGGCCGCCGCCCAGCTGGTCTGCCCGCCATGGGTGCGCGCCCGCGCGCTGTCGATCTACCAGCTGGCGCAGAACGGCGCGCTGACCGCCGCGTCCTTCGCCTGGGGCTGGCTCGGCGGCGTGGTCGGCCTGTCCGACACGCTGCTGGTGGCCGCCTGCATCGGCATCGTGCTGGGAGCGCTGGTGCGCCGCTATTCCATCGATCTTGCCGCTGCCAGGACGACGCCGGCCGCCGTCGGAACCTCTGCCGATGCCCGAGGCGCCGGCGGCCGCGCTGCTGCCGATGCTGCGCCGGGCGCGGGGACGCGTGATGGAAACCGTGCATTACCAGGTGGAGCAGTCGCAGCGGCCGGCGTTTCTCGCCGCGATGGCGGAGGTGCGCAGGGTCCGCGGCCGCGCCGGTGCCCATATCTGGCAGCTCTACGAGGACGTGGCGCATCCCGAGGGCTGGCTGGAAGTGTGGTCGGTGGAGAGCTGGACCGACCACCTGCGCGAAGTCACCCGTCTGTCCGAGGAGGACCGCGCGGTGCTGTCGCGCGCAGGTGTGTTCCAATGCGGCGGTGATGGACCGCGCCCGGCACGCTACATCGCCGTGGATCCGCTGCATCTGGGATCGGATGATCTTGCCGGCCAGCCAGCGCGTGCGAGGAGACGGTAACCATGAGTGCACCGCCGATTTCCGTCGCCCAGGCTGACCCTGGGGCCGGCTATCGCGCGTTCAAGGCCGCGATCGATGCCGCCGTGGCGCGCGTGCTGGAGTCCGGCTGGTACGTCCTCGGGCAGGAGGTTCGGGCATTCGAGGCGGAATTCGCTGCGTGGCTGGGTTGCACGGCGGCGATCGGCTGCGGCAACGGCACCGACGCGCTGGCCCTGGCCCTGCGCGCGCTCGGCGTCGGGCACGGCATGAGCGTCGTGACCGTTTCGCACACCGCCGTCGCGACGGTCGCCGCGATCGAGATGGTGGGTGCGACACCGCTGCTGGTCGACATCGAGCCGGAGTACTACACGATGGACCCGGTCGAACTGGCGGCAGTGCTCGACCACCCGCCCGTCGGCGTGCCGCCGATCCGCGCCGTGATACCTGTGCATCTGTATGGCCAGCCGGCGGCGCTCGATCCGATTATCGTCGCGTGCCGTCGGCATGGCGTGCCCATTGTAGAAGATTGTGCGCAGGCGCACGGCGCGACGATCGGCGACCGCAAGGTTGGCACCTTCACCGAAGTCGCGACGTTCAGCTTCTATCCGACCAAGAATCTCGGGGCGCTCGGCGACGGCGGGATGCTCGCGACCCAGGACGCGGAACTCGGGGCCAGCACCGCGGCGCTGCGGCAATACGGCTGGCGGACCCACTACATCAGCGACGCGGTCGGCGTGAACAGCCGGCTTGACGAGCTTCAGGCGGCGATCCTGCGCGTGAAGCTGCAGCATCTCGACGCGCAGAATGCGCGGCGCCAGGCAATTGCCGCCGCCTACGACGAGGCGCTGCGCGGCACCTCGCTCGCCCCGCCCGCCAGGCGCAGGGGTGCGAGCCATGTGTTCCATCTGTATGTCCTGCGCGTGCCGGACCGGGCGTCGTTGCAGGGACGCCTGCGCGCGGCCGGGATCGGCACCGGCATTCACTATCCAAGCCCGGTGCATCTGCAGCCGGCGTATCGCGAGCGGATCGTCATCGGGCCGTCCGCCTGCCGTGCTTCCGAGGTTGCCGCGCAACAGGTGCTCAGTCTGCCGATCTATCCGGAACTGTCCGACGGGCAGGTGACGCAGGTGTGCGAGGCGCTGCGGCAGGTCTGATGGCTACGGATCGACAGCCTCGCGCACTATTTGGGCACGATGGTCTGGTTGCCTCCCGGTGTACCGGGTGGCGGTATCACCGGCATCGTGCCCTGACTGTTCGGCGGCAACGGTGCGCGGATGCCCGGATCAACGGTCGGCGGCTGCAATGTACCGCCCTGTCGGGACAGCCGGTCGCTGAGGTTGCCCGTGCCTGGCGTGCCCTGCACACCGGCGCCCGGGGCGATCTGCTCGGGCGGCGGCTGGTACGCACCTGGCGGTGCAACGCCCGGATGGGGCTCGTTCGGCGGTGCAGGCTGCGGGTTCTGTGCCCCGGCCACGCATGGCAATGCCAAGCATGTCACAATGCCGAACAGGAAGCCGATGTTGCGTGTCATTGTCCCTCCGTGATCGGCACGAACGAACGGCGGCGCCGGACGTTCCCGGCAATCAGCAACCATTGATACGGATAGGGCAAGGCCGGTTCGTTCAGTCGTTGCCACATTTTCCATGGCGCCTCGCCGGACGACCACAGGGCCTCCAGCGTCGTCCTGTCGCGCATCGTATCCATCGGCTGCCAGAATCCGCTGTGCCGAAAGGCACATAGCTCGCAATCGCGCGCCAGACTCTCGAGCGGCGCGGTCTCCCAGGGCGTGGCGTCGCCTTCGATCCGTTCCAGCACGTCCGGATGCAGCACGAAGAACCCGCCGTTGATCAGCGCATTGTCGCCCGGCGGCTTCTCGCTGAAACGGGTCACCTGATCATTCTGCATCAGCAGAGCGCCGTAGCGTCCCGGCGGCGCCACCGCGGTGACCGTGGCCAGCCTGCCATGCCGATGGTGGAACGCGATCAGCGCCTTGATATCGACATCGGCCACGCCGTCGCCGTAGGTCATGCAGAAGCACTCGTCGGGGTCCAGGTAGCGTCCGATCCGCTTCAGCCGTCCGCCGGTCATTGTGTCCAGCCCGGTATCCACCAGCGTCACGCGCCATGGTTCGGCGTAGTTCGTGTGGTAGATGATTTCGCCGTTGCGCGCGTCCACCGTCAGATCGGATTCGTGCATAACATAGTTGGCGAAGTATTCCTTGATCATGTAGCCGCGATAGCCAAGGCAGATTATGAAGTCCGTCACCCCGTGCGCGGTGTAGATGTTCATGACGTGCCAAAGGATCGGCCGCCCGCCGATCTCGATCATCGGCTTGGGCCGCAGATGCGACTCCTCGGCGATGCGCGTGCCCATGCCGCCGGCGAGAATCACCGCTTTCATCCTGTCCAGTCCTGATCAACGTCGCCTGAGGAAGCTCTTCGGCCAGTAGGTCACGCGGCTGCGCACGTTGCCTTCGTTGAAGGGGAAGGCCGGTTCTTCCCGCACGAAGTCCGGATTGCGTGCCAGGAAGCATTCCGCGGCGGCCAACGGGTTGTTCCATGTCCAGTCCGGCGCGGTGCGGGGCGCACCGGCCAACTGCGCCATGATGCCGTCGCACGCGACGATGTAGGAGCCGCGCGAGACAAGCGGTGCGTACAGGTCAAGCTCCGCCTCGACATGCGCCCGGCTGTGGTCGGAATCGAGGATCACCAGAACGGCCTCCGCGGGTCCGATGCTGTGCCGCACGGCTGCCAGCGTGCCAGGAGCCGTGGAGCTCCCCTCCACCAGCGTGACGCGTGTGGCAAGCGGGTGCGCCTCGATCGCGGTGCGGTTGTGCTTGCGGATGTCCACGTCGACGCCGATGACGCGGCCATGTCCTATCGCCTCGAACAGGCTTGCGTAGAAGATCAGCGAGCCGCCATGGGCCACGCCGGTTTCCACAACCAAGTCCGGCCGAATGCGCCAGATCACCTCCTGAATGCGGATCATGTCCTCCGGCAGCTGGATCACCGGCCGTCCCAGCCAGGTGAAGCCGTAGACATATTTCGCGTCCCAGCCGCAACGCAGCCACGCAGACGAAACCGCCTCGAACGCCTGCGGCGTGTCGAATGGATGCTCTTCCGTCGTGCCGTCCGCGTGTCGCACGACTACGCAGCCGCGGGCCTCGTCGATGGTGAGCATTGGCTCTCCTGTTCACGTGCCAGCAGCGTAGGAAGATCTGCTGAAAGGCTGCTTGACGTCGGCCCGAACTCGGCATCGGCTCGCGACGTGTCGATCGGCATCAGTTGCACCGTCGGGGCTTCGGCTTCGAAGCGCACCTGCCACCCGAGACTTTGACGCAGACGTTGGGCGATCGTGGCGTGGCTGGTGTTGTGGCCGGCGGCGACGTTGTAGATACGATGACGCCCTTCCGTCGCGATCGCAGGCAACATCCGGACCACGGACGCGACGGATACGTAGTCCTTGGCGGAGCCGGGGCCCTGGCGAAACAGCACGCCGCCGGTCATCCGGCCTTCGCGCAGGACCTCGCCGAGAAAGGTCTCGTGCGGCATCCCGGGGCCGTATACGTTGGACAGACGCGCAACGCGGATCGCCTGTCGTCGATCCGTGAGGCAAAGCGACTTGCCGGCGAGCTTCGTCAGATTGTATAGGTCGGACGGGTCCGCCGGCAGCGACGTCAGCGCCGCATCTTCATGCGTTGCGCTTGAACGGCGATAGATACGCGTGGAAGACAGCAGCAGGAAGGACTCGAGCCGCAGCTCGGACAGGCAGCGCGCGACGATGCCGACATGCGCCTCTGCGGTTTCGATCTGGCGGCTGCGGAAGTCACCAGTCAGGCCGATGCAGACGATGACGTGGCCGCAGTGCCGGCGCCCCGCAAGCAGTGCTGGGAGCGCACTCCGGGTTACCGCATGAACCAGGTGACCCCGGCTTTCGAGCCAGGCGACAAGTGCCGAGCCGATGAAGCCGCCGGCGCCGAGGATCATGAACGGTGGACTGCGGACGGACACAGAAATGAATACCGATGCGTTTTGCCCGCGTTCCTTCTACGCCTCGGCGGTAAATTTAGCGTTGCTGACCGCGCCAGCCACGCACGATCGCGGGCACGCCGAATGCAACGCAGCCGGACGGCAGCACACCGCGCAGCAACGAGGCGGCGCCGATGACGCCGCCACTGCCGATCACCGTGCCATCCAACAGGACACAGTTGGCGCCGATCCACACGTCGTCTCCGATGACGATCCCGCCACGACTAGGTTGGAACCCCTGCTCGCGGATCGGCCTGTCGGGGTCCACGAATTCATGATTGGTGGCCGCCAACGTGCAGTTTGCCGCGATCAGCACATTCCGGCCGATCGAAATTCCGTTGCCGCTATAGAGCACGCAGCCCGAGTTGATCACCGTGCCGCGTCCGATCAGCACATCGCCCGACCCGCCGACCGGCTTGATCTTGACGAATGAATTGATCGTTACATCGTCTTCGATCACAATGCGGCTGCCGCGCACCGACGCTTCGATGTCGGCAAGCGGCGAGATGCTCGCCGACGGCGCGATGCTCAACATGTCGAAGCCGCCGCAGTCATTCGGCTGCCTGTGAGATTTGCGTCCCGGTTCGCCATTCGTCCCACAGCATGCGATAGGCCGCCGCGACGGCGCGGGCCAGACCGGCGGCGTCGTGCAGCGGAGATGCCATGAATTGCGGTCGCAGCGCCATGCGCATTTCGGCCAGCGCGCCCGGATCCGAGGCCGCTGCGCCGGCGCGCGCGACATAGCCATCGACATCGCCGGCCACCCAGTCATCAAGCCCCACCGCATGCAGGATCATCGCGCCAAATCGTCCGACACTAGGCCGGCCAGCCAGCGAGACGACCGGAACCCCCTGCCACAATGCCTCGATCGTTGTAGTTCCGGCATTGTGAGGAAACGGATCGAGTGCGATGTCGACCGCGCCATACGCGGTCCAGGTCTTCGACTGCGGTTCGGTGAAGGTCATCTCGAGCCGGTCCTGCTCAACGCCCTGCGCGGCAAATCGGCCGGCGAACAACGCCCGGAATGCCGCTTCCCCGAACGGACGGCTATTCAGGACCGGACGGGAGCCCGGAACGTTACGCATGATGCGTGCCCAGGCGGCGATCACCGTCTCGTTCACCCGCTCCGGCCGGCCAAAATAGCGGAACGTGATGCAGCCCGTCGCCACGGTGGGGAGGGGAGCGACCGGCGGCATCCCGTCAGGGGGGGCATACGCGAGTGGAATGCGTGGCAGCCTGATGACGCGCTCGCTGAACAGCGCCTCCGCACCTGGCGGTGCGAGGACTGCATCGGCGAGAAATGCATCGATCGCCGACAGGCCCGAGGTGTAGCCATGGCCAAGCAGATGCTCCACCTGAACCGGCGCCGGTCTGTGCGCGAACACCAATAGGCGGCCGGCCGCCGTATGGCCGGCGAGACCCACCAGTACATCGATCCGATCAGCGCGGATCATGTCGGCCATGCCCTCATCGGTCAGGCCGACCGTGCTGCGCCAGTGGTCGGCCGCAGAGCGGAACTTCTCGGTGACGGCATCAGGCGCCGTCACTTCGGCATAACAGCACAGCTCGACCTGCGACCGGTCGTCCGCCGCGAGCATCGGCCAAGCGAAAAGTGCAACCGCATGCTGGCGGAAGTCAAGCGACACGTAGCCCACACGCAGCCGCCGCCCGGCCGATCGGTCGAGTGCGAATTCCGGCTGTCGCGGCGCCAGCTTCAGCGCGTGCCGGCGATCCCACTTCCGGTACTCGGCGAAAATCGCCTCGCTTGGCAGGTCTGCCCGGTAGTTGAGCGCGAACAACAGGTTGCTGTGGGCCGTGGCATAGTCCGGCCGCAATTCCAGCGCCTCGCGACAGCATGTCTCAGTCTCTTCATGTCGGCCCTGCATCTGCAGCACGACCGCCAGGTTGCTCAGAGTGCGATGGCGCTGGGTCTTATTTGCCAGTGCAGCGCGGTGATGGCCTTCGGCCTCGACCGGACGTCCGCTTTGGCCGAGCAAGGCACCGAGCGTTTCGTGCGCCTCGGCATCGTCGGGATCAATCGCCAGCGCCTGGCGCAGCAGTGCTTCGGCGCGCCCTGCTTCGCCCCGACCCACCAGGCAGAGTGCCAGGCTGCGCAGCAGCCGGGGCTGGTCCGGCGCGCGCGCCATGGCATCCGCCAGTACCGTCTCCGCCTTGGCGAACCGCCGCTGGTCCACCAGCAGGTTGCCCAGGTTGCCGAGTGCCGTAACCAGCGTCGGATCCAGTTGCAGCGCGCGCCGATAGGCCGCATCGGCGTCCGTAAGACGCCCCTGCGCACGCAGCAGTACGCCGAGATCGGACAGTACCCGCTGCATCCGGTCGGGATGCGGCTGTGGGTCTTATTTCGTCAGCCAGCGATGCTCATTGGGGGCCAGCGTTACCGCTGCACGGCACGCAAACTCCGCAGCCATCGGCTGACAGTCCCGTAGATGCAGTGCGCCAAGGTTCCCTCGCGCCAAGGCATTTGTGGGTTCCAAGGCCGATGCCTGATGGAATGCGGCCATCGCCTCGTCGCGTTGTTCCAGACCAAGCAGCGCGCAGCCAAGGTTGATGTGCGCCTCGGCCCACGCAGGAGCCTGTTGCGTCGCGCGGCGGAATGCCTGCGATGCTTCGGCCAGCTTACCTCCGCGCTGCAACAGTATGCCAAGTGCATTCCATGCCGCGGGATAATCGGTCTGGAATTTGAGGGCGCAGCGCACTGCAGCCTCTGCCTCGGCGCACCTGTTCTGATCGGTGAGCAGGTTGGCAAGATTGTAGTGAGCTGCGGTGCTCCGTGGATTGATCGCGATGGCCCGCCGGTAGGCCGCCTCGGCTTCATCGTGCCGGCCGAGCGCGCGAAGCACGGCTCCGAGGTTGGAATGGTCCTCCGAATCTGCGCATACGCTGCGCAAGAGATCCAAGGCCTCGGCATGCCGTCCCGCCCGGTGGCAAGGACGCCGGACAGACGCGTGGCGGAACGGTCATTCGGATCATGCAGGAGAGCGGCCCGGCATGCCCGCTCCGCCAACTTCAGGTCACCGCGTTGCCAGGCGGCGAACGCTGCAGCAGTGCCGGTCGGAACCGTCTTCCTTGCATTTTGCCTGGCGGCCCGAACCGGTTCTGTCATGTAGTTGCTGCTAGACCTCTATAAACTTGGTGGCGTCGTAGACCCAAGGAGTGTTGCTGGCACTGTCGATGATACCAACCATGGTGCCGCCGCCACCGGCCGTGAAGTTTCCGTCGGCCTTGTAATACAGCTCACCGGTGTTTTGTTGGTAAATGAAACCGCCCTTTCCACCGGTCGCCTCGGTGACGGTCATACGCGTTGCCGCGTCGGCCGCCGCCTGGAGGTTGGTAGAACCGTTCAGCGCGGCACCGCCGAGATCGTATGCGTTAGTGGTCAATATCGAGCTCCCGTTCGTGTCGAGCGCAATCTTGTCGCCTTTTGCGGAGCTGAAGTTCATTGCCGTACTCGATTTTCCGGCGCTGTTCTGGTCGAGGACGTACTCATCGGCACCGGTGTCGCCGGTGATGAAGTTCATGCCGGCGCCGCCGATGACCATGCTGGCATTGGAGCCGGTCAGTACCACGGTGTCGTCGCCTGAACCGCCGAACACCGTCTCCGTGTTGGCCACGGACACCCGGTTGGTGAAGTTGGCCAGTTGCAGCGTGTCGCCGGTGCCGCTGCCAAGATCGACGCTGCCATTCACTGTGGCTGTCTTCAATGTAATGGTGTCGTTGCCGGTTCCGCCGACCAGGGTCTCGACGTTGCTGACGCTGCCGGTATTGCCGACTGCAGCGAGGGTGAGCTTGTCGCTGCCTCCGCCGAGATCGAGCGTGATGCTGTTGGTCAGGGCGCTGGCGAGTGTGATGGTGTCGGCGCCGGAGCCGCCGGGGATGCTGGGGACGTTGGACACCGTGGCCGAGTTGGCGAAGTTGCCGAAGGTCAGGGTGTCGACGCCGCTGACGAGGTCGATGGAGGCATTGGCGGCGGCGGCGCCGAGGGTGACGATGTCGGCACCGGTGTTGCCGGCGAGTGTCTCGACGTTGCTGACGGTGATGGTGTTGCCGCCGGAGGCGAGGGTGAGCTTGTCGCTGCCCGCGCCGAAGTCGACCGCGGAGGCGGTGGTGTTGAGGGTGATGGTGTCGTTGGCGGACCCGCCGATGACGGTCTCGACGTTGGCGACGGTCGCGGAGTTGGCGAAGGCGCCGAAGGTGAGCTTGTCGGCTCCGGCCGCGAGGTCGATGGATGCGTTGGAGGTGGCGGCGGCGAGGGTGACGATATCGGCCCCTGCGGCGCCGGTGAGGGTCTCGACGTTGGCGACGGTGAGGGTGTTGCCGCCGGCGGCGAGGGTGAGGGTGTTGCCGCCGGCGGCGAGCTGCCGACGCCGAGATCGACGGAGCCGTTGGAGACGGCGGTAATCAGCGTGATGGTGTCGGCGTTGGCGCCGCCGATCAGGGTCTCGACGTTGCTGAGGCTGCCGGTGTTGGCGGCGCTGCCGAGGGTGAGCTTGTCGCTGCCGGCGCCGAGATCCACGGACATGCCGGTGGTCAGTGCGCTGGCGAGGGTGATGGTGTCGGCGCCGGAGCCGCCGGTGATGGTTTCCACATTGGCAATGGTTGCCGAATTGGTCGCATTGCTGAGGGTGAGGACGTCGCTGCCGCCGGCCAGGTCGATGGAGGCATTGGCGATCGCCGCGGTCAGAGCGATGGTATCGGCTCCCGATCCGGAAGTAAGCGTATCGACAGTGCTGAAGGTTGCCGTGTTGGCGGCATTGCCAAGATTGGCGACGACTGACACGGCTGGAACTCCCAGAGGCGCGGGAACCAGGGACCGGTCGTCTTGTCCTTCCGCCTGGCGAGGATGCGCTTGTTGCACGATCCAGATGAATCGTCCTCAGTCGTAAAGAAATGATTCGCGGGCCGGCCACGCAGCACCTCGCCACCCGCCAGTTGCATATCCGCCCGGCCTCAGCCCATGCTCGGCGCCGCTTTACCGGGAGGCATCACGTGCCACCGCCGAAACAGCAGGTTCCGTCGCTGATCTGGCTGACCGTCGCGGGGCTCTTGGTGGTCACCGCGCTTGGCCTGTTCTCCAATGGCGGAGGCGGCGGGTCGGAGGTGATCCCGTACAGCCAGTTCCAGCAATATCTCGCTGGCAACAAGGTCAAGCAGGTGACCATCTCCGGCAACGTGCTCCACGGCACGCTGACCGAGCCCATGCCGGGCGGCAAGACCGACTTCACCACCGTTCAGGTGCCGCCCGACCTCGCCACACAGCTCGCGCAGCACAACGTGGAGTTCAGCGGCACCGCGACCGAAAGCGGTGCGTTCGGCACGCTGCTGTCGTGGATCCTGCCGCCGCTGCTGTTCGTCGGCATCTGGATGTTCGCCTCGCGGGCAATGATGGGCGGACGCGGCGGCGGCGGCGGCTTCGGCGGCGGGCTGCTGTCGGTGGGCCGCTCGCGCGCCAAGCTGGTGGCCGAGACGGATGTGAAGGTGACCTTCAACGACGTGGCCGGGGTGGACGAAGCCAAGGAGGAGCTGCACGAGATCATCGACTTCCTGAAGCGGCCGGAGGAGTTCACGCGTCTCGGCGCGCATATCCCTCGCGGAATCCTGCTGGTCGGTCCGCCCGGGACCGGCAAGACCCTGCTCGCGCGTGCGGTGGCCGGCGAGGCCGGCGTGCCGTTCTACTCGACCAACGGCGCCGAGTTCGTCGAGATGTTCGTGGGCGTCGGCGCAGCCCGGGTGCGCGACCTGTTCGAGCAGGCGCGGACGTCCTCGCCGTGCATCATCTTCATCGACGAGCTGGATGCGCTGGGACGGGCGCGCGGCGTGAGCCCGGTCGCGGGGCAGGACGAGAAGGAGCAGACGCTGAACCAGCTGCTCGCCGAGATGGACGGGTTCGACCGCTCGGTGGCGATCGTGATCCTGGCGGCGACCAATCGGCCGGAGATACTCGATCCGGCGCTGCTGCGGGCCGGACGGTTCGACCGCCAGGTGCTGGTGGACCGGCCGGACAAGAAGGGCAGGGTGGACATCCTGCGCATCCACCTGAAGAACCTGAAGCTGTCGCCGGACGTGAAGCTGGAGGAGATCGCCGCGCTGACGCCGGGCTTCACCGGGGCCGATCTGGCGAACCTGGCGAACGAGGCCGCGGTGCTGGCGACGCGGCGCGGGGCGGATGCGATCGCGATGGACGACTTCACCGGCGCGGTGGAGCGCATCGTCGCGGGGCTGGAGAAGCGTTCCCGAATTCTGATCCCGCGCGAACGGCGCGTGGTGGCGTACCACGAGATGGGCCATGCACTGGTCGCGCTGGCGATCCCGGGGACGGATCCGGTGCAGAAGGTGTCGATCATCCCGCGCGGCATCGGCGCGTTAGGCTACACGTTGCAGCGGCCGACGGACGACCGGTTCCTGATGGGCCGGCAGGAGCTGGAAGACAAAATGACCGTGCTGATGGGGGGACGCGCGGCGGAGATCCTGCTGGGCGAGGACATCTCCACCGGGGCGGCGGACGATCTGGCGAAGGCGACCGACATCGCGCGCGGTATGGTGCTGCGGTTCGGGATGGACGATCGGCTGGGTCCGGTGGCGTGGGATACCGAGCAGGGGCAGTTCCTGAACCAGCCTGGCGTGTTCTGGCGGCCGCGCCAGTTCAGCGACGAGACGGCGCACGAGATCGATGTGGCGGTCCGCTCGCATCTGGAGGGCGCGCTGGCGCGGGCAGTGGGTATCCTGAAGGTGAACCGGGCGGAACTGGACGAGGGCGCAGCGGCACTGCTGGCGCATGAGTCACTGTCGACGGAGGAGCTGCCGAAGCCGCGGTCGGTGCGGGCGACGGCTGCGGCGTAGTTTGGCGGTGCTCGTCCTCATATCCCTGCCGCAAGGGGACCGAGGGGACCTATTGCACCGGTCTCAAGTCATCTGCGTCCGTCGAATGCCGGAGCAAATGCGGCATGCCTTCGACGGCGACTGCACGGAACTTCGCGTAAATCTCGCCGATTGGCCGGATTGCCTGATAGTCGGATGAATCACGCCGGCACTGGATTTTTTCGATGCTGTCCCAGGCAATTAGGCCCAGGCGGGACTTTGGAGGGGCGCCTTCACTGGACGTTACGCGTGATCCAGCGGCCAGGAAGCGACCGCCACCTGCCTTGATCGTTGCCTGAGCTTTCGGGGCTCATTCCTTCACGTGGGCATCAGATTTCGTCACGTCGATCTCTGCGATGTAGAAGACCGATGGCTTCGCCTGCGCATGAAGACCCTGAACCGCGAAGACGCCGATTGTAATGCCGCTGCCCCTGTGCATTGGGCCCTCATACAGTTTCTGCCCGCGTTTCTTCAAGAGATGACTTTACGACTCTCTCTGACCGCTGCCCGTACCGCAGTTCGAATAATGATCGTCGCCGAACGTCGGAACACAACACACCGAAACACGGAGGACGCGATGTCCCACTTCCTGATCCGTTGGCAGTTTACCAACGCCTCGGCCAAGGCGCTCGTCGGCAAGCCGCATGATCGCACTGGCGCGGCAAAGGCACTCGTCGAGGGCTTCGGTGGCAGGCTGCACAGCTACTACATCGCCTTTGGCGAGTTCGACGGCGTCGCCATCTGCGAATTCCCGAACAATACGTGTCAAATCGCTTCCAACTCCGACCCCCTTTTTGCGTCCAATCGTGACCCCCCTTCGAGTGCTGCCCCGGCTTATCGGCGTCATGGCATAGGAGGACTTGCACCTGTAGCGCAGCGCCGCCGGGCGTTGCGTGGAGCGAAGGGCGCAGGAGGGGGTGCTCCGAGAGGCTCCTGTGGGTAACGTGGGTAAGCGTTGGAGGGTGATGATCAGTCCCGGCCGAAGCCGCGCGGCGGAACGATCGCCTGAATTTCGCTGAGGTCGAGATCGCAGATCGCGCGCAGCGCCTCAGCGGTCGCGCTGTCCTGAAGGTTGTCCGGCAAGCTGTCCAGCCAGGCTGCATACTCAGTCTGTGCCTTCACGAGACCAGCGACGTCGTCATCCCAGCGCTTCGCCCGGCTGCGATGATCGGCCGGACGGCGAGTACGGATGATCGGCGCGCCTGCCGCGCGCGCGGCGCGATAGGGGGCCTGGTGTTCGGCGTCGGTCATGGCGGTTTCACCGATCGATTTGCGTGGCATATTTCCACTCCGAAGCGTTACGTCACGCTTCAATTGCGGTTCTTGAAGCGCCAACTGTCGTTGCCGGTCTCGATGATGTCGCAATGATGTGTCAGGCGATCGAGCATGGCGGTGGTCATCCGGGCGTCGCCAAACACCTGCGGCCATTCGGCGAAGGCCAGATTGGTCGTGATCAGCAACGACGTGTTTTCGTACAGTTTGCTGATCAGGTGGAACAGCAACTGGCCGCCCGGCTGACTGAACGGCAGGTAGCCGAGTTCGTCGATGGCGATGAGATCATAACCCAACAGTTTCTCGGCGAGGCGACCGGTGCGGCCGGCGGCTTTCTCCTGCTCGAGCTGGTTGACGAGATCGACCAAGTTGAAGAAGCGACCCTTCGCACGGGCGCGAACGACCGCCGCGGCGACGCCGATGCACAGATGAGTTTTGCCGGTGCCGGTTCCGCCGACGAAGATCACATTGCGCCGTGCGTCCAGGAAGGAGCCGGTGGCGAGTTCGCGGACCAGTCCTTCATCGACCGGCGTGTCGGCGAAGACGAACTTGCCGATATCCTTGAGCACCGGGAACCTGGCGCCGCTCATACGATAGCTGATCGAGCGTGCCTGCCGGTGGGTCCGTTCGGCGCGGATCAAGCTGGCGAGAAGGGGAAAAATCTCATCGCGCCGGCCGAGACCCTTGCCGGCGATCTCGTCGAAGCTGGCGCGCATGCCGTACAGCTTGAGTTCCGTCATCGCCTCGAGGATCTCATGGCGCTCCATCAGGCGACTTTCCTTATGCTGTCGTAGCGGCCGCAATTGGCGACGGGCTCGATCTTCAAACGCAGCGCATCGGGCGTGGTGACGCTGGGCGGTGCCGCGGGCTGCCGCCGGCGTGCCAGTACGGCCAGAATCACGTCGCCGCTGGCGATGCCCGCATCCAGGGCTTCGACGCAGGCCGCCTCGACCGCGGCCAGTCCGTGGTCGAGCACCGCGCCAAGCACTTTGACGAACTGGCGGTCGGCATCCGGATGCGGCTGCAGCTTCCCGCGGATCCGCGCCAGGGCGGGTGGCAAATCCCAGTCCTTGAACGGCGCGCCATTGCGTAACGCACCGGGCTTCCTCACCAGAACCGGCAGGTAATGCCAGGGATCGTAGACGACCTGGTCGCGCCGGAACTGGCGCGGATGGTCGGCCACCACCGCGTCATTGAGCAGCACCACGATGCGCTCGGCATGTGAGCGCACCAGCACCATCCGGCCGGCCGCCCTGGCGTCGACGCTGTAGCGATCATGATCGGCCATGATCAGGCACGTCGTCGTCGCACGCACCGCCTTCTCGACGAAGCCGTCAAACGGTCCACGCAGCTCCATCAGACTTGCCCGTTCGTCCTGCAACACCTCCCAGATCGTCCGGTCCTTGAACTCCGGGTGGCTGGTCCGCCGGGCGTAGGCGATACACTGATCTTCCAGCCAGGCGTTCAGCTCGATCAGGCTCTTCACCCGCGGTTTGGGGCGGAACAACAGATCGCGCAGATTGCCCACCTGGTTCTCGACCTGTCCCTTCTCCCACCCCGAGGCTGGCGTGCAGGCCACCGGCTCGATCAGATGGTGCGAACACATCTGCAGAAAGCGGCGATTGTACTGGCGCGCCTTGCCAACGAAGATCGCCTCGACCGCCGTCTTCATGTTATCGTAGATGCCGCGCCGGCAAACCCCGCCGTAGAACACGAACGCCTTGTCGTGCGCGTCAAACACCAATTCCTGGGTTTCACGGAAGTAGGCGCGCACGAACGGCATCCGGCTGTGCGAGAGCTTCATGTGCGCCACCTTGATTGTCAGCGGCAGGCCCTGCAGCGTGATCGTCTCGTGGCTCCAGTCAAACTGATACGCCTCGCCGGGCGCGAAGCTCAGCGGCACGAACGCCTGCACCGGAACTCGCGCCCGTTCGTTCCGCCACGCCCTGGCGAACCGGTGCACGCTGTCGTGGGCACCGTCATAGCCATGACCACGCAACTCTTCGAACAACCGTTGCGTCGACCGCCGTTCCCGCCGCGGCAGTTTGGCTTCTTTCTCCAGGATCGCGGTCAAAACCTCGACCCACTCGCCCAATTTTGGCACCGGCTGAACGCCACGCTCATATCTGAACTCAGTCGCCGCCCCGCGGATCACCTTGCGCACCGTCGCACGCGACACCGACAGCGTCCGCACGATCTCCTTGATCGGCAAATGCCGCTCGAAAAACGCCCGTCGTATTTCCCCGATCTTGTCCACGCCGATCATCCCCACCAGCCCCTCCCGGCCAACACTGGCCACAGGAAGGGAACACTGACGAAACGTCAGAGGGGTCGCGATTGGACGCGAAAAACCCCCCTCAGGGGGGTCGTTATTGCGCGATTTCACATGAAGACCGTCAGATCATACGTAGGTCTCTCGACCGCGACTTCCCATTCGGCCGCCTTCATGTTTCGTGGGCGGTATTTCGGCCGGCCCTTGTCTCCGAGGATCGTCTTTATCGTCTTCAGGTCCAGCGGTGCGCGGCTGCGATCAATCAGGGCCTGGAACACTTGCTCCATGCGCCCGCCAACCGTGAAGATCGGATTTCGGCTGTACTCCATCTGATAGTTGGAGAAGTGGTAGCGAAATCCGCTGCGTTTCTGTTCCTCAAAGTCGAGCGCGAAGCACAAACAGGAGCGGTAAATCCAACGCTCACAGACCTCGCTCAATCGCCCTACAGTCCGTGGCTCGGACAAGGTCTCTGCGATCTTCGCGAAGCGAGACATGTCAGCGATGGCGGTGAAACAGTTTGCTTCCTTGGTGAACCCGATGCCCGCCTTGCGCGCCTGACAGGCGACGTATTCATGGCGGTTCAAGATCACTTGTGCGGGGAACGGTGGATGCCCGCTGATCTTGATGGTGACATGCCCCCAGTCACGGTCGAGAATATGAAACGAATAGTGGTTCACATAGGGCTTCTATTGCGCGACAATCTGGGTGAGAAAGCACGGCGATCAAGGTGAGAAATTCATGATCGCAGCGACACGATAATGTTCGGTATAATTGCCGCTGGCAAGAGCTAAATGTTGGTTTGATTGTCGGGGAGCGACACAGCGTCGAGGTCGTTGATTGTCGCGTAGCTTTGTGGTCGTCCGGCGCGCTTGGTTTTCCGCTCGAGTGCGGCGCGCCGTCTATAACTGTCGACGTTGATTTCGAAGATCGTAGCGTGATGGACGAGGCGATCGACGGCGGCGAGGGTCATGGCAGGATCGGGGAAGACCTTGCCCCATGCTCCGAACGGCTGATTGGCTGTGATCAAGCTGGAGCGGCGCTCGTAGCGAGCACTGATGAGCTCGAACAGGACGGATGTTTCGGCCTGGTCTTTGCTGACATAGGCGAGATCGTCGAGGATCAGGAGATCGAAGCGATCAAGCCGATTGATGGCCGCCTCCAGCGCCAGCTCGCGACGCGCCAGCTGCAGCCTCTGAACCAGATCGGACGTGCGGGAGAACATGACACGTCGCCCGTTTTCCACCAGCGCGAGGCCGATGGCGGAGGCAAGATGCGACTTCCCTCCGCCTGGCCCGCCGATGAGCAGCAGATTGGCGCCCTTGTCGATCCAGCTGTCGCCGGCGCAGATCGCCAGGACACGGGCCTTGGAGATCATCGGCACCACGTTGAAGTCGAAGCTGTCGAGAGTTTTTCCTGGCAGAAGCTGTGCTTCGGCGAGATGGCGGGCGAGGCGACGCCGATCGCGTTCGGCGATCTCGTGCTCGGCGAGCGTGGCGAGGAAACGTGCCGCGGGCCAGCTCTCCCGATCTGCGCGTTCGGCAAAACCCGACCAATCCTGCTTGATCGCGGGCAGCCGGAGGTCGTTGAGCATCAGCGTGAGCCGAGCACCGTCGATATTCTGGGTCATGCCGCCTCTCCCATGTCGACACCGAGAAGCGCCTCGTAGTCGATCAGCGGCGTGAGACGGACGACGATCTCGGGAAGCGCGGCGGGATCCGGCGCGAAGCGTGCGCGCAGCGCGGTGATGTCGGGCAGCTGGGCAGCCGCGAGATCGGCGACGAGCAGTGTGGCGAGTTCGGCCTCGCATGCGCGCTCATGGGCGAGCGCGAGAAGATTGACCATCAGACGGCACGCCGATTTTTCCGGGATCTTTTCGAGCAACCGCTCAAAGGTCAGGCGATAGGCCTCGCGGGGGAATAGCTGGTCGCGATAGACGAGATTGAGCAGCGCCATGGGTTTGCGCCGCAGCGCGTGGATCACATGGCGATAGTCGACGACATGTGCGTGCTTGCCGGCGGCGCTGGCGCGCCCACGCGCAAGCGTCATCAGCAGTGTGCCACCGATGAACACGTCGAGGCGATCGTCGTACAGTCGGACCCGCAGGCGATGGCCGATCAGCCGGGAGGGCACCGTGTAGAACACTTTTCGCAGCGTGAAGCCGCCCGACGAGGTGACGGTGACGACCGTCTCCTCGTGATCGCAGGTCCGCTGCCCGGGCAGAGGCTGGAGCGCGGGACGCTCGGCGTCGATGCGTTTGGCCTGGCGCGCGTTCTTGCGGCTGACGATCTCGTCGATGAAGTGGCGATAGCTGGTGAGATCGTCGAAGTCGCCGGCCCCGCGCATCAGCAGCGCATCTTTGACCGCCTTCTTGAGATGGCCATGGGGGCTCTCGATGGCGCCGTTCTCATGCGCGACACCGCGATTGTTGCGGGTCGGCTGCATCCCATAATGGGCACACAGCGCGTCATAGCGTCGGGTCAGATCCTCGCGTGCATCCTTGTCCAGATTGCGGAACGCCGCCGAGAGACTGTCGCTGCGATGCTCAAGTGGGGCGCCACCGAGCGCCCAAAGCGCGTTCTGCAATCCTTCGGCCAGTGCGACATAGCTCTCGCCGCCGAGGATCACATGCCCATGCTCGAAGCCCGAATAGGCGAGCCGGAAGTGATAGAGCCGGTGGTCGAGCCGAACGCCCGCGATCGTGACGCCGAGGTCAGTCATGTCGGTGAAATCCGACAGCCCCATGCGGCCAGGTTCCTGGACCTGGCGGAAGATCACCTCCTGATCTGCGCCATGAACCGCCCGCCATGAACGAATGCGGCGCTCCAGGGTGCGGCGTGCGCCGGCGGGCAGATCCGGATGGCGCCGCTGCATCTCGTCGAAGATCGCAACTGCGCGGAGGTCCGGCGCCGCCGTCAGCATCGGCACGACCTCGGCGTCAAAGAAGTGGGCGAGCGGATCTGGACGACGACGGCCCCGCACCTTCTTATAGGATGACGGAAGCCGGTGGTTTTGCTCGCAGCGATAGCCGGTGGCCGTGCTGATTGATGCCTTCGCGGCTGATACTGCTGGTCCATCTGTCTGTCGGAACGTCATGTAACGCCTCATCTGGTGATCGGTGATATGGCGACCGGGCAATGGACGGATCCCTGTGTGAGAAGATCCATCCACATACCCAGCCGGTCGCGATCACCAGACCATCCGCTCCCCTGCGGGACTTCAGGCCAGGCGTTCTGTCGCTCACGCCTCCGGTCGGGCTTCGCCCTCCCTGCGTCGGGAGCGACAGAACGCTTTCTCACCTTGATTGTCGGGCGTTCTCACCTTGATCGCCGCGCACCAGGCTTCTTCCTCTCAAGGTGATAATTCGCCGCTACGTGCCATACCGGTGCCTCGGCTCGACCGACCAGAACCAGGAACAAACCTTCGGTGACCGCTGTCTTGGCCAGATGCTCATCGGCCACGTCATGCTTGCGCTCCCCTGCGATGCAGTCGATGACTGGAATGTCGTGCGCTCTGGCATAGCCGCGCACGCGCCGGCTGAACCGGCCGGCCAACCGCATCAGATGGGCATTATCCAGGGTCTCGTCCGATCCCGTGAGCGCCCGCCACCACACACGGAAACCACCGGGACTATGCCCCATGCCGAAGTAGCCATTCAGAACAATGCGATCCACGCAATCATAGGCGCCGCTCAGCAGCTCTTGATAGAGCACGCTCAGTCCGTCTGTCATGGCTCGCTCGCCCAGGGTGATACCGAACACCAACGTCTGTAGGACATGAACAAACCAACGCGGGCGTCCCGTTGTCCAGTGGTCCTTGCCTTCGATGCGGGGCAACTGCCCCACCGGGGCCACTTTTCCACAGCTCTGTCTGGGGAAAAGCGTAGTCGTTTATCACCCAACTCTTGCCGCTTTCTGCGTAGAAATTCGTTGCGATCGCACGGCCGTGGTGCAATGCTGAGCGTGCCGTAATGGCCTGAACCTACAGGGTTCTTATCGTTTGCACCCGCTGATGCGGGAACAATCGGGCGGATGGGAATCGGCGGAACATCCAAATTTGCCCGCACGGCCGAGTGAGAGGCTTTGCCTTTTAGGTTCCGGCTCTGCCGGCTTAGGTATATCAGTGCCCAAGCAGATCCTCGCGCAATAGGGGCAAAAGCCCGGGCGAGGGTTGAGATTTTGCTTGCGCCGACGCGGGGCGGTTCGATTCAACGTTGCTGTGACCGCTCCGCCCGAGATTTCTGGCCTGTCGAACGCCGACTTGCAGCAGCTTGTTCTGCAGTTGCTGAGCGAGAACGCGGATCAGAGGCGCATGATCGCGGAGTTGCGCGAGGAGATCGCTCGGCTGAAAGGTCTGAAGGGACGGCCACAGATCAAGCCGAGCGGCATGGAGCAGGGAACCACGCCGAAGCCGATAGGCAAGCGTGGCGGTCGGCGCCGCCGCGGGAAGCTGGTGCCGAAGGTCAGTGTTGAAGAGCAAATCCTCCAGGCAGAGGTTCCGGCTGGCTCGCGCCTCAAAGGTTACGAGGACTTCGTGGTGCAGGACCTGATGCTGCGGGTCGAGGTCATCCGCTATCGGCGCGAGCGCTGGGTAACGCCGGATGGCCGCACGGTGATCGCGTCGTTGCCGCCCGGGATCAGTGGCCACTTCGGGCCGAAGATGCGCCGCTTTGTGCTGGCCCAAAACCACGAGGGGCAGGTCACGGTACCTCGGCTGGTGGCGCAACTGCAGGCGATCGGCGTCAGCATCTCGAAGCGGCAGGTGATGCGGCTGCTGATCGCCAGGCAGGACGATTTCCGTACCGAAGCGCGCGACGTATTGCGCGCCGGATTGGAAACGGCAGCCCGGGTCACGGTGGACGATACCGGGGCGCGACACAAAGCTTGTCCCTGCGAAGGCGGGGGCCAGCAACGGTTTCTGCACGCA
>CAWCDM010000001.1:0-15797 GCA_963794185.1 uncultured Alphaproteobacteria bacterium | reverse complement strand
GACCCCAGGCCGGCATGGCTTGCCGCGCAGCCGCTGATACAGCACAGCGCGCAGCGTGCCGCAGATTGTTTCATGGCCGAGTGTTCCGCCCGTCATGGCGATGGGGTGGAAGCCGTCGAATTCGTAGCGGTGCTCCTGCCGCTCTTCCCAGTCCAGGAAATCCGCCAGGCTCATCGGCCGTTGCAGGACTGCGCTCATGGCGCCGACCCTAGCATGAGTGAGGCCATCGCCGCGAGCCCGGCATAAACTTGCCCGACCCGCCGGCCCGGTCTAGAAGCCGGCACCCCCAAGGCAACCCGTCACAGGCTCATTTACAATGAAACAGCAGGCGAACCTGATCCGCGCCGGACAGGTGATCGAGCACGAAGGCCGTCGCTGGACCGTGCTGAAGCAGCAGATCATCACCCCCGGCAAGGGCGGCGCATTCATCCAGGTGGAAATGCGCGACCTCAAGTCGGGCAACAAGACCAACGAGCGCTGGCGCACCGCCGATACCGTCGAGCGGCTGATGACCGAGGAAAAGGAGTACACCTATTCCTACACCGACGGCACCAACATGGTGCTGATGGACCCGGAGACATACGAGGAGACGCATATTCCGCTCGACCTGTTGGGCGGCCTTGCGCCGTTCCTGCAGGACAACATGCAAGTCACGATCGACCTCGTGGAAGGTGACCCGGTGGGCATCCATCTTCCGGCGACCGTCGTGCTCGAGGTGGTCGAGGCGGATCCGGTGGTGAAGGGGCAGACCGCCGCTTCGTCCTACAAGCCGGCGCGGCTCTCCAATGGGGTGAAGACCTCGGTGCCGCCGTTCATCGAGACCGGCGAAAAGATCGTCGTGAAGACCGAGGACGCCAGCTACGTGGAGCGCGCCAAGGGCTGAAGGCCCGACGTCGTGGCGCTCCGCCTCTCCGCGCACCTGACCGTGATGGCGAACGCCGCGCAGAAGGCGTCGAAGCGGCTGCTGCGCGACTTCAACGAGGTCGAGCAGCTCCAGGTCTCGGTGAAGGGGCCGTCCGACTTCGTCTCGCAGGCCGATATCCGCGTCGGAGCAGACCTTGCGCGAGGAACTGAACAAGGCGCGTCCGGGTTATGCCTTCCTGATGGAGGAGTCCGGTGCATCGGGCTCGCAACACTGGGCCTGGCGCTGGGTGGTCGATCCGCTCGACGGCACCACCAATTTCCTGCACGGCATTCCGCACTGGGCGATCAGCATCGCGCTGGAGCGCCGGCTGCCGGACGGCGGCTCCGAGCTGGCGGCGGGCCTCATCTACGCGCCGGCAGTGGACGAGATGTTCTGGGCGGAGAAGGGCGTCGGGGCCTTCGTCAACGAGCGGCGGCTGCGCGTCTCGGCGCGGCGCGAGCTGGCGCATGCGGTGTTCGCCACCGGCATTCCGTTCGCCGCGGTCGCGCCGCATCGCCGGCTGGCGTTTGCCCGCACGCTCGGGCTGCTGATGCCGCAGGTCGCCGGCATCCGGCGTTTCGGCGCAGCGGCGCTCGATCTGGCATGGGTTGCCGCCGGTCGCTACGACGGGTTCTGGGAGCTTGGGCTGAAGCGCTGGGATATGGCGGCCGGATTGTTGCTGGTGCGTGAGGCGGGG
This sequence comes from uncultured Alphaproteobacteria bacterium, assembly GCA_963794185.1. Classification (GTDB taxonomy): domain Bacteria; phylum Pseudomonadota; class Alphaproteobacteria; order Acetobacterales; family Acetobacteraceae; genus JAMXLO01. Next base: position 14,196 of record CAWCDM010000001.1, on the reverse strand, counting down.
GGCTTCGCCACTGACCCGAGCGGCAAGGACCCGCTCGATGCCGGCGATGTCGTCGCGGCGAACCCGCACCTCCACGTGGCCCTGACCGAGGCGGTCCTTCAGGGAATCGCCAGAGGCCACCAGTCCGGCCCGGCCACAGAGCCGGGACCTGCCCCATAGGCATCTGCACAAGTGCGCGCACAGGAAATGGTAACCTCCCCCTCCCCCGACCCCCTCCCGCAAAGGGAGAAGAAGGCTTTTCGCTGGCATCGCCGTTATCCCGATGCCCCACTCGCCGAGCCGGGGTGCGATGCCGGATGACGAGCGCGTTCACTATTTTCCGTCGCCTGTCCCATGTATTCTCGTCACATGTGGCAAGTCACTCTCATGCTGGCCGGGCTGCTCTGCGCGGCCATGCCCGCGCTTGCGCAGGTCACGGTCGATCTGCACGCGCTTGATGCCCTGCCTGGTGCCAAATCGCCGGGGCCGGAGGCGCGGCCGCGCCGGGCTCCGCCAAAGCCCGCGCAGCGGCCCGCGGCGTCCGCCAAACTGAACACGCCATCGTCTCCCCAACAGGCGCCGGCGCCCGAGTCTCCGACTGCGGCTGCGACCCAGACGCCGGCAGCGCCACAGCCAGTACCTGCGCCGCAGGCGGCACCCACGCCACCGGCTGCGACCCTGCCGGAGGCGCCACCTCCGATTATCGCCCTTGCACCGGTCCCGCCGCCGCCGCCCGCCGCCCAGGCGCCGCCACCCCCGCCACCGCCGATCTCGGACACCGCGACCAGCGCGGCCAGCGCGGCCGGCGCCGGACTTCGGGTAACGTTCGGTCCTGGCGAGTCCGACCTCAGCCCCGCAAGCGCGACCGCCATCCAGAACCTCGTCAAAAACGGGCCGCAAGGCGATGGCATAAGCTTCAACGTGGTGGCCTATGCGGCCGGCACGCCGGAAGACCCTTCCACCGCGCGGCGTCTCTCGCTGGCGCGCGCGCTCGCGGTGCGCAGCGCGCTGATAGCGGACGGCGTGAGCTCGACACGGATTTATGTCCGCGCGCTTGGCGCACAGGCGAGTGACGCGCCGGCCGACCGGGTCGACCTGTCCGTGCTGGGCGCCAACGCGCCTTCGATCCCGGCCAGCGCGCCAGCCGAAGCGCCGGCTGCCCGACCGAGCCGACAACAATGACGCGGCCGAACACCTATCTGGTCCGGATGGGCGTCTTCCTGCTGCTGGTCCTGCTCGTGGCCGCCCTGCTGTCGCCCGTGCTGCTCACCGCCTATGCCAACAATCCCATCCTCAACAGCCTGATCCTGCTGGTGGCGCTGATCGGCGTCGGCTGGAACCTGCGTCAGGTGCTGCGGCTTTCGCCGGAGGTCGCCTGGCTGGAGACATACCAGACCGCCCGCCCCCGGCTTGGCGCGCTGCCGTCGCCGAAGCTGCTGGCGCCGATGGCCAACATGCTGGCCGCACGCGAGGAGCACAGCCGCACCGATCTGGCGCGGTTCACGCTCTCCGCCGGCGCGATGCGCAGCCTGCTGGACGGCATCGCCTCACGCCTCGACGAGAGCCGCGAGCTGTCGCGCTACATGACCGGCCTGCTGATCTTTCTCGGTCTGCTCGGTACGTTCTGGGGACTGCTGAAGACGGTCGGCGCGGTGTCCGACGTGATCGGTTCGATGTCGGTCGGTTCGGGCGACCTCAACGCGCTGTTCGAGCAGCTCAAGTCGGGCCTGGCGAAGCCGCTCGCCGGCATGGGCACAGCATTCTCCGCCTCGATGTTCGGCCTGTCCGGCGCGCTTGTGCTGGGGTTCCTCGATCTGACCGCGGGCCAGGCGCAGAACCGCTTCTTCAATGAGCTGGAGGAGTGGCTGGCAGGTCTGACCCGTCTCTCGTCGGGGGTGCTGGCGGAAGGCGAGGGCTCGATCCCAGTCTACGTACAGGCGCTGCTCGAGCAGACCGCCGAGAACATGGAGAACCTCCAGCGCATCCTGCAGCGCGGCGAGGACAGCCGCTCGCAGGCGAACCAGGCGGTGCTGGCGCTCACCGAGCACATCGCCACGCTGTCGGATGCGATGCGCACCAGCCAGCACCTGATGTTGCGCATAGCAGAGGCGCAGGCGGCCATCGCGCCTGCGTTGCAGCGACTGGCCGAGCACCGCCGCGATGCTGGCTTCGACGATGCGGCGCGCGGGCATCTGCGCAACATCGAGCTTTATCTCCAGCGCCTGCTGGCCGATGCTGAGCAGGGCCGCGCACAGGCCACGGCTGAGCTGCGCAACGACCTTCGCATCCTGACCAGGACGGTCGCCGCCCTGGCTGACGAGCAGAAATAGCCATGGCCCTGACAGTACGCCGGCGCGGCGACAACGGGCTGTCTCCCTGGCCCGGCTACGTGGATGCGCTGTCCACGTTGCTGATGGTCATCATCTTCGTGCTGCTGGTGTTCGTGCTGGCGCAGGCCTTCCTCTCGGTCGCGCTGACGGGACGCGACAAGCAGCTCGACCGGGTCAACCGCCAGCTTGCCGAGGTCAGCGATATGCTGTCCCTGGAGCGTGCCCGCAGCACCGATCTGCAGCAGTCGATCGCGCAGCTCAACCGCGACCTGGCAGCGACGAGCGTCGCGCGCGACGCATTGACCCAGCAGCTTGCTGCGACGAAGGAGCAGGCCGAGCGGGCCACGGCCGATCGTGATGCCCTGCGGCTCGAACGCGCCCAGCTGTCGCAGCAGCTTGCCGACGCCGCGCTGCAGCTGCAATCCGGCGCGGCGCGGACCGAACGGCTGCAGAAGGACCTTGCCGCTGCCACCGGGCGCACCGATGCCGCCAGCCAGGAGACCGCCAGGGTCGCCACGCAGCTCGCGGACACGCGGCGCCAGCTTGCATCGGCGCAGGCGCAGCTTGCCGAGATGCAGAAGCAGATCGCGGAACTGGACCAAACGGTGAAGACCGACAAGGAGACGATCAGCGCGCGGCTGTCCGATCTCGCGAAGCTGGCAGAGCAGAACCGGGCGCTCGCCGCGCTGCGCGACGAACTGGAGAAGCAGGCGCAGGAGCAGGCTGCCCGCACGATGACGGAAGCGCAGCGCAGCGCCGCGATCGAGGCGCAGCTTTCCAGCGAGAAGCTTCTCGGCGATTCCGCCCGCGCGCAGATCGCGCTGCTGAACCGGCAGGTTGACGAGCTGAAGGCCCAGCTCACCACGGTCGCCAAGGCGCTGGATGTCGCCCAGACGCAGGGCAAGGACAAGGACACCCAGATCGCCAATCTCGGGCAGAAGCTGAACATGGCGCTGGCGACGAAAGTGGAGGAGCTGCAGCGCTATCGCAGCGAGTTCTTCGGCAAGCTGCGCGACGTGCTGGCGAACCGCCCCGGCATCCAGATCGTCGGCGACCGCTTCGTGTTCCAGAGCGAGGTGCTGTTCCCGGTCGGCAGCGCCGAGCTCACGCCGGCCGGTCAGGCCGGCATCACCGCATTGGCGATCACCATCAAGGACATCGCCGCGGAAATACCGCCCGACGTCAAGTGGATCATGCGGATCGACGGCCATACCGACCGTCAGCCGATCAGGCCCGGCTTCCCGTTCGCCTCCAACTGGGAGCTGTCCACGGCGCGCGCCATCACCGTGGTGAAGCTGCTGATCGCCGATGGCGTGCCGGCCGAGCATCTCGCCGCCACGGGGTTTGCCGACAACGAACCGCTCGATCCCGCCGACACGCCGGACGCCTACGCGAAGAACCGCCGCATCGAGTTGCGGCTGACCGACCGGTAGGCCGCGGGGCGGCGCCAGCCCAGGCGTTGACGGCCACGGGCGGTTTCTGCGACCAAGGCTCGTGTCGTACCGGCAAAAGCACCTGCTGGCGATCGAGGGGCTGCATCCGCCCGAGATCGGCCACCTGCTCGACCTTGCGGAGAGCTACGTGTTGCTAAACCGGTCGGGCAAGACGCAGCGGGACCTGCTGCGTGGGCGCACCCTGATCAACCTGTTCTTCGAGGATTCGACGCGAACCCGCACCAGCTTCGAGCTGGCGGGCAAGCGGCTGGGGGCGGACGTGATCAATATGTCGGTCTCGACCTCCTCGGTGAACAAGGGTGAAACCCTGCTCGACACGGCGGGGACGCTGAACGCCATGCGCTGCGACCTGCTGGTGGTGCGGCATGACCAGTCGGGCGCGCCCAACCTGCTGGCGCAGAAGGTCGACGCGGCGGTGATCAATGCCGGCGACGGCACGCACGAGCATCCGACCCAGGCCCTGCTCGACGCGCTGACGATCAGGCGGCGCAAGCGCCGGCTCGCCGGTCTGACGGTCGCGATCTGCGGCGATGTGCTGCATTCGCGCGTGGCACGCTCCAATATTCACCTCCTGACCACCATGGGCAGCCGGGTCCGCGTGGTGGGGCCGCCAACGCTGATGCCGGCCGAGGCGGAGCGGCTCGGCGTGGAAGTGTTCCACGACATGGAGCGTGGCTTGGCCGGCGCCGATATCGTGATGATGCTCCGACTGCAGCGGGAGCGGATGCAGGGCGGACTGGTGCCGAGCGCGCGCGAGTACTTTCGCTTCTTCGGCCTGGATGCGGCCAAGCTGGCGTTCGCGAAGCCCGATGCGCTGGTGATGCATCCGGGGCCGATGAACCGCGGCGTGGAGATCGACAGCGCCGTGGCGGACGATCCGCAGCGCAGCGTGATCAGCGAGCAGGTCGAGATGGGCGTGGCGGTCCGCATGGCCGTGCTGGACACGCTGGCGCGCGGCCACGGTCGGAATGAACGCTGACACGCTGTTCACTGGCGTCCGACTGCTCGACCCGGCGTCAGGTCTCGACCAGCACGGCGATCTGCTGGTGCGCGACGGGCGCATCGTCGATTTCGGCCCCGGGCTCGGCCGGCCAGATGGCGTGGTCGTGGTGGCCGAAGACGACGCGGTTCTCTGTCCGGGCCTGATCGACATGCGGGCCGCCCTTGGCGAGCCCGGTTACGAGTACCGGGAAACCATCGCCTCCGCAGCCGGGGCGGCGGCTGCCGGCGGCATCACCACGCTCGCCGCCCTGCCGGAGACGCTGCCCGCGATCGACGACCCCGCCCTGGTGCGCCTGCTGCGCGCCCGCGGCGAGGAGACCGGCAGCCTGACCATCCTGCCCTACGGGGCCGTCACCGTCGGATGTCGCGGCGAGGACCTGGCCGAACTGGGCCTGCTGCGCGAGGCGGGCGCGGTCGCCTTCACCGACGGCAGCCGCGCCATCGGCCCGGCGCGGCTGATGCGGATCGCGCTCTCTTACGCGCGTGGCTTCGGCGCACGCATCGTGCAGCATCCCGAGGAGCCCTCGCTTGCCGCCGGCGGGGCGGCGACTGAGGGCGAACTTGCCACCCGGCTCGGCTTGCCCGGCATCCCGGCCGCCGCTGAGGCCATCCTGGTCGCGCGCGACATACGGCTTGCGGCGCTCACCGGCGGAGCGGTGCATTTCGCACACGTGTCCACGGGGGCAGCATTGGCGCTGATCCGGCAGGCGAAGGCCGATGGGCTCGTCGTGACCTGCGATACCGCGCCGCCCTATTTCGACCTGAACGAGACGGCCATCGGCGATTTTCGAACCTACGCCAAGCTGTCGCCGCCTTTGCGGAAGGAGGCCGACCGGCTGGCCGTTGTGGCGGCACTGGCCGATGGCACGATCGACGCCATCGCGTCCGACCATCAGCCGCGTGACGCCGACGACAAGCGCCAGCCCTTCGCTCAGGCCACCCCCGGCGGCACGGGGCTTGCCACCCTGCTCGGCGTGACGCTGGTTCAGGTCCACAACGGCGCGCTGAGCCTTGGGCAGGCGATCGAGCTGCTCACCGCGCGGCCCGCGAAGTTGCTGGGCATCGAAGGTGGCCGGCTGACCAAGGGCCTGCCGGCGGACCTCTGCCTGTTCCATCCCGACCGCGTGTGGCAGGTCGAGGCGGGCAAGCTGCCCGGCAAGGCGCAGAATACCCCGTTCGATGGCCGCGCGCTGGAGGGAGTCGTGCTGGGAACCTGGAAGGCCGGACGACGGGTGTTCGGCTAGTGCTTTCGTCGCAGGCCCCCTCTCCATGCCAAGACCGTGTCTGGCCCGATCACCCCACGGCTTGCTGGTCGCGGCCTCATGTCAGACATGAATGGTCGATGCTGCTCCGGCCACGCCCCGGCAGAATATCTCTCGACGTGCATTGCATCATGATAGTGACGTCTCCATTCTGACTGCAAGCGACCCGGCATCCTTCGGGCGCAAGGAGATCAGCCATGGCAAACAACGTTAAGGGCACGGCTCTCATCACGGGGGCGTCTTCAGGCATCGGTGCCGTCTACGCCGATCGGTTCGCGCATCGCGGGCACGATCTCATCCTCGTCGCGCGCGACGCGGCGCGGATGGAGGGAATCGCCGACCGGCTCCGCGCAGAGACCGGCCACACCGTCGAGGTGCTCCCGGCAGATCTGACCGTCCATGCTGATGTCGCGAAGATCGAATCCCGCCTTGCCGGCGATCCCACCATCACGGTGCTGGTGAACAACGCCGGCATATCGCTCAGTGGCGGCCTGCTGCAGAACGCGGCGACCGAGCTGGAGAAGCTGATCGCCGTCAACATTATGCGCTTTCGTAATTGCGGACGCGGATGGAATGCCAGGGGTTTCGGTCGATCAGCAGGATTTCGACGTGCTCAGCCCGACACCAAGTTCGTCGCGTTTGCGAGCTGCTCCAATGGCGCTCCAGAGACCGGCGAAACCGGCTCCAAGAACACCGATGCGCTGCATCGCGCGTCTCAAATCGGGGCTTACCCCGCGATGCGCACCGGCAGCGAGGCGATGCCGCGGATGAAGTTGGCGTAGACCCGCTTCGGCTCCTCCATCGTCTCCACCACCATGCCGCGCTTCAGGATCTCCTCCCACAGAATTCCCAGCTGCATCTCGGCCAGCCGGTTCCCCACGCAGCGGTGGATACCGAAGCCGAACGACAGATGCTGCCGCGGACGCGCGCGGTCGATAATGAACTCGTTGGCCTGCGGGATCGCCTCCTCGTCGCGGTTGCCCGAGACGTACCACATGACAACCTTGTCGCCCTTGCGGATCTGCTTGCCGCCGATCTCGCCGTCGGCCAGCGCGGTGCGCCGCATATGCATCACCGGCGTCTGCCAGCGGATGATCTCCGGCACCATGCTCGGAACCAGGCCCGGGTTCTCGCGCAGCTTGCGGTATTCCTCGGGGAAATGGTTCAGCGCCCACACGCCGCCGGAAATCGAGTTGCGCGTGGTTTCGTTGCCGCCGACGATCAGCAGTGTCAGGTTGCCAAGGAACTCCTGCGGCCGGTTGATCAGATCGCGCGTGGACTCGCCATGCGCCAGCATGGAGATCAAATCCGGACGCGGCTCCGCATTCGCACGCTCCTGCCAGATCTGTGTGAAGCAATCGAGTGCCTCGGTCAGGATCTCCAACCGCTTCGCCTCGGAATCAACGACAGTGCCGGCGTTCACATCGGCGATCGCGCAATCGGACCAATACACCAGCTTGTGGCGATCGACGAAGGGAAAATCCATCAGCGTCGTCAGCATCTGGATGGTCAGCTCGATCGAAACGTGCTGCACCCAGTCGAACGTCTCGTTCCGCGGCAGCGCATCGAGGATGTTCCCCGCGCGCTCGCGGATCGTCGCCGAGAGCTTGTTCAGGTTCATCGGCGCGACGATCGGCGAGACCACCTTGCGCTGCTCGTCGTGCTTCGGCGGGTCCATCGAGATGAAGCTGGCGCGGCGGTATTCCATCGGCCGGTCAGTGATCGAGATGCCGCCCAGCATCGCCTCGGACGAATAGGTATGATGGTTCGTCTCGACGGACATGATGTCCTTGTACTTGGTCACCGACCAGGTACGAGCCGTACATGCCATCCTTCGTGTAGTGGACCGGATCCTCCCGGCGCAGGCGCTCGAAATACGGATACCAGATGTCGTCCTGGTACAGCTTCGGGTTGCTCACGTCGATCTGGTCGAGCGGGATCGCGTAGGCATCCTCGGTCGGGTCGAAATGGACGGGCGCGTTCATGGATGGGTGCTCCTCTGCGCCGATCTTAACACCGGCAGGTATCAATCGCTACCCGGCGAACCGGTCGCCATCCGGCGGCGCCGGCACCTCGAACGCGTTGACGACGCCGCAGAGCGCAACATAGAAGTTCGCCACCGCCGTCAGCTCGACGAGCCACTGCACGCCGTGCCGCTCCTTGAGCGCGTCGAACACGGCCTGATCCACGCGGTTCGTCCGCATGAGCTGGCGTGTGTAGGTCACGATGTCGCGTTCGTCCTGCGCCAGCGCGGCCGGGTCGCCCTTGGCGCGCAGCAGGTCGATCACCGGCTCGCGCAGGCCGACGCGGCGCGATGCATCGACCTGAGCAGCCCAGACATAATCCGCCTCGCGCTCGCGCACCGCGGCCAGCACCGCGATCTGGCGCAGTTGCGGCTCGACGATGGTGCCGTCGCGGGCGAACGGCACCATCGGCAGCAGACGTTCGGCCAGTTTCGGGCTGTGCAGCAGCACGCTGAACGGGCCGCGGATCCGGCCGAACACCTGCATGACCTGGTCGAAGACATATTGGTGTTCGGGCGCCAGATCGTCCTTGCCCGTGACGGGCGTGATCCTTGGCATGCGCGTCTCCCTCAGCTCAACGCGGCGTAGGGTTGCCCCCACTTGTCCTGATATGTGATGTCCGCGAGCGCGCCGCGACCGACTGGCCCGAACCGGCCCATCGGATAGCCGATAGGCAGGATCGCATAGGAGTGCACGCCCTCCGGCAGGCCGAGCGCCGCCTCCGCCTCCTTCGCGTACAGCAGGTGCCGCGTGGTCAGCGTCGACCCCAGACCAAGCGCGCGCGCCGCCAGCAGCATATTCTGCACCGCCGGATAGATCGAGGCGCCGGACCAGCGCGTCGGCGCAGCCTTTCCCTCGTCGATGCAGGCAACGATCCAGACCGGCGCTTCGTGGAAGTGCTCGGTGAGGTATTCCACCGCGGAATGCTGACGCTTGTAACGTTCCGGAGTGACGCCCGGCGGCGGGGCGCTGGTGGCATAGCGCGGCCCCACCACCTCGTCGAAGGCGCGCTTGTACCAGGTCTGCACCGCCTGCTTGATCTTCGGGTCCTTCACAACGAGGAAGCGCCAGCGCTGGGTATTGCCGCCATTCGCCGCGCACGCGCCTGCCTCCAGGATCTTTCGGATCAGCGCGTCGGGGACCGGATCCGGCTTCAACCGCCGCATCGACCTTGTCGTCTGCATGATATCGAACAGATCGGTTCCGTCGGGCATCGCCGCCTCCTCTCCTGGTTCGCGTCACCATAGCCCAGGGAGCGGCGAAGGCCACTGTTCGACTTCGATCCGTCGCACCGTATGTTGTCGCATGACGGTCGCTCCCCCCATTGCCGGCTTGCTGCTGCTTCTCGGTCTCGGGTTCTTCTTCGGCCTTGCGTTCGAGGAGTTTCACGCGCGATCGAATGAGAAGCGGCCAGGCGGCATCCGCAGCTTCCCGCTCCTGGCGCTGACGGGCGCCCTGCTTTACCGCCTGGATCCGACACACCTGGTGCCACTCAGCGCTGGGCTGCTGGCGTTGAGTGCCTGGCTCACCTGCTACTACTGGCGCCATCTCGGGGACACCGACGCCGACGGGCTCCCCAATGTCGGCCTGATGGTGCCGATCTGCAACATGCTGGCCTATCTTCTGGGTCCCGTGGTGCTGGCCGAGCCATACTGGGTCGCAGTCGGCGCCACGGTCGCAGCCGTGCTCCTGCTGACCGCGCGGCAGGAACTGCATGGCTTCGCCCGCCGCGTCGAGTTGACCGAGATTGTCAATGCCGGCCGGTTCCTGCTGCTCACCGGCTTCATCCTGCCGCTGCTGCCGGATACGCCGGTGACGGACCTGACCCGCATCACGCCACATCAGGTCTGGCTCGCGGTGGTGGCAGTCTGCACCGTCTCCTATGCGAGCTATCTGCTGCAGCGTTATGTCGCACCGCGCGGCGCCGGGCTGCTGGTGGCGCTGCTTGGCGGTCTCTATTCCTCCACCGCGACGACGCTGGTGCTGGCACGTCGGGCACGCGTCGAACCGAATTCGGTGCGGCAGGCCGAAACCGGCATCGTTCTCGCGACTGCCGTGATGTATCTGCGGCTGCTGATCATCGTTGCAGTCTTCAACCAGCCCCTGGCGCTGGCGCTGGCCCCGAAGCTGGTGGCCTTGTCCGCGCTGGGGGCCACGCTGGCGCTGGGATGGCACTGGATCGGCGGCCCACGGCCGCGCGACGAGGGGCCTGCCGGCGGACCGGCGAATCCGTTGGAACTCGCCACGGCAGCGACATTCGCCGTGCTGTTCGTTGCTGTGTCGATTGCATCGTCGTGGGCGACCCAGCGGTTCGGTTCAGCGGGCATTTATGCATTGGCAGCCATCATCGGCGTATCGGACATCGACCCGCTCGTGCTGAACCTGGCGCAGCCGGAGGCGGCGCAAATCACCACCAACGTGGCCGTGGGCGCCATCCTGGTGGCGACGTCATCGAACAACCTTGTCAAGGCGGCGTACGCGGTCGCGTATTCCGGAGCACGATTGGGTGCCGCGCCGGTGGTGGCACTGGGATTGCTGGCTGCGTGCGGGATCGGGATCGCGGTGGTGTTCTAGGATATCGGCCGAGTGATCCCTCGCCGGGGTGTGCAATGCAGCCAGCGGACAGAGCGAACCATGCGCTGCGCTGCCGATATACGGCCGCTGCATCCCGTGCCTTATGCTTCCGCGGTGCGAGTTCGGCGCTGCTGCACCGCGACCGAAATTCTGCTGTGAAGTGGATTGCGGCTTGGCAGGCTGAGCAGCCTACCTTTTGCGATACACCCCCGTGAATGACACGTTCATCCCGCCACAGTTCATGTTGTCCCCCGCCAGTAGAAACGGCGGCAGCAGCGTGAGCGTCACGCGGCAGTCGGCCGGGTCCTTTCCAGCGAATACGACGGTGTACCCTTTCGGCGTGGCCGTGCCGCTCATATCGCCCAGATTGGGCCTGCCAGGCCGTTCTTTGAGTGCAGGGTGGGCGGATGGCCAAAAAGGCACTCCCGGATGCCGTCAGACTTGGGCCGACGGCGCGCAGGGCTATGCTGTTGTCGCCGTTATACCAACCCGCCTTGATGCTGACACTCGAACGCCGCTCTCATCGTCATGCCGACGGAGGTCGGCATCCACGTCTTTCCTCGCTGGGATCAGCAAAGACGTGGATGGCGGGCCTTCGCCCGCCATGACGGGGTGCACCAGCCGGAGAATCAAGCTTATCGTCACTTGGTATTACGCCATTCGCCGACCCAGGCATCCGGCGGCACCGTCGAGGGCACCGGTTGGACCGTGATCTCGTCATTCTGCGCGACATCAGTTTTTCGGTCCGCCAGGATTCCGTCTTTGCAGTCATGGGCGCCAGTGGCTGTGGCAAGAGCACGGTGCTGAAGGCGATGATCGGCCTTCATCGCCCTGCCGCCGGCGCTGCGTTGGTGGACGGCGAAGATTACTGGGCGGCGACTGACGCCCGCCGCGCGGAGATTGGCCGCCGTTTCGGCGTGCTGTTCCAGAGCGGCGCGCTTTGGAGCTCGATGACGGTGGCGGAAAATATTGCTTTGCCGCTGCAGTTGTTCACCCGGCTTGACGCAGCGGCCATCGGGATGCTGGTGGAGCTGAAACTGTCGCTGGTCGGGCTGGCCGGAACCGGCGGTAAGATGCCGTCAGAGCTGTCAGGCGGGATGAAGAAGCGCGCGGCCCTCGCTCGCGCGCTTGCGCTCCACCCCGCCACGCTGTTCTTCGACGAGCCTTCGGCGGGCCTGGATCCGATCAGTGCGGAACGGCTTGACGATCTGATCCTGGAACTGCGGGACGGTCTCGGCGCCACGGTGGTCATCGTCAGCCATGACCTGCCAAGCCTGTTCGCCATCTGCGATGACGGCGTTTTCCTCGACGGCGAGACGCGGACGGTGATCGCCCACGGCGCGCCGAGGGCGCTGTGCGATGGGTGCAATCATCCGACGGTGCACGCCTTCATGGCGCGCACTCAGTCGCAAGCCGCAACACCGAACGAGAGTCGTGATGACCACTGCTAGACCCGCTCTCGTCGGCGGCTTCATTCTGGGGGCGCTGGCCCTCGGCCTTGCCGCGGTCATGTTTTTTGGCGGTACGCGGCTGTTCGCTGGCACATCGACCGCCGTCGTCTTCTTCGACGGCTCGGTGGCGGGCCTCGATGTCGGCGCGCCGGTCACCTTTCGCGGGGTGCGCATCGGCGCCGTAACGCGCATTGCGCTCAGCTTTCACAGCAAAAGCCTGACCGCGCGCATCCCGGTCTTTCTGGATATCGAGCCCGACCGGATCACATGGGAAGAGGGGAAGCTCAACAACAGCGAGGTGGTCAATCAGCGGATGGTCGACCTCGGACTGCGCGCACAACTCGTGTCGCAGGGCTTCCTCACCGGACAAATGAGCGTGGACCTCGACTTCCGTCCAGCTACGCCGGCCGTACTGGTCGGCGCCATCCAAGGGGTGCCAGAAATCCCCTCGGCGCCGTCCGACGACTTCCGCCGGTTGCAGATACAACTGACAGAATTGCCGTTGCGCGCTCTCGTCGAGACCGCACAGCATGCACTCGTGACGGTGGGCCAACTCGCCGCTCGTATTGATGCCACGCTGGATCCGCTGGCCGCAGGCTTGCAGCGCAGCACTGATGCCGCCGCGCGGACCTTGGAGACAACCGACCAAGCGGTGCGCAGGGTCCAGGCGGATGCTTCCGCCACATTGCACGAGCTCGATATTCTGGTGGCTGACGCACGCCATCAGCTCAATGCGCGCGGCACCGAACTCGGCCGTATACTGGCCACCTCCGACCGCGCGGCACGCCAGGCGGAGCTAATGCTGACCGAACTCAACAGCCTGGCAGCGCCGAGGTCGCAGTTCCGTGCAGACCTTGGGGCGACGGCGCGCGACCTCGCTGACAGCGCCAGTTCGCTGCGCAGCTTCGCGCGCACGCTGGAGCGCAACCCGAGCGCCGTGCTGACGGGCAAGACGGTGCCATGAGCCAGATTGAACCCTGCCGGCGCAGCTTATCGGGTCGTCTACGGGCAGCATGCCTGGTCCCGCTCGGCACCGCTGGCCTTGCCCTGGCCGCCTGCGGCCTTGCCGGGCCGACGCCCGACCTTTATGTGCTCGGCACCGCAGCCGCAGCGACGACTGTCACGCGACCGCAAGCGGGGCTGCCGGTCGTCGAAGTAAAGCGCGTGGGCATTCCTGACTACCTCGATACCACGGACATCCTGATCCGCAGCGGCGGTCAGGTGGTGCCGAGTTCGAACCGGCCGCTGGAGTGAACGCCTCTCGGTTGGCGTCACCCGTGCGTTTGCCGCGGCATTGGCGGTGCGCCTGCCGCTCATGACTGTGACGACGACGTCACGCGCCGAGCCATCGGCCCTGCAGGTCGTGGTTGACATAGAGACCTTCGATGCGCGGACCGACAGGCAGATTGTTCTGGTTGCCGACTGGACCGTCACGAAAGGAACGGCGCGCGCGAAGCTGTATTCCGAGCGGACGTCGCTGGTCGAGACCATGGCAGGCACGGGAGATTCCGCGGTGGTGGCTGCCATGACCAGTACCGTTGATAATCTCGCCAGTCATGTAGCCAGGATCGAGCATGAGCCGATTCCCACCGGGGACCGGCGGTGAAGGCTTTGGAACCTCATCGCCTGCCCTGCAGAGGGTCTTGCGTATGGCACGGAGGGCCTTGTCAACGCGATCAAGATCGGCAGAGCCGACAAAGCAACATCAGGGCACTGTTAGCCGGCATCGGACAGAAAACCCGTCTGGGGTGCTGGCCGCGGGGCGCGTCAGAGCGGCCGTGCGAAGCTGAGCTCATGTCCGTCCGGGTCGCGGATATGGAAGTACCGTTCGCCCCACGCTGCATCGCGCGGCGCGAAATCCGGCGTCAGACCGGCCGACAGAGCGCGCGCGTGTTGCATGTCGACGTCGTCGACGTAGAAGATGGCGCGACCCCACCAGGACCAGGTCCGCTCCGTGGACATCAGCGTCAGGTTCAGATAGCCGGTGCCCGCATTGAAGCTGGTGAAGCTTGCGGCGGGTCCACCGAACTTCAGCACAAAGCCGAGCGCATGGTAGAACGCGACCGCGCGGGCCATGTCGTGCGTCGCCAATGTGATCGCGCTGATGCAGCTCAGCATTG